>NZ_JBNCKV010000013.1:0-27422 GCF_049841695.1 Micromonospora sp. DT178
GGACGCTCCGCCCCCGGCGTCGACACGAACCGCAACGGCGCCGGCCCCTTCCACGTGAACCGATCGGAATGCACCCGGTTCATCTCGTCCCAGCCGGGCAACCGCTCCGCACTGCGATACGACACACGCCAACCACCCTCAACCTGCTCCACCGACGGCTCCACCCCAGCCGCCCACTTCGACGACGACCCAACCCCGGCATCACCCGAAGCCGCACCAGCCCACTTGAACGCCGCCGCACCCCCCGGCAGCGACACGTCACCACGTACCGCACCGGCCACGCCCGCCGAAGGCTCCGCCTCGACCGGCGGGGTCGACGTCGACGTGGTCCGCGCTGCCACGTCCACGTGGTGCGTAAGGGGCGACGGGTCACGGGGGCGGTCGGTCCCGTCCGGTGTCAGGACGATGTACCAGATGCCGTCCGGTCCGGCGTCCTCGCCGGCCCGGCCCTTGGCCCAGGTGCCGAGCATCTGCATGCTGCCGGTGTGGATCTGGTCGCGGGCGGCTTCGTACCAATGCAGTTGCGTGGTGGGCAGGACCACCCCGGCGGCGGCCGTGGACCCGGCCACGGCCAGCACCCGGGCACCCGGGCGTTGGTCGGCCGGCAGTTCACGGGTCGGTCGGCTCACGGTGAACCCGAGCCCGGGGACGGCGTCCAGCATGTCGGCGAGCATGTCGGCGCGGTACTGCGGGGTGTACGCCAGCCAGGCGGCGGCCACGGCGTCGGGGCGGCCGGTCTCCACCGGTCCGGCCGGCGGGGTGCTGGTCGGCTCCGGCCAGGCCGTGGTGTCCAGGCCGTCGGCCAAGGCTCGTAGGCCGACGGTGTCGACCGGCGGGACGGCCTGGGTGACCCACCGGTGGGCCAGGTATCCCTGGTGTCGGTTCAGGTTCTCCACCAGGGCGGTCACCGCCGTGGCGAAGTCCTGCCGCGACTCGATCTCCGCCTCGTGCAGGATCTCCAGCCGGGAGTTCACGTCGGGCCGGCCCCGGTGGGCGGCCAGGTCGTCCTGGACGCGCTGCGGCAGCCGCCGCACGGCGTCGTCGAGGGTCTCCGGGCGGCCGGTGACGTCCAGCCGCACCACCTCTCCACCCGGGTAGGCGAGGTACGGCGACTCGGCGCGGGTGCCGCCGACGACCCGCAGTTCGACCGGGATCGTCAGGCTCGCGGCGAGGTCCCGGGCCAGTTGTACCCGGTCCAGTTCGTGTACGGCGGACTCGTCCGCCGGGGCGGTCGCGGCATTGTCGGCCTGCCGGGTCGGGTCGGTGCTCAGCACCACGTGTGCCGGGAGTGCGTCGTCGTGCCGGGTGCGTACCGCGCGTTCCAGTTCCTGGACGACGGACCGGCCGTGGCCGGAGCGGGCGATCTCGGCCAGTGCGGCGTCGACGTCCATGCCAGGGGTGCCGCGCGGGACCGGCGGGACCGGCAACGCCATCGCGTCGAATTGATGTTGTGCGGCGTCCCGGGCGGCCTTGCGGGCGGTCCTGGCCTCGTCGAGCACCCGGACGGTGTTGGTGTGCGCCTGCGCGGCGATGTCGCGGGCCCGGAACTCCTCGCTCGCGGTCTCGACCTGTCGGCGCAGGTCCGGCAGCTCCGCGCGGACCCGGTCGAGATCCTGTCCGGCGTCCCGGAGGTCGCCGGTGGCCTTCTCCAGCGCCGTCCGGGCCGCGTCCAGTTCCCGCCGCGCCTGGTCAAGCTCTGCCTGGGCGGCGGCTAGCCGTGACTCGTCCTGGCTGGTGGCGAGGTCGTCGACCGCCTGCCGGGCCGCTGACTCCCGTTCCTCTCGCCGGGTCACCTCCGCGTCGAGTTCCAGCATCGCCCGGTTGAGGTGGTCGATGTTCTCCTCAAGGCGGGCACGTTCACCCTCGGCGATGGTGACGGCGGTCCGGGCGGCGTCGAGCGACTCCTCCGCAGCCTCCCTGGCACCCTGCGCGACCCGTTCGTCCCGGCGGGCCTGGTCGAGGTCGTCCTCGGCGCGCTGGAGTTCCTGGGTGGCCTGCTGGAGGCGCTCCCGCGTCACCTGCCGCACCCGGGCAGCCTCGGCATCCGGGGTGGCCGGGGCCGGATCGGGATTTGGTGCCGTGGTGAACAGCCGGTCGGCGAGGTGGCGCAGTGCCGGCCCACGGGTGCCGGTGGCGTTGTCAGCGAGGTTGCGGATCGTCTCGGCCCACTGTTGCCGCTGCGGCGCGGAGAGGGTCTGACGCGCGTCCTGCACCAGCGTGGTGACGGCGGCGTCGGGAATGTTCAGGCCGGCGAGCGCGTCGGCGGTCAGGTGCAGGATCGCCGCGTCCACGGCGTCGACCGGACCGTCGAGGGTGGCCGCCAGGTAGCCGAGGGCCGACATGGCGGCCGGGTCGGCCACGTCCGGCCGGGCCAGCAGCCTGGTCAGCAACCGCTGCCGCCCGGTCGGCATCCCCGGCAGCGGGGCCGGGGTCCCGGCCGCTGTCGACGCCGGTGGGGTGGGACCGAGCAGGTACCGGTATCCGTCGTCGAGGTGACCGTAGCGGGCCAGGGTGAGCAGCGCGTCGCGGGCGGCGAGGTCGACGTCGTGGGGCTGTCCCGCCCGGCGGATCTGCAGCGCGCTGTGTGCCCGGTCGGAGAGCAGGTCCGCCCGGTGGCCGTCGAGGAAGGCGCGGGAGTCGTCCCAGTTGTCGATGGCGAGCCACTCGTCGAGGGCGGCGGTGACCGGGGGCATCGGATGGTGCACGACGTGGGGCAGTGGGGTGTCCGCCGTCCCGGCCCAGGTGTCGGCTGGTGGGGGCAGCGCCGGGATCAGGTCGGCGAGGGTGGAGACGTCCCGCCACGCGTGGGCCAGGCCGGTCGCGGTCGTCCCGGACGCGGTCACCGCGGCGGCGACCGCACCGGCGTCGTCCGGGTTCAGGCCGTCGAGCAGGTCGGCGACGCCGTGCAACCGCTGCCGCTCGATGATGTCGAGCGCGTCGCGCAGCGTCGCCACGTCGCGGCCGGCTGCCGTGGGCATCTCGGTCACGGCCTGCAGGGTGTCCGGCCAGTTCTGCGGAGGGTTGATGGTCCACGCGGCGGAGGCGATGGCCCAGAAGGTGTCCAGTGCGCCGACGGTCGGGTCGAGGATGTCGGCCACGGCCCGCAGGATGCCGGCGTCGGAGACGGCCTCCGGCCCCGGCCGGGGTCGGGCCACCCGGGGGTCGACGAGGTCCGCCAGCGCCCGCAGCCCGGCCGGGGCGGCCGGGTCGGTCGGAGCCGTCGGGTCGGTCGGAGCCGTCGGGTCGGTCGGTACCACCGCGGCCACCGCGCCCGCGAGCACGCGGTGCCGGGCCGCCGCGTCGGCGGCGTCGAGGTAGTCGTACGCGGCGGTCAGTTGTCCGGCCCGGATCGCGTCGAGCAGGGCACGGTGCCGGTCGAGGACCGGATCGCCGGAGGGTGCCGGGGTAGTCCCGGGCCGGGTCGCGCCGGGCTGGGCCGGTGCGGGCGAGGGTGACGCCGGCCGGGCCTGCTGCTGGTCCTGCGTCAGCCGCGTCGCGGTCGGGTCGGCGCGCAGCGCCGAGAGGTTGGCTTCGGCGAACTGCCGGGACGCCGCCCAGTTGCCGTCCTGGAGCAGCCAGCTCGTCAGCACGTCGGGCTCGACCAGGGTGACGGCCGACGCCCCGGCGAGTACGTCCTGGAACTGCTGGGCGTCGAGGGTCCGCTCGGCCGTCCCGAGGGCGAACGGGTCGTAGAGCCGGTACGTGCCGTCGGCGTCGACACGTGCCGCGGCGGCACCCTGGGGGCGGGTGATCCACACTCGGGTGCCGGGGCGCAGCGTGTCCGGCGCCTGGGGCAGCGGCCCGGTGGTGGTCCATCCCGGCGGCAGGACGGGGGCCAGCAGCCGCCGCGCCTGACCGGCCCGGGTCTGGGCGGTGTCGGTGTCGTGCCGGGCGGTGTGGACGGCAAGGGGGTTCGCGGGTTTGGCGGGCAGGCCCTCGGTGATCCACTCACGGGCCCGGTCGTCGGCGTCGGCCCGGGCCTGGCGGATGTGCGTCTCCAGCTCCGGGCCCAGCTCCGCGGCGGCGTCCATCTGCACCGGGGTACGCCCCAGCAGCTCGTGGTAGGTGGCCATCTGCCGCCGCAGGCGGATCCCGGCCGCGTCGGCCCGCAGCTTCAGGTCACGGTCCAGGTCGAAGATCACCTCGGGGGCCGTGACCGGGGCGAACGTTCCGTCCGGGCCCTCCCGCAGCTCGGTGATCCAGCCCTGCGGGTCGATCCGGTACCGGCTGGCCGTGCCCTGGTCGTCGGTGACGGTCAGGTCAAGGTGGGTCTTCAGCTCGAACGCCACCACCCGGGCCACGGTGCGCGGGTCCTGGGCGAGCAGCTCCACCTCCTCCGGTGGGGTGATCGGCGCGGAGCCGGGCGGCAGCACCGCCTGCACCCGCTCGACGATCTGGGGGATCCGCTCGGCGAACTGCCGCACGTCGGTGGCGGGCAGCACGGCACCGACCGCGAGCTTGCCGACCCGGTTCTTCCAGGCGGTCAGCTCGGCGAGGTCGGCGGTGGCCTGCTGCATGGCGTTGAGCCGCTGGAGGTGGCCCACCGCCCAGTCCAGTACCACCTCGTACCGGCGGCGGGTCTGCTCGGCGGCGCTGGCGGTGAGCCGGAGCGGGCTGACCGGGTCGTAGTGGTTGCCGAGCTGGTCACGGATCAGCAGGGCCACGTGCTGGGGCGCCTGGTCGGGGTCGAAGGTGCCGGCGTCGATGACCCGGCCGGCCACCGGGGCGGCGGCCATGCCCGCCGGGGTCGCGCGTTGCAGCAGGCCCTCCAGGCCGATCGTGGGGGCGTCGGCCGCCGGTGCGGGCCAGTCGGCCGGGTTGTTCGCCTTCCAGTCGTACCGTTCGGAGAGCGCGCGCTGGAGCTCGTGTACCTCGTCAGCGAACATTTCGTAGAACCCGTCGCCGTTCATCCAACCGGTGCCGGGGGCGTCGTCGACCTCG
Source organism: Micromonospora sp. DT178 (assembly GCF_049841695.1). NCBI lineage: Bacteria > Bacillati > Actinomycetota > Actinomycetes > Micromonosporales > Micromonosporaceae > Micromonospora > Micromonospora sp. DT178. Next base: position 4,942 of record NZ_JBNCKV010000013.1, read on the forward strand.
AACCGCTCCGGTCCGATCGGTGCCAGGCCGGCGTCGCGGTGGAACGCGCTGTGCTGGTGCGGGACCGCGACGAAACGCGCCTGGGTGCGGAGCCGGACCAGGTACGTCAACCCCTGCATCTTGAGGTGGTTCTCGAGCCGCTTGGTGTCGTCGAAGGTGGCGCTGTGGCTGGCCGGCGCGGTCCGGTTCGCGCCGGTGGAGATCCCGCCGCCGGCCGTCGTGTCCTCCTGCGGGCCGATGTGCGTCTTCCCGATCGGCGCGCCGTAGGACATCTCCGCGTCGACGTTGGGCCGCCACCGGTTGCGCGACTGGGTGGCCGAGGTGGTGAACGCGAACTTGGCGTACCGGCCGGTGCCGGTGGTGGCGAGCTCGCTGATGATCTCCAGCGAGTGCAGCTTGACGTACATCCGCATGGCGACCCGGTTGTTGGACGCGCCGGCGACGAACAGGTGCGAGCCGAGCAGGTATCCGCCGTCGCCCAGCCCTTCGGAGAGGTGGTTGTCGACGTTGAGCCGGGACAGCAGGCCGTCGAGCGCCACGCTGCCCCGGTACAGCTCGGCGTTGGCCTGCGGGCCGAGCACTTTGCCCAGGAGGTGCCGGGCGGCCGGGTAGAGGTCGTCGACCAGGGCGCCGCTGACGTAGGCGTCGCCGGGTAGCGACGGCAGCGCGCGCAGGTCCAGCTGCGGCGACCGGGGGACGGGGGTGGCCTCGGCCAGCCCTCGGGGCACCTTGAAGTCGATCCGCCCCTCGTAGTGACGGGTCTGCAACGGCTCCACCCGCGCGAGGGAGATCCAGTCGGCGAAACCGGCGGGCGCGTGGTGCAACGCCCAGTCCGCCGCGTTGTTCAGACCCGTCATCACCTGGTTGACCAGGTAGCTCGGCTGCCAGCCGTGCATCTGCACCCGGCTGAGCCTGATGGTCAGGCCGATGTCGTCTTCGCCTTCGTAGTTCCCCGTCCAGTCGTAGACGGTCCGTTCCCGGACGACCTGCGCGGCGCCCTTGACACCGCGCCCTCCGCCCGGCGCGAACGACAGCGACCCGGCGGTGGACACCGGGACGCCGTCGACCGAGAAGCCGATCCGGGCCGGCGTGAGGTTCCAGCCCAGCGCCTGCCCGATGATGCGAGCGGTCGCGCCGTAGGCGTGCTCGTAGTTCTCGATGCCGTAGTCGGCCCGCCAGCCGGTGAACCGCGGTCGGCCGCCCAGGGTGGCCGAGAGTTCCAGCTTGAACATCTGGACCGCCACCGGGTTGCGCTGGTCGACCAGGTAGAACGACACGCCGTTGTAGCGGTGCAGCATGTCGGCGAACACGATGTTGGCGCGCTGGCCGGCCAGCGTGGACTGGAGCGTTTCGAGGCCGCCGGGCAGCGCGCCGACCACTGACTCGTCGGGCGAGACCATCAGCACGCCCCAGCTGTTCCCCGCCCCCGGCCAGTTGTCGTGGCTGGCCCCGAGCAGCCCGGGCCGGCCGGCGTCCACCAGTTCCCGAACGGCGTCCAGCACGGTCGTGGTGGGGCGCGGCCCGCCGTCGGCCGGCGCCGGCCCGGTGAACAGCACCACCTCGTCGACGCCCGCGTGGCCCAGCGTGCGGTCACCGGTGCGGGTCAGGTAGGGCGGCATGGTCAGCGCGCTGAACGGGTTGGCGTTCGGGTCCAGGGTGATCCCGAAGTCGGTGGCGAACTGCGCGCGGCGGCGCGGGTCGAGCACCGCGCCGCGCTGCGCCAGGTCCACGTGCCGGTCGGCGAGCGTCAGCGCCCACGTCTGGACCCGTTGCTGGATCAGGTACGTGCCGAGGTCGGGCAGACCGGCGACGGTGCGGCTGGCGGCGCGGTCGGCCAGCTCGCCACGCCACCGGCTGAGCAACCCCGCCACCGTGTTGCCGCTGAGCACCAACTCACCGCGGGACCACCGGCCCATCGCGTCGAGCAGTTGCACATCGCTGACCGGTAGCTCCCCGGCCGCGTACTGCGCCAGGGCCTCCGCCTCCGGCAGGATGAACTGCATCATGCGGCCCCGCAGGTCCGCCCCGGGTGGCACGCTGACCCGGCTGGCGACGAACCCGACCTGCTTGTGGATGCCGGCGCGGACGTTGATGTCGTATTCCGCCTCGAAGGCGTACCCCCGGCCGAAGGCCAGCTTGAGCATCTCCAGGCCGCCGACGCGCTTGGTCTCCGCCGACTCGCTCTCGCTGACCCGCACGCCCGCCGACTCGCCGAAGCTGACGTTCAGCGGGCCGAACTTGTGGCCGAGGCCGATGTTGGGCAGGTTGAACGCCTTCGCGAACGACCGGTTGGCGACGTTGACGGCCTCGGCCAGGTACAGCTCGATCAGACCGGTGACGTACTGGTCCGGGGTGGCGCCGACGAACCGCGCCCCCCGGATACGGGGCACCTTGACCGAGAGCGCGGCGTTGGTGTTCGCCCAGAAGCCGGGCTCGACCAGGGTGGTCGCGCCGTACTGGCCGAGTACGGCCTCCTTGAACCGCGCCTGGAAGGTGATGTGGTTGGTCAGGCTGGCCACCGGCCCGGTCATCGGCCGGCCGGCCAGGGTCAGGTCCCGTGGCAACTGGTTCTGCGCCGCGGCGCGCAGGCCGTGCGCGTCGACGAAGTACACGATGCCCTGGTTGAGCGCCGACGGTGCGGTGTCGCCGGGGGCCACCTCGCTGAAGGTGGCCGGGTCGGTGTTGAACTTCAGCAGCGCGGCGTGCACGTTGGCGCGGATCAGCTCCGGCGAGACGATCGGGGCGTCCCGGTCGCTGATCCGGACCACGTACCCCAGGTCGTACGGCAGGTTGACGAACATCACCCGGCCGCCGTACTCCTTCAGCTCCGGCCGGTTGACCACACGGGTCACCCGCTCGGCGGCGCCGACGTTGCGGCTCACCGACCCGCCCAGGAGTCCGACGGACCCGAGCTCCTTGACGCTCGGCGGCAGCGCGGTGTTCACCCCGCCCTCCACCGACCAGCCCTGGTTGCCGCTCGCGCCCTGGCCGGCGATACCGAGCGACATCCCGAGGGTGACCGTGCTCACCTCGTCGCTGAGCCGTTCGAAGTGCACCGAGTTGCCGTCCGCGTCCACGTCCGCGGAGATCCGGGGGATCGCGTAGACGGTCACCTCGGCGGTACGCATCACCGCGTTGCGCCAACTGTGCAGGGTGAAGGACATGCCCGCTTCCGGGGCGGGCGCGTCCGGGTCGTCGACGACCGCGGCGCCGTCCTGACCGAGCGGGTCGAAGTGCGACTCCAGGCCGTCGCCGCTCACCATCTTGTTGAACAGGTCCAGGTTGTCGATCGCGGCGTCGGTGTCGCGGTGGACGACCTCGTCGTAGGCGTCCCGCGCCCCGTCGACCATCCGACCCAGCAGCGGCCGTTCCTCCAGGGGTGTACCGGGATCCGGGGTCGCCGGCCGGCTCTGCTCCCCGTGCGCCCACGGCCGGTCTGCGTCCGCCGGAAGGAAACCCTCACCGGCCAGTACCCGCATGAGACCGGCCCGGAGCTGCCGCACCGCCGGCTTGTCGATGTTCGGCAGGGACTGACCCAGCAGACCCCGCCCCGCAAGGACGTGCCGGGGCAGCAGGTTGCCGCCGGTGTCCTCCGGGTGCACGCCGGTGTTGCGCAACCGCGGCCGCCACTGGTCGTGCGGCACCGAACGCGGTCGTCCGCCTGCGGGCACCACCGCCAGGTCACCGTCCGCCAGACCCGGGACGGGATCGGGGGCGAAGGCGTTCGCGTCGACGCTGAACCCGTAGTCGAAGGCGTCCGGCTCGGACATCCGGAGCACCGCCGACCCGTTCACCACCGGCGTCGGATGCGGCCACTCGCGCGGCCGGCGCGAGGTGACCACCTCGGCGTGCCACTCGAACGGCACCTCGTGGCCGACCGTCTGACCGGTGTACCGGCCGACCACGACGTTCAGCGACGCCACCGTGACGCCACCACCGTCGTTGCTGGTCCAGCTCATCCCCCCACGGGCGGAGAGACCGAGCTTGGCGTTCTCCTTGTACACCCGTGGATCGTCGAGACGCCTGGCCAACGGCAGGTCCACCGCGCCACCGAACGACATCCCGGCGGACTGTTGGAGGGTGAACTCGCCGCCCTGCCCCACGATGCCGGTACGCACCTGCTCGATGTGCGCCTTGTCGCTGCTGGCGCCCACCCGCGAGGAGCCGCCGTCGCCGAGACCCACCTGCACCGAACCGCCGAGACGACGGCCGTACACCCGGATGCTGGCCGCCGCGTGCCCGTCGTCGTGCAACGTGAACGCGTAGCCCCGGGTCAGCGCGCCGTCGGCGCCGTCCGCCTCCGGCGTACGCCGGTTGTTCGCCGCCTCGTCGAAGTGGGACTCCAGGTTCCACAGCTTGCGCTGCAACTCGTTGCGCATCGGACTTTCGATGGACATGTCGAAGCCGTCGGCGCGCAGCCGGTCGATGATGTGGTCGTACAGCTCGTTGAGACCGGTGATGTTGCTGGCGGAGAAGAGCTCCGGCACCCGCGTCAGGTTGTCCCGCATGTGCTCGGGCAGGTCGGCGACCACCTGCTCGCCGGCGCTCTCGAGCAGGTGGTCGGGGATCGCCACCACCAGCCGGGCGGCCTCCTGCCCGTCCGGCGGCTCCGGCACCTCCACCGCCTGCCACGGCTGCCCGTCGCCGCGTGCCTCGATCGACCATCCCGGCTCGTACGAGTAGAACGTCGAATCCGCGCGGGTGTCGAACACCCGGCCCTTCTCCGCGTCGATCAGGTAGGCGGACTTCTGGTCGACCTTGTTGAGGGTGGCGTTGACGCGGGGCCCCCAGTGGGTCATCGGGCCGAGCGGCACGTCGACGTTGAAGCCACCCCGCACCCGCACCGCCCGCGTGGTGGTGCCGTCGGACTGGCTGTGCGCACCGGTCTGGAAGACACCCTGGGTGAACTGGTTGGCGTGGAAACGGCCGTCCTCGCTCGTCCGGCCCTCGGTGTCGTCGAGCGACGGACCGGGCGTCTCGGTGTCGAACGAGCCGGCCGGGTTCGACACCAGCTGCGGGTCCTCCGGCCGCAGGCGGGCCCGCACCTCGATGCCACCCAGCGTGAACAGGTGCCCGTCCGCGGAGACCAACTGCGGGTAGTTGTTGAGCAGCCGCTCACGCAACTGTTCCCACTCGTTGTCCCGCACGGTGACGCCCCGGCGGGCCACCTCGGCGCGCAGTCCCTGCTCGATACGGTCAACGTCCGGCAGGTTGGCCTTGGGGTCGCCGAGCGCCAGCGCCCGCCGGTCCGGGGTGGCCGGCCGCGCCGGGGCCGACGCGGACGACCCGTCGGGCTCGGGCGCGGCCGGTCCGGCGCTGGCCTCGTTACCGAAGACCCGGACGTCCCGGTCGGCCTCCGGAACACCGGACAACAGCCGGGCGACCGTGTCGGCCACCTCGCGCGGGATGGGACCACCCCGGGACTGGATCACCACGGCCACCCCGCTCGCGGGGGCCGCCAGGGCGTCGGGGGAGCGCGTGTGCGGGCTGGTGCCGTTCTGCGCGATCAGGACGACCCCGGTGTGCTCCCGGACCGTCCAACCCCGGTACACCTCGAACCCACCGGCGGCAGCCGCTGGCAGGCCCAGCGGCCCCGGCTGCCGGGGCGGTGCCGGACGCAGCGGCACCCGCCAGGCGTGCGCGGCGGCCGGGAAGGTCTCCTGGCCCCGGGCGTCGACCGGGATCAGCTCGTCGACACCGGCCGGCTGCCGACCCACCACGGAGACCGGCAGCACCAGTTCCAACCGCCCGCCGAACCGCTCCCGCAACAGCTCCGCCACCCGGGCAGCCGCACCGGAGGGCGTGCCGGGGAGGCCGGCGGACGACGTGGCCGAGGTGCCGGCGGCCGGGGGCGCGACGAACACCTGGAGCGGACCGGAACCCGGCGGAAGCCCCCGACGGACGGCCTCCACGACGGCGACCGGGTCGCCGACCGACCCGTCCACCACCAGCCGGGGCCGGTCCGGGCTGGTCAGGTCGGACCAGTGCAGGGTCGTGGCAACGGCCGGCGGCCGTGGACCGGCGTGGGCGAGCACCCCACCCGGAACGTGACTCAACTGGACGCCGGCCGGCAGGCCGGACACCTCCGACGGGACGAGAGTACGTCGGTCCAGCCCCATCCCGGAGGTGATCAGGTGCGTCGGCGGCGCGGCCGGCATGCCCCCGAAGATCCGACCGACCCGGTGACCCACCTCGACCGGCAGCGCAGTCGCTTTCCAGCCCAGGAACACCGCCGGCTCGGCCAGCCAGCCACCGGTGTCCGGCAGCAGCCGCCGCGCGCCGTCCAACTCGGACTCCGGCCCGATCCACAGGTGGCTACCGCCGTCCCACACCACCCAGTCGTCGCCGAGCCCGTACACGCCGGGCGACTGCTCGGGCAGGCCGTACGGGGCGGGCCGGCGCGGTGCGCCGATGACCTCGGGCAGGAAGAGGTACCGCTCGGGCCGCCCGCTGAAGAAGGTCACCTCGCCGTTGGCGTCCAGCGGGACGATCTGCGGGCTAGGCGTCGGCCGGTCCCGCAGCGCCGACCGGGGCACCGACAACATGGCCGAGGACTGCGGCCCCAGCCCCTGCGCGGTGACCTCCAGCGCCCGGGCCACGCTGACCGGCTGGTCCTGCGGCCAGTGCAGGACGGCCATGGTGGCGTCCTGCGCCCGCAACCCGGCCAGCGCGGCACCGAGGCTGTCCGGGTCGAGCACCGAGGAGTGCAGCAGGACGGCCGGGCCGGGGCCGGTAGGGGCCAACACCCGCGAGCTGATCGGGCCGGGCGCGGCGTCCCTGTCGTGCAGCAGGACGCCGCCCACCGCGCGCTGGAGCCGCAGGTTCTCCGGTAGCCCTTCGGCCATCACCACCAGCGGCGCGTCCGGGGACGCACTGGCCAGCTGGACGACCTGCTGTTGACCGTCCCCGGCGGCCGGGGCCGGCGGTTGCGGGGCCGGCGCGAGCTGCTGCGCGGGAACGGCCGACGGCTCGACCGCCGCAGGGGTCTCCGGCACGAGCGCGTCGAAGTGGACGCCCGGCCGCTCCGGGTCGGCGGCCGCGCGGGCCAGACTGACCGGGGCGCCCCCGGCCGGGCCGTACCCGCCCACCGGCCGCACACCGTCCGGGGCGACCTGGGAAACCTGCATCCGGGCATCGGTCGCGTGCGCCAGCAACGGTGCCAGGAACCGGCCGGCCGGGCTGTCCGACAGGTTCGCCCAGTCGTCCACGGCCGCCTTCACCGCGGCCAGTTCCCCGGGGTCGAGCTGGCGATCGGGGTCGGTCAACACCTCGAACAGGTGACGGCCGGCGTCCGCCGGATTCGCCCGCATCTCGTCGAGACGTGCCCGCGCGGTGTCCGGGTCCAGGAGACCGGCCTCCACGAGTTCACCGACGCGCCGCAGCGCCTGGTCGGGGCTCAGCGCCGCCACGTCCCGCTCGTGTTGCGACTGGAAGGCGAACCGCTGCGCGGTCACGTCCGCCGGCAGCCGCCCCGCGTTCTCCTCCAGATAGCCGGACACGTGGTCCCGCAACAGCTCGGTGACCCGACCGAGCTCGGACCCCTGCGTTACTCCGGTACGAACCGATTCGGCGACAGCGGCCCGCACCCCGGCCGGATCGGAGAGGAACTCCCGCAGGTCCGCCGGCAGCCGCGCGTCCAGCGCGGTGCGGACCAGGGCCGGTTCGGAGGCGACGAACGCGGACAACAGGTCGAGACCGTCGCGGGGCACGCCGAGCGGGACCAGGGCAGGCGCCGGCCGGGGCTCGACCGTGCGAGCGACGTACGAGGCAGCCGTCTTGCGGATCTCGTCGAGTTCCCACTCGGTGAACCCCGGCTCGTGGAGATGATCGTCACCGCCGGTCCTGGACGTCCTGAGCAGATCATCCGACGAACCATCGTGCGGCACCCCAGCGAAGTGCTTCAACTCATGCCCATAGGCGCGGGACGGAAGATCCGCAAGCCAGTGCAACTGGTTGATCCGACCCGCCGAACCGTCCTCGCTGACCCAGACATCCTTACTGTTCTTCAGGTCACTGCCGTAAGGGCTGAGCCGAACCTCCGTCTCCGCGGTCGGATCGAACACCACCCCCACCGCCGGCGGCCCACCCTCCGGCCGCAACCGCTCGTTGGTCTGCACCACCCACTGCTCGACAGCACCCAGCGTGCGCAGAATGGATTCCTCAACCACGTCCGCGTCGGGCTCCAACCGAAGACGGAACACCACCGTCCCCGACTCACGATGCACCCAATGGTCGACGTAGACCCGTACCCCCGCATCCTCCCCCGCCGTCTCCACCCGGAACGGACGCTCCGCCCCCGGCGTCGACACGAACCGCAACGGCGCCGGCCCCTTCCACGTGAACCGATCGGAATGCACCCGCGTCATCTCGTCCCAGCGGGGCAAACCTTCCATGCTGCGATACGACACACGCCAACCACCGTCAACCTGCTCCACCGACGGCTCCATCCCAGCCGCCCAGCCGGAAGACGACAGGGCCTCCACGCCCACACCAGCCGAGAACGAGCCCTTCCCAGGACCCCACTCGAACGCGGCTGGTCCCCCAGGCAACCCGCCCCCGGTGCGCGGACGCTTCACGAGTGGGCCCGCCGGCCATTCCGGCACGGCTGGGCGTTTGCCGCTGTCGGTCGTCTCCCACTGCGCCTTGAACCCGTCGAACCACTCGTTCGGCAGGTTCGTGTCGATGAGCCGGTAGGCGTATCCGGACTGGTCGGCCAACGGTGCCTTGACCACGGCGACGATGCTCGTGACGACGTTCGACTCCTCCAGCCGGAGAAATCGGCCGACCCGCAGGGCGACTTCCGTCCCAGGAGAGAGATCCACCTCCTGCCCGTCCAGCGTCCTGCCCGAGTTGTCATCGCCGAGCGTGAGCGGCAGCGGGTGGGGCGTGCGCCTGTCCTCCTGCATGACGAGATCGATGGATACTTCGTCGAGAAGCGCCGCTGGCTCGGCTGGTTCCCACAGCGACATCGAGCGCAGCCGCTCGATGTCGTAGGCGGTGGGGGCCGGCGAGGACAGCTCCAGGTACAGGGGCGCTCCGGTGCCGTTCCTTCCGGCCGGTGCTTCCAGGACCGCCAGGGGTCGACTATCCATGCCGTACCCGAGCCGGAAACGCCCCTCCCTCAGTTCGGCGGCGATGACCGGCGGAAGTCCGTCGGCTACCTCGACCGGTGGGAGCGTGACTCGCTGGCCGCCGAAGGTGATGTCAAATGTTCCGCTCTCACTCACCGGCGCCGTGATGTGGTAGAAGTTGCCGAAAGTCCACCGGTCAACGGTCTCCCACACCGGGCCGGCTGCCGTGCTCCACAGTTCGGCCAGCTCGCTGTCGGTGAACCTGCGGGCGATCTCCTTGTAGGCGAACCTCTCGGTGCCGTCGGGCGCGGTGTACGGGATTCTGGCGATACCGACACCCTCGCCGTCAACCTTTCCGAAATCGACAGCGACCCTGTCGCCCGGGACGGCGACTCGATCGGCATATCCGAGGATCGTGTCGTCCCCGTCAAGCCGGAGCCGAAGAGTTGGACGACCCGCGGTGTCCTCGACGAGGACGGGGATGGTGAACGGGTCTTGCAGGTTCCAACGGTTCTCGTCTTCCCAGTTGCTCTCCTCGCGGAGGGCGTTGCGGTATCGGCGGTGTTCTTCGAGTACTTCGGCGTGCCCCTGGGGGGAGCTGGGGCGTTGACTGATAGCCGCGAGGTTCCGGTGGAAGGTGTCCTGCAGGAGCGGCCAGTGGCGGATCGCCGTGTTCTGTTCCGCCGTGTCGACTTCGGTTTTCAGCACCTCGAGCGCCTCGTCGAACACCGCGTCCAGTCGGCGCAGTTCGGTGAGGGCTGCCGGTGACGGGAAACCCTCGGCGATGCGGGCATCGTCTGGGTCACGAGGCTGGCCGAGGTAGTAGGCGCCGTCCAACCAGACGACTGGTTGCGGGACTTCACCGTCTTCGGTTGGCGGACCGATGACGTACGGGGCACCGTACGGGTGGTGGATCGCCATCGGCAGACCCAAACCCCAGGCCACGATGTGGGGAACCACGTGCACGACGTCGGGATAGCCGGGCTGGCGGTGTACGAGTTTGTTGAGCAGGTGCTGGTGCAGGGTCTCCCGTCGCTGTTCGGACATGTTCTCCGGATAGGGGAGAAGTGCTCCGAACATCGACTGCTCACCCCGGCGGAGGTCGACGTCCAGGTGGCGGGCCACCAATGCGCCCAGTTCAGCCACGGTGGTGACGCCCGCCTGCGCCAACCGGTCCTGATGGGTGCTCAACACCGTCCCGTAGAAGGCGTCGAGCGGCCGCGCGCCGCCCTCCGCGCGACCGATGCGGAAAACCTCATACGCCCAACGCTTGAATGCCGACCCTTTGTGGGTTTTCCTGGCCGTCAACTGTTCGATCGCCGAGTGCACTTTCCGCCACGGGGCCTCCACTGCCCGCTCATTCAGAGCATTCAGATCTTCCGCAGTAAAGTCCGTATCAAAGTCCCGGTAGATGAATCTCTCGGTTCCGTCGGGCGCCGTGTAGGGAATTCTGGCAACAGCGAAGACCTTTTCACCGTCCATCCCGAAATCGACGGCGATCCGGTCGCCCGGGATGGCGACAGCATTCAGATGGCGGATACGCAGGCGCTTGTCACCCACTTGGGCAAACGCCACTGCCATCGAATCACCTTGGGAGGCGACGTTGAGGTGGAGGGTGACCCGACCTCCCTGAGGCCTTGGGTCCTCTCCTCTCCAGGGGCTGGATTGGAACATGCTGTGAAGGTACCGGCGGTATTCCGCCAGGATGTCGGCCTGCTGCCGGGGCGATTTGGGGCGTTGCCGCTCGGCGAGATCTACCCCGCCGACCCCTTGACGGATGACCGCGAGCCTACGCTGAAGGTGTTCCCGCTGGACGGACCAGTGGCTGCCGGCCGTTCGGAGTTTCTCTTCCACCGCACCGATTCGCGCCAGCAGCATACCGAGCGCCTGGTCGAACAGTCCATCCAGTCGCCGCTTCTCACCGTCCGGTATTGGCGTCCGCTCGGGACCCCTGGCGATTCTGGCGGCGAGGTCAGCATCGTTTGGATCAGCAGGCCGGCCGAGGTAGTAGGCGCCCCTGTAGAAGACAACTGGCAGCTTGGTGGAATCGGACCCCGAACCGATGTCGTGCGGGGCGTCGAACGGTTGGTAGATGCGCACCGACTGGGGTATGAACCGGGCCAGGACATGGACAGCCACATGCGCGACGTCGTGATCGCTGTTGTAGCCGTACGCGATTTTGCCGATCCACTGCCGGTGCAGGTCCTCTCGTCGCTGCTCGGACACGCCCTCCGGATACGGAAGCAAACGCCGAAACTCCGACGCGTCACCCAGACGGAGATCGGCGGCCAGGCTGCTGGCCGTCCACTCGTGCAGTCTTTGACGGTTGATCCCCAAGTCCACAAACTGCTTCTTGAAGGTGCGGAAAACCGAGTCGTAGAAGTTGCCCGGTTTCGCTCGCGTGAGATCGATTCCGAACACCTCGCCCGTCCACCGCACGAAGTTCTGCTCGTCGAGGTTGCCCACGGCTGACAACTGTTCGATCGCCGTGGCAACCGCCGCCGGCAACGAGCCCGACGTTTCAAGGTTCTCCTGCGGCAAGCCCTGCGCCGCATCGTCGGACCTCTCCGCCAGCATCGCCGCAACCGACCCCGGGTTTGTCAGCGCCTCGGTGATGTCGCGTTTCAGGTCGTCGAAGCGCTCGTTGTCCACACCCGTGTCAAGGAGCCGGTAGACGTGTCCGGACCCGTCGACCAACGGCGCACGGACCACGACAGGAATGGTGCCGGCGACATCCGCCCCGACCCGCCCCTGCCACTGCCCCACCGACAGGGTGACCGATGTCCCCGGAGAGAGATCCACTTCCGCCCCGGCCAACGTCCTGGCCGGGTCAGGACCGCCGACCGCGATGGGCAGCGGACCGGGCGTCCATTTCCCCTGCTCCAATACGACTTCAAAAGACATCTGCTCGGAGAGAGCCCACCGATCCTCCGGTTCCCACAGCGCGTCCTTGCGCAGCCGCTTGATGTCGTCGACGACGAGGGCGGGCTTGCCCACTTCCAGGTATAGGGGCAGTCCTGTGACGTTCTTTTCGGCCGGCGCTACCAAGACCGCAGTGGGTCGACCGTCCTCGGCGTACCCGAGGATGAGACGGCCGTTCAGCTCGGCATGGAGAACAGGCGGAAGCCCGCCGACCACCGGGACGTGTGGGACCACGATCCGTCTGTCGTTCCTCCGGGCCGCCGGGTCGCCGTAGTGACCGGCCAAATACCCGCGTCCCGATAGAGGCACTGCCACCTGATAGTGGTCGCTCGACAGCGGCCGGTGGTGAAGGTCCCACACGCGGCCGGCTGCCTTCCCCCTCAACTCGAGCAGGTCACCGTCGCTGAGATTGTGTTCGAATCTTAGGTAGAGGATCCTGTCGGTGCCGTCGGTCGCGTCGGTATACCGGAATTCCGCAAAAGCGATGCCCTCTTCGCCTCTCGCCCCGAAATGAACAGGAAGCCGGTCGCCCCGTATGGCCAGTCGGCCGATACTCAGAGGTACGGCCCCGCCGTCCAGCGGCACGCTCAGCTCCATGGACTTACCATTCTTAAGTCGCTTGACGCCGACGTCGAGCGTAAAGTCGTAACGGAAGTCCGTCGTTTCTTCCTCCCATCGATGATCCGCACGGAGGTCGTCGAAGTATCGGCGGTATGCGGCGAGTTCCCGGGCTTTCCTGTTGTGCGGAGAGTCGGGGTGTTCACGGATGTTGTGCGGAGAGTCTGGGTGTTCACGGATGACCGCGAGCTCACGCTGAAGCGTTTCCCGCAGGACGGGCCAGTGCTTGGAGTTGGTCGGATGGGGGTTGTTCTCTGCCTCCGCGATCGCCGCCAGCAGCAGGTCGCGTGCGTGGACGAACAGTCGATCGAGACGCCGCTGCTCGTCGTCGGATATCTCTGTCCGAGGGAAGCCCTCAGCGATGCGGCGAGCGCGTTCGGCATCGGCCGGGTCAGGTAGCTGGCCGAGGTAGTAAGCGCCCTTGTGGAACACGACCGGATACCGGACACCAGCACCGGGCTCCGGGCCGATGTCATGCGGAGCGCCGAACGAATGGTGGACCCGCATCGACAGGGACAACCGCGAAGCGATGACGCGCGGAACCACATGCGCAACGTCGTCATCGCCGGTCCTGTGGTACGCGATCTTGTTGAGCCATTGCCGGTGCAGGTCCTCCCGTCGCTGCTCGGACATGACCTCCGGATACGGAAGCAACCTGCTGAACTTTGACTCGCCACCCCGGCGAAGGTCAGCGGCCAACTCGCGGGCCACCCACGCGCGGAGTCCAGAAATGCTGGGCTCGACCCCCGCAGCCTTCAACTTCTCCTCGAAGCGACGCACCACAGCGTCGTGGAAGTCGTTCGGCTGAACGTCAGCCATGAGATCGATCCCGAGCACGTCGCGCGTCCACTGCGCGAACTCTGCCGCGACATCGCGGACTCCACCCGCCTCACCACGGGTTCCCACGGCCGACAACTGCGCGATCGCCGAAGCCACGGCCTGCTTCCAGCCCTGCGGGACACCGCCGGACCCACCGACCGCCTGCACCCCAATCCGCCCCGGAACCTCCCGCACTTCCGCCGGGGCAGTGCTGATCTCGCTTGTCAGGCCGTCGAAGTTCCGGATGTCCACACCGGTGTCGAAGAGCCGGTAAACGTGTCCGGACCCGTCGACCAACGGCGCGCGGACCACGACAGGAATGGTGCCGGCGACACCCGCCCCGTCCTCCCCCTGCCCCGGCCACTTCCCCAGCGACAGGGTGACCGACGTCCCCGGGGAGAGATCCACCTCCGCCCCAGCCAAGGTCCTGGCCCGACCACTACCGCTGACCTCGATGGACAGTGGACCCGACGCAGCGCGAATCGACAGAGGCCCCTGTCGGCTCCACGCCCCCGGCTGCAACACGACATCGAAGGACATCTGCTGGGAAAGAGCCCACCGATTCTCCGGTTCCCACAATGCCCTCTTGCGCAGCCGCTCGATGTCGTATCGAGTGGTGGCAGGTTTGGACAATTCCAGGTACAGAGGCTGACCTTTGACGTTCTTCCCGGCCGGCGCTTCCACGACGGCAGTGGGTCGGCCGTCGTCCCGGGCATACCCGAGCAGAAGCCGGGCCTCCTTCAGCTCCCTGGTGAGAACGGGCGGGAGTCCGCCGACCACCGGGGCCGGCGGGATCCTCGGCTTCAGGACATTCCGGCCGAGGTCAGCTTGGCCGAGCCCCACGCTCAATTCCCCGTTGTGTTGCACGGACGTCGTCGTGTAGAAATCGCGCACCAGTGGCGGACGGTCAAGGTCCCACACCTTGCCGACCGCCCTGCTCCTCAGCCTGGCCAGCTCCGAGTCGTTCAGACTGCGGCCGATTTCTCGGCGAGAGTGGACTTCGGTGCCGTCAGCCGCGGTGTACGAGACTTCGGCAAAGCCGGTGCCCACTCCGCCGACCTTGCCGAAATGGACAGCGACCGAATCGCCCGGGACAGCCATCCGATCGACATCAACGGCGGTCGACTGGCTGTTGCGCAACCATACGCGCAAATACCGGTACCCCGCGCCCCTGGCGTCGGCGGAGACGGGCAGGTGGATGGTGAACTGGTTTTCCAGGTTTTGCCGGTTCCCGGACTCCCATCTGCCGGCAGTGAGGATTCTCCGAAGGTAATGGACGTGGTTAGCGAGTTCCCGAGCCTTCTTGTTGTGGGGAGAGTCAGGGTGTTGACGGATGACCGCGAGTTGGCGGTGGAAGGTTTCCCGCAGGATGGGCCACTGGTCGGAGTTGGTCGGATGGGGGTTGTTCTCCGCCTCCGCGATCGTCGCCAGCAGCAGGTCGCGTGCGTCGTCGAACAGTCGATCGAGACGCCGCTGCTCGTCGTCGGATATCTCTGTCCGAGGGAAGCCCTCAGCGATGCGGCGAGCGCGTTCGGCATCTACCGGGTCAGGTAGCTGGCCGAGGTGGTAAGCGCCCTTGTGGAAGACGACCGGATACCGGATGCCAGCACGGGGCTCCGGGCCGATGTCATGCGGAGCACCGAACAAATGGTGGATCCGCATCGACAGGGACAACCGCGAAGCGATGACGTGCGGAACCACATGCGCAACGTCGAAATCGCCGGTCTGGTGGAGCGCGATCTTGTTGAGCCATTGCCGGTGCAGATCCTCCCGTCGCCGCTCGGACATGACCTCCGGATACGGAAGCAGCCTGCTGAACTCCGACTCGCCACCACGGCGAAGATCAGCGGCCAACTCGCGGGCCACCCACGCGCGCAGCCCAGAAACGCTGGGCTCGACCCCCGCAGCCTTCAACTTCTCCTCGAAGCGACGCAACACCGCGCGGTAGAAGTTGTCCGGCTTCGGAAGGTCAGCCAAGAGATCGACCCCGAGCACGTCGCGCGTCCACTGCACGAACTCCGCCGCGACATCGCGGACTCCACCCGCCTCACCACGGGTTCCCACGGCCGACAACTGCGCGATCGCCGAAGCCACGGTCCGCTTCCAGTCCTGCGGGACACCCCCGGCCCCACCGACCGCCGGTGCCCCACTCGACCCCGGGTCCGGCCCGATTGGTGCGGGGTTCTCCGGCAGGGTCCCGAAATCACGCGCCAAATCCTGCTGGTCCCACACTGCCAGCAGATGCACGGCTCGGCGCGGGTCGGCATCTGCCAGCCAAGGGGTGCCAGCCACCGATGCCGGCATAGGAATCTCCGCCCACGGACTCCCGGAGTCGACCGGGCCGGTACCCGCCGGCGGCTCCCCGTCCTCGGATGTCGGTGAATCGACCCCTGCCGGCACGTCCGACTCGACCTGTTCGGGTTCAGCCAGCCGATCGACGTCGGACACCGGTGCCGGCGAATCCACCCCCGCCAGCGGATCCCAATAGTCGACCGGGCCGAATTCCGCCTGCCAATCGACGAAAGACACCCCGTCCAGCGGATCCCAGGGGTTGTTCAGGTCGGCACCCGCCAGCCAATCGGTGCCGGACTCCGATGCCGGCGAATCCACCCCCGCCAGCGGATCCGAGAAGTCGACCGGGTCGGCGCCCCTGGGCGTCCCCCCGTCCATCTCGGATGTCGGTGATTCCCCTCCTGACAACAGGTCCGACTCGACCGGTTCGACATCCAACGGCGGCTCCCAGTCGCTGTCGACCGTCGGTGTGTTCAGATTCAGCGCGTCCAGACCCTGGAATTCCGGATCAACAAACGCGGGGCCGGTGCCAGGCGCATCGTCAGTCGCCTCCGGGTCGGACGGCTGCCAGGGGGAGCCGGCCGACTCGGGGGAGATGGTGTCCGCCTGCATCGCCTGGGACGGGCCGCGTGGCGTGGTGGTGGAGGCGAGCAGGATGGCGCTGGGGTCGATGCTGGTCGTGGTGATCGGCTGCGGGTGTGCGGTGGTGCGGTCGGGAAGGATGTCGGCGATCGTGGTGGGTCGCCCGGTGCTGTCGAACGCGGCGAGTCGGGTGCTCGATGCGAACAGGTGTCGTAGCCACGGGTCACGTTCCGGGTTGGTCGGTTCGGGTCGGTCCTCGACGCCGGGTACCAGGCCGTCGCGCACCTTGATGGTCGGTGGTCCGGATGGTTGTGGCTGGCTGTGGAGGGCGAACACGTGTTGTGGTTCGTTGGGTGGTGCGATCCTGACCACGACCATCGAGCCCGGTGCCGCTCGCAGGGCGGCGAGTACGTCCTCCGATCTGACTCCGCCGGGGTGGGCGACGCTCTCGTCTGTCGCGCCGAGGATGTCCAGGAGTTGCGGCCAGCTCCGCGTGGGTGCGGGTCGGCCGTCGGGTCCGATGATTCGGTCGTCGAGTACCGCCCGTTTGCCCGGCCGTCCGTAGGCGGTGGTGTAGGCGTCGAGGGTGGCCTGCACGCACCACCACCACGGGTCGTGGCTGTTGTCGGAGCCCACCGGCGTCTGATCGACCCAGTCGGCGACCCGCCGCGCGGCCTCGGCCGCCGAGACGGGCTGCCCCGTCGCCGCGACCGCCGGCTCCGGTGCTGTGATGGCCGGCTCGCGGCGTCCGCCCGGGTCCCCACCGACCGGCTCGTCCAGCGAGGACACGTTGCTGAACGAATCCCTGCCGCCGAAATCGCGCGTGACCGGGTCGCCGCTGATCAACCCGTCCCGCGAGGAGGCGTCCCCGAACGGGTCCGTGTCCCTGAATTCGCGCCTGGCCGCTGCACCATTGTCCGACTCGTCGAGGGACGAGACGCCACTGACCGAATCCCCGTCGATGACGTCGCGTTTGACCGGGTCGCGGCTGATCGGCTCGTCCAGCGAGGAGAGGTCGCTGACCGTCATGGCGTCGTCGCGGCTGGTCAGCTCGTCCTGCGAGGAGAGGTCACTGACCGTCGTGGTGTCGTTGAAGCTGCTGTCGCGGCTGAAGATGTCGTCGCTGGGGACGGAGAGTTCACTGACCGACATCCGGTCGCTGGCGTCGTGGTGGTTCGGCGTGCCGTCGGTGCCGGGGGCAACGCCACCCGGCACCGTACTGCGGCCCCCGGCCGCATCCGGCGCGCCCGGCGCATCCGGCGCACCCGGCGCACCCGGCGTGCTGGGCGTGGCCGGCGCACCCGGCGTGCTGGGCGTGGCCGGCACCCCGGACGTGCCCGGCACGCTGGGTATACCCGTCGTGCCGGGGGTGGCGGTGGCCTGGGCGAGTACCTGGTGGTATCCGTTGACCCAGTCCTGTCGGAAGGATTCGGCGACAGCGTCGGCCGGATCGACGACGCCGTACTTCTCGGTCAGGGCGGTGAACTGGGTTTCTGCCAGGCTGGTCGCTGCTGCGGTGTGCTGCTCCGGGGTCATCGGCACCGCCGGCACGTCGGTGCGCCGGTTGGCCGGGGTGTCCGTGCTGGATGGGGTGGTGTCCGGTGCGGTGGTGTCGGGGATGGCCGCGGCCGTGAAGCGGGCGGGCAGGTCGGTGACCACCTGTCGGACCACGTCCGCCACGGCGTTGACCTGCGCGGCGCCCGGACTGGCCACCGCAGCCGACGGCACGGCCGACGGCATGGTGGGTAGCGGGTTGGTGCCGAGGATCGCGTCGAGGCTCCGGTCCACGTGGGCCCGCACGTCACGCGCGACCGCCGCGCGCACGGCGTCCGACGGCACCGCCGCCGCCCCGGCGGCTCCCGGCACGCCAGCGCCGCCCGGCAGCTCAGGGGCCCCCGGCGTGCCGACGGCCGTCGGCAGGGCGCCGCCCGGCACGCCAGCCGCCCCCGGCACGCCAGCGGGCCCCGGCACCTGAGCGGCCCCTGGCAGGACCACTCCGCCGGGCAGGGTGACGGGCGTCGGTGTGCCGGTGGTGAGGTACTGGTCGATGTGGTGCTCGGCGGCCAGGTGCACGGCCGCGCGCAACGCCTGCCGGTCGAACTCGGCCGGCAGCGCAGCGACGACCTGCTCCGGGCGTACCGCCGCCGGGATCTGCCCGCCCGCCGGGATCTGCCCCGCGAGGGCTTCGGTGACACGGGCGACGGCCTGGTCCCGGACACCGAACAGGTACCGCTCGGTGAGCGCGGTGGCGGGTAGGCCGATCTGGGACAGGAAAGCGGGAACGGCCGGGTCGTTCTGCCGGGCGTCGGCCCACTCGGTGAAGACCTGCTCGACCGGCACGGGAAGTGCGGCCAGGAACTGCCGCGCCTGCCCGGTCCCAGCCAGCAGCCCACCGTAGCGGTCCACCAGTTCCCGCTGGAACCGCTGCCACTGCTCCACCACCGGCACGCCAGCGGTGGTGACCCACTCCGGCACCGGCACCACCGGCACCGCCGGCGCGGCCGGCACGGGCAGGTTCGGCACGGACCACGACGGCACCGGCAGGTCCGGCACCGACCACGACGGCGCGGTCAGGTCCGGTGCCGCCGGTACCGGCGGCACCGGTTCAGGCACCGCTGGTGCCGGTGGCGACAGCGACGGTGCCGACACCAGCGGGACGGGCACCGGGGCCGGCCCGCCGGAGCCCGTCCCCGCCGGATCGTCGACCTCCGGCTGATACGTGGACGGGTCCGGAGTGACCGGAGTGGGCGGCGGCACCGGAGCGACCGGCTTGCCGTCCGCGGTGAAGCCGGTGCCACCGGGCATAGTCCACCGGGGCCGGGTCGGGTTGAACCCCAGACCGACCGCCACGCGACGGGCAGCCATCCCGGCCCCGGTCGCGCCCAGCTCACCCGACCCCGACAACGCCCCGGAAATCGCGGCCATACCGAGACCACTGGGGTCGTAGGTCCCGTCGACCATGTAGCTGGCGGCGATATCGCCGACCACCTCCAGGCCGACCTCCGACACCGGCACCATCCACAGACGGGTCAACAGGTCACGCGTGGCATCCGACACCCCGAACTTCGCCAGACCACCACCCACGACCCCGGCGAACCGGCCCATCGCCGGCCCGGCCGCCGTGGTCACACCCGCCACCGCCAACCCGTACAACGCCTGCTTGCCGACCTGCGCCCAGTCGACCCCCGGCATCAGACCATCAGCCACCATGGTGATCTGCGCCAACAACGACGACCCCGGCATGAACAACATCTGGATCGCCGTGCTGCTCGCCGCCGCCCGCACCATCGACGACCGCAGGATCGTCTGGATGATGGTCCGGGTCTTCACGATGTGCGCCGCCGCCTCCACCGGCAGGAAGAACGCCATCGCGAACGCGACCGCCAACTCCGTCATCATGAAGATGAACATGATGAGCGCCTGACGATCCGTCAGCTCCATCTGGTTGAGGAAGCCCCGCATCGCCTGGGCCACATTGACCTTCAGATCGGCAACCCGGTCCAGCAACTCCACGAACGGAGCGGTCTGCGCCACGAACCGGTCGTAGGCTTCACCCTCCCCCGCCGCCCGGACCGCCTTGATCGCCTGGATCAGCTCCGGAACCAGCAGGGTCCGCACCCGATCCGCCAGCACTTCGAGCATGTTCGCGTCGTACGCCAACACCGGCAGCTTCGACCGGTGCAACCGCATACCGGTGAACGCCTCCAACGCCCGCTTCGACGACTCACTGAGCCCCACGGAAGGAACGGCAGCCTGTGCCATCGCCAACGCCCCCTCCCCGCCCCCGATCAGGGGCACTCAATGCGAATCACTCAGCGGCGCAGGCCACCGCCCCACACCACGACCAATTGGTCCCCGCGGATCAACCCCGCGCACCACCGCTCATGTCCGGGACCAACTCGGCGCCGGTGGCCTCGGTGTTGTCCCCGACACGGCGATAGAGGTTCAACTTCTCGCCCTGGAATCCGGCCGCCTCAGCCAACTTGGCGTACGCCGCGAGCACGATGTTCGCGAGCAGGCCCATCACGGCCGCGCGGGCCTGCAGGCTCAGCTCGTCGTCTGCGGGGACGCCGTCCGCCCACCGGCACTCGGCGATCTCGCGCACCGGGTCCACCGTGCCGATCAGGTGGTCCTTGAACTGGCCCACCAACGGCACCTGCCTGGCCAGGGCATCCCCGTTGAAGGTGATCCGGGACGTACTCATGACGCCGGCCCGGGCCGCCGGTCTGCACCGCCGGAAACCATGCTGGCGATGCCCTCGACAAGCTCCTCGATGCTCCCGGCCGACTGCGCGGCGTCGTCGAGCCCGGAGAGGTGACGCGTCAGCTCGGCGGTACCGGCCATCGTCTTACGCTGGGCCTTCTCGCGAGCGGTACGCGCCGTCGTCACGATCAGGTCGGCCAGCTCAGCCGGCGCGAGTCGCCGGTAGGCGTCCCCGTTGAAGGTGATCCGGGTGAGCTCGCCGTGCCCACCCACGGTCACCGACAACAGCTTCTTCTTGTCCTCCACGGTGGTCTGCGCCCGAGCCACGCGCCGGCGTACCCGGTCGGCCGCCTCATCGACGTCCTTCAGGGCCGCACGCATTTCGGCCAACAGTTCCTCGTCGCCCAACATGCTCATCCCGATTACCTCCTCTGCTATCCCACGGCTGATCTGCGGCACCGGGTTCACGTCGGTGCAACAGTGTTCAACGGCCCCGGTACCGGCGGCGTTCGTCCTGGCTGCCGGGGCGCTCGTCGACCGGCATGCCGAACTCGTCGTCCTCGACCCGGGTGTCACGACCGCGCCGGCCGATCACCGCGGGCGCACAGTCGGGGTCAGTACCCCAGACCTTCTCGTCCTCCTTCAGCCAGGTGCTGCGCTGGCGATCACGGTCCTGCCCTTGGTGGGGCGCGCCACCCATGCCCGGCATCATCGGGGGCATGAACGGCATCCCACCGCCCGGCATACCGCCCGCGCCGGGCTGCGGGAGACCAGGGCCGGCACCCGGACCTGGGGTCAGGTTGGCCCCGACCGGGCCTCCGACGGGCACCCCCAGCTTGTCCGGGGTCAGCGCTCCGGGCGAGCCGGATACACCCGGCACCGCCGACAGGCCCCCGGTGCCGACCTGCACCCCGGGAACCTGCGGGATGCTGGCCGAACCGGGTCTCGTGACGTCGCCGAGTGCCGGAGGAGCGGTGATGCTCCCGGTCATACCCGGCTTCGGCGACACGTCCTTGCCGTCGACCGTGGTCGGGAACGCATTCCGGTCTATTGGTGCCGACGGCCCGGTGTCGGGCCACGGCAACCTGCCCGTGTCCAGGCCCGGTACGGACCCACCCCCGCCGGAGCTCCCCGACGGGTTGGGCGGCAGCCCGAGTTTCGCCCGCTCGGCCGGCGACAGAGGGAGATCGTCCAGCAGCCCGCCGCGTTGCAGCGCGTCGAGCTGATCCGGACCGAGCTGACCGAGGTTGGTCGCACCCCCCGGCGACAGACCGTTCTTCCGCAGGTAGTCAGCCTGCTCAGCCGTCAGCGGCACATCGTCCAGCAGCCCCGCCCCGTCCAGTTGCCGCAACTGGGACGGCGTCAGGTCACCCAACGACTGCGGTCCGTTCAGGCCGAGCTTCGCCCGCTGGTCGTTGGTGAGGGGAGTCTCGTCCAGCAGCCCGCCGCGCTCCAACGCGTCGAGCTGATCCGGACTGAGCTGACCGAGGTTGGTCGCACCACCGGGCGACAGACCGTTCTTCCGCAGGTAGTCAGCCTGCTCAGCCGTCAGCGGCACATCGTCCAGCAGCCCGGCCTTGTCCAGTTGCTCCAACTGGGACGGCGTCAGGTCACCCAACGACTGCGGCCCGGACGGACTGCGGTTGAGCCCGAGGTTCTTGGTCGGCAGGCTGCTGCTCCCGCCGCCCCCGGTGAACGGATTGCCCCCACCACCACCGGTGAACGGGTTCTCCAGGCCACCGCCGACGGACGGTATGGCTGACTTGGGGGCCGGAACGGGGGGAAGAAGACCGTCCGCGCCACCGCCGCCGAACGGATTGCCCGCGCCACCGCCGCCGAACGCAGCATCCAAGCCGCCATTGGCGAACGGATTGCCCGCGCCACCACCGTCGGACGGCATGCCCGACTTGATCTTCAGGTCGGCGGGTAGGTCGCTGCCGGCACCACCACCAAACGGATTCTCCGCACCACCGC
>NZ_JBNCKV010000013.1:27520-202727 GCF_049841695.1 Micromonospora sp. DT178
GCCGGCAAAGGAAGCACCCAAGCCATTGGCGAACGGATTACCCGCACCACCACCGGCGCCCGAATTGGGCATCAGGCCGGCGGGAAGGCCGCTGCCGGCACCACCACCACCACCAAACGGATTACCCGCGCCACCGCCGGCAAAGGAAGCACCCAAGCCATTGGCGAACGGATTACCCGCACCACCACCGGCGCCCGAATTGGGCATCAGGCTGGTGGGGAAGAAAGCACCGGCACCGGCACCGTTGGCGAACGGATTACCCAAGCCGCCGCCATTGGGGAACGGGTTGCCGAAGTTCGCTCCCACGTTCGCGAAGGGATTGCCCACGTTCGCGAACGGATTGCCCATGTTCGGGTAGGGGTTGCCCATGTTCGGGAACGGATTGCCCATGTTCGCGAACGGGTTGCCCCAGTTGGCGAACGGGTTGCCCCAGTTGGCGAAGGGGTTACCCATGTTCCCGAACGGGTTGTTGGGGAACGCGCCGTTGGGCATGCCCACGTCGTTGGGCATCGGATTCGGTGGTACCGGCTTCGGGTCGGTGATGCTCATCGGGTTGCGCGCGTCGGCGAACACCGACACCAGCTTCTTCGCCGCGAGCACCGCCGGCTCGAAGGTCTTGAGGGCGTTGTCGGCCCACATCTGGCGCAGGTGCTGGTCCAGCTTGTTCCACTCGGGGATGCTGAAGGCGTCGAACGAGTGGTACTTCACCCACGCGGGCGGCGTCCACATGACGGTACCCGCGTCCGAGCCACCGAACTTGGTTCCCTGGCGGTCGTATCCTGCCTGGTCCCCGGTGTCGGCGTACTGCTGGCCCAGGTCCCAGGCGTTCGACTGGCCGTCGTGCAGGTCGCCGTACTGGAGGGTGCTCTCGTTGAACATCTGGGCGATGACCCGGTACGGGTGCTGCCAGATGCCGGCCGGGTGGATCGAGGACCACTTCTCGAAGGTGTCGGCCACCGCCGTGATGAAGTCCTTCATGGCCTGCTCGACCTGGGCCAGCGAGGTGTCCCACTGCTTGGCCTGGGGCATGATGTCGGCGAGGTACTTGTTCGCCTCCTGCACCCGGTGCCGCCAGGCCGATTCGGCAGAGCCCTTGAAGTCGGGGCTCTTGGCGTTCACCGACTTGACCTGGTCGGTCAACTCGCTCGAGATCCCCAGCGCGTGGGTGGTGAGGTTGGCCAGGATCTCGCGGACCGACCCGATCGAGTTCGGGTCGAACGCGGTGTTCGGCCCGGCCACCTTGGGCAGGTCGGCGATCATCCGTTCCCACGCGTTGCCGAGCGCGACGACCGGGTTGCCGTCGGGGTTGGTCGAGTTCCCCGGGTCGGTGGTGTTGCGCTCCTGCTTCTGGGTGTCGTCCCTGCTGGTCACGCCCACCCACACCGTCACCCGGGTGATGTGCTTCGTCGCCCCGCTCTGCTTCCACCGGTAGAAGGTGACCGCGTCCTTGTTGTACTCCGGCATCCACCCGCCGGGGGTGAGTTTCTTGAGCGTGCTCGTCTGGGTGATCAACCAGTAACCGGGACCCTTGATGGTCCGCGGTCGGAAGCTGTCGTTGATGGAAGCCTTGTCCCCGCCCTCTCCACCGCCGAGCACCAGCCCCAGAATGCTCGCCAGGGCATCCTCGAACGTCGCGGTGTTCGCCATGACTAACCCCCGGTTTTGGGCATGAAGTACTCGAACTGCTCGGCGCTCAGCGTGCTCGCCTGTTCGGTGGCGTCGGAGTCGGCGAGCAGGAACTTGATGCCGTGCTCCAGGTTGTTGATCTCGCCCCGCGCGCCCTTGAAGCGCGCCGCAATGCCCGCCCGGACGACGTCGATCGCTCCGGTCAGATCCTCCGCCTCGGTGAAGCCCTTCCCGCCGAGGCGCAGCTTGAACGGCTTCGTGATGTCGACGGTGGAATCCGGCAGGGAGCCGTACGGGTAGACCTTGCCGTACATCAGATCGATCTCGTCGACCTGCTTGGTGTAGGTGCCATGCAGCTTCCGCAGGTAGCTCTCGTTGATGACGATGTTCTTCATCGTGTGTTCCTCTCGAGTGAAGACGGGTCAGCGGGACTCGGCTGTCCTCAACCGACGAAAGCCGAAGTCCGGGCGAGTCCGTGGACAGCGGTGGGCCAGACGCACTGGTCCACCCGGCGGTGCGGTGGACCAGTGCGTCTGACCCGGTATCGGCTCGGCAGGACTGCCGTCCCGACCTCGTGCGGCGTCAGGTTCGGCTGGTTGCTGCCATCAGGCAGGTGATCCGTCGCGTCGGTTCCGGTGGACCGGCATCACCTGCACTGGTCCAGGACACCGGCGCCAGCGGTCTCCTAAGTGAAGATAGCCGCGCCACGGTTGTCGCCCAGAACATAGTTCTGGGTGATTTCCACAAGGCGCACCTGCCCCATTGCCAGGGCAGCTTTCATTTCCTGCTGACCCTGGTTCCACAGCTGCTGAGCGGCCTTGTAGGCTTCGGGCGCCTGGCCGTTGTTGGCTGCGGCGAACCGCGTTACGTGGGCCTGGAGATTTTCCAGCGATGCGTCGAGTTCGCGGGTCTCCCTGGTCATGGTGTCGGCGACCGCATGTACCGCAGCGGGATTGATGTTGTAGTTGGCCATCCTCGGCCTCCTTAACGTTCGTCGGTCCGGGTTTTGTCGGCCCGGGTTTCGCGGGTGGGACGCTCAGCGGTCAGGCTGTGGCCCAGCCGCCGGCCCGCATGGCGTTGTCGTCTTCGGTCGTGGTGGTCAGTTGCGAGTACTGCTGCATGTTCTGGTTGAGCATGTTCAGGCCCTGCTGGACCTTCTGGAAGCCGGCCAGCCAGTTGTTGACGGCCTGCTGGAACTTCGGCCCGGCCATGTCGCTCGACCACGAGGCGGCCAGCGCCTGGCTTGCGGCCACGACGTTCATGTGGCTGTTCCTGGCCTCGCTCTGGGCCTGAGCGAAGGCCATGACCATGCCGGAGATGGTCGCTTGATCGGCGACGATCCCGTTGTTGGGGGTTGGCATGACTCTCCTTGTTTGTCATCCGACGCTGTCGTCGGAAGGTGTGTGTTGTGGCGCGTCTACCGCATCCGCCCGGTGGGCCGGGCCGCGACGGCGGGACGTTCGGGTACTTCCGCGGCCTCACCTCCCTTCCGGCCGGACCAGTGCCGGCCCGGGGGGCAGCATGGCGACCAGCGCGGTGGGCATGACCACCGCCTGGTCGAGTGAGTAGCCCAGGGTGGTGACGTCGCCGCCCATGATCGGGTAGGCGATCCCCCGCTCGTTGACCAGCAGACCCTGCTGCCGCCACCGGTCGGTCTCGGCGTTCGCCGGGGGCATCAGCAGCGCTCCCCCGCCCGACGGCACCCGCACCGTCACGGTGGTCTTCCCACCGCTGCCGCCGGCCGGCATGCCGGTCCCGCTGGCCAGGACGACGGTGGGTTTCTCGTCGGCCTGCCCGGCGTACTCCACGCAGACCACGGCGTCCTCGGGCATGGACGGTGGTGCCGGCGGGGTGGCCGGCAGCGTGGTCAGCGGGCGCACCGGGCTGCGCTGGCCGGCGGCGACCAGATCGGCCGCGGTGATGGCGGTCTCCCGGGCCGCGCCCGGCGTGGCCCGCTGCAGCCGGTACTCGGTCTCGGTCAGCGGGGCCAGCCCGTCGGCGGTCATCAGGTAGTGGCCGACCGTGCCGTTGCCCATGTCCACGGCGAACAGCTGGCCGATCGACGTCGGCCGGCCGGCCACCCTCGGCCCGGCGCCGCCGGCCCGGGCCACCTTCGGCGGGCCGACCGTGCCGTCCAGCGGGATCGACTCCAGCCATGCGGTCGCCACCGGTACCGGAGCGAGCAGCCCCAGCCCCAGCACGTCGGCCATCCACGGCTGGGGAAGGAGCAGCCGCCGCCCGCCCCACAGCAGGTAGGTCTTGCCGCCCGCGGTGACCGGCAGCGCCTGCCCGTCACCGAGCGGGCCGGGGGCCGCCGGCACGTCGACGTCCAGGACGATCGGGCCGGTGTCCCGGCTGCAGGCCCGCCACACGCCCTGGTTGACCCGGTTGGCCGCCGGCAGCACCTGCGGCCCGGCCGGGACACCCACCGCCGGGCCCTGCGGCACCTTGGCGAGCTTGGACGAGGACACGGTGACCGGGGTGAGTCGCCCGCCGGCCAGCAGGGTGGCCGTCGCCACGTCGTTGACCAGGCGCAGTCGGCCGTCGACCAGCACGTACCGCGCCCCGGTCGAGGCGTCCACCACCAGCATCCGCGGCTGCTGCCAACTGGTCGAGCCCGATCCCGGCATCAGCGCCCAGATCGCCACCCCGCCCAGCAGCAGGATCCCGAGCACCAGACCGACGATCGTGCCGGTGCGGTCCCGGCGGGTCGGTGACTCGGCGGTCTCCGGCTCGGCCCGCACCAGCGCACCGGTCACCCGGGTCATCATGTACCGCTGAGCGTCCACCTGGTCACGACGCGACGACATGTCAACCCACCCGCGCCCGGACCACGTCGATCAGGCCGGTGATGACCACGACGGTCGGCCCCAGGGCGGCGACCATCGCGGTGTGCGCCAGGTCGCCCATCCGGCCCCAGATCGGGTTGAACCGCCGGCCGACCGGGATCCGCGCGGCCACCCCGCACGCCACCGCCAGGAGCAGGCAGCAGCCGACGGCCAGTTGGGCGGCGAGCGGATTCCGGTCCGTGGGCGCGGTCAGGCACCAGGTCGCGATGGCGACCAACGCCGGGCCGGCCAGCGCCACCCGGTGCCAGATGCTCGTCATCGGGCGGGTGACCAGGATCTGCGCGACGGCGGTCAGCCAGGCGGCCAGCGGTGCGGCCCAGCCGGGCGCCGCCGCCAGCCACACCATCGCGGCCCCGGAGACCAGTCCGAGCGCCGCGTACAGGGCGGTCATGAACTGGTCGGCGGCGGCGGCCCGGGTGAGCACCTCAGCGGACGGTTCCGGGTCGATGTCCTTCTGCAGGTCCGCCGGTTCGACGGGCATCTCCGGCAGGGCGAACCCGGCGAGCTTGAAGGCGGCCGACGGTACCGCCGGGCGCAGCGCCGTGGTGACGACGACCGTGATCGCGGCGATCGTGGTCCAGTCCAGCGTGGCCCTGGTGTGCAGTGCGAGCGCGGCGACGGCCAGCAGCCAGGCCGCCAGCAGGCCGACGGTGACCTGCCGCCAGCCGGTGCGCGGGAAGACGAACGCGGCCACCAGCAACGCGGCGACGGTGCCGGCGGTGGCACCCAAGAAGATCAACCGGGGTACGGAGGCACCGGCGACCGCCTCCAGCGCGGCGACCACCGTACCGACCACACAGGCGGCCCCCAGGACTCCGGCGGTGGCCCGGTCGGCCAGCTTGCGCACCACCGCGAAGCCCGCGACGAAGCACATCCCCGCCATGGCCGCGAGCAGCGCCGGGTTCCGGGACGCGGCCGGCCACATCCGCGCGGCGGCCAGCCAGGCGGTCAGCCAGGCGGCCAACAGCAGCAGGGCGGTGACCCGCGTGGTCTGCGGACGCCACAGCCCGGACCGCTTGCGGATGCCGGCCGACACGCCGTCGACCAGGTCGTCGTAGGCCAGCGGCGGGATCTGGTCGGTACGCGGGCGTAGGTGCACGACCTCGCCGTCGAGCAGGTCGAGATCGCCGACGGTGCGCGACTCGTCGAAGGCCGGTCCACCCAGCCGCTGCACGATCCAGCCGCTGTGCTCCAGCCCACGATCGGCGAGGTCCGGGCCCAGGGCGCTCAGCAGGGCCGGCATCATGTCGGCCAACGGGATGTGGGTGGGCAGACTCACGTCGACCTGGCTGGTCGGTCCAACGACCAGCAGTCGGCAGAGTTCCCCGCGCTCGGCGCTCATATCCCGAACACGTGTGCACGGTCACGGGAGTTCACAAGTTTTTCGTCCGCCCCGATTGCTACCTGCTGGGCGGCGGGCAGCAGCCGGGCCGGGGTCGTGCGCTCGCCCAGGAACCAGTACTCCCGCCCGGCGGTGGCCTCCGGTCCGGCTTCGCCAGCGTCGCCGGAGCGGGCGGAACCGAACCAGGTGGCCGGTGTCGCGGTGCGGTCCAGCAGCGCCTCCGCCTCGGGTGGCAGCACGACCGTGTCGAGGGTCCGGTCCTGGTTGCGTCGCCGGTCGGTGACCGACGTGACCGGGCCGAGGTCGGTGGAGAGGTGCCCGAACGCGAGCAGCAACGCGGTCCACGCGGTGTCCGGCTCGGGCAGCCCGCGTACCAACGGAGCGACCGCGGTGAGGCACAGGTCCCCGGAGCGTGACAGGTGCTGCCAGCGCAGCAGGTCCACGCAGGCGACCAGGGTCGGCAGCGGGTCCGGGTCAGGGCAGGCGACCGGCGGTTGGCCGTCGACCGGCGGCAGCCAGCTCAGCTCGCTGTGCCCGCGTACCGCCGGCGCCGGCTTGACCAGGTCGGCCGCGCCGATGCCCAGCCGGGCCAGTAGCCAGTGGTGCACCCGCCCGGTACGCATGGCGGTGACCGCCCAGGTCCAGGAGGCCGGCTCCCCCCGCCACCCGGACGCCCCCGCGACCGGCGGGTCGGACCCGGCCCCCGAATCCGACGGGGGCGGCGGATCCGAGCCGGCCGGCACGTCCGACCCGGCCGGCTGGGGGGTGTCGGCGGCGTACAGGTCGCGCGGGTCGCGCAGGTAGTTGTACCGCGCGCCCTCCAGCCACAACGCCAGCGCGGGATGCCCCGCCGGGGCCAGGACGACATCGTTGAGGACGATCTCGTCGGTGAGCGCGTGCAGCGTGAACCCGTGTGTCGACGCGGCGACCCGGTCGAACAGCTCCGGCAACCGGGCCGGTCCGTCGGCCTCCGGCTGCCCGTGCCACCGGCCACGGAACAGCCGGTACCCACCGCCCTCGGCCCGCTGGTCCGGCGGATTGCCGGCACCCTGACCCTCCGGGCTGTCGGCCGGCTCGTCCGGCGGGAGCGCGGCGTCGGAGAGGAAGTGCAGGTCACCGTCGGCGTACAGGCCGCCGAACCGGTGCACCACCTCGACCCGGAGGTGGTCGCTGGCCGCCGCAAAGCCCTGCGGCAGCCCCCGGCCCAGCTCCAGGGCGTACGGGCTGTGCAGGGTCATCGGCGCGTTCGCGTGGAACAGCTCGGCCACGCTCACCAGGTGGATGCCGTGGGTGTTCGCCCAGGTCAGCAGCGCGCGTACCGGGGCCAGTGGATCGGGTCGGCCGGCCGGGGCGGGCGGAGTGGCGCGGGCCGCGTCGAAGCGGGCCCGTGGGATGTCCGTCCACAGCACGAAGTCGACCTGACCGGCGTAGCTGTCGGCCGCCGCGCCGTAGTTGGTCCAGAAGCCGTTCGACGCGGGCAGCGGCCGGCCGAGCCAGATGCCGTGCACGACGTGCGGGATGGCGGTGGTGTCGGGAAGCGGTGGCGTGTGCTCCGGTTGGCCCCAGAGCCGGGCGGCCCCGTCGCGCCGGAACGTGCTGACCCGGCCGGCGTCGGCAGCGAGGGCCGCGGGCTCCAGGTCGGCGGCGCTGGGGGCCGGACGCGTCATGCTCACCCGCCGCAACAGCGGCGCGACCAAGTGCGGGGCGAGCCGGCGTACGTCGGTGCCAGCGAGGAACTCCGGTGCTGGCGACAGCCGGCGGGAGCCGAAGACGTCGCCGCCGATCCAGCGGCGCGCCAGGTTCTCCTCGGCCGCCCAGGTGTACAGGGCGGGGTAGGTCATCCGGCGCAGCCAGTCCAGCAGCCCGGTGTCGCAGGGCCAGGCGGTCGGCGCGGCGGACGGTCCGGGCAGGCAGGCCAGGGCCCGCAGCCGCCGGGCCAGTTCCTCGGCCGCCGCGTACCGCGCAGCGGGCCCGACCGGCCCGGCCGCAGCGCAGGCCGCAGCGTGTCCGGCGGGCTCGACCGGCCCGGCCGCCGCAACCGGCTCGGCGGTGCGGGCCGGTGGGACGGAGGTACGGCGCGGGCGGGTGGCGGTGCGGGTCATTGGCCGGCTCCGGTGGGCACGGGCGCGGGTACCAGTGCCGTCTGGATCAGCCGGCTGCCGCGCCGGGTGCACAGCAGCGCCCGACCCGGGGGCAGCGGACGCGGCCTGGTGTTACCCAGCAGCGGGCCTTCCGTCGGCGGGCAGGACAGCGCCACGTCCGGGGTGTTCAGTTCCTGGATGCGCCGCAGCAGCGGGTCCATCGACAGCCGCATCGCCCCGGCCGCGGCCCGCGCGACGACCACGTGCAGACCAATGTCGCCGCCCTGGGGCAGCAACGGGGTCAGGTGGGCCAACGGGTTGTCGGGCCCGGCGAGCAGTTCGTAGTCGTCGACCAGGACGTACAGTTCGGGGCCGGACCACCAGTCGCGGGCGCGTAGCTGCTCCGGGGTGATGTCGGGGCCGGGAACCCGTGCCCTGAGGCCGGCCAGCGCCTCGGCGGCGGTGTCCCGGGTGCTGTCCGCCGAGACCGAGTAGCCGAGCCGGTACGCGGCCGGTACGTCGTCGAAGAGCTGCCGCCGGTAGTCGACGGCCATGATGCGCGCCTGGGCCGGGGTGTGGCTGGCGACGATCGCGTGGACGATGAGACGCAGCAGGTTCGTCTTGCCGCTCTCGGTGTCCCCCAGCACGGTCAGGTGCGGCATCGCCCGGAAGTCGTGCCACACCGGCGCGAGCTGGTCCTCGTCCACACCGAGCGCGATGCGGGTGTCCTGCGGTGCCGGCAGCTCGGCCATCGGCAGCGAGGCCGGCAGGGTGCGTACCGCGGCGGCGCGTTCCCCGGCCCAGTTGTCCGCCACCGCGGACACCAGGTGCTCGGTGCCCGCGGCGAGCCCGTCGGCCGACTGGACGCCGTCGATGCGCGGCAGCGCGCCGAGGAAGTGCAGCTTCGCGTCGGTCAGCCCGTGCCCCGGCCGGCGGGGCACCTGGGCCGCCGCGCGCAGGTCGATCCCGGACTCCACCGGGTCGCCCAGGCGCAGTTCGAGGCGGGTCCCGATCTTGTCGCGCATCGACATGTGCAGCTCCGACCAGCGGCCCATGGTGATCATCACGTGGACCCCGTAGTTCAGGCCACGGGCCGCGACGTCCCGGGCCATCTCCTCGGCCGGCTCGAACTCCTGGCGCAGCACGAACCACCCGTCCACGACCAGGAACACGTCGCCGAACCGGTCCTCCGGGATGCGACCGTCGGCCTGCGCCTGCCGGTAGGCGTCCCGGCCGTGGATGCCCAGATCCGCGCAGCGCCGTTCCCGCTCGACGAGGATCGAGCGGACCTCGGCCACCGTGCGACCCACCCGCTCCGGTTCGTGCCGACCGGCGACCCCGCCGATGTGGGGCAGGCCGGTCAGCCCGGCCAGCGAACCGCCGCCGAAGTCGAGGCAGTAGAACTGCACCTGTCGCGGCGAGTGGGTCAGGGCCAGCCCGCACACCAGCGACCGCAGCAGCGTGCTCTTGCCGCTCTGCGGTCCGCCGGCCACGCCCACGTGCCCGCCGACCCCGGCCAGGTCCACCACGAGCAGATCGCGCATCTGCTCGAACGGCTTGTCGATGAGACCGACCGGCACCCGCAGGTACCCCTGCTGGCCGGCGTCGATCGGACGCAGCCCGTGCTCGGGGTCGGGCAGCAGCGGCGGCAGCACGTCGTCCAGGGTCGGCGCGTCCTCCAGCGGCGACATCCACACCTGGTGCGCCGGCGGACCCTGGTCGACCAGCCGGTCCACCAGCGCGTGCAGCACCGTGCTGCCGGTGTCGGTCGACTCGTCCGGTGCCGGGTCCGAGGGCGGGCGCGGCGCGGGGACGGCGGGCGCGGCGGCCCCGGCGGTGAACGCGACCACCTGGCTGGCGATCACCTCGCGGCGCAGCCCGGTGCTGCGCACCCGGTGCGGGCCGGACACGTACGCGGCCCGGAACCGGGTGATGCTGGTGACACTGGAGCGGAGGTATCCGTTGCCCGGATCGCCCGGCAGCTCGTACGCGTCTGGTACGCCGATGACGGCCCGCGACTCCATCGCGGAGAAGGTACGCAGCCCGATGCGGTACGACAGGTGGCCCTCGAGCTGGTGGATGCGCCCGTCCTCCAGGCGCTGCGAGGCCAGCAGCAGGTGCACCGCGAGTGAACGGCCGAGCCGGCCGATCATCACGAACAGCTGGATGAACTCGGGGTTGGCCGCGATCAGCTCGCTGAACTCGTCCACCACCACGAACAGGGTGGGCAGCGGGTCGAGTTCGGCGCCCTGGGCGCGGGCCTTCTCGTAGTCGCGCGCCGAGGTGAAGTTGCCGGCGCTGCGCAGCAGTTCCTGCCGGCGTACCAGTTCCCCCTGGAGGGTGGTCTGCATCCGGTCGACAAGCGCGGCCTCGTCGGCCAGGTTGGTGATGAGCGCGGAGACGTGCGGCAGCCGGTCCAGCCCGACGAAGGTGGCGCCGCCCTTGAAGTCCACCAGCACGAAGTTGAGGGTCTCCGAGGAGTGCGTGGCCGCCAGGGCCAGGACCAGGGTGCGCAGCAACTCGCTCTTACCCGACCCGGTGGCGCCGATGAGCATGCCGTGCGGCCCCATCCCGCCCTCGGCGGACTCCTTGATGTCCAGCTCGATCGGGGAGCCGTCGGCGGCCACCCCGATGGGCACCCGCAGCCGGTCGGCGGGCGAGCGTGCCTCCCACCGGGCACGCGGGTCGAAGGTGTCCAGATCGGGGATGTCCAGCAGGTCCGGCAGGTCGAGGACGGCGCTGAGCCCGCTGGCCGGCTGCTCGCCGGTGACCTTGGTGGCGTGCCGGGCCATGATCCGGGCCAGCGTCCGCAGCCGGGGCAGGTCCAGGTGGTCGGGTGCGGCGAGCCGGGTACGCACCTCCCGGCCCACGTGATCCTTCTCGATCATGTCCACGTCGGTCGCGGACACCTCCAGGTTGAGCACGTTCTCCCCGTCGGCGGTGCCACGGCCGTCGAAGTCGACGAGGACGGCGTTGCGGTACCCGGAGACGGTCAGCCGGGCGCCCGGCGGGATGACGCCGCCGTCGCAGACCACCACGACGAACGGTTCCTCGCGGGAGGGCTGGGCGTCGTCGTCGTACCGGGAACGGCCCGCGAACTCCGCGCCCAGCAGCCGCTCCACCTCCTCCAGCGTGGGGCCGAACAGGCGTACCGGCCCGGCCACGTCGACGTCGGTGGCGTGCTTGGCGTGCGGCAGCCACTTGGCCCACTCCCACTGCTCGGCCTGCTCGGCGCCGACGCAGAGGGCCAGCCGCAGCTCGTCCGGGGCGTGGAAGGTGGCCAACTGGGCGAGCATGGCGCGCACCATGCCCCGCGCCACATCCCGGTCGCCACTGATCCGCACGTGCGCGAAGCCGGGCAGGCACAGCGCGACGGGCTGGTCGGGCACGGTCGTGTAGGCCTTGATGAACCGGCGCAACGCCTTGGCGCACACCGGTTCCAGGTCCTCCACCGGCTTGGTGTCCAGCGGGGTCATCCGCACCGCGAGCCGCTGGGCGCCGGTACCGACCCGGATCTCGCCGAAGTCCGGATGCGTCGGTCGGCGCTCCCACAGCCGGCTGGTCATCGCCAGCGACCACAGCGACTCCGGGTCGGGGTGCCGCCAGGCCAGCGCGTCCCGCTGTTCCGCCGCGTACTGGCGGACCTGCGCCCTGGTCTGGGACAGGTAGCGGAAGTAGTCACGCCGGTCGCCGTTGATCTGCTGCTTGCGGTTGCCGCCGGTCATCGTCATCTGGAACACGGCCATGGCCAGCATGCCGCCGCCCATCATGACCAGCATGACCATGCCCATCGGGCCTCTGAGCGAGTTGCTCATCATCATGAACATGAACCCGCCGGTCATCAGCAGGCTCGGCAGGACCATCCCGAGCGAGCGGAATCCGGCGGGCTGAACCTCCGGGACGACCGGCGGCTCCTGCAGGGTGATCTCGCCGTGCGGCAGCTCGGGTCCGTTGCGGCGGGCCGGCCGCCGGAAAGGTCTGGTGCTCACATCCACTACACGGCTGCGAGCCGGAAAGGGTTGACCGGTGCCGGGATCGGTACTTTCCGCACCGCGAGAATCAGGCGACGCCGTCTGCCGGGTGGGGCGAGCCGGGGCCCGCGGCGATCAGAACGACCGTCTCCGCAGGGGAGTTCCCGCCGACCGCGGCCGAACATATGACCGCAGCCGCTCCGGCGTCGCATCCGCGCCGTCCATCGTCGGGAGCACCGGCATGTCCGGCAGCCCGTACAGGTTGACGTCGACGGCAAAGGGCGCCCCGCCCACTCCCTCATCCGGAGCACCCGCCGACGCCGGCCGGGTGAGCAGCAGCTTCAGGTCGTCGTGTCCGCGGTCGCCGGTCCAGTACACGTCCTTCGTCGCGATCAACCGCTGGAATTCGTTGCCGCACCGGACGATGGCACCCGCCTCCACCGAGACGTTCGGCCGCCAGACACCGTCCCCGCGGTGGTGTTCGAACCGCAGCCTCCAGCGCCGCCCGCTCGCGGACGCCGACGTCCCGACCTCCAGTTCGAGGATCTTCTGGACGTCGCCGGAGAACACCAGCCGCTGCGCGTAGAGGGACTCCTTGCCCACCACCGTGATCCGCCACGTACCACTCATACTCACTGCCGGCATCTCCGGGCACCTTCTCTCGTCGCTACTGGGTCAGGCGGCCAGGGCTGCCCGTACGTCGGCCGCGTACAGCTGGCGCATGTCGTCGACTGTCGGTGCGGCCGCGCGGCGCAGCCGGTTGGCCTGCTTGGTGATGGTGCGTTCGAGCAGCTGGCGGGCGTACCGGCCGTTTCCGAAGGTCTCGTCCCGGGTCAGGCTGTCGAAGTGCTCCGACAGCACCGGGAGGCAGTCGTTGCTGAAGTCGAAGCCGCTGTCGCGGGCCAGCGTCTGCACGATGGACACCAGTTCCGAGGCGGTGTACGACTCGAACGGGACCTGCCGGCTGAACCGGGAGGCCAGGCCCACGTTGTTGGCCAGGAACCGGCGCATGTCCCCGGTGTACCCGGCCGCGATCACCACGATGTCGTCCCGGTGGTCCTCCATCAGCTTCACCAGCGTGTCGATGGCTTCTCGGCCGAAGTCGTTGCCCTGGCCGGCCAGCGCGTACGCCTCGTCGATGAACAGCACCCCGCCGCGCGCCCGGTTGAACACGTCGGTGGTCTTGACGGCGGTGTGCCCGACGTACTCACCGACCAGGTCGGCCCGGCTGACCTCGACGAGCTGCCCGGTGCGCAGCACACCCATCGCGTTGAGCAGCTGCCCGTACAGTCGGGCCACGCTGGTCTTGCCGGTGCCGGGCGCCCCGGCGAAGACCAGGTGCCGGGAGATCGTCGGAGTGGGCAGGCCGGCCCGGGTCCGGGCCTCGGTCGAGGCGATCAGGTCGATGACGTCGGTCACCTCGCGCTTGACCGCGTCCAGGCCGACCATCGCGTTCAGCTTGCCGAGCAGGTCCTGGACGGCCTGCGCCACGCCGGCCGCCGCCGACGGCGCGGCCGCCTGGTCGCCCAGGTCCTCCGGCAGCAGCCGGGCCAGTTCGAGGTCCGGGGCCTGCGGGTTGTTCGACAGCCGGTACGCCTGACGCCCCAGCATGTCCTCGAAGACCTGGCGCGCCACGCGGGCGTTGCCGAAGGTCTCGTTGCGAGGCATGTCGCTGAAGTGGCGTACCAGGGCCTGCCGCGTCTCGTACTCCAGCGCGTAGTGGTGGGCGCGGCAGAGCCGCTCGACGATCTCGGCGAGTTCGTCGTCCGAGTAGCTGTCGAACTGGATGGTACGGGCGAAACGGGACTCCAGACCCGGGTTGGCGGCCAGGAAGGTACGCATGTTCGGGGTGTAGCCAGCGACCACCACGACCACCTCGTCCCGGTGGTCCTCCATCAGCTTGACCAGGGTGTCGATGGCCTCCCGGCCGAAGTCGTGGCCGCCGCCCCCGCCGGTCGAGAGCGTGTACGCCTCGTCGATGAACAGCACCCCGCCCAGGGCCTCCTCGAACCGGGCCGTGGTCTTCACCGCGGTGCCGCCGACGTGCTCGGCGACCAGGTCGCTGCGGGACACCTCGACCAGTTGCCCGCTGGAGAGCACCCCGAGGGTGGCCAGGATCCGGGCGAAGATGCGGGCCACGGTGGTCTTACCGGTGCCGGGCGGCCCGGCGAAGACCAGGTGCCGGGACATGGGCGGTACGTGCAGCCCGGCCTCCCGGCGACGCTTGGCAATCTGGTTGAGCCCGACCAGGGTGGCCACCTCGTGTTTGACGCCGGCCAGGCCGACCAGTCCGTCCAGTTCGCGCAGCAGCGCGGCCACCGGCCCGTCCGGTTCCCCACCACCACCCGTCGCGCCGCCACTCGGCGGCCCGTCACCGGAACCGGGACCGCCGCCGGCGGGCACCGCCGGAGCGGATGACCCGACGTCGGACGGCGCGAGGCCCGACGGGCGGGCACCGGTCAGCTTCCCGGGCGGGGTGACGTCCGACCCGATTCCTCCGGTCGGGGCGGGAGCGGACTTCGGGGCGTCGGCCCCCGGTGCGTCCGGCCGCCCGGCCCCGGGCGGCGGGAGAGAGATCGGGCGTCCGTTGTGGCCGGTGTCCACTCCTGACAACTCGACCGCGGCGGTCGGGCTCGGCGCGTCCACGGCGACGCCGCCGTTGCCACGCACCACCCCGCCGTGGAGCCGCACCGGTGCGTCGGTCTCCACCACGACACCCGGCCCCTGGTTGCCCACGATCTCGCAGTCCGTGGCGGTAACGGTGCTGCCGGCGCCGGCCCGGATCCCCGGGCCGCGACTGCCGCTGATCCGGCTGCGGGACAGGATGGCCGCGCTGGGGCCGCCGGTCCGCACGCCCGCCCCACCCGACTCCTCCACGGCCATCGAGGACAGGGTGGGCCGGGCGTTCCCGGCCACCTCCACGCCGACCCGGCAGCCGGTGATCCGGGAGTTGGACAGCACGGTGGTCGCGCTGTCGGCGAGCTTCGCCCCGGCGGTCCGCGCCCCGGTGACCTGGCCGTTGGAGAACCGGCCGGCTCCGCCGGTCGCGTGCAGGCCGTACCGGACGCCCTCGATGATCAGGCCGTGCAGGTGCGGGTCGGCTTCCTGCTCGATCGCCACGCCGATGGGAACGTCGTGGACCCCGACCCCGTCCAGCCGCGCCTTCGACCGGCCGGTCAGGAACACGCCCGCGTCCGCGCAGTCCGCCACCGTACCCCCGGTGAGGTGCGGCGTCGCCGTGCCGTTGACCACCACCCCGGCCGCGCCGCAGTCACGCACCTCGCAGTTGGTCAGCTGCGGCGCGGAGGTGTCCCGGCAGTCGAGGCCGTGGCCCCGGGCCCGGGTGACGCGCGTGTCGGAGAGCGCGGGTGCCGCCTGCCCCATGGTCACCACGGCGTGCACCCGGGCGTCCCGGATCTCGCAGCGCTCCAGCACCGGGGTCGCCCGGTCGCTGACGAGCAGCCCGACCTCGCCGCCGGACACCGTGGTCCCGACCAGGTACGGCCGGGCGGCCTGCTGCGCGACGACGGCGTACTGGCCGACCTCGTCAATGCGGCAGTCCTCCAGGCGCGGGGCGCTGGCACCCACGGCCAGGAGCGCCGCCTCCGCGATCCCGGTGAACGTGCAGTCCCGGAACACCGGGGCGCTCGATCCGGCCGTCATGATCGCGCACTTGGCGATGCCGCTCATCCGTACGCGGGTGTACTCGCCCGCGCCGGCCTCGTGGACCACGCCGGCCCCACCGGAGTTGCCGATCGCGCCGCCGCGCA
Source organism: Micromonospora sp. DT178 (assembly GCF_049841695.1). Taxonomy (NCBI): domain Bacteria; kingdom Bacillati; phylum Actinomycetota; class Actinomycetes; order Micromonosporales; family Micromonosporaceae; genus Micromonospora; species Micromonospora sp. DT178. The sequence continues at coordinate 43,160 of NZ_JBNCKV010000013.1, forward strand.
TCTCCACGGTGCCCCCGCGCACGTGGATCGCGGCCGCCGCCGTGGCGTCGACGGTGCACGCCTCCAGACGGACCCGGCCGGCCGCCACCTGGAGCAGCGGCATCCGTTCGTCGCCGCCACGAATGACGATGTCCTGGATCAGGATCTCGCCCCCGGCGGCCAGGATGGCCCCGCCCGGGGGCACCTCGATGGTGACGGTGCCCGGTCCGTCCTCGGCGACCAGGACGACGTTCCGACGGAACAGCGGCGCCTCGCGGTACACGCCAGGGCGTACCGCGACGGTGTCGCCGGGCGCCGCCGACTCCAGTGCCCGGGAGATGTCGGTGAGGCATCCGGTGTCCCTGGCCGACACCGACAGCACACTGGTGGTCACGGGATCGCTCCTTGCTGACTGTCGCCGCCGGGGGTGTTGCCGGCGTGGGGCGGGCCGGGCCGGGCCGGGCCGCCGGGGTCGGACCGGAGGAAGCCGGGGATCGTCTCCTCGTACATCACGCGCCGCCCGGTCCGGATTCGAGCGCGAATGGGCGGTCGCCGGCCGCGAAGCCGAGCGGCCACGGCAGCGGCGCGGGCGCCGCGCGTTGCGGCTGGGCGGCGAGCGCGTCGCGCAGCTTGCCGGCCACCCGCTCGTCGAGTGCGCCGTCGCGGTGCCCGGAGACGACCTCCCGCAGCAGTACGTACGGCGCGCCGTCCGGCCCCTCGTCGACGCCGAGCACCGCGAAGCGGGAACCGGCGGCGAACATGGCCCGCCCGGCGCGGACACCAGGCCCGTCGGCGATACCCAGTTGGTCCAGCCGCCGCGCGGTGGCCGACCAGATCGCGTACCGGCCCGCGTCGCCCTCGGTGCCACCGTGGCACGACACCGTGGTGAACGCCGGCTCCACCACCAGGTCCCCGGCCCGGTACCGGCCGACGTCCAGTCCGGCGGGTACCGCGGCGAAGACGGGTCCCCCGACGGCCGGCAGTTGCTCCAGACCGGCGCGGGCGCACCGGGCCAGCAACTGGACGTCCTCGTCGGGCGTGCCTCCACCGCGCAACGCGTCGTTGACCCGCTCGCCCACCCCGTCGAGCAGAGCCAGCACCGTGACCAGCCCGGCCATCACGTCGTGCGCGCCGACCGCACTGCGCAGCCCCGGGTGCAGCGACAGCGCCCGGGCCACCGTCCGGGAGTGGGCCTGGAACTTCCAGCCCAGCACGGTACGCAGCCGCTCCCGGTCCGCTTCGTCGGTGCGGGCCCGTACCCCGAACCACGCCGCGCCCCGGTTGGCGGGTGGCACCGGCGGCGGATCGCCGCCCGCGCCGTTCGCCGGGGCGTCGGTGCTCTCCGGGCCGGTCGTCGGAGCGTCCATGGCTTCCGGCGTGGCCGCAGTCAGGGTGGCCGCAGCCGGCACGGATGCCGTCAGGGTGGCCGCAGTCGGGACGGACACGGTCGGGCTGGCGGCATCCGGGTCGGCGATCAGCGGCCGGCAGGTGTCCAGCTCCAGCCGGGGCACGTCGAATTCCGTCAGCACCATGCGCTGGAGGCTGAGGTCGGGCCGGGGCAGCTCGATCACCGGAAGCGCCAGGCTGTGCACCTCGAACGCCGCTTCCACCGGCGAAGGCAGCTCGGGTCCGGATTCCGGTGCCGCAGCGGGTGACGTGGCCTCTGCCGGGTCGGCGGGCGACGGGGCGGTTCCCGGATCGGGGGTCGCGGGGGACGGCACCGGGGACGGCGGCTGGTGGTTGCGGCCGGGCACCCGGCCGGTCGGGGTGGGACGGACGCGTACCGGTCCCAGCGGGGGCAGCACGTTGCCCGCCGGCTCCGGTTCGTCCCCGCCGCCCGGACGCCAGCACCAGAACAGCCCGTTCGCGGAGGCGCGCCCGAAGGTGAAGCGGATCCCGGAGTCCGAGGCGTAGACCGGTGCCCCCAGGTCGGCCGCGAGCTGGTGCAGCACCGGTCCGACCCCGTCGGCCGACGCGGACCGCTGGGTGACCAGCAGCACCGGCCGGCCCCGCCAGCGGGGGCAGTGCCAGATCGCCCGGGCCAGGTCGGCGGCGGCCACCGGCCGGCCGTCCAGCCGGAAGCCGGACCGGCCGGCCTCGACCGCGAGCGCGAACCAGCCCGCCGGGCCGGGGGTGACCGATCCCGGTGCCTCCCAAGGCCCCGGACCGAGCACCGGCACCCGCGCACCGGCGTCCGGCAGGATGCGCGCCACGGCGGCGCCCACCGCCTGCGACGCCTGACGCAGGTACCGCGCCACGTGCTTCCCGACCGGTTCGCCCTGGGCCGGCTGCGACACCTTCCAGGACGACGGCAGGGGTGCCCGCTGCCGCAGGGCGAGCATTTCGGTCACGGCGACACCGGCCGGAGCGTACCGGCGTCCGGCCTTGCCTCGGGTGCCACGTCCGGCAGCTCCGGGTGGGTCGGCGCCAGGCCGTCGGGCGACGGGATGTCGGACGAGGGGGCGTCGGCCGGTGTCACCGGGGCGTCGTCGGCACCGGACGGCGACCAGACGACCGCCTCGGGGTCCGGTCGGCACAGGTGCACCAGGGCACGGTGCACGGAGATCTCGTCCAGGGGCTCGACGGGCTCGTCCCCGGTCAGGTGCGCGACCAGCTGCGGGTCCGGCGCCAGGCCGTAGTGTTCCAGGTAGTAGCCGACCGCCTCGCTCCACAGCCAGGTCCCGTCGGTACGCAGGTGCATCGGCACCACGTCGCCGCGGTCCGGGGCCAGGATGTCGGGCATCTCGGCGCTGCTCCACGCGATGACCACCCCTCCGCGCAGTGCGTCGAGCAGGTCGTCGCGTTCGGTGGCATCGGAGACCACCGGCCGGTTGGTGGCGAACCAGGGGCCGCGCACCGGATCGACGCCGTCGAAGAGCCGGGCGGTGGCCACCGGCGCGGCCGGCCGCGCCGCCCACAGCAGGGATCCGGACGAGCGGGCCAGGGTCTGGTAGTACGGCGAGTGCAGCCCGGCCCAGCAGACCTCGACCTGGGCCTCGTCGTCCCCGGCCTCGACCATGACCTGTCGTAGCTGGGCGCTGATGGCGGGAAGGGAGTCCGAGGTGCCGTCCACGCTGACCACGACCACCCGTACCGGGTCCTGCCAGGGGCGGGCGGTGGACGGCATCCGCCACGCCCGCCACACCGCGCGTACCGTCGGGATCGCCTTCGCCGCGGCCAGCACCGCCCGGTCGATCGGGTCGAGAAGGTCGACCGGGTCGGCGGTGCGGTCCTGCGGAAGCACCATCAACGCCAGGTCTTCCTGGGTGGTCGGCAGGTCGGACAGGAACTGCCACGGTGCCGGCGGACGCTCCCCGCGCAGCTCCTCCAGCGCCAGACCGAGGTCGATGTCCCCGCCGCTGAGTGCCAGTTCCTCGCGCAGCGCCGCGATCTCGTCGGCGTCGAGTTGCAGCGGCTGGGAGACCGCCTCGAAGGCGACCGCCTGTACGACGTCCAGCCGCCGGCCGGCGGCCAGCGCGTCCCGCGCGTCGGTCAGCACCCGGTCCGGCAGCGAGCCGGCCAACCGCAGCAGCAACGCGTGCATCGACTCGTCACGTTCGCCGTCACGTGTCACCTCCGGTGCCACGTCCAGGTCCGTGTCCACGGTCACCACCCTCCTTCGCCGTGTCCAGGGTTCATCTGTGGCACGCCCCGAGCGCCAGCAGGGTTCACGCCTGCCACGGCCCGGATTCGCCTACTTGTGCCGCCACCACGACTCGGTGCTGGTCCGGTCGTCCTTACGGAACTCCGTACAGACCTGGCGGCCGTGCACGATCATCCCCGCGTACCAGGTGCGGGCCACGTAGTTGAACGGCCCCATGTCGAGCGGGCCGACCTCCCGGGCGTTGGTGACACAGAACTCGAACAGGTCCCGGCAGAACTCCAGCACCGTCTCCCGCCGGCCGCCGACGATCCCGGCGTTGAGCAGCTGGACACCCCGGTTGTCGGACAGGAACTGCAACAGTCTGGCGCTGCCACCGTGCTGGTACACCATCCACGGGATGCACAGCGGCGCCGGCTCGTCGCCCACGTACAGCCGGTCCTCCATCTCCGGGAAAGGATCGCGCAGCATCTCCACGTCGGTGCCGTCGACGCACCACACCTGCTCGATCTCAGGGTGCTCACGCAGGTACCGCCACCAGCACAGCCAGCGGTGGAAGTACGGCGAGCCGCCTTCCCCGCCCGGTGTCACCCGCACGTGCGTGACCAGGTCGGTGTCCGGCTCGTCGTCGAAACAGTCGTGCAGCACCACCAACCGCTGCCCGTGCCGCTCGACGGAGCGGCGCAACTCGGCCAGGTCGGCGTAGTTCGGTGTCCAGGCAACACCGCGCTGCGGGTCGGGCTGTGCGGTGAGGTACGTGGTCAGCACCACGTTCCGCGTCGCCGCCGCACCGACCGGGACGGTACGGAACTCGCGGTACTCGGCCGAGGTGTAACTGGCCTCCGAGCGGGTCTTGAGGTTGCGCACCAGGTGGAAGCGCTCGATGTCGGACACGCTGGAACCGACCCTGGTGCGCTCGTCGCAACTGAAGATGAGGTCTTCGCTGCCGACCACGTCGGCGAACCGGAACGAGGTCAGGCCGGCGTTGTAGATCCGGTTGGAGAGGTCCAGGTGCTCGTACCCCCACCGGCCGTACCGGGTGTCGTACCCGCCCACCTGGTCCAGCACCCGCCGCTCGAGGTAGAGCATGCAGCCGCGGGGATGGGTGTACGCCCGGAGTTCCGCGTCCCGGTAGATCTCCGTCGCGTCGGTCAGCCGGCCACGCGGGGTGTCGGTGAACATGTACATCAGATGCGGTTCGGGACTCTCGATGTACGGCCGTTCCCAGCCGTCCACGAGCGGCCAGCAGTCGTCGTCGAACAGGAACAGGTGCGTACAGCCCCGCTCCACCAGCAGTTCCAGGCACTTGTTCTTGGCCCGGGCGATACCGACGTTGCTGTCGAAGCGGAACGTCGCCTCCTCCACCGGCTCGTCGCTGGCGTCGTCGACCACGACTATCGCGGCGCCGCTGGGCGCATACTTGCGGATCGCCTCCAGGGCGGTACGTAGCACGACGCTCCGGTTGTGCGTCGTGATGCCGATGCCCACCGCCGGGAAGTCCGTCTCCTGCATGCCCACCTCTTCGGTCGGGGGCGCCACGGCGCCGTCACTCGGGGGCCACCGCAGCCCGCCCGCGTTACCGGCCGTCGCGGCGGTGGCGGACGACCGTCGCCGCTCCGCCCGCGGGCGGCACGTGCGCGGTCGTCCACGTGGAGCACGGCCTCGCAGCGCCGTCGGGTTCACGGACCGACACACGAACCAGCGGCGGCGGGTGTGGGCCGCCGGTATCGGCGCAGGGCGTAGGGATAACCCTCTCCAGCCCGAGGGGTGGCACCCGCAGGAGCAGGGGCCGCACCATGTCGAGCGACCGGCCCTCGACGGCACTGTCAGGGCATGGCCGAACGGGTGCAGAGCAAGCGACACAGCAGCGCGCCGGAAAACGATTTCCGCCTGCGCGAACTGATGGATGCCTACCAGCAGCCGCTGCTGAGGTACGCGCAGCGGCTGACCGACGGCGACACCGGGCGCGCCGAGGACGTGGTGCAGGAGGCGTTCTTGCGGGCGTGGAGGCACCTGGACCAGCTCACCGCCGACCGCGGGTCGGTGCTGGGCTGGCTGCGCCGGGTGGTGCACAACCTGGTGATGGACGGGTACCGCATGAAGAAGGCCCGGCCGACCGAGGTGGACATCGACAACGCCGCCGAGGTGGCCACGGCGGACCCGATGGCCGTCGTAGTGGACTCCCTGCTGGTCGAGCAGGTGCTGCACGGGCTGTGGCCGGAGCACCGGGCCGCGCTGGTGGAGACGTACCTGAAAGGCCGGACCGCGGCCGAGATCAGCGCAACGCTCGGGGTACCGGTCGGCACGGTCAAGAGCCGGGTGTACTACGCGCTGCGGGCGGCCCGCAAGGCAACGGCCAACCACCTGCTCTGCGCCGCGTGAGCTCCTGGACGCGACCGTGGCGAGAGGCCGTCGCGGCTCACGAGCCGGGTCAGCCGGCCCGACCGGAGCCGCCTAGAGTGGCGGGCATGCGCCGCGCGACGCAGCGAGCCGACGGGCCGTCCCCGATGCCGGGCCCGCCGGACAACGTGACACGGGTGGTCGACGCGGTGCACGGCCTGCCGGGTCGGCCGCTGCCGGGAGTGCAGGCCGAAGCCCTGGCCCGAGCGCTGGGTGGGTGCCTGGAGGCCGCGAAGGTCACCATCGCGCTGTGGCTGCCCCCGCCGGCGGGCGACGACGCCGACACGGCGGCCGGACACACCGTGCAGGAGTACCAGTGGGCCGGTACCGGCGCCGATGCGGCGGTACCCGTGACCGGGGCGGCGCCGGTCCGAGTGTGCGACGGCGAGCAGGTTTTGGCCGACCTCCTGATCGAGCCGCCGGCGGCGGCCGAGCGGCTGCGCCGGTGGCCCGAGCTGCACGCGGTGACCGGCCTGCTGGTCAGCGACATCCAGGCCCAGCTGATCGCCGGCAGCGCCGAGAGGCTGATCGGTCAGAGCGCCCTGCTGCTGGCCGACGCCCGGCTGCGGGCCGCGGGCGAGATGGAGCGCCAGCGGTACCAACTGGAGCGCGACCTGCACGACGGCGCCCAGCACCACATGGTCGCGTTGCAGATGTCGCTGGCCATGGTGGAACACCAGCTGGACGCCGGTAACGCCGCCGAGGCGGGCCGGCACCTCGACCGGCTGCGGGAGCTGCTGGCCAGCACCGAGGAGGTGCTGCACACCACCGCGACCGGCCTGCTGGCACCGTTGGCCGACCACGGTCTGATGGCCGCGTTGGCGGCCCGGCTGGGCACGCTCGACACGGTCACCCTAGACGTCGACCCACGGCTGGCCGGCCATCGGTACCCGCCCGAGGTGGAGTCCGCCGTCTACCTGGCCTGCCTGGAAGCGGTCAGCAACGCGCACAAGCACGCCCCGGGCGCCGCGGTCACGCTGACGCTACGTACCTCCCCCGAGGGCCTGAGCTTCGAGGTGGCCGACACCGGGCCGGGCTTCGACACGGACGGGCGGATGCCGCTGCGCCAGCTCGCCGCCCGTTTGGCCTCGGTCGACGGCACGCTGACGGTACGGTCGAGCCCGACCACCGGTACCCGGGTCAACGGGTTCGTGGCGATCTGAGCCGTCCCGCCGGTACCGCCGGGCCGCCCTCCCGTGCTGCCTCGCGCCGGTCAGTCGGCGCCGGCGGTGAGCAGCCGCTCGCACGTCCGTACCAGCAGCGCGCACGCACTGCGCCCGGCCGGTCCCGAGTCCGGGGCCATGGACTGGGTCCGCCAGAACACCAGTGCCTGGGTCGCGGCCTGGGTCACCTGCCCCGAGCCGGCGTCGTCGGCCAGGCCGAGCCGGGACCGCGAGTCCGGACCGTGCGCGCCGAGCAGGCGCAGCGCCTCGTCGTGCCCGCGCGGCAGCCGGATCCGCCGGCCCTGCAACGCCTGCAACAGGTCCAGCTCGGCCACCTCGTACGCGCCCGCGACGGCCGCCTCCACCGCCCGGGCGAACTGATCGTCCAGCTGCCCCCCGGTCAGGCACGCCACCAGTGCGCGCAGCGCCCACCGGGCGGCCAGTACCCCCGACCAGGCGCGTACCCGGGTGTGCAGCGCCGCCTCGACCGCGGTACCGCCGCTCGGGGCCGCACTCCAGTCCACGATCGTGTCGCACATCGGCTCCAGCTGCTGCTGTGATCCGGCGGCGGTACCCTCGCGTAGTGCGCAGATCGCCACCGGCGAGAATCCGTCCCCGCCCGGCGACCGCAGGGCGGTCAGGAACTCCAACTCCGCCGCGCCGGCCGGCCCGGACAGCACCAGCACGACCGCGTCGGGGGGCCCGTCGGCAATACCCGACCAGGTGCGCAGCCTGGCCGCGAGTTCGGCGTCGACCCGGTCGCGGTGGTGCAGCAGCCGCAGCCCGCGCAGCGCGTCCACGGGTCCCTCGACCAGGATCCGGTCCACGCCGGCCGCTGCGCCCGGCCACGCGGCGCCGGACCAGTCGGGCAGCCGGACCGGACGCCACGGCGGTGCCCCGCGAGCCGGGTCCAGCGTGATCCGCGGGTACGGCTGGTACTGGTAACCGGTGGGCGGGACCACCCCGACCGGCGGCTCCCGTCGGGCGGTACCGGCCGGCCCGTACAGCACCGATACCAGCTCGGGTGCCGAGGCCCCGACCACCACCACCCGTGCCTGACCGTCCTGCCGGTCGACCGCGACCCGTGACGGCGGGCTTTCCGCAGGCGCCTCCGGGCCGGTCACGAGCAGGGTCAGCAGGCGGCGCGCGGAGACACCGACCAACAGCTCGGATGCGGCGGCGTTGGCCTCGCCCGGCTGCGGCCCGGCCGGCTCCGGCGCGGCGGTACGCGCGGGCTCCGGCCAGTCGCCGCCGAGCCGCTCCGGCAGCAGGATGTCCACCACGGTCGCCGCGCCCTGACCGGCCCGATCCACCCGCAGCCGGCCGCCCAGCGCCGCCAGCCGCCGGGAATCGTCCCGCAGCGCCGCTGCGACCCGGGCCGGCTCGGCGTCGGCCCGCTGCGCACGGATCGTCAGCACACCGTTGGACCGGCTCAGTTCCAGGTACACCGGCTGCTGGCCGCCGCTGGCGCCCAGCGCAGCCGCCGCGGACGCGCCGGCCTGGTACAGCCCGGACTCGACCTCCCAGCCCTGGCGCTGGCCCAGTTCGCCGCTGAAGACCACCGGTACCGGCAGCGTCGCGGTGACCTCCTCCAGCGCCGCGCGCACGCCGGTACTACGCAGGACCTGCGGGTACACCCCACGGACAACGGACCGGAACTGCTCGATCATCTCGCCCAGCCCGGCCCGGATGCCGCCGGCGATCGCCGTGGCCTGCGGTGAGCCGGCGCGCAGCGCCCGCTCCAGGTCCGCGGTGCGGTCCAGGATCGCCCGCAGCTGCCGGCCGGGCGTCGCGGTGACCGCGGTGGCGAGCCGGTCGCGCTCCACCGCCTGCACCGTGAGCAACTCCAGCTCGGTCGCGCTGACCCGGCGTACCGCCCGGTCGGCCCGGGCCCGCACGGCGGCGCACGCCGCGCGGTGGACAGCCTGGCGCAGCAGCAGGCCGACGCAGACCGCTGTCTCGCCCAGCGACGCCGCGGCGGCCAGCGGGTGCCGTGGATCCTCCGGGTGTGCCAGCACCAGCACCCCGTACCGGGTCCCGCCGTCGGTCACGTCCGCGGTCGCGACCACACCGGCCGCGCCCAGCAGCAGGTCCGGGTCGGCTACCGGGTTCGGCAGCGCGCCCCGCACCCAGCGCCCGGGCCGCCATGTGACCGCGGGTGTCCACGGTGGGGTGCTGGTACCGCGTGCCGTCTCTGAGGGCAGCCACAGCGCCGCGTAGCGCACCGCGTGGGCCTGGCCGAGCTCGCACAGCAGCGTACGCAGGATCGGCCGGTATCCGCCCAGCGGGTCCTGCGGCCCTGCCGGCGCGGGCAGCGCACCCGAGGACGCCAGCCGGGCCAGGATGGTGAACGGCCCGGCTGGTGGGGATGGATCCGCCAGCCAGCCGCCAGTGGTCCGGGGCACGGCCCTAGTCCGCCATCTGGTTCGAGCGCAGGTACGCGAGCACCGCCAGGACCCGCCGGTGGTGCGCTGCCGACTCAGCCGGCAGGTTCAGCTTGGCGAATATGCTCGCGATCCGCTTCTCGACCGTCTTGACCGACAGGAACAACTCCGTCGCGATCCCGGAATTCGAACGTCCCTCCGCCATGAGTCGCAGCACGGCGCGTTCCTGCTCGGTGAGATCGGCCAGCACACCACGTACCGGAGGACTCGGCCGGTCCACCAGGTTGGCGGCCAGTGCCGGCTCGATCACGATCTCACCGGCGGCGATGCGCACCAGCGTGTCGGCGAGCACGGTCACCCCGGCCACCTGGTCCTTGAGCCGGTACCCGATCCGCTCGGTGCCGATCTCCAGCAGCCGGAACAGGTAGTGCGCCTCGGCGTGCTGGGACAACAGCAGCAGCCCGACGTCGGGGTACCTCTCCCGTACGCGCTGGGCGGTCTCCAATCCGCCGTCCGCGCCTGGCGGCATCCGAATGTCCAGAATGGCCACGTCGACGGCGGTGCGGGCCAGTAACTCCAGCAGTCGGTCGCCGTCCTCCACGCAGCCAACCACTCCGTGCCCTGCGGCGGACAGCAGCAGTTGCAGCCCTTCGCGGAACAGCGCGCCGTCGTCGGCCACCGCAACGTCCATTGCTCGCCTCCCGATGTCAACACTGACGATCTTGTGACCCCGAATGCAGCGGCGTATCGTGATGGCGCTGTTAACCAGCTATGACGTTTGTGCATGGTAGCGGGGACGGGCTCGGTGAGGAGACTCTGAGTATGTACGGGGTGGGTGTCGACCTGGGTACCAGCTTCACCGCCGCAGCGACCGCCTCCTCCTGGGCCCTGGACATGGTGCCGCTGGCCGGGCAGGCGATCGTCACCCCGTCGGTCGCCTACCTTGACGAGAAGGGCACGCTGCTGACCGGTGAGGCGGCCGACCGCCTCGGTCTGCAGGACCCCGGTCGGGCGGCGCGGGAGTTCAAGCGCCGCCTCGGTGATCCCACCCCGGTGATCCTGGACGGGGCGCCGTACTCCCCCACCGCCCTGATGGCAGCCCTGCTCCGTTCCGTGGTGGACACCGTCAGCGAGGCCCAGGGCGGCCCGCCCGACCGGATCGTGCTGACCCATCCGGCGGTGTGGGGCCCGTACCGACGCGAGCAGTTCGCCGCCATCCCGCACCTGGCCGGCCTGCCCCGCCCGCAGGCCGAGCCGGGGTCCGTGACCGGGTCGGACGGCCCGATCGTCATCACCACCACGGAGCCGGTGGCTGCGGCCACGTACTACTGCTCCACCCAGCCACTGCCCCCGGACGGCCTGCTGGCGGTCTACGACCTGGGCGGGGGCACATTCGACAGCGCGGTGGTACGCAACGGCCGAGACGGGTTGGAGATCATCGGCACCCCCGAGGGCATCGAATGGCTCGGCGGCGCCGACTTCGACCAGGCGATCGTGGACCACGTCGACCGCCAGCTGGACGGTGCGATCACCGCGCTGGACCCGACCGATCCCGGTACCGCTTCGATCCTGGCCACCCTGCAGCGCGACTGCATGCTCGCGAAGGAGGCGCTGTCCACCCGCGAGCAGGCGGAGATCACGGTGCCGCTACCCGGCTCGGTCCGGCACGTGACCGTGACCCGGAAAGCGTTCGAGCAGATGATCACGCCGTCCGTGGAGACCACCATCGAAACGTTCCGGCGGACCCTGACCGCCGCCGGCATCACCCTGCAGGACCTCACCGCCGTGCTTCTGGTCGGCGGATCGTCCCAGATCCCCCTGGTTACCCAGTTGCTGCGGGACACTCTGCGGCGACCTATCATGATCAATACCCATCCGAAGCACGCGGTCGCGCTGGGCGCCGCGATGCTCAGCGCCGACGCCCGCGCGGAGCACGGCATCCCGGCGCCCCGGCGGCCCAAGCCCGGCGCGCCGGCCACCATGGCGGTCCGGACCGGCGCTCCACCCACGGCGGCAATGGGTGACAGCGGCGAGCCCTCGGCCGCGGGCGCGGGCACAGCCGCGGGCGCGGGCACAGCCGTGGACGCGGGCACAGCCGTGGACGCGGACACAGCCGTGGACGCGCCGGCGCCCAAGACGAGGCGCGGCGCGAAGCACCGGGCGCAGCCGCCGGCCACGTCGGTACGCCCGGTCAGCGGCCCGGCCGGACGCACCCCCCCGGCGGCCGTGCCGCCCCCGGCGCGGCGGCGGTGGTCACGGCTCGCGATCGCGCGCGTCGTCGTCGCGCTGGTCGTGGTCTTCGGCCTGCTGGGCATAGGGATCGTGTTCGGCAACGGCGCCCCGAGCGACCGGCCGCAGATGTCCAACGCAACGTCCGGGACCGACGTCCCGGACGGTCGGCCGCAGACACCCAGCGCAACGCCCGGAACCAACGCCCCGAGCGGCCGGCCGCAGACACCCAGCGCAACGCCCGGAACCAACGCCCCGAGCGGCCGGCCGCAGACACCCAGGGCAACGGCCGGAACCAACGCCCCGAGCAAACGGCCAATGCTCAAACTGGAGGACGTCCAAGTACACAGACCGTCGAAGCTGACTACGGTCCGCCCCGCGGTAGTAGGTACCAAGCATTTCATCGACCGGCCGCCCGTCTTCACCAGCGTTCCCGCCCCGCTCACCGGAGCAGTGCTGATCCCCGGCGCCAGCGACGACAAGCGACTGACCTCCCCGGCGGACTACCTGGTCTTCGACGTCGCACACGACGCCACCGTGTACGCCGCCTTCGACAGACGCGGAGCACCGGACGTGGACAACTGGTGGCCGGCGTGGCTGAACCAGCAGGGCTTCAAACGCACCAGCATGATCATCCCAACCAACGACAAGGACCAGCGCCACTTCGTCGTGTTCGCAAAAAAGGTGCCGGCGGGACGCGTCACACTCGGGCCAAACGCGGCGACAAGCCAGTTTTCAACCGGCTACATCACGCTCGTAATCACTGAGGAATGACAATTCCGTCACAAGGTTACTGAACGCCCCTCACCGGACCGGGCTGCCGGTCCCGCAGCGGTCAGGCCTCGGAATGAGGCTGTCCATTCTCGACTAGGTGCCCATCACCAAGCACACACCCGCTACCACGGCCGTCGAGAGTGGGTTACGGCTGGCCGTCGAGGCCGAGGAGCTGGGCTATCACCGGATCTGGTTTGCCGAGCATCACCGCTCGAGATCGTTTGCTAGGCGGTGTCTTCAAAGGATCCTGGTGTCGGATGATGTAGCGCGTGGGTCGTCGTTACGGGTTGTCTGACGTCGAGTGGGAAGCCCTGTCGAGGTACCTACCGTCGGCGGTGACCGGCGGTCGACCACGGGTCGATGATCGGCAGGGTTCAGGGTTCGAGTACCTGGCGGCCCCAAAGGAGCTGATCGAGAACTAGTATCCGATGCCGTGACGGAGATCATCGAGAGGGTTCTCATCGACGGCGACGCCGAACAGGTGGACGGGTACCTCGGCAACTTCAGGAACACCGCTGTGATCGACTGGCGGGCGGACGACACCGAAGTCGTCTGGGACTTCGGCCGATTCCTCGACGAGGGCGACGAACTGGGATCGGAGCACGCCGACGATGGGCTCACCATCACCTACAACGGGATCTCCCACCAAGTGATGCTGCCGGGGACGTTGGCCAACCGGTACGAGACGATCCGTGCCGTCATCCGGATCCTCGCTCCGAAGTACGGCGCGCGACTCGTCCGCGACTCGTACTACTCGGACACACACGTGTTCCTCGTACGCCATGCGGCCTGGTGGGCCGAGTTGGACCGCCACCACCCGGAGCGCGCGGCCGAGCTGTTCCAGCCGGTGACGGCGGAACTGGACTTTCCCTAACTTCAAAGGTTCACAGCCATTGCAGTAGCGCGGCGATGGTGATGGTGGCCTGGTACGAGGTAGCGGTCTTGATGCCCCTATGGATGTCAAGTAGTCGATGGCTGGCTGTGCCTCGGGGTTCGGGCGATGAGGTCGTAGGGGCGGTTCGAAGATCTTGAGTAGACCTATGCTTTGCGTCCGCTTGTAGATCGTTCGGATGGGTTGGGACTGCAAAAATAACTTGACACTCCCTTCCCACGAAGTCCCGGGCGATCATCGCCGGTACGGCGGTGCCGTACCGGCGATGATCGCGGGACCGTGGCAGCGCCCGGGAGCGCTGAGGATGACGGCTGGACCGGTGGACAGAGCGAGTGCCCCGGGCCGGGTCAGGCTGTGGCCCGGAGGTGTTCGTGCGTCCATTCCTCGAAGGTCGTGAGGGGGATGCCGAGGGCTCGGGCGAATTCCGGGCGGGCGGGTTGCCCGGCCACGTTCATGTATGCGTGTGAGACGCCTGCCCACGCCGGCATTCCCGCGGCGATCGCTTCCTCCTCGGTCATCTCCGGCGCGGTCAGCTCGGTGCCCAGTGCACGGGACAGGATCTTGGAGATTTCCGTCATGGTCAGGTAGTCGCTGGCCAGTTCCAGCTCGACCCCGTTGAACCGATCGGGTTCGGCGATGGCCGCGGCGGCCGCACTGCCGATGTCATCGACCGCGACGAGGGAGAGCCGGGTCTGCGGCTTCAGCACAGTCGCCAGGCCGCCCTCGACGCCCCGGGGGAAGAGGTACGCCGAGGAGGGCAGGAAGTTCTCCATGAACCAGCCCGGCTTGATGAGCGTCCAGTGCGTGAAGCCCGCCTCGCGTACCCGGTTCTGGATGCTGGTCTTGGTGGCGAAGTAGGGCTCCAGGGGCGCCCAGCGCCCTTCGGCCCAGCCGGTGGTCTCGGTGTGCTGTCCGGCGCCGGAGACGGACGTGTGCACGAACTGCGGCACTTTCGCGGCCAGCACGCCCTCGATCAGGTTGACGGCCTGGATCAGCTCACCCTCGAAGTCGATGGAGGCCCCGTTCATCGCGGGCATCTGCACCGAGAAGACGGCTCGGGCTCCTTGCGCGGCCCTGACCAGCGAGTCGCGATCGTCGAGGTCACCGATGACCAGTTCGGCACCGAGCGCTTCGACGGCCCTCGCCCGGTCGGTGGCGGGGTTGCGGACCAGCGCCCGGACGGGAACGCCCGCCGCGAGCAGGGCACGGGTGGTGGCGCCACCCTGCTGTCCGGTGGCGCCGATGACCAGGACGGGTGCGGGATCGGTGGGCATGAGGGCTCCTCCTGGATTGCGTGGCTATTAAACGGCGGGCCCCACCGTTTGCGCTTGGGTACTATACGGAGGACCCCGCCACTTAGCAAACCTCGAGGTGACCAATGCCAGTCCAGCGTGCAGACGCCCGGCGCAACTACGCGCGCCTGCTCGCCGTGGCCGAGCAGGAGATCGCCGCGCACGGCGCCGACGCATCCCTGGAACAGATCGCCCGCCTTGCGGGAGTCGGGTCAGCCACGGTGCGCCGGCACTTTCCCAGCCGCCACGCACTGCTGGAGGCGGTCTTCCGTGAACGGATCGAGACCCTGTGCGCGCACGCCCGCAACCTGGGCGGCAGAGCCGATACCCGGGCCGCGCTGCTGGAATGGCTCAGTGCCGTCACCGCGTCCGCCGCGACCATCCGAGGACTGGCCATCGCACTGACCCGCGACAGCGCGGCGGACCCCGCCGAGGCGCACGAGCACTGCGCTTCGGCGCAGCTCACCGAGGCGGGCGAACCACTGGTACGCCGCGCAACGGACGATGGCGCGCTGACGCCCGGCGTGACCATCACCGACCTGATCATGCTGATCACCGGTATCGCCCTGGCCACGGAACACCATCCGGACCCCGCTACCGAGGCGGACCGACTACTCGCCCTGACCGTGGTGGGAGTCAGTCCCCGTCAGAGGTGAGCGCAGAGCGTACGGGTGTTGGTTGGCGCACGCCGCGAACCTGTCAAGGCGGTGCCCTCACACAGATGTCAGAGGGCGCTTCGGAAGTTCAGGTACGTTTCGGGGCGAGTATGAATACTCCGGGCTTGTCTTCGGTCAGGATCTGACGGTTGACCATGCGTTTCAGCTTCGCGCGGGCGCCTTCGACGTGCTTTGGTGAGGGCTCTACCCCGAGCGCGATGCAGATGTCCTTGGCTCGCATGCCGGTGGCCGTGGTGTCGAGAATGGCCAGGATCTGCTGGTACGGGGCGCTGGCGATGGTCGGATCATCAGCGGTGAACTCGGCTGCGGTGAGCCCGCGCAGTGTGGTGCGGGTGGTCACCAGGTCGGCCAGCTCACGCTCGATCTGGGCGAGTTCAGCGGTGAGTGTGGTGATCTGCTCCCCCAGCCGGTTGGCGGTCTGACTCGCGGTGGCCTCGCGTTCGGCGATGAGGTCGAGGATCGTCGGAAGGTTCACCGGTGCCGCCAGGACGGGGTGCTGGTCCCGGTCAGCCGTCGGACCATGTTGACCATCGACGCCCACAGGGTACGCGACACCGATGACTCCGGTCGGCTCTCGTACTCACGCACGAGACGGCGGTGCAGCATCAGGGCGCCGTTGACCTGCTCGATGCTGCGACTGGAGGCAGGGCGCGACCCGCTCAACAGCGGCCTGACCGCCCTGATCGGCGAACTGTCGACGCTCAGCCCGCAACTCCGCCAGGACTGGGCTGAGCAGGACGTCCACGAGCACCGCACTGGTCGCAAGGTGTACCGCCACCCGCAGGTCGGCGCGATCGACATCCTTCGACGTCCTCGGGCTGCCCGGCGAGCCAGGCCTCTCCATCGGCACGTACAGCGTCGAGGAAGGCACCGAATCCGCCGACAAGCTCGCCTTGCTCGCTTCCTGGGCAGCCACCCAGGAGTTCGCGAACCGGCGTCACCTCCGACCCCGCGCAACAGATCCGGCTTGACCCTCACTCTGCGGGAGGCCGGAGGGTAGGTGCATGAGTGACTACTACGACGCCTTCGAGATGAGTCCCGTGCCCGCCCCCGGTCCGGACGCGGTCGCGCCGGCGGCTCACCCCGGGCTGGGCGGCGGGCAGCTGCTCCCGGCGTAGGCGAAGAGGGAGTCGGTCGCGCTCGCCCGGATCGATCTGTGCCGAAACATCGAGTCGGTGTCGATGATCGGGGCCGAGGCCAGCGGGTCCGGGTGCACCGGGCAGGCGTCGATACGGTCGAGCAGCCACACCCGCTGCCCGCTCGGACCGGTGCCGGTGCTGAAGGACAGGCTCAGGGCGGTGGTGCCGATGTACCGCGGCACCGGCACCTCCTCCGGTGGCCGGGTCAGGCAGGACGGGGTCGTCTCGACTACCCGGACGTCGATCACCGTGACGCCGCCCGGCGCGGCGCTCACCCGCACCGTCGAGCGCTGCGGGCGCACCTCGATGCGCTGCGAGTCGTCCCAGAAGCCCGCCGGTGGCCCGGAAGCGGACGGGGAGGGCGTGGGCGTCGTCGGGCCGGTCGGCAGCACCGCCCGGCAGGACCGGACGGCCCGGTTCGCCGCGCGGAGAGCGGCGGCGTGGTCGTCGTCGCGGTGCAGTGCGCTGAGGTACGGCCCGACGTCACCGCCGGGGACCTGGGCGCCGAGCAGGACGAACAGCCGGTCCAGGTAGGCGTCGACCAACGCCGGACCCGGGCGGACCTCGTCGGCCGGTATCGACAGCAGGTGCCGCAGCCCCACCGGGCAACGGCTGGCGAAGGACGGCATGTTGATCACCATGGCCGCAGCGGAGATCGGGTCGTTGCACGCCCGTTCGAACAGGGCCCGCTCCTCCTCACGCTGCTGCTGCTCCAACGAATCGGACCGCCGCTCGATGTACCAGGTGGCCGTCGAGGCCAGGCCGAGGAGGACCGCGGTCAGCACAGCGGCGACCGGCCGGACGGGCCGGCCACCCGGGTGATCGCCGCGGGAACCGGACCGGGCGTCTCCGGCGTCGGCGGTGCGGCCTGCGTCACCCATGCCCGACTCCCCTGATCGTCGCGCCCGAAGCAGCAGGGGCCCCCGACCGGAGCCGCTGCCCAGCGAACCCCATCAGGAGTTCTTCTCGGTCTCGGCGAGGGACCGCAGCGCCGGCCGGAGCCGGATCTGCTGGACCGCCCGGTCGTACCCCGCGAGCATCAGGAACGCGTCGTCGCCGGTGCCGAGCTGGCACATCGACCGGATCCAACCCGTCGAGTCGAGCAACATGCTGATCACCGAGCCAGTGCCCAGCGAGCCCCGGCGCGCCATCCTCGCCGGGTCCCACAGCGTGACGCCGACGCCGTCCCCAGCGGCGGCCAGGAGCACCTCACCATCCATCTCCACGGCACAGAGCGCGTACCGGGGAGCCCCGTCGTCGAAGGAGCCGAGGCCCTCACCCGTAGCCGGGTCCCACAGGACCACGGTCCCGTCGCCGGCAGCTGAGGCGAGCCGGACCGCGCCATCGACGGTGACCGCGCAGAGTGCGTTGACGCCGCCCCGCTGGGCGCCCAGTTGACCGACGAGCCGCAGCCGCACCGGGTCCCACAGCCGGACGACGCCGTCCGCGTAACCGGCCGCGAGCAGGAGCTGACCGTCCACCGCCACGGTGCACAGCGCCCGGACGGACGGGCGCATCTCACGGCCGACGGCCCGGAGCTGACGGCCGGTCTCGGGCTCCCAGTACCGTATCCCCCGGTCGTCCCCACCGGAAGCGAGCAGGACGGTGTCGCCGGCCGGCACGGCGCACAGGGCGTTCACCGGCCCCCGGTGGCCGGCGAGGGCGTGCACCGCCTCACCGGTCGCGGGATCCCACAGGTGCACGGCCTCGCCGTAGCCGGCGGAGGCGAGCAGCACGCGCTGCGGGGTCTCGACCACGCAGACCGCCCGCACCAGGCCGGGCGTGAGGCGGTCGAGGTACGGCAGGATGCGCTCCGGGATCGGGCTCGGCAGCAGACCCGCCAGCTCGACCAGCACGCCGGCGGATCCCATCACCCGCAGCTCCCTGCCGGCGCGCGGATCGCCGACCCCGACGAGGTGGCCGATCCCGCCGTACGCGACCTGGAGGTGGCCGTCCACGGGCACCGGCGTCACGCTGGCGTGCCACGGCCTGGTCCACGCCAGAGCCGTGCCCATGACCAGCGTGCCGCCCGCGACTAGGCCGCCCAGCAGCGCGCCCGGCCACCGCTGCGCCGACTGCACGCCCGGCACCAGCGCGACGGCGGCGAGGTACCAGAGCAGCGGCACCGCGAACCGTGCCGCTAGCCGCGCCACGCCGAGGACGTCCGGCGGGAACGGCTCCGCCCGCAGGGCGCGTCCGCCGCCGCGCAGCAGGGAGACGAGCAGCACCAGCGCCATGACGATCCCCCCGATGACCGCCGCCAGGCCGGGGCCGTCGGTGAACGACGTCAGCAGGGCAAAGGCGACGACAGTGGCGAGGAGGCCACTGATCCACGGCGGCACGTGCGTCAGGACGAGGCGGAGCAGCCGCAGGGTCGCCGCCGCTCCGACGGAGGTGACCAGCGCGACCGCCGCCAGCGGCCAGAACCCATCAACCCGCAGGGCGTCCGGATAAGCCCATCGCACCACGGACAGCGCCAGCAGTGTCACGACGACCGGCAGTACGAGTCTCCCCATGATGCGATGACCTCACAGCCCAGGTGCCCGACCGAGCCGGGCATCGACAATGGTCGAGCGGAACGCGTGTCCAATTGTGACAGCGGGTCGCCACCTGCCGGCCGCGGCCCGGCCCCGGGCCCACCAGCGACGCGGCCGGCACGCGCCCACCGCTCGTCTAGTCGGACCACCACGGCTCCGGGACGAGGCTGCATACGCGGTCAGCGCGTCGCCGGCCTGGCCGGACCGGTACAGCGCGAGCATCAGCTGCGGGACGAGCCCTTCGGCGGTGGGCTGTTCGGCGACCCAACCGGCCAGCTCGGTGGCCGCCTCGACGTGCCGGCCTTCCGCCAGTGCCCGCCGCGCCCAGCCAGCAGTCGCTCGCTCGTGACCGACCGGCCACGCGCGGCGAGCAGTGCCCGTGGTTTCGGCGCCAGGGCCGCCTCGCCGTCCGGCGCGCACACCCGCACCGGGCCCAGTACCTCGAACCGCACGCGCACCTCCGCCTCGTGTCTGGCGCAATCCTGGCGACGCCGGTCAAGCTTCCCGCCGGATCGGCCAGGGGTGAAGACCGGCGCCGCCGCCTGGTCAGCAGGCCGTGTCGTGGGGCGATCAGCCAGGCCGTGAGGAAGACGGCGGTGGCGACCAGGACGATGCGCCGCGCGCGCGGTGGTGCAGGTGGCGGTGATCCGCGCGGTGGCCTCCCGCGTCGCGGGCGGGGCGCGGCGACGTCACCACGACGCCTTGCGCACCCCGGGCAGCTCACCGCGCAGGGCCAGCTCGCGGAACCGCACCCGGGACAGCCCGAACCGGGACAGCACGCCGCGCGGGCGGCCGTCGATCTGGTCGCGGGAGCGCAGGCGTACGGGGCTGGAGTCCCGGGGCAGGCGGCTGAGTCGGCGCGCCGCCTCGGCTCGTACGTCCGGGTCGGTGTCCGGGTGGCTGACCGCCCGCTTCAGCTCGCCCCGCGCCTCGGCGTGCCGGGCGACGAGGCTCTCGCGGCGCGCCTGCCGACGGCCGAGGCTCTTGCGGGCCATCAGCGCGCCTCGCGGAACTCGACGTGCCGGCGTACGACCGGGTCGTACTTGCGCAGCACCAGCCGGTCCGGGTCGTTGCGGCGGTTCTTGCGGGTCACGTACGTGTAGCCGGTGCCGGCGGTGCTGCGCAGCCGGACGATCGGGCGTACGTCGGTCTGCCGGGCCATCAGAGCCGCACTCCCCTGCCGCGCAGTTCGGCGACCACGCGCTCGATGCCCTTGCGGTCGACGGTCTTCAGGGCCTTCGCCGTCAGGGTCAGGGCGACCCACCGTCGCTCGGACGGCAGCCAGTAGCGGTGGTTCTGCAGGTTCGGGTTCCAGCGGCGGCGGGTGCGCCGGTGGGAGTGGGACACGGCATTGCCGAAACTCGGCCGCGCGCCGGTGACGTCACAACGTCTGGACACAGTGATCGCTCCTTGCTCAGGTGGTTCACGCTAACGACAACGGTTTTCATTTTTACATCATCCGTTCGGGCGGATCCGCGCCGGGTCGCGAGGGCGGGCCCCGACGCGGCGGCCGACACGCGCAGGGGCCACCGACACCGGCGAAGCCACGCGACCGGCCGGGACGGGGGACGCGACTCGCGCCGACAGCCGTCGTCCGCCTAGAATGACAATCGTTTTCATTAAGCCGAGAGGAACATGATGACGTCGTCCCCGCAGGCCCCGATCCGCGTCGAGACATCCGACGCCGGTACCCGCCCGTCGCTGACCGTGCTGTCCGGGTTCTGGCCGGCGGCGACCTTCGCCGTCGCCCGTACGCTGCTCGCCGCCGACCCGTCGCTGCTGCTGGTGCGACACGACCTCGCCGGCATCCGCGACGGCGTCGTCCGCCGGGTGGTCCGCACCGGCACCGGCATCGTCGAGGACGAGCGGATCGCCCTGGCGCACGGCTGCGCCTCCTGCACGCTGCGGGAGGACGTGCTGCCCACCCTCGTCCGGCTCACCCGGGACAACCCCGGCCACGATCTGGTGCTGATGCTGCCCGAGGTGGTGGAACCCGAGGCGGTCGCCGCCGCCTGCGCCCACCACCTCGTCGACGGCACACCGGTCACCGACCTCATCCGCGTCGACTCCTACGTCACCGTCCTCGACGCCGAGCACCTGCTCGACGGCCTGGCCAGCACCGACGACCTCGCCACGCTCGGCATCCAGGCCGCGGAGGACGACCACCGCGGGCTCGCCGACGTCGTGGTCCGGCAGATCGAGTACGCCGACACCCTGGTGCTCTGGGGACGGTCCCGGGAGGGGGAGTTCGACACCGGCAGGATCACGGTCCTGCTCCAGCGGATGGCGCCGTGGGCGGCGCACTTCCGGGTCGACGGCGATCTCGTCGACGCCGACGCGCTCACCCGCCAACTGCGCCACACCCACCGGCACCGGCCGGAGACCCCCGGCGTCCTCGCCCGGGGCCTACAGGGCTACACCCTCGGCACGCACGAGCCGGAGCCCGACTGCGGAATCGTCTCCGCCGTCTTCCGCGGCCGCCGCCCGTTCCACCCCCAGCGCTTGCACGACATCCTTGAAGAGGTCAACGCCGAGGTCATCCGCTCCCGGGGCCACCTCTGGCTGGCCAGCCAACCCGACACGGTCGTGGCCTGGGAGTTCGCCGGCGGCGGCCTGGCGATGGGATCCCTCGGGCACTGGCTGGTGAGCCTGCCCGAAACCGGCTGGGAGCACGTGTGCGACCAGCGCCGGCTCGCCGCCGCCCTGGAGTGGGACCCCTACTACGGCGACCGGCACCAGCACCTGGTCTTCATCGGCCTCGACGTCGATCCCGTCGAGCTGCACCGCGCCCTCGCCGGCTGCCTGCTGACCGACGCCGAACTCGCCGACGGCGAGGAGACCTGGCGGACCTACCACGACCCGTTCGCCGGCTGCTTCCCCCTCGGTACGGAGTAGCTGACCGACGCCGAAGGAATGACCGCCCGCGCCGCCGAGATTGCCTCCGTCCCCCTTCGGGACGTGACGCCGGGAGATGTCGAGGTAGGAGTTCGGGAGGAACGACGAGAGGTGTTGACATGAACCTGCGTTTTCTGCGACCGCTGTTCGACCAGCCCGGCCCGTGGGCGTCGGTCTACCTGGACGCCAGCCGGGCCGGCGAGAACGCCGACCACGAGGTGGAACTGCGCTGGCGGGCGCTGCGGGAGGACCTGGCCGGCCAGGGCGCCGACCCGGCCACCCTGGACGCACTCGACGGGGCGGTCCGTGACCGGCCCACCCGGCCCGGCCGGTACGGGTTGGCGCTGTTCGCCCGCGCCGGGCAGGTCGCCCTGGTCGAGCCGCTACCCGCTCCCCCACCGAGCGACGAGGCGCAGCACGGCCCCCTGCCACACGTCATGCCGCTGCTCGCCCAGCGCGGCGAGGAGGTTCCGCATGTCCGGGTACTCGCCGACCGTACCGGCGGCGACCTCGACGCGATCACCGCCGACGGCACGCTGCGGCAGCGCACGGTCGAGGGCGGCGAGACCTTCCCGCTGCGCAAGGTGCAGGTCGGCGGCTGGTCGCACCGGCGCTACCAGCAGGCGGCCGAGGTGTCCTGGCAACGCAACGCCGGCGACGTGGCCGCCGCCACGGTGGATCTCGCCGAGTCCGTCGGCGCCGAGGTGATCGTCGTCGGAGGGGACGTCCGGGCGGCACAGTTGTTCGTGGAGCGGCTGCCCGTCCGCTGGCGCGACCGCACGGTCCGCACCGACGCCGGCTCCCGGCACGCCGGAGCCGACAACTCCGCCCTCGACGACGTGACCGTGCAGGCCATCGCCGAGGTGGCCGACCGCCACGTCCGCGACGTCGTCGACCGCTACCAGGCCCAGGCCGGCGACGGTACCGCGCCGACCGGGCTGGCCGAGGCTCGACCGGCTCGTCGACTCCGGCAAGTCGGTCATCGTCGGTGGTGGCCGGGCTCCAGCGCGGGCAGGTCGACACCGTGTTGCTGGTCAACGACGCCTCCTCCACCGACACCCTCTGGATCGGTCCGGACGACCCCACCTCCGTCGCGGCCGACGAACAGGCACTGCGCGCCCTCGGCGTGCAGAACCCCCAGCGCGTGCGCGCCGACGCCGCACTGCTACGCGCCATCGCCGGCACCGACGCCGAACTCGTCCTCGTCGGGCCCGACGAGGCACCACTGAAGCACGGCATCGGCGCCGTCCTGCGCTACGCCGACGCCAGCACCCCCTGAGGCCGGCGGATCGACCACCCGACGGGCTCGCCGACCGGGGAGACGAGCCGCAGCAGCGCGACGACGCCCGACTCGAGCGGCGGGGCTCCGGCCACGCCCCGTCGAAGGGCGGGTGCCCGCCGGTCGACCGTTCGGCCGCGGGCACCCGCCGGACTGCTCGGCGAGGCCGAGGCGATGGCCTCACACGCCCGCCGCGACTGCCCCGTCCCACCCGCCGGCCTGCCGGACGGGCAGTGGCGGAGCCGCCGATCGGGCACCACGCTCATCGCTGGGTCAAGCCGCGCGCCCATCTCATCCCAGGTGGGAGGTTGGCACGTGGTTCCCCACTCTTCGACAACGGATAGTCCGTCGGCGACCGGGACGCACCGGGTGCCGGGGCGCGACATTCATCTCGTCAGCGCCACCGGTTCCACGTCCGCGGAGCCCACGGGGTAACCGCACGGGTCCTGCGCATCACCGGCGCCGAGGCCTTCCTGTCGGGCGACGGGAGTCCGCGGCGGACCGGGCGGGAGGAAGCACGGCCGGTCGGCCGTCCGACGACAGCCCTGCCGGGGAAGGCCCGCGCCCCCGTCACCGTCACGACCTAGGTGAGCGGCACCTCGTACCACACCACCTTGCCGGACGGCTGTGGCGTGCAACCCCATGCCCCGGCCATGGTGTCGACCAGCCAGAGGCCTCGACCGCCGATCGCCTCGAAGTCCGGGCGGGTGAGCACCGGCAGCACCGGGTTGGAGTCCGAGACCTCCACCCGCACCCGGTGCTGGTCGGCATCCAGTTGCAGGCACAGCGGCGGCGGGCCGTGCCGTACCGCATTGGCGAGCAACTCGCTGGTCAGCAACACCACCGTGTCGCAGACCTGGAACGGCACCCCCCACCGGCTCAGGTGATCGGCCACGAACCGGCGCCCCTCCACACACGCCGTGGCCGCCGTGGGCAGATGCGGCAACACCGCCATGCGGCTCGCGGCAGTCGGCCGGGAGATGGAGTCGAGGGGGTCGTACGTCACACCAGGTCCAGAGGCGAACGCCCGCAGCGGGGCGTCGTGCCTCACAGGCGCCCGACCCGTCGCCACCAGTCGGCGGCACACCCCGACAGTGTGACACCGGTTGCCGAACGCCGACCACACACCTACAGCCAGTCCCCACCCACCGGCTGGCCCGGAGCCGCAGATCGTCGGTCCCCCGCAACCCTGATGATCGGCGGCACCGTCGTCTCCTCCGTGTCCATCCGGATGTGGGCCACCGTCAGCAGTCGGGTGACGCACGGGGCGGCATCGCGCAGGGTCAGCCTGACGTCGACGCGGGTGGCGGCGCGCTGCGCTCTCAGCAGAGCGGTGATGCCGTGCGCGCTGAAGAACGTGACCTTCGAGAGATGGAGTACGAGCCGCACGGGCTTCCGGGCGACCACCTGTTCGGTCAGATCGGTGATGAGGTGCGCGGTGCTCATGTCGACCTCGCCGCAGACGGCGATCACCGCCACCGGGCCGTCGCTTTCCAGAGCCACTGTCATGATCGGTTCGGCGAGCTGAGTCCGGTGCTCGGAGGGCCGTTCGATGCTGGACATGGCGCTCCCGATCTGGTGCATCGGTCAAGGTCGTCCCGCCACGGCGTTCGAAGCGCGGTTGGCGGACCGGGCGCGTGTCTTGACCCGCAAGCCACCCTACTCCCGGGGCTGGCCTCCGCCATCCTGAGCAGGGCCGCGCTGAGTGGCCGATCAGCCTCATCTGCTGGCGCCGTCCGGTGACGTCGACCGACGGGTTGACCGGAGGCTGCCGGCACGGCCACTCGAAGCGGTGCCGTGGGTCCGGTTCGACGCGACAGTCCGGGGTATCGCCCCATGCTGGGAGGGCGAGTCGGGGCGAGGAGGCGGCGATGACGGACGCGACGGTGTCGGATCTGGTGGTGGCCCGGTTGGCGGACTGGGGCGTGCAACGGGTCTTCGGCTACTCCGGCGACGGCATCGACGGGGTGATGGGCGCGCTGCGCCGTGCCGGGCGGCCGGAGTTCGTGCAGGCCCGGCACGAGGAGACCGCAGCGCTCATGGCGTGCGGCCACGCGAAGTACAGCGGCGGGCTGGGGGTCTGCCTGTCCACCCAGGGGCCGGGCGCGGTGCACCTGCTCAACGGCCTCTACGACGCCCGGCTGGACTCCCAGCCGGTGCTCGCGATCGTCGGACAGCAGGTGACGTCGGTGCTGGGCAGCGGCTACCAGCAGGAGATCGACCTGGTCCGGCTCGTCGGCGACGTGTGCGCCCAGTTCGTGCAGACCGCGTACGCGCCCGAGCAACTGCCGATGCTCCTCGACCGCGCGATCCGCACCGCACTGGCCACCCGCAGCCCGACCTGCGTGATCCTGCCGCACGACGTGCAGACCGCCCCCGCCCCCGACCTGCGGGCCCACGAGCACGGGATCATGGTGACCAACCCCGGTCTGCCGGTGCCCGAGCTGCGCCCCCGCGCGCAGGACCTGCGGGCCGCCGCCGACCTGCTCGACGCCGGCCAGCGGGTGGCGATCCTGGTGGGGCAGGGCGCCCGCGCCGCCGCCGGCGAGGTGGTCGAGCTGGCCGAGGCGCTCGGCGCGGGAGTGACGGCGTCGCTGCTGGGCAAGCCAGTGCTGGACGAGTCGCTGCCGTTCCACACCGGCGTGATGGGACACCTCGGCAGCACCGCCAGCAGCGCCCTGATGAGCGAGTGCGACACGCTGCTCATCCTCGGCAGCAACGATCCCTGGTCGGAGTTCTACCCGGCGCCGGGACAGGCCCGGGCGGTGCAGATCGACATCGACGGCCGGCGCCTCGGCATGCGCTACCCGGTGGAGGTGCCGCTGCTCGGCGACGCCGCCGAGACCATCCGGGCCCTGCTGCCACTGCTCACGCCCCGGTCCGACCGGAGCTGGCGGCAGCGCGTCGAGGGCGAGGTGACCCGGTGGCGCGACATCGCCCGCCAGCGGGCCACCGCCGAGGCCGAGCCGCTCAACCCGCAGTACGTCGTGCACGCCCTCACCGACCGGCTGCCCGGGGACGCGCAGGTGTCGGTGGACGTCGGCTCGGTGACCTACTGGTACGCGCGGCACCTGCGGCTGCCCGTCGGTGTCGACGCGCACCTGTCGAGCACGCTGGCCTCGATGGGTTCGGCGCTGCCGTACGGGCTGGCCGCGAAGCTCGCCGAGCCGCACCGGCCGGTGGTGGCCCTCGCCGGGGACGGGGCCATGCAGATGAACGGGCTCGCCGAGCTGCTCACCGTCGCCCACCGGTGGCGGGACTGGGCGGATCCCCGGTTCGTGGTGCTGGTGCTGCACAACCGCGATCTCGCCGAGGTGAGCTGGGAGCAGCGGGAGATGGAGGGCGATCCCCGCTTCGTCGACTCCCAGCGCCTGCCGGACGCCCCGTACGCCCGCTGGGCCGAGCTGCTGGGCCTGCACGGCGTCCGGGTCAGCACGCCGGCCGAGGTCGACGCCGCCTGGGACCGGGCCCTGTCGGCGGACCGGCCGACGCTCATCGAGGCGATGGTGGATCCGGCGATCCCGCTGCTGCCGCCCGCCCAGCCGTACGAGAAGGTCGCGACGATGTACGAGGCGCTCGGCCGGGAGGACACCGACCTGGGCCGGCGGGCGCTGGCGCACCTGCGCCGCGAACGGGCCACCGAGGGCTTCGACGACCCGCGGTGACAGTGGGACAGGGTGATCGCCACGGTGACCACCCCGAGCCAGGCCAGCCGGTCGGTCAGCAGCCGGCCCGCCGATCGGGAACCACGGACGGCCGCGGCCACCACCCCGGTGCCGCGCGCCGCGCGCAGGGCGGTGGCCGCCCGGGCGAACCGCAGGAAGGGTACGGCGAGGAAGATCACCTGCCACCGGTTGCGCTTCCAGAACTCGCCGGCACGGTGGCGGGCCAGCCAGGCAGGCAGCGCGAACTCGACGACGAACACGGCCCACAGCACCCAACTGGCGACGGTCAGCACGGTGGCCAGCGGTTCGTCGTGGGTCATCGCCTGGCCGAGGACGAGAACCAGGAACAGGATGCCGAGCACGCCCATCGGCTTGTCCAGCCGGCGGGCGAGCCCGTTCAGCCGGGCTTCGTCGCTCCCTCCCTGCCGGGCTGGGCGCGCATCGCCGTCGCCGGTCATCGTCCGGCCCGGGGAGTCACGCCTGCCCGACCGCGTCGCCGGCGTCGCCGATGCCGCCCGGGTGGCTGCGCGACGGCATCAGGTCAGCCATGCGGACCCCGTACCCGCTGGTCTCCGCACCATGCCGCCGCTGTCCGGGAGCCCGCACGTAGGGCCTGTTTTAGATGTACGGGCTGAGGTTCAGGCTGGTTGGTTGGGGTAGTTGCGGCTGGCTAGCCAGATGGTGAGGTCTTTGGCGATGTGGCCGGGGTCGGTCTCGATGGTGAGGTCGTGGATGTGCTGGTGGGTGTCACGGCGTTCGACTTGGTAGGTGTCGTCGTCGAGTAGTGAGATCGAGGCGTACCAGGCCGGGTCGTCGTCGGCGGGGTTGATCGTGACGAAGGTGTTGTCAGCGTGGTTCAGCTCGTCGATGAGCATGAACAGGGCGTCTTCGGAGGGGTCGTCGATGTGGTCGCCGTTCTCGGTGTCGGCGTAGTAGTAGTCGGCGGCCATCCGGTGTCTCCCTGCTCTGCTGGTCAGCCGGCCCAGCTTCGCATGAGGTGATGCTCGGTGGTCAGAGCCACTCGTGATCGCGGCGACGTGCACGGCAGCTTCGAAACGGACGGCGAGTTTGTCGTAGCGGGTGGCTACGCCTCGGTGGCGGTTGAGCCGGTTGATGCCGCACTCCACGGCGTGACGGGCCTTGTAGTCCTCGACGTCGAACACTGGTGGCCCGCCACCGGCTGCGCCGCGCTTCTTACGGTTGCGGGCCTGGTCGGCGGGCTCGGCGATGGTGGCCTTGATCCCGTGGCGGCGCAGATACTCGCGATTGGCCCGCGACGAGTACGCCTTGTCGCCGCGCGCCCGAACCGGCCGCTGCCGTGCTCGGCCTGGTCCCAGCCGGGGCACCCGGATACCCCGCAGCACCGGCACGAAGCTGCGGCGAGTCCCCGCGCTGCCCGGCGGTGACCAGGATCGACAGCGGCTTCTGGCCCTGCTCGCACGCCAGGTGGATCTTCGTGGTCAGGCCACCCCGGGACCGGCCGAGTCCGTGATCGGCAGGACCACGCGGACGGATGTCCCCAGGGAAGGTGCCCGTCGGGAGCCCCACATAGTCACCGTCAGCTGCCTGCCCAGCGAGGCGGCGGCCCCACCTCGCTGCTCAGCACCGGTCCGTGGTGGCCGCCGAGTCGCTCGGGGCATGCGCCGGCTCGCCCCGCCCGTTGTGGGGCTAGCCGTCCTTCTCGTCTCGCCAGCCGCCGGGTTCGGGATGGTAGCCGTAGGCGGCGGCTCGTACCGTGTCCTCGTTCTCCAGCCCGGAGCCGATCGCGCCGCCGACGGTGGCCAGCGAGCTGGTGATCCAGGCGAGCGTCAGGTAGTCGGTGGAATCGACCGGCCGTTGCAGGGTCTGTTCGAGTACGGATGTGTCGATCAGCAGTGCCGCGGCGAGCACCGTTCCGGCGAACAGCACCAGGTAGGACACCGCCGTGGCCAGAGTGAGGGTGAGGATCGTACCCAGGTTGAACAGCCGGGCCAGCTCAGCCGGTGTCTCCCGGTCTGGTTTCTCCCACAGGTCGTGCGCGACGATCAGCCAGGCCACCAACGCGGTCAGCCCGAGTATCATGATCACGGCGAGCCGGAGCCCGCCGAGTGCTTCGCCCACCTGCCAGATGGTGTCCGTGGTGAGCGCGAACGCGGCCGTGCCGAACGCGCCCACCAGCAGCTTGGACAGGCCCAGCAGGGCGCGCCCCGGGCGGTTGGCCTTGACCATTCCGGTCAGCAGCCGCACCCGGCCGGTCAGCCGCGAGTCGACGTAACGCAGTTCCCCCGCGTCGGCCTCGCCCACCACCCGCTGGATGGCGGCAACCCGGTTTGCCATCTCGCCCGGTGCCCAGCCGGCCGGCGCCACCCGCTCGTCGGAAGCGTCGGTGAGTAGTCGGCTCACCAGATCCGGAACGGCCGCGCGGGCCGCTCGCAGCTGGCTCAGTCCCAGCGCGGGCAGAGACACCATCGCGACTCGGCGGCGGGCGGAGGTCTGGGCGACCAGCGGCGCCCGCTCGATGTACAGCGGCAGGTCGGTCAGGCAGATCGCCACATCCCACCGGTCGTCGGTGCGCCGTTGGGCAACATCGTCGAGCAGCGCCTCAACACCGCCGTCGCGGCGCGGCGCCACCTCACCCCAGCCTTCCCGGACGGTCCACCGCACGCCGGCGTCCACCCGCTCGGCCAGCCGGTCGGCCAGCTCGACGGTGAGCCGCGCGGCCACCCGGGCCGGATGGTCCGGCGGGGTCGCCACCAGTCCGACGACGATCTCCGGGCGGTGCTGTTCACTGGGGGTCATCGGTGCTCCTGCCGGTAGCCGGCTCGCCGCCGTCCATCGTCACCAGGCGGGTCGTGCTGACCTCTCCGACCGCGTGTAGGCCATGATCCCGAACAGCGCGGAGCCGCTCGACGACGAAGAACCCGAATGTGACGTGCCGTTGCAGCTCCCCGTGCCGGCTGAGGTAGTGGTAGAGCCGAAGCCAGCCCGCCGAGACGACTACCCCGACCAGCCCGTACTGGTGGTTCATCCTCGCAGAGCGTTTCGGCTCTTATGGCCACTTTGGGAGGGCCGCGACACAGCCCAACCGCAGTTGGCGTAGGTGGGCGCGGAAGAGGGCGTTGTTGCCGTAGGCCTCGTCCACGGCGGCCCACCCTGTTGGCCCGCCGGCGGGCGGCCACCGACCTTCGACAAGGTGATCTACAAGCAGCGCAACGTCGTGGAAGGCTGCTTGCACCGGCTCAAGCAGCATGTCGTCGGACGTCCGTCACGATTTGCTGGCATTCCAGGTATCCGCCGCTCGCCACTGGGTCCGATGACACCCTGGAAGGCGGGTAGTGCGGCTCGCGAGTTCAGGAGAGGCGGCATCGGGATCACGGTGGACGGCCTCTGATGCGTACCGCGTTGATCGTGTTGGCCGCGCTGACGGCGGCTGTGGTCGTGGACCTGGTCTCCGGCGTGCTGATCCGCCGGGCTGCCCGCGGCCGCTACAGGTGGCTGCTGGAGCCGCTGCGGCACGCCTGCCGCCGACCGGCGGCCGCGGTCCTGCCGGTCGGGGCGCTGTACTACGCGCTGCCGCCCGGACCGGCCGAGTGGCAGCGTTATCTGCGGCACACCGTCTGCTGGCCCTGATCGCCCTCAGCTCGTGGCTGGCGATCAGGACATTGAACGTCGTCGAAACGGTCGCGTTCAGCAAGCTGCCGAGCGATCTGGTCACGAGCCGGCGGATCCGGCGGGCCCGGACCCAGATCCGCCCCGTGCGGCGGCTCACCGTCGCTGTGGTCACGGTCGTCGCAATCGGCCTGATCCTGATTACCTTCCGGCCGGTACGCCTCGCCGGCATCTCCATTCTGACCTCGGCCGGCGTGATCGGCGCGGTGATCGGCCTCTCCGCCCGAACCGCGCTCGGCAATGCGTTCGCCGGCATCCAGATAGCCTTCGCCGACGGGATGCACGTAGGCGACGTGCTGGTGGTGGACGGCGAATGGGGCCGGGTCGAGGAGGTGAAGCTGACCAACGTGGTGATCCGGCTCTGGGATGACCGGGTACTCATTCTGCCGACTACGTACTTCACTGAGCGGCCGTTCCAGAACTGGACCCGGAACGAGTTCCGGGTGCTCGGCAAGATCCAGATCCATGTCGACCACACCGCCGACCTTGACGACCTGCGCCAGGAGGCACGCCGACTGGTCGAGTCCTCCCCCCTGTGGGATCGAGACCAGTGGGTGCTCCAGATGGTCGATGTCACACCGCAGACAGTGGTCATCCAGGTGCAGGCCTCGGCCTCGGACGGCGCCAGCGCCTGGGACCTACGCTGCGAGCTTCGCGAGGGACTGGTCCGCTACCTGCGCGACCACCATCCCCAGTGGCTGCCTCGCACCCGCAGCCAGTACCAACCCTGACCGGCGGCGCCGGCGTGGCCGCCCGGCGCCGCTACCGCCCGAGCTCTTGGCGGGTCCGCGCCCTGGCTAGGTGCCGATCCGGCGGGTCTCGAGCCGTCCCGCCCCCGGCCCGGTCAACTGCCAGAACTCCTGCGGCAACTGGTCGACAAGGTCCCCGTACTCCTTCGCGCTGGCCGACTCACGAAGGGTATCCAGCACGGCCCGTGCCCCGTCGGTGGCCACCTGGCGATCCACCCCGGCCCGTGACTGCACCCGTTCGAAGAATTCGGCCAGCCCGAACCGTTCCGGATCTTCGGTGGGCCTACGCACCAGGCCTCGTAGCTCCTCAGGGAGCTGGGAGGCGAGGTCCCTCGCCTGGCCGCCAGTGATCCGTTCTGCCAACGTCTCGAGCGTGGCGCGGGTGATCAGTTCCGACTGCCCCGGCGGAACCTTCGGTCGCGCTGCCACGGACTGGATGAACTCGGTGTAGTTCACCTCGGATCCCCTCTCCAACCGGATTGCGGCGGGTACCCACGCCAGCCGGGGTGAAACGGCGGTTCGCCCGCCCTCAGCCGGGTGGCGGAGGACGATGGGTGATCCGGCGGGTCAGCGGCACCTGGTAAAGACCGGCGCTGGTAACGGCGTAGAACACCGGCAGCACGACGAAGATCACTAGGCCGGCGAGCGGTGCGACCAGGTACCCGATGAGCCCTGCGGCGGCATAGAGGATGACCCCGACGAGTGCCCGCACCCGCTCGGCGGCGAAGTGCCGCTCACTCACCTCCTCCTCGAGCAGGTCTCCGCGCCGAGCCAGGTAGTGGGAGAACACCAGCCAGCTCACGCAGAGCAGCGCGCCGATCAGCGCGTAGAAGGCGACGGCCACACGTTGGTCCTGCTGGTCGTGCTCCTGAAGCGCGTCCGAGACGACGGCGGTCGGGAACGGCAGCAGCGCGGTGGTGAACAGGACAAAGAGATTCACCCAGTGCAGGCCCCGATCACTGTCCTTGACGCGATTGAACGCGCCCTTGTGGTTCAGCCAGACGATGGCCACTGCGCCAGCAGCCCCCGACAGCAGGCGACCGGGCGGCACGTCCGCACCCGGAGATCCAGCACGAGCAGCGTGACGTCGGCGGCCGGCGCCGCCGGTGTGGCTTGCCCGACTACCGTCGGGCGGCCTGGTCCACCACCCCGGGATCGGGGTGCCGTCCGGGAACGCCTCGTCGAGCAGGGCCACGCCCTCCTGCGGGCGGGCGTGCTCGACCAGCCCGGAGCGGGAGTCGCGCTTCTCGGCACTGTCGACACCCATGGTCTCGTTATGGTGCTGTTCAGGGCGGGGTCGCACTGGCCGTCGCGCTTGAACGACCACATCAGCATCGGCTCACCCAGCGGCAGCGGATCCCCTGGGCCGGTGTCGAGGCGACCGGTGTGCCAGGTGTGCAGGTCTTGCCGTAGCTGTTCATCAGCATCGCCATCAGCGCCCGCTCCGCCGGTTCCGGAAGCCCGGGGGCGATCAGCTCACCGCCGAGAATCTCGAAGTTGTGCGGATGCCAGTAGCGGCGCTCCGCCTCTGGCAGCGTCGCGTGCAGCCGTTCGGAGACGATGTACTCGACGCCGATGAGGTTCGCCTCGGCGGTGTTGCCGTCGAACAGCACGCGTTGCAGGAAGTCGTCGTTGACCTGCCGGCAGTAGTGGTGCGCCTCCATCTGCATCGACGGGTCGTCCTTCGCCGGGTGGAAGCCGACCACGTACGCGTCGAAGCCCTTCAGCGGCGTCGCCTCCTGCAACGCCTTGGACCCGAGCGACAGCCCCTGGTGCCACAGGCTCGTCGACTCGCCCGGCGGCCGTACGAGGCTGGGGCGGTGTGCCATCCTCGCTGCTCGTCGTCGAAGACCTCGCTCCGGTCGTCGCGCGGGGCGGGTGCGTGTCCGGCTGCGCCCCTCACCTACCCGGCTTCGCGTGACGAACCCGTGAACGGCCGGTCCGGACGTTTCCGTCGAGACCACGGGGTTGCTTTCGGAGGATGATCGAACGGCGCCGGGACCAACTTCCTGTGGGTGGACCGCGTCCAACCGGCCTCCGGGGCGGTGTCACGGGGGCGAGCATGGGCGGCATGGGGCTGCGGGGAGGTGACGGACGGGACCTGTTGGAACGCCGCGAGGACGTGCGGCAGGCGAACTTCCTGGAACTCTTCGTCGACCTGGTGCTGGTGTTCGCCCTCGCGGGGGTGGTCGACCGGGTGATGCAGGACGTCACCGCGGGCGATCCGCTCGTGCGGTGGCGGTCGCTGGCGTACCTGCTGGTCCTGGCCATGCCGCTGATCTGGTTGTGGATCACCACCGCGCACATCACCAGCTGGTTCGACCCCCGCCGCCGCAAGATCCAGTTGATCGTGCTGGCCAGCGCGTTCGGCCTGCTGGTCATGGCCTCGTCACTGCCGTACGCGTTCGCCAGCCGGGGCTGGGCGTTCGTGCTGCCGTACCTGATCCTGCACTGCGCCCGCCCACTGATCCTCCTGCCCAACCTGCACGGCCACGCCCTGCGCGACCTCTACGTCCGATCGGTGTTGTGGTGCACGGCCGCGGCGGCGATCTGGATCGCCGGCGGGCTGGTCAGCGGCGTCGCCCGGGCCGCCCTCTGGGGGATCGCGGTGACGGTGGACATCGTCGCCGCTCAACTGCGCTGGCCAATACCCGGCCGGGCCCGGCCACCGATCAGCGCGTGGGCGATGGACAGCGGCCGCCACCTGCCCGAGCGCTACCAGCAGTTGCTGATGATCGCCCTCGGGGAGACCGTCCTGGCCGCGGGCATCACCTTCACCGACCAGCCGGCCACCGCGGCCACGTCGGCGGCGCTGGTGGTGGCGTACCTGTCGACGGTGCTGCTCTGGCGGATCTACTTCTACCGCTCCGGACAGGTCCTCACCGACGCGGTCGCCGCTGCCAGGGACCGGCTGGCCGCCGGCCGCGCCACCGGCATCGCCCACATCGTCATGGTGGTCGGGATCGTCACCACCGCCGTCGGCTACGAGATCGTCCTGAAACAACCCGGGGGCCGGCCGGAACCGGTGTGGCTCTTGGTGGTCCTCGGCGGTCCGGCGCTGTTCCTCTACGGCCGCATCCGTCTGGAACGGGTCGTGTTCGACCGGCTGTCGATCCGCCGGGTCGTCGCCATCGCCACGCTAGCGGCGGCTGCCGTACCCCTGTATCTCGCTCCGCCGCTGGTCGCCGCCGTCGTGGCCGCGCTCGTGCTGCTCGGTGTCGCCCTGGCCGACGCCGGCCACGCCGCCCGCCGCCCACCCGAGCAGCCCTCGCCGGCGCACTGAGGAACCCTGATCCCCTCGGGCTCGACTCGTACGGCGACCCGGCGGCCCTCAGGGACAGTGCCGCCAGGCGGTGGTGAACAGGTCCGGGTTGCTGCTGGCGGTGCTGCTCAACCGGGTGGGCCGCGGCGCGGGGTTCTTCCGCACGGTCTACTACCTGCCGAAGATGACCCCGGCGGTGGCCACGGCGTCAATCTTCTTCCTGCTGCTGAACGGCAACACCGGTGCCATCAACCAGGGCCTGCGCTTCATCGGCATCGAGGGCCCGCAGTGGCTGGTGGACCCGACGTGGGTCAAGCCGTCGATCGTGCTCATGGCCCTCTGGACGGTCAGCGGCACGATGGTCATCTTCCTGGCCGCGCTCAAGAACGTGCCGCGTGACCTGTACGAGGTCGCCTCGCTCGACGGGGCGGGCCCCGTCCGCCAGTTCTTCTCCATCACCCTGCCGATGATCTCCGGGGCGCTGTTCTTCAACGTCATCATCCTGACCATCGCGGCGTTCCAGATCTTCGACCAGGCTTACCTGCTGTTCTGGCGGGACCAGAACAACCCGGCGCCGGAGGCGTCGCTGTTCTACGCGGTCTACCTGTTCCAGGAGGCGTTCCGGCAGTTCAACTTCGGCTTCGCGGCGGCGATGGCCTGGCTGCTCTTCGTCATCCTGATGATCCTGACCTTCATCCAGGTCAAGGTCGGCAACCGCTTCGTGTACTACGAGGGAGAGCGGTCGTGACGACAATCGGCCCCAGCACGGCACCCACCGCAGCCCCCGTCCTGGCCCAGGCCGTGGACGCCGCGCCCTCCGGAGGGATACGGGAGCCCGGGCGCCGGCCCACGAGATGGACCGTCGGGCGGGTACTGCTCACCCTCCTGCTCGTCGGGTTCGCCGCGTTGTTCCTGTATCCCCTGGTCTGGCTGATCGCTGCCAGCCTCAAGCCGGCCAGCCAGGTGTTCGACAACTCGTTGATCCCCAGGACCTGGCGGTGGGACAACTACGTCCAGGTCTGGAGCGAGCTGCCGCTGCTGCACTGGGTGTTCAACAGCGTGTCGATCGCACTGCTCGCCGCGATAACGGTCGCCATCTCCAGCTCGATGGTGGCCTTCGGGTTCGCGTACTTCCGCTTCCCCGGCCGCAACCTGCTGTTCGGGCTGGTCCTGGGCACGATGATGCTGCCCGGCGCGGTCACGATGATCCCGATGTACCTGATCTGGAAGGAGACGGGTCTCCTCGGCACCTGGGTGCCGCTGTTCGGCGCCAACCTGTTCGGCTCGGCGTTCTACATCTTCCTGCAACGGCAGTTCTACCTGAGCCTGCCCCGGGAGCTGTTCGAGGCGGCCCGCATCGACGGGTCCAACTACTGGCAGCTGTTCTGGAAGATCGCCATGCCGCTGTCCATCCCGTCGTTCGTCATCGTCTTCCTGTTCGAGTTCCAGGCGGCGTGGAACAACTTCCAGGGCGCGCTGATCTATCTCAACGGGGAGTCGATGGAGGGCTTCACCGCTCCGCTCGGCATCGCGTACGCCATGACGAAGTACAGCCCCACCGCCGGCGGACAGGGCGACTACCAGTACGTCATGGTCGCCTCGCTGCTCGTCACGCTGCCCATGCTGCTGCTGTTCAGCTTCGGCCAGCGGTACTTCATCGAGGGCGTCGCCACCCAGGGCCGCAAGGGCTGATCTCCCAGACGCGGCGTCGGGCCCGGCGGGGAGCCAGGCCCGACGCCGCGTCTTCATGAGCCGGACACCTGGCAGGAGGGTGCCTACCGGCCAGTGAGCAACGGTCGGCCACCCCTTACGCACCCGGGTAGGTCCGACGCACTAGCATTGCCGCAGTCCGGGACGGCTCTGCTGAAACGAGGCGAAATGGGTTGGCTCCAGCGACTGCTGG
Source organism: Micromonospora sp. DT178 (assembly GCF_049841695.1). Classification (NCBI taxonomy): domain Bacteria; kingdom Bacillati; phylum Actinomycetota; class Actinomycetes; order Micromonosporales; family Micromonosporaceae; genus Micromonospora; species Micromonospora sp. DT178. The sequence goes on from NZ_JBNCKV010000013.1 coordinate 79,628, forward strand.
GCGGCGGGCGGGTCCAGCTCGATCCGGGACGGCAGCAGGCTCTGCTACGGGACGTCCAGCACCGGTACGGCGTCCACACGCAGCTCCGGTTTCCCGAGCAGGTCGAGGCGGTCACCGGAATGCTGGACGGCGACGACGGCCTGGTGGTGGCGGCCCGGATCGTGAGCCAGGTCGCCGACGAGGCCCACGCGGACCTCCAGGCCCAGGCCCACGAGGTACACCGACGAACGGGCCGACGGCTCCTGGTGCACCGCCGCAACTACCGGCCGCTGTGGAAGGAGGCCGGCCCGGCCCTGCGCTGGCCGCTGTTCACGTTGCCGAGCGGCTTCCACCCGTACGCGCAGGTGGCCGCCGCCGTCGCGGTGCTCGGCAGCCAGGCGCCCCGGCTCGACCGGGTGACCGACCCGAACCCCCTGGTGACCCACGTGTTCGAGGTGCTCGACCTCACCACCGCCGGCTGGGAGTACGGCCGGGTGCGGGTGGACACCGACGCCGCCGCCTTGGCCGATCGGCTGATCTCCAGCGCCGGACAGGTCCTCGCCGCCATGGACGACCCGCCCCGGCTGCCCCCTGCGGTCCGTGAGCTCATGCGCCGCAACAACACCCTCGACGTGCACGACCCGGCCGGCCCCCGGGTCGTGGGTGGGTTCAATCCGGGCGCGAGGATGCGCGAGCAACTGCTGGCCTGAGGCACCGATCGCGTCGATCACCTACCGGTGATCGTGCCACCCGGCGCCACGACACGACGACGGGTGCCCGTTCGCCCGCAGCCACCGGCGACGGGTGGCCCCGGCGATGCCGTGCACCAGCCGGGCCAGGTCCGCTGCTCCCCCGGCGTCGTCGGCGCGGCGCACCGCCGTGAGGATCGGCGCGACTTCGTCGAGTTCGACGCTCTCACGCAGCAGCACGAACTGGAGCACCAGCCCGGCCAGCCGGGCGTTGCCGTCGTCGTACGGGTGGAAGAACGCGACGTCGAGGTAGGCCCGGGCCGCCCGGGCCGTCACCGGTGTTCGCTGGTCGGCGGCCTCTGCGAGGCAGGAGGCGAACCGGTGCTCGGTGTCGGCGTGCAGCCCGTACCGTTCCCGGCCGTTCCTCGCGTACGCCGGCGTCCGGCGGAACACCGCGACCGGAACACCCCGGATGACTCGGTTCCAGCGGGCCAGCAGAGCCGGGGTGAGGTCGGCGCCCGCAGCTACCTCGCGCCGGACGTCCGCGTACGCGGTCAGTAGCCGGCTCAGCCGTTGCGGGCCACGCCCGGCGGTGGCGTGGGCGAAGCAGAGGAAGCCGTCACGGAGGGCGGACACCGGCGCCTGCGGAGACGGGGCGACGTCCCGCCAGGGCACCTGTTCCCGCACCAGTTGCCACACCGTCAGGTGATCAGGCGGCGTCACCCGTCACCCGCAGGGCCAGGTCCTCCGCTACCGACTCCACGACCGCCCGCGGCGGCTCCACCCAGCTGTCGAACCGGCCGCCGATCGCGTGATCGAGCAGTTCCTCTCGCCGGGTGGCCTCGATTCCGGCTGCCTCGAGGAACCAGCCGAGCGCAGTCCTGCAGCAGGAGTACCAGCCTGACTCGTACTGCGTGCCGTCACCGACCGCGGTCACCAGGTGAGCGACCGCGCGTTCCCAACCGTCCAGGTCGCCCGCGGACAGCGGAAGGAACCGGGCGAACCGCTCCGCCAGATCGTCCAGCCAGTCGTGCCACTCCACCAGGGCCGCGGCGACCGTGGCCGTGGTTGCCTCCGGCGTGGTGACCGAGTGCGGGAAGCAGCACCAGGAGCTGACCGGGCCACCGTCGAGGTCGCCCTCGCCCACCGACCAGCGCCAGCCCACCGCCCACCGTCCGTACCGGTCGACGAGCCCGACCGTGACGTTCTCCAGCCACAGGTCCCGTAGGCGCCAGTCGGCATCCGGTGACGGGATCTCGGATGCCGCGATCAGATCGGTCACCACCGCCGGAACCGTTGCGGGATCGAAGGTCCGGTCCACGGGATTGACGTCCGCCCAGCTCAGGCTGCCCGGATGGGGCAGACGGCGGGCCGGGAGACCGGCGTAGAGGGTGATCCCGCCGCGGCCCCGGACGGCTCGCCAGGCCGGCGGCTCCCCGGTGTCGTCAGTTGCCGCCGGGGCCGCCGCGGCGAAGCGGCCGCGGGCATCGACGGCGAGCTCGACCAGCAGTTCGTGCCAGGCCACCACGGCGTCGGCGATGCGGGTCAGCGTCTCGGCCGGCGTCGTCACCGGAGGACGTTCCGCTCGCCAAACCGGGATGACCCCACGGTCGCGGTAGTCCTCCATCGCGACGGTGTACCACCAGCCCACCACCCAGTCGCCCAGACGTTCCACCATCGCCGCCGTCATCCGGTCGTACCAGAAGGCGACGAGCCGCCAGTCGGTGCCGGCCGGCGGAACCTCGGCAGCCGGAGGCAGCATCCGCACCAACTCCGCGACGCCGGCCGGGTCGACCGCGGGCCGCGCGGCGGGGTCGACGTCCCGCCAGGTGAGCCTCCAGAAATCGGGAAGGTGAACTCGGTCCATTGTCATTCGCTTTCGTACGGCAGCCGGCCAGCATAGCGGGTCCACCCGCCCGCTCACCGCCCGCCACCGACGCAGTCGAAGCGGCCGGATGCGTGGCCGATCGGCAGATCCGTTCAAGCGCCGCCTGTCCGCTCGCCTGAAAATCGTCGTGGTCCGCTCGCGGGATGTCGAAGGTGCCCCGCGCGACGCCGCCACCGGCACTACTCGGCATCACCTGACGACTTCCCACACCCTGTTGAAGCCGTAGGCGACGTGTCATCCCTGAGGAGCGACGATGTGTAACGCCGCACGCGCCACGCTTTCGGTGAAAGAGATTCCGGTCCGCAGCGGAAAACATAAGGAAAGCGTTCCCACTTCAACGTATATCGCACCCCGGGGCTTGCGGCAAGACCCGGGTCTTGCCGCAGAATCGTCGGCCGGACCCAGAACTGACGAAGAAACGGGGCACGAGGTGCGCATGTTCTTGTCGCGGCGCAGGACGGTTGCCTTGGCGGTCCCGCGATGACCGGGCAGTACGTGTCGGGTCTCCAGGAGGTGGACGACGCGCAGGTCGCGATCGTCGGCGGCAAGGGCGCGCACCTGGGGGCGTTGTCGCGGATCGACGGCATCCGGGTGCCGGCGGGCTTCTGCGTGACGACGGACGCCTTCCGGCGGATCATGGCCGAGACGCCGTCGATCGACGAGCGGCTCGACCAGCTGTCGCGCCTGGACCCGGACGACCGGGAGTCGATCCGCACAGTCAGTGCGCAGATCCGCCGGAGCATCGAAGCGACCGTCCTCCCCGACGAGGTGGCGGCGGCGATCATCCGGGCTCTCTCCCGGCTCGGCGAGCGAGCCGCCTGTGCCGTCCGATCCAGCGCGACGGCGGAGGACCTGCCGACGGCCTCCTTCGCGGGCCAGCAGGACACGTACCTGAACGTCATGGGGCCGGCGGCCATCCTCCAGCACGTCAGCCGGTGCTGGGCCTCGCTCTTCACCGAGCGGGCCGTGACCTACCGTCGACGCAACGGCATCGACCACCGCACGGTCCACATGGCCGTCGTCGTACAGAGGATGGTCTTCCCACAGGCGGCCGGCGTCCTGTTCACCGCCGACCCCGTCACGTCCAACCGGAAGGTCGCCTCCGTGGAGGCCAGCTTCGGCCTCGGCGAGGCTCTGGTCTCCGGGTTGGTGAACACGGACACCTACCGGGTGTGCGGCGATGAGATCATCGACAAGGCGATCGCGGCCAAACGACTTGCCATCCACGCCCTGCCGGCCGGCGGGACGGCGGAACAGACGATCGACCCACAGCGGCAGGAGCAGCCGGCGCTGACGGATGCGCAGGTCGTGCGGCTGGTCCGGTTGGGCCGGCGGATCGAAGCCCACTTCGGCCACCCCCAGGACATCGAGTGGTGCCTGGTCGACGACGACTTCCACATCGTCCAGAGCCGGCCGATCACCACCCTGTTCCCGATCCCCGAGACCGGCGACGGAGAGAACCGCGTCTGGGTCTCCGTCGGTCACCAACAAATGATGACCGACGCCATGAGGCCCCTCGGGGTCTCCATGTGGCAGCTGACGGCCATGGCGCCGATGCACGAGGCCGGCGGGAGGCTGTTCGTCGACGTCACCCGGCGCCTGGCCTCACCCGCGAGCCGCGCCGGTCTGCTGGAGATGATGGGCAGGTCCGATCCACTGGTCAGGGACGCGCTGGAGACCGTCCTCGAGCGCGGCGACTTCGTCCCGTCGCTCCCCGACCAGGGTCCCGCAGGGCCACCCGCCGGCGGCGCGCCCGCCCCGATCGAGACCGATCCGGCCATCGTCACCGAGCTGATCGAACGCAGCCGGGCGTCCGTCGCCACCCTGCAGCGCGACATCCGGACGAAATCCGGACCGGCGCTGTTCGACTTCCTGCGGGAGGCCTTCGAGGAGCACAAGCGCGCCCTCAGTGATCCGCTCAACATGCAGGCGATCATGGCAGGGATGGAGGCCACGTGGTGGCTCAACGACAAGCTGCACGAGTGGCTGGACGAGAAGAACGCGGCCGACACGCTCACGTTGTCCGCGCCCCACAACGTCACGTCGGAGATGGGACTGGCGCTCCTGGACGTCGCGGACGTCATCCGCCCGCACCCGGAGGTCGTGGCCTTCCTGCGGCAGGTCGAGGACGAGGGCTTCGTGGATGAGCTGGCCGGGCTCCCGGGCGGACAGGAAGCGCGAGACGCCATCCGGACCTTTCTCGACACGTACGGCATGCGCTGCGCCGGCGAGATCGACATCACGAGGCCGCGCTGGAGCGAACGTCCCAGCACGCTCGTGCCCGTCATCCTCGACAACATCAGGAACCTCGAGCCGGGCGCGCGCAAGCGGCGCTTCGCGCAGGGGCGCCAGCAGGCCGAACAGAAGGAACAGGAGGTTCTGGCGCGCCTGCGGGCCCTACCGGACGGGGAGCGGAAGGCGGAAGAGACGAAGCGGATGATCGACCGGGTCCGAACCTTCGTCGGGTACCGGGAGTATCCGAAGTACGCCATCGTCAGCCGCTACTTCATCTACAAACAGGCCCTGCTCGAGGAGGCCGAGCGCCTCGTGCGGGCCGACGTGCTTCCGGAGCGGGAGGACATCTTCTACCTCACGTTCCAGGAACTCTCCGACGTCGTGCGCACGAGCAACGTGGATGATCAGCTCATCCAGCGGCGGAAGGAAGCGTTCAGGTCGTACCAGACGCTCATCCCGCCCCGAGTGCTCACGTCGGAGGGTGAGGGCATCGCCGGCGCGTACCGACGCGAGGATGTGCCGACCGGCGCGCTGGTCGGCCTCCCGGTTTCCGGCGGCGTCGTCGAGGGGCGGGCCCGCGTCATCCTGGACCTGGCCAGGGCCGATCTCGAACCGGGCGACATCCTGGTCACCGCCTACACCGACCCGAGCTGGTCACCCCTGTTCGTCGCGATCGAGGCACTGGTGACGGAGGTGGGCGGCCTCATGACCCACGGGGCGGTGGTCGCCCGGGAGTACGGCCTGCCCGCCCTCGTCGGCGTGGAGCAGGCGACCACGCTGATCCGGGACGGGCAGCGGATTCGCGTGCACGCGACCGACGGGTACGTCGAGATCCTGCCCTGACCGGCGGTTAGCTGGGTGGGCGAGCCTCCGCGCTCACGCATCGGGTGGCGTCGCTCGTCGCCACCGTCACCTGACCCCGGTCGGCGCCGCTGCGGACGGACGTCGTACGCGGTCGGGTGCGCTGCCAGCGGCCGGAGGCGATGGTGTCCCGTCTCACCGCGGTCTTGCTCAGCGGGGCACCGTAGCGGGCCGGTACTCTTGATCGGGTACAGACTGTACCTATATGTCCGCCATTCCGAGGGGTGACCATGCCCGATCACGCGTCCGGCCGCATCGACCTCGCCCGCCTTCAGGAAGTGCTCGACGGCCCGTGGGCCGAGGTCCGCGACGCCCATCGGAAGCACCTCGACGCGCGCTTCCTCCCGGTGTACGGCGAGACCGGCGACCAGGCGCGTGAGCGGATCACCCGGCTGCTCTCCGAACTCCCCGTCGAGCTGGGTATCGCCTCGGCCTTCCCCACCGAGTACGGCGGCAGGTCCGACGTCGGCGGCTCAATCGTCGCCACCGAGATGCTGGCCCAGGTCGACCTGTCGCTGATGGTCAAGGCGGGCGTGCAGTGGGGCCTGTTCGGCGGCGCCGTCGCGGCCCTGGGCACCCGGCGGCACCACGACGCCTACCTGCGGGACATCGTCTCGGGCAGGATCTTCGGCTGCTTCGCGATGACCGAGACCGGCCACGGCTCCGACGTCCAGCAGCTGCGCACCACCTGCACGTACGACCCGCGGACGCAGACCTTCGACCTGCACACCCCGCACGAGGCGGCGCGCAAGGACTACATCGGCAACGCGGCCCGGGACGGGCGGATGGCGGTGGTCTTCGCGCAGCTGATCGCCAACGGGCGGCGGCACGGCGTGCACGCGTGGCTGGTCCCGATCCGCGACGCGCAGGGCAAGCCCCTGCCCGGCGTGACCATCGGGGACGCCGGGGCCAAGGCGGGCCTGCTCGGCGTCGACAACGGGCGGCTCAGCTTCGACCACGTGCAGGTGCCGCGGGACATGCTGCTGGACCGCTACGGTCAGGTCGCGGAGGACGGGACGTACTCCAGCCCGATCGAGAACGACTCCCGGCGCTTCTTCACCATGCTCGGCACCCTGGTCCGCGGTCGGGTGAGCGTGGGCGGCGCCGCGTCGGCGGCCACTAGGTCGGCGCTGACCATCGCCGTGCGCTACGGCGACATCCGCCGCCAGTTCGGCACGCCCGACGCGGAGCGGGAGGTGCTGCTCAACGACTACCTGGCCCACCAGCGCAAGCTGCTGCCCGCGCTGGCCACCACGTACGCGCTGCACTTCGCCCAGGCCGAGCTGGTCGCCGCGCTGGACGAGGTGCAGGGCGGCGACGGGCCGGTCGACGAGCACCGGCAACGGGAGCTGGAGTCCCGGGCCGCCGGCCTCAAGGCCGCGCAGACCTGGCACGCGACCCGCACCATCCAGATGTGCCGCGAGGCGTGCGGCGGCGCCGGCTACCTGTCCGAGAACCGGCTGCCCAGCCTCAAGGCCGACACCGACGTCTTCACCACGTTCGAGGGCGACAACACGGTGCTGCTGCAGTTGGTGGCCAAGGGACTGCTCACCGGCCACCGGGACGAGTTCGGCTCGCTGGACGGCTGGGGACGCGCCTCCTTCGTCGCCGAGCAGGTCCGCGAGATGGTGCTCGAGCGCACCGCCGCGCGGTCGCTCATCGAGCGGCTGGTCAGCGCCGTGCCCGGCCGCGACGAGGAGGTCGCCGTCACCGACCGCGGCTGGCAGCTCAAGGCCTTCGAGGACCGCGAGCGGCACCTCCTCGACGGCGCGGTCCGCCGCCTGCGCAACGGCGCGGCCACGAAGAAGGACCGTCCCTTCGACATCTTCAACGACGTCCAGGACCACGTCCTCGCCGTCGCCGCCGCGCACGTCGACCGGGTCGCCCTGGAGGCGTTCGTCGCCGGCATCGAGGACACCGCGGACCCGGCGGTCCGGGCGCTGCTCTCCCGGGTCTGCGACCTGTACGCGCTCAGCGTCATCGAGGCCGACAAGGGCTGGTTCCTGGAGCACGGCCGTCTCACGCCGGTCCGGTCCAAGGCGGTCACCGGCGTGGTGAACGGTCTGCTCAAGGAGCTGCGCCCGCACATGCGGACACTCGTGGACGGTTTCGCCATCCCCGACACGTGGCTGCACGCCGCCATCCTGCGCGAGGAACCCCGCCGGCAGGAGAGCATGGCCGCCCACGACGCCGCCGGTGATCCGCAGGCAGTCCCCGCGTAGCCGGGAGGGTTCGTGTGTCCCGGGGCTAGACCGCGCGGGCCACGCAGATCCTGGCGTCCAGGCGGGGCCCGGCCTCGTAGAGCATGTATTCCACGCCGCCGTCGGTGCCGAACGTCGGCGACGCCACCCGGCCGTTGTCCGACGCGATCGGCCGGTGGAACACTCCGAGGTGGACCTCGCGGTCGAAGTTGTTGCCGACCTCGGTCAGATACATGTTGCCGCTGCCGCCGTGGTACGCGATGTACGCGGTGCCGTTGCGCTTCAGCAGGTGCGGCGCGGAGATGTCGGTGAGCCCGTCGCCCGACGGCGACACCAGCGGGTTCGGGGAGAACTGCCAGCCGCTCCAGCCGTTCGGCGACCAGCCCCAGAAGATCTTCCGGGTGCCCGGCCGGATGGTGTGGGCGCCCATGAACACCATCACGTAGCGGTTTCCCTTGCCGGCCACCGAGTGCTCGAAGACCCGCGCGTACGAGGTCTCGGTCGTGTTGGGCACCAGGTTCGTCGACAGGATCGGCGTCTCGTCGGTGAAGCGGACGCCGTCGGTCGAGCGGGCGACCCGGGTCGTGTGGTTCTCGCCGTGGAAGTACAGGTAGAACTGCCGGGTCGGCGCGTCCCACACGACGTGCGGCGACGACACGTGGCTCACCGTCGTGGACGGCAGCACCCGGTCGATGACGGGATTGTTGGCGTACTCGGTGTAGGGGCCCTCGAGCCGGTCGGCGTAGGCGAGGCAGATCCCGCCGGGCGCGTCGTGCGGCGCGTAGTAGAGGTAGTAGCGGCCGAGGTAGCCGCCGATCTTGTCGTAGACGCCGCGCACGCACGGGAAGATGAACTCGCCGGTCGGGTTGTAACGCAACGGCCTGTCGAACGCGTCGCGCACGTACCGGTAGTTGGGGAAGCCGGCCGGTCCGGCGAGCGCCGGCGTGGGCGTCGCGGCGAGGCCGGCGCCGGTGGTCGCGGTCGCGACACCGGCGGCCGCCGCACCACGCAGCAGCGTGCGTCGGGAGAAGGAGCCTTCCGGGGTACGCGTCATCGCGTTTCCTCCGTTCGTGGGGCGGGCCGACGGGGGCAGGGGAAGCGGGCCGGCCGTGACAAGTCAGGTGTCACTCCGCCTCGCCGAGCGGCCGATCGGTGCGGACGCTCGTCGCGGGCGGTGCCGTTGGTCGATGAGTCTGCGCGCGCCGTCTCAGCGGCGTCAAGATGCTAATACGAATTAGCAAAGCGGTCCGGCAATCGGTTTCGACAGCGGCGGAGCCACCTGAGCCCCACCGCGCCGGCCACGCCGACCTCGGGCCCGACCACCCCTCCGGCATCGCCTGCGTCGCTCACCGTCTGTCCTCGGGTGACAGCCGGCCATGACGTCCACCGGCGTCACGCCCATACGCCCTGTCGCCCGAGAACCGGCGCCCGCCCGGGAGGGGGCGGGCGCCGAGGCGCAGGTGGCCGGCGCCGGCAGAGTCAGCCGACAGGTGGGGTCGTCCAGGAGGACCGGATCAGCTCCCGTTCGGCGGCGGCGAGGTGGGCGGTGGCGGCGAGCCAGGCCCACGCGTACCGGTCCGGATCGGGATCGGTACGCCGGCCGAACACGTCCCGGCCGCGCCGGTCGGACTCGTCGGCCAACGCGGTGGTGAGCGCGGCGGCGGTGGTGAAGCCGGCGCGGCGCAGCGGGCCGGCCAGGCCGGTGCCGTCGCCGCGGGCCGCCTCGGCGACGGCGCGGCGACCGCCGGAGACGGCCAACTCCACCAGGCGGCGGACCCGCCACAGCGGGGACTCCGCAACCGCGTCGGCGCCGACGGCGAGAACCGGTTCGGTCGTCTCGGCCGGGTCGCGCGGCGGCAGGTGGCCGCCCTGGATCTCGTCGTAGCCGAGGTCCGCCCGGCCGTGCCAGTCCGCCGGCAGCCGCAACGTGGCGGCGACACCGGGCACCGGGCCGACCGCGAGCGGTCGCAGCGTGCTGGCCCGGTCCGGGTCCAGCCGACCGACCACCCGGACCCGCAGGCCGGGCCGGGAGGCGAGCCGCCGCAGGTTGGCCACGTGGGCCAGCATCGGGTGGGAGTCGACCGGCACCAGCCGGATCACCGGCCCGTCCGGCACCGGCGCACGCTCGCGTCCGGCGTCGGTGGCGGGGGCCAGCTCGCGGGCCAGCACCTGGTCACCGACGGCACCCACCACCATCAGGTCGCCGCCGAACAGCGCGGTCCCCGCCCGGGCCGGGTCCTCCGGGTCGTCGGTGGCGAGTTGCGCGGTCACCACCTCGGCGAGCGGGCGGGCGAACAGGTGCGCCAGCGGCCCGGTGGACCAGTCGGTGCCGGCGAGCGGGGTGGCCCGGACCCCCTTACCGGCACCGAGCCGGCCGTCCGGGGAGACGGTGGTGCCGGTGATCCGCAGGCCGCCACGGGCCAGCACCGCGTGGTTGACCGCGACCGCGCCCATCTCGGTGACCGCCCGGGCGCAGTCCCGCGCCCGGTCCGGACCGCCCGGTTTCACGTCGCCGAAGGACAGTTGGCGCCCGTCGGCGGCGACCAGGTGCGTGACCACCCCGGCGTACCCGGTCGCGCTGATCACCGGCTCCCGGCAGACGCCGTGCACCTCCAGGGTGCCGTCCGGCTGGTAGGCCCGCCGCAGGACGCCGACCAGCGCCGGGTCGGCATCGCCGGCGGCCAGCCGGCCGGCGACGTACAGCAGGTCGTGCAGCACCTCGACCAGCTCGGCCAACCGGTGGCCGTTCTGCCGTCCCCGCTGCGCGCGCAGTCCACGCACCGTGCGCAGCGCGGCGCTCTCGGCCCGCGGCAGGCCGGCCAGCCGGGCGCCGTGGGCGGCCCGCAGCAGTTCGGCCTGGGGCACCGCCCCGGCCGCCGGCACGCCGGCCGCGAGCACCGCGGCGGCCGCCCGCCACAGCGCGCCGGCAGCGGCCCGTTGCGCCTTCGTTGGTGCCGCACCACCGGCCGCGCCAGCCGATTTCCTGGTACGCCCGGTGCGGCCGGTCCCTTCGTCGGCGCGGCCCGGCGTCGACGACGCCGCGGCGGTGGACGCCGGATCGGGGTGGGTGGCCGGGTCGGCGACCGGGCAGGCGAGAAGGACGGCGGCGCGATGCAGGCAGCGGGGCGCCAGCAGGCAGCTGCACCGCGCCTGGTGCGGGTCGGTGACCGCGCCGGTCGCTCCGGGCGTCAGGGTGACCAGCGACTCCGGGCCGCAGTCGACCGACACGCCCCCGTCGACCGGGCCGACCGGTGCGCCGGCCAGCCGTTCGACGGCGGCGTCCAGCCGCTTGTGCAGCCGGGGTGGCAGGGCCGCCACCGCTGCGGCGGCGACCGCCGGCAGCACCGGCGGCAACCGGTCGGTGTCCACGGCAGTGGCTGTGCGGTCCGTCAACGTGATCCTCCGCGGATGCGGTCGCCCACCCAGCGGGCGAGTTCGAGCGGGCTGAGAGCGGCGACCGGCATCCCGGCCGCGACGAGCTGCTCGGCGACCGGCACCGAGTAGCAGGGCGCTCCCCTGTCGTTCAGCGCGGCGCAGCCGAGCAGGTGCACGCCCGAACCGACCAGCGTGCGGACCTCACCGAGCAGCCCGGCCAGCGGATAACCCTCCTCGAAGTCGCTGACCACCGCGACGATCGTGCGGCTCGGCACGGTCACCAGCGAGCGGGCGGCGGCCAGCCCGGCGGCGATGTGCGTACCGCCGCCGACGCGCACCTCCAGCAGCAGCGACAGCGGATCGTCGACCCGGTCGGTCAGGTCGACCACCTCGGTGGAGAAGGCGAGGAAGTGGGTGGACAGGGTGGGCACCCCGGCCAGCACGGCGGCGGTCAACGCCGACCACACCACCGACGCCTCCATCGAGCCGGACACGTCGACCACCAGCACCAGCCGCCAGTCGGCCTCCTTGCGGGTGCGGCTGTTGAAGACCGGGCGTTGCGGCACCACCACCGTCCGGCCGTCGCCGAGGCGCTGGGTGTGCGCCAGGTTGGCCCGCAGCGTACGGGCGAGGTTGATCCGGCCACCGGGACGGCTGGTCGGCCGCGGGTTGGTCAGCCCGGTCAGCGCCGGACGCACCTGGGTGGCCAGCTGCCTGGTCAGCTCCTCGACCAGCCGCCGCACGAGGGGCCGCAGCTTGGCCAGCTGCCCCTCGGGCAGGCCGCCGGCCAGCGACAGCACCGAGGTCAGCAGCTCCATCGATGGGCGTACCGCGGCCGGGTCGAGTTCGGTGAGCACGTCGGTACGGCCGTTCTCGGCCGCCCGGGCGATGACCTCCTCGCGTACGGCGGTGCCGAACAGCGCCTCGAGTTCGTCGGCCCACTCGCGGGCCGTCGGGAAGGAGGCTTCCTGGCCGCCGCCGGCCGCCTGCCCGAGGTCGGTGGCGCCCTCGCCCTGACCCGCCCCGTACAGCTCGTCCAGGGCGCGGGCGTAGCGGCGGGCGTCGGCCGGCAACCGGTCGGGTTGGCGGCCCAGCAGCAGCCGCCACCGGTCGGTGGCGGTGAGCCGGGCGTCCGGCGTGCCCGGCCCGGGCGTCGCGCCGGCATCGGCGTCGGCGTCGCCGGGGCCGGTCGGCGTGCCCGCAACGGGGATGCGGCGGGCGAGCAGGGCGGCCCGGCCGGCCGCGTCGGCGGCGGCCCAGCGGGCCAGCAGCTCCGGCGGGGCGGACAGGCTCAGGTCGAGCCGGTCGCCCAGCCGCTCGGTGACGGTGTCCAGCAGCCGGCCCCGGGCCGCCGGGGTGAGCACGTCGAACCCGCCGCGCAGCGCGGGCAGCCGGTCCAGGAAGTCGGCGTCGGGGAGCCGCTCGATCCGCTCCAGCAGCGGGTCCAGGGCGGCCGGGGCGGACTGCAACAGCGGGTGCGCCCCGGTGAGCAGGCCGCCGAGCAGCCGGTGCAGGTGCCGTCGCGTGTCCGGTCCGGTCGCCGCGTCGATCCAGCCGGCCACCCGGGTGCCCAAAGTCTCCAGGTCGGTCAGGTCGAGCAGCACCCGGGCGGCCAGGGCGGCGCCCTGGATCAGCGGCGAACCGGTGCGGGCCAGGTGGTCGAGAGCCTCGTCCAGGCGCAGCCCGATGCGGTCCTCGCCGGCGCGGACCGCGAGGTCGACCAGCGCGGCGGCGTCCGCCGGGGTGTCGCTGCCGGCCAGGCCGGGCAGCCCGCGCACCGCCGCGTCCAGCAGCACGACGGCCAGCTCGGCCGCCCGGGCCCGGCCGTCGGGGGTCGTGCCGGGCAGGTGCTCGCGGCGCAACGCCTCCAGCAGGTCCAGTGCGGCCAGCAGCTCGGGCAGCGTGCCGGTGCCCGGCAGCACCGTGGCGGCCAGCTCGAGCCGGTCGGTGACCAGCTCCGGCAGGTCGCACCGGGCGGCGTCGCGGAGCCCGGTGAGCAGCTGCGCGGCGGTGGGACCGCCGTCGGCGGCCTCTCGGCGGAACCGCTCCCGCAGGGTGCCGGCCGCGGCCAGCGCCGCGGTCACCCCGCGTACGCCGACCAGGTCCAGCCGGGCCGCCACGGACGGCGTCCAGGCCAGCTGCCAGCGGGTGGTCAGGGCGGCGCCGTCGCCGGTGCCGGACACCGCGATCGGCTCGCCGTAGCCGACGCCGCAGACCTGGAGGCGTTGCAGCAGGATCTCCCGCCGCCCGTCCAGCTCGGTGCGCAGCGGGTCCAGGCGCACCTCGCGGGCCTTCGGGCTGTCCGGGTGGGGCAGCCGCAGCGTGGTGAGTTCCGCCTCGACCGCCGGGCCGAGCCCGGAGCGCGGCGTGCCGGGGGCGATGCGGCCCCGTTCGGCGCCGACCAGCACGCTCTCCAGGGCCTTGGCCAGCGCCCGGCCGCGGCCGAGCAGTTCGCCCTGGCCGAGCACGGTGGTCACCGCCTCCAGCACCTCGCCCCGGCCGGGGGCGGGCAGGTCCCGCAGCCGGGCCAGGTCGTCGGCGAGCCGTACCGTCTCGGTGGCCTCACCGGTGCCGGCGGTGTGGCCGGCGGCGCGGAGTTCCCGGCACAGGTCGGTGACCGCCCGGGCCGCGGCGGCCCGGATCCGTTCCGGGTCGCCGGCGGCGGTGAAGACGGACTGCTGCCAGCGCGGGTCGCGGATCCCGGCCGGGTAGCCGGACCGGGAGTCGAGCAGGTCGAACGCGTACGGCACCAGCGAGGTGACCGCCGTGCCGCCGCCGTCGGTGGCGGCCGGTCGGGGCGGGGTCGTCACGGAGCGGACGGGATCGGCCGCGGCGGTGCCGGGCCGGGCGGACGCGACGGCGACCTCGGCGGCCGACGGGGTGGTGACCAGGGCCGGGGCGTGGAAGGCGCCGATGACGGCGGCGACCCGCCGGCCGTCGACGCCGGCCTCGGCCAGCACCCGGCGCATGTGCCGCTCGCGGGCCAGGTCCCGGGCCGGCACGCCGTCGCGGTTGGCGCTGTCGGTACGCATCGCCCAGCCGACGCCGAGCGCGGCCCGGCGGACCGCCTCCGGCGGGCAGCCCGGGGCGCGCACCTCGACCACCCGGTCCCACAGGTCGTCGCCGTCCCGACCGGTGCCGCTGGCGCTGAGCGCGGCGGCATAGGACCGGCGCAGGCCGGGCACCGGCTCCCCCGCGTCCGGTGCGGGCTCGCCACCGGCGGCCGGCTCGGCGCCGGCAGTCGGGTCGGGGTCGGTGGCCGGGTCGGTGGGGCCGGCGGTCCAGTCGGGATCGGCCAGCGGCAGGTCGCAGCAGACCACCTCCACGCCGCGCTGGCGGGCCCAGCGGATCGCGGCCAGCTCCGGGGAGAAGTCGGCGAACGGGTAGAAGCCCATCGGCCCGTCCGCGCCGTGGCTGCCGACCAGGGCCAGCGGGGCCCGGGCGGCCGGATCGGACAGGTACGGCAGCCAGCGCTGGAAGTCGGCCGGCAACTCGATGCAGACCACCTCGGCCCCGGCGGCGTCCAGCAGCGCCGGGACGGCCGCCGCCAGCGCCGGGCTGTGATGCCGCACCCCGATCAGGTACGGCCGCACCGAACCGGCGAGCGCGTCGACCACGGCACGCGGATCGGCCGACGTCGCGTCGGCTCCCACCGGGGCGGCGGTCGCCGGGGCCGCACCGGTCGGTGGGCTGGAGAGGGTCGTCACCGCAGGTTCTCCCGCAGGTCCCAGAGCCGGCGCCACATCGCCGAGCCGTCCTCGGCGCGGCGACGGACCGGGCCGTCCCAGTAGCCGAGCAGGCGGGCGTGGTCGTTCTGGTCGTCCTTGCGGACCACGCCGAGCAGGTGCCCGGGCACCAGGTCGAGCGCGTCCCCGCCGGGCAGGTACGCGGCCGCCAGGCCAAGCGACACCGCCACCTGCACCGCCTCGGCGGTGGACATGACCGTGCCGGGCCGCTCCACGTCCCAGCCCTCGCCCGACCGGCCGGACCGCAGGTCGCGGAACACGGTGACCAGGGCGTCCAGCACCGCGTCGTCCACCGTGTACGCCGCGCCGGCGCGCTGCACGGCGGCGGTGGCCTGCTGGCGGACCAGGTCGGTCTCGACGTCCGCGTCCGAGATCGGGTGGATGGTCTCGAAGTTGAACCGGCGCTTGAGGGCCGAGGACATCTCCGACACGCCCCGGTCCCGCAGGTTGGCGGTGGCGATCACGGTGAACCCGGGCACGGCGCGGATCAGCCCGTCCTCCGTGCCGGACAGCTCCGGCACGTTCATCCGCCGGTCGGACAGGATGGACACCAGCGCGTCCTGCACCTCGGGCAGGCAGCGGGTGACCTCCTCGATGCGCACCACCCGGCCGGTGCGCATGGCGGTCAGCACCGGCGAGTCGACCAGCGCCTGCGGGGTCGGGCCCTGGGCGAGCAGCAGGGCGTAGTTCCAGCCGTACCGGAAGGCGTCCTCGGTGGTGCCGGCGGTGCCCTGCACGGTCAGCGCGCTGGTGCCGCAGACGGCGGCGGCCAGCAGCTCGGAGAGCATGGACTTGGCGGTGCCGGGCTCGCCGACCAGCAGCAGGCCCCGCTCGCCGGCCAGGGTGACCACGCACCGCTCGACCAGGCTCCGCTCGCCGACGAACTTCGCCGGGATGGTCATGCTGGCCGGCAGCTCGGTGCCGTCCGGGCCGGTGCGCCGGTCGGCGGGCAGTTTCAACGCCTCGCCGTCGCTGCCCTGGATGAAGGTGACCACGGCGCGCGGGGTCAGCGCCCAGCCCGGCGGCCGGGCCCCGTCGTCGTACGCGGCCAGGAAGGCCAGCTCGTCGGCGTACCGCTGCTCGGCGGAGAGGACCTGGGCGGCGGTCTCCGGCGCCACGGTGGGGCGGACGTGTTCCGTCACGGTCACGGGCGTTCCTCGATCTCTCTGGTTCGGATGGGGTGGGTCGGGACAGGGGTCGGCGGCCCGGTGGTGCCGCGACGGCCGGGCAGGTCGTCGTGGCACCACCGCCGCGTCAGGGGTGGGTCAGCGGCGGGTGGGCAGGTTGTCGAAGCGGGGCCGGTCGCCGTCGCGCAGGCGTTGCCAGGCCCGCCGGTGCAGCTCGGCGGCCGGTTCGAACGGAACGGTCACGCCGAGCGCGGCCGTACCGTCGGGTGCGAGGTCGAACAGGGTCACCTTCCAGCCCTCGATCGGTGCCTGCCCGCTGCCGCGTTCCAGCCAGGGGCCGGGCAGGAACAGCGACCGGCCGGCCCGCGACCGGCTGGCCTCGACGACCAGGTCGGTGCCGGCCAGTTCGGCGCGGGCCGCCTTCAGCCGGGCCGGCCTCCAGGCGGTCCACTTCGCCGTGTTGCGGTCGGTCGGGTCCGGCATGGCGAGCAGCATCAGGTACACCGCCGCCGCGTCGGCGCCCAGGCCGTGTGCCCCGGCCACCTCGGCGACCAGGTCCGGCACCGACCGGGTCGGATCCTGCGGCCACCAGGTGCCGTCCGCCGCCCGCGCGCCGCCGCCCGGCTCCCCCGGATCGCCGAGCAGCGCCGCGAAGCGTGGGTCGCGGACCAGGCGCAGCGCCACCTCGATCGGGTACGGCTTGGCGGCGTCGCCGCGCAGCGCCGGCAGGTACGGGTCCGACCCGTCGGCGTCGAGCAGGTCCGGCCGCAGCGCGGGCGACGGCTGGCCGTCGTGGGTGGACAGCACGATGGCGCCGTACCGTTCCCAGCCGGGGCCGGTCTCCGACGGGGTGCCCGCCACCTGCCGGAACGCGGGCAGGGAGACGTACTGGTCGAGGTCGAGCAGCAGGCCGGGGTTGGCCAGCCGGTCCCGGATCGCGGCCAGCGCGGCGGGCAGCGCGGCCCGGCACGGGTCGCCGGCCGGCGTGTGGTGGGCCACCCACGCCGCCAGGGCGACCGTGGAGCGCAGCACGTGACCGGTGAAGCCGGCCGCGCGGCCGTCGACCGGCCGGACCCGGTCGCCCCTGATCTCGAAGGCCAGGTCGGTGCTCAGCTCGGCCGAACGGGCCGGGTCGAGCAGCGCCGGCAACGCCTTGGCCGGCTCCCAGCCGGTGCGGACCGTGCGCGTCGCCTCGGCGAGCAACTGTTCGGGCACCACCACCCGGCGTCCCAGGGCGGCGTTCCACACCGCCGCGGCGGCGGCCACGTCGGGGCCGTCGGTCCACAGCCGGGCCGGGTCCGCCGGCAGCAGCGCCGAGACCACGGCCCGCCGCAACCCCGGCCTGGCCTCCCTCAGCACCCCGAAGGCCAGCTTGACCTCCCCGACCTGCCTGATCCCGAGCGCCTTGCGCAGCTCGGTCGGCACGGTGTTCGCCGAGTCCACGTACGGGAGGCCGGCCAGCACCAGCTTCGCGGCGGTGGGGGTGACGCCGGTCAGCTCGGCGAACTGCTCGGCCGCCTCCGGCCGCCAGGGCAGCGGGCCGCGCGCGGCCGCCTCGGTGAGGAAGCCGGCCAGCCAACCGGCCGGCCGTTCGTCACCGACCGGCTCCGAGGACTGCGCCGTGTAGGGCTCGGGCACGGCGAACACGCCGGCCGGGTCGTGGTGCAACGCGTCGAAGAAGTAGCCGGTGGCCGTGCCCCTGGAGTTGAGGACGGCGAGGAACGCCCCGTCGGGCAACGGCAGGATGCCCGGCCTCGGGTAGCGGCGCGAGCCGTCGGGGTTCTTCAGGTCGTCGTCGCGAAGGTGCAGCCTGCACCGGCGCCAGCGCCCCGGCGCGGCCGCCGCGCCCAGGTCGAGCCGGTCCAGCGCCGCGAGCAGGGCGCGCAGCGTCTCCCGGTCCTCGTCCGGGGTGACCGCCGCGACGGCCCGGTAGGCGACGGCGGCCACCCCGCCGAGCAGGGACCACCAGTCCAGCGCGGACGGCAGCGACGGCCCGTCGAGGTGCAGGCGTACGGCGGAGGCGGACCCGCCGGTGGTGGACCACTGGGTGGTGAACGCCTGGAACTGGGTGAAGGCGTGGGTCGCGGTGCCCGCCCCATGGGCCGAGCCACGCAGGCCGTCCAGCGCCGCGTTGAGCTGCCGGTCGGTGGGTCCGGCCACGGTGACCGCCGGCGCCACCGCCGCCGGGGCGGACAACGACCTGGTGAGCCGCTCGGTCACCGCGTCCAGGTCGGTGCGCACCCGGGCGGCCAGCCGCAGCACCCCGGCCACCCCCGTCAGCACGGCGTCGTGGCTGACGGCCGGCAGCGTCGAGCGGACCAGCTCGACCAGCGCGTCCGTGTCGTCCTCGTCGGCGGTCGCGCCGGTGGTGGCGGGCCCGGAGCCGGCGCCGACCATGGCCGCCGGAACCGCGACGGGAAGGCCGGTGACGGCCTGCGTGGCCGCGGTCAACCCGGATCGCGCCGCCGCGCGGGCCGCAGCCCGCGCGGCCTCCTCGGCCAGGGCGGCGCGGCGCTCGTCGAGGGCGGCCTTCAGCAGCGCGGCGGCGGTCTCC
The DNA here is from genome assembly GCF_049841695.1 of Micromonospora sp. DT178. Lineage (NCBI taxonomy): Bacteria > Bacillati > Actinomycetota > Actinomycetes > Micromonosporales > Micromonosporaceae > Micromonospora > Micromonospora sp. DT178. The sequence continues at coordinate 98,283 of NZ_JBNCKV010000013.1, forward strand.
CGGTCCATCCGGCGCAGGGCGGTGGAGCCGGCCGGGTCGCGGGGCAGCATGTTGCCGAGGAACTGCCGTGCCGGCAGCGGGACCGCGTCGGGGCTGTAGTCCCGGCTGGACGGCGGCCCGGCGGCGGCCGACACCATCCCGTCCGGGTCGACCAGGACGGGACCGTTGAGCACGGCCCGCGGCCGGTCGTCGCCGGGCAGCACCAGCGCCGCGATCGGTTCCTGGCCGGCGGCCACGGTGACGGTACGACCGGCCAGGTCCTCACCGCGTACCGAGCCGTCCGGCAGCGTGACCACCCGCCAGCCGAGCAGCCCGTCCACCGGCACGGCGGCCGGGGTGGCCCGCTCGGACAGGGCCGGCCGCAGCCAGCTGGCCGACTCCCGGAGGTGGCTTCCGTCGACCGGAAGGTCGGCCAGGAACCGGGGCAGGCCGCGCCGGCCGTGGGTGTTGGCGACCGGGTCGTACTCGCGCCAGCCGTAGGCGTCGTCCTCCTCGCTGTGCCGGTACACCCAGTGCGAGGTGCCGTCGGTGATGACGGGCAGCTCGGACGGGACGGCCGTGTCACCGGCGTGCAGCACGCCGTCGCCGGTGGTCCGCCCGCCGCCGGCCAGCGGCAGGGTGATCTGCTTCCCGCGCGGCTGCTTGCCGTGGTGGCGGCCCTGGATGAGCTGCGGTTCGCCGGGCGACGAGTGCCAGTAGCCTCGCAGGTCGTAGTCGAGCGCCTTGGAACGCCAGTAGACAAGCAGTTGACCGTCGACGAAGTGGTAGCCGGGCTGACCCCACATGTCGCCGGCCGGGATGCGCAGGTCGTGGCGGAGCACGATGCCCTCGGCGCCGATCACGCGCACCGTGGTCGGCCCGCCCAGGATCACGTACGGCCAGGCTTCCTGCCGGATCACCTCCACCCGGCGGTCGCCGCCGGTCACCTCCTGCCAGGCCAGCTCCCAGTCCGGCCAGCCCAGCTCGTCGAGGATCCCGCCGCGCAGGCTGCGGGCGACGCGCTCGGCGAGGTCGACGCCGAGGGCCTGCCCGAGGTCGCCGCCCTGTCCGGGCTCACCGGTTCCGTCGAGCTCGTCGGACACCAGGCGCAGCGCCTCGACCGGGAGCCTGCCCAGCCAGTCCACCGACGCCGGCAGGTACGGCAGGCCGGCGGCGAACCGGTCGCGGATGCGGGCCCGCAGCCAGTCGATCAGCATCGGCCGGATGCCCGGCGTCTCGACCATCCGGCGCAGGGCGCTCTGCTGGTCGTCGAGCTGGTCGAGGCCCCGGCGCAGGGCAGCGGTGAACCGGTCGTCGCCGGCGACGGCGAGCAGGTCGCGCTCTCCCCCACGCGTGGCCCAGTTCGCCAGGTCCAGGGCCTCGTGCTCCTTCGGCGCGGCCACCGGCAGGTCGAGGGCGAGCAGCAGGTCGAGCAGTTCCAGGTCCCCGTCGGCCCCGAGAGTCTCGCCGCTGTCGGCCAGTTCGGCGCGCAGCCGGTCGGCCATCCGCTCGACGAGCGGGTACAGCTGCGGCAGCCGACGGCGTTGGTGGCCGGAGTTGACCCGGCTCACGAAGCGGCGCAGCCAGCCGACGGAGCCGTCCTGCGGGCGGGCCGGGTCCGGCACGTCCGGGTCGGACAGCCCGGCGAACGCACCGGTGTCGGTCAGCAGGGCCAGCCAGGTGACCAGGTCGTCCCGGTCGGCGGGCATCAGGTCGAGCAGGCTGCCGCGGATCGCCGGGTCGCGGCCGGCCAGCGCCGTCACCGCCGGCAGGTGCGCCTTCCACCAGCCGGCCGGCGCCTCGGCGGCCACCGGCAACCGGAGCAGCTCGGTCAGGTAGGCCGCCTCACACTCGGCGACGGCGGCGGCCCCGGCCTTGCCGGCGGCCTTGGTGGCGGCCCGGACCAGCCGGTTCACCACGGCGGCCGACTGGGTGGACGGGACCACGCCGGCGGTCGCGGCCCGCAGTGCCAGCCGGCAGAACCGCTCCAGCGCCTCGTCGGCCGGCAACTGGGCGGACAGCTCCTTGGCGTAGCCGGCCAACGCGGTCGCGGACACCACCTTGGCCGAGGCGAACTCCACGTACACCTCGTCCAGCCGGTCCAGGTCGACCGGCAGGCCGTGCTGCGCCTCCGCCTTGCGCGCCTTGTTGAACAGCTGCGTCGCGTACGCGTCCTGCCCGGCGGCCAGGAACACCCGCGCCGCCTGCTCGAAGAACGTCGGCAGGAGGTGCGGCAGCGTACGGGCGAGCCGGTCGGCGATGCTCTGGTGCCCGTCCAGGGCGGCCTTCGGCCGCGACCGCACCTGCTTGGCCAGCTTCTGCAGCTCCGGCACCACCGCCAACGCGTGCCGGCCGTCCGCCGGGTGGTGCACCAGCACCCACTCGGGGAAGGCCAACGGTCGGCGGGGACCCAGCCCGACGACGACCGGCTCGGCGCCGGGAGACAGGCCGAGGAACCCGACGGCGATGTCCTCGCCCTCGCCCAGGGCGGCGTCGACCAGGCGGACCACCGGCCGGTCGTCGAGGGCCGGGTGCCGGTAGGTGCGGGCGGTGAGGGGCACCGCCCGGTCACCGGCCCCGGCGGTGTCGGCCGGCAGCACCGCGCCGGCGGTCAGCAGGTTCTCGACCGCGCCGTCGTCAGCCGTCGTCGTCATCCCGGTCACGCCTTCTTCCCCGTTCCGGTCACGGCGCCGGACAGGGCCGTCGCCATCCGCATTCCTTCCGACCAGGCCACCGGCCCGACCTCGGTCAACCGCAACGTCGGCCCGTCCACCACCGACCAGGAGAGGTTGCCCAGGGTCGCCTCCGAGTCCCAGTAGTCCTCGTCGAACCGCATGGCGGCCTCGACCGTGCGGCCGGCCTCCCAGACCCGGCACTTGACCTGCGACCCGGAGACCCGGAAGCCGAGCGTGGCGGCCCGGGCGGCGAGCCGGTTCGGCACGGTGGCGCCGCGGAAGTCGGTGATGGTCGTGTCGCGCTGTTTCAGGTCGTCGGGTCTGCCCCAGGTGCCCCGGTGCAGTTGCTCGATCCGCTGGGTGACGTCCAATTCGTCGGCGAACTCGCGCAGGTCGGCCAGCTCGGGCAGGCGCACCGGGTGGGGCAGCGTGGCGCTGACCGGCGAGAGCCGGACGGTCTCCCCGTCGAGGTTGACCACGCGCAGGTCGCCGGTGTCGGTGACGTCGCGCAGGAAGCCCGGCTCGGCCGGGTCGTCCCCGAGCACCACGAGGTCGCGCAACGCGTCCTGCCAGGCCGGATCCGGCCAGACCCGGGCCAGCAGCCCGGTCGGCACCGGCAGCGAGGACACCACCCAGGCGTCGACCCGGGCCAGGCATTCCGCGGCGTGCCGGTCCAGCCACTGGGCGAGCTGGCGCAGCCGGTCGACCTCGGGGTCGTCCCGCAGCGCCTTCGGCAGAGTCTTCAGCGGACGGCCGCCGGCCCGCGGGCCGATGGACCGGGCCGCCACCTTTCCGTCCACGAGAGAGATCTCGTACGAGTCCCCCACCGGTAGCCAGCCCATCAGGAATACCCTCCGCAGTGGCAGAACAGCCAGATTTCGTGAGGAATCGGCCGTGATCGACAACGAGGGCACGCTAACAGTAGTGACCGACACGACAGCGACCCATCGGCCGGTCAGCCGAACCGGGGTCGGCGGTACGAGAGGACGCGATCCGCGAAAGTCGCAGGTCCGGCCGGTCCGAACGCGCCGCGGACGGTCGCTCGTGGTCCCGCGGGAGACAAGTCGATGATCTAGGTCACACCGGGGCCGTCGGCGGCCACAGTCGGCCCCGACATGGTGGTGGGCATGGCGGTGCGGGTCCAGCAGCGGCGGACCGACGACGTCGGGCCGGGCGGCGGTGCAGCTCTACGGGCGGCTGATCACGATGTCGGTGCGCCGCCGTGGTGGTCGAGCACCTTGCCGAGCAACGCGACCAGGGCCTGCCGTTCGGTGGCCGACAGCGGGGCGAGCAACTCGTCCTGCACGTCGTCGAGCGCGCGGTCAAGCCGCCGGAGCTGCCGGACGCCCGCCTCGGTGATGGTGACGATGTTGCGTCGGCGGTCCGCCGGGTCGGCGCTGCGCCCGACGAAGCCCTCCCCCTCCAGCTCGGTCACGGCCGCGACGACGTCGCTGCGGTCCATGCGGCAGCGCCGCCCCAACTCCGCCTGGCTCGCGGGGCCGAACTCCCGCAACGCGGCGAGCACCCGGTAGTGGTAGCCCCGCGCGCCGGCGGCGGCGAACCCCTGGGAGACGAACCGCCTCGCGTGCACGGCCGTCTGAGTGATGAGCCAGCTCGCCTTCGTGGCGAGACGGTCCGGTGTCGGTTCCACGGGTGACCATGCTAACAGGACGTTGGCGGCGCCAACGATCTGCCATACCGTTGGCCGCACCAACGATACGGAGGATCAAGATGTCACACGTGACCGACCGCGCCGAGATCGCCGAACTGGTCGCCAGGCTCGCGCGGGCACTGGACGAGCGGCGCTTCGAGGACCTGCGGGCCGTCTACACCCCGGACGCCGAGACCAGCAGCCCGCGCGGGGCCCTGCGCGGCATCGACGAGATCGTCGACGTCGTACGGCGGACCAGCCCGGAGGAGGAGTTGACCCAGCACTTCAACACCGACGTGGTGGTGGATCTCGACGGCGACCACGCCGAGGTCGGCACCCATCAGCTCGTGTACTTCTTCCACCGGGGCGAGGCGCCGCACCGGACCGCCGGCGTCGAGGCCCGCTACACCGCCGCACGCACGCCGACCGGCTGGCGATTCGCGCGGGCCCGGATCTCCCCGCTCTGGCAGCAGGTCCCGTCGCCCTCCTGAACTCGGCGCCATCCGCCGACAGCGGCGAGGTGACCGGCGGGACCGGCGGCGTCGAATACTCGGCTGCGGACGCCGCCGGCCCGCCCTTAGGCTCCCGACCTACGCGCCGGCAAGGCGTCCTGTCGACAGCGGTCACACCGCCGATCGGAGATGCGCAGAATATGACGTGCCACCTGTTCGCGCTCAGCTTCGATGCGCACCAACCTCCGCGTCTCGCCCGGTTCTGGTCCGGGGTCCTGGGCTGGGACATGGCCGACGCTCCACCCGACGGTGTCGCGCTGCTGCCCAGTGACGACACCGGGTTCCGACTCCGCTTCCTTCCGACCGAGCGGTCGAAGGGCGGCCCGAACCCGATGCACTTCGACCTGACGAGCGCATCCCTTGAGGACCAGCAGCAGACGGTGACCAGGGCGCTGGAACTAGGCGCACGGCACATCGACGTCGGCCAGCGCCCCGAAGAGGGTCACGTGGTGCTCGCCGACCCCGAAGGCAACGAGTTCTGCGTCATCGAGCCGGGCAACAACTTCCTCGCCGACTGCGGATTCGTCGGGGCGCTGGCCTGCGACGGCTCGCAGGAGGTCGGGTACTTCTGGAGCGAAGCGCTGGGCTGGCCGCTGGTCTGGGACCAGGACCAGGAGACCGCGATCCGCTCACCGCTGGGCGGCCCGAAGATCACGTGGGGTGGCCCACCGCTGAATCCGAAGACCGGCAAGCAACGCCTGCACTTCGACCTCGCCCCGCCTGCTGACGGCGATCAGCAAACGGAGGTCGACCGGCTGCTCTCCCTGGGGGCCACCCGGATCGACATCGGTCAGGGCGAGGTCGGCTGGGTGGTCATGGCCGACCCGGACGGCAACGAGTTCTGCGTGTTGCCGCCCCGGTAGCCACGCCGGTCCCGACGGCGCGGGCCTCCGGAAGGTCGGCGGCAGGTGTCAGCACAGCCGCGACCTCCGGTACGGCGGCGACCGCACCCTGCTCAGTTGCGGGGCCAGACGCGGACCGGCACCCGGGGGAACGCCACCGTCAGGAAGTGCTCGGTGAGGCGGTCCCGCAGCAGGCAGTCCGGCCAGGCGTCCAGCACCTCGGGCAGGGTGCGGTTGCCGAGGGCGAGCTGGAGCAGAGCGCCCGGCGGGACGGCGGCGTGGGTCGCCGGGTCGGTGGCCGGGCCGACCGTGCCGCGCACTGCCGTCACCGCCGTCAGCTCGCCGTCGATGAACATCAGCCGGGCGGCGCGGCCGTACATGTCGATGGTCAGCGTCGCCTCACGCCACCGCAGGTCGGCCGCGCGCCAACGGGCCCGCAGCAGCGGCACCAGCCGTGCGAGGAGTTCTACCGGATCGCCGGTGCGGACGTACCAGCCTCTGGGCCGCCTCGGTACGCCCGGCGGGCCGAGGCGCGCCAGCGGGTGCCCGTGGTCGAGCGCGGGGCAGACCGCGACGAACGGCTGACCCGCCGCCGCCTCGTACCCTCGACCGATCCGGGCCAGGTACGCGTGCATGGCTACGGCGGCCCGCGGCCAGTCGGCGGTACGCGCACAGGCCGCCGCGAACACGGCCAGCTCGCCGGCGGCGTTGAGCCGGGCACCGTGCACCAGGTATCCACGGACCTCGGCGCCTCGGACCAGGACGGCGACGACGCGCCGGGCGAGGTCCGCCTGACGGCGTCCGGCGATCTCGTACCGCCACACCCCCGCGTCCCTCGGCAGACCAGGGCGTCACCGTCAGCCAGCCGCCGGTCGATGTCGGCTAGGGCACCCGCGTCCGCGGCGGTCGCCGAGCGCAGCGTCAGGCCGTCGGAGGGGTCGCCCGGCCGGTCCTGACCGGTGGCCGGCAGTGCGGCGGCGGGCACCGCCGGCGCGCCGCCGCTGGCGAGGGCGTAGTCGTAGCCGAGCCGCCGGTAGAAGTAGGGGATCCCCTCGATGACCTGGACGGGCACGCCGCGGGACGCGTACCGCTCGTGCAGCGCGGCGAACAGCCGCTCGGTGAGCCGGTTCCCGCGGTGCTCCGGCGCCGTACCGACCAGCTCGACCTGGGCCACCGGCAGGCGTACCCCGGCCACGCTCCAGTCCTGCCGGAGTCCCACGAGGCTCGCCACCGGGCGGCCGGTCGCCAGGTCCACGGCGACCAGGAAGTCGTCGGGCACGACCGAGGGATGGCCGGTCAGCAGGCTCTCGACCCAGGCGGCGATGCCGGGGTGCGGCTTTCCGCCGGTCACCCACTGCAGCTGGACCAACGCGTGCAGGGCGGCGAGTTCGGGTGCGTCGGAGGGGCGGCCGGCCCGGATCACGTAACCGTCGCTCTGCCTTGTCATGCCTTACTTTCGCACAGGAACCTCCGTCGGTGGCGTGCCGAAGCGGGCTGCGCCGGAACCACCCGCGGCGCCGACCCGATCGGGTCGGCGCCGCGGTGGCGTTCGGTGCCCAGGCTCGGCGCACAGCCGGGATCGGCGTGGTCAGCGGATCCCGGCCGTCGCTCTGCGACGGGACGGCAGCGCGCGGCGGCCGCCCCTGCGGAGGTGCCGGTTCAGCAGGTGGTGTTGCCGGCCGGGACCCAACCGTCCACGGACGGGTTCTCAGCGCCGTGGCCGTAGATCCAGACGTCGTCGTCGACGGCCGAGACCTGACCGTGCCAGCGGAACCCGCGCCCGGCAGTCAGGGTGAGCAGCACGTGTCCGTGCGGCTCGGCGCGCAGCCAGGTGTTCTGCCGGAGGTTGCAGACGATGCCCCACGCGTCGCTCGCCGAGGCCGGCGCGGCTACCACGGCCGTACCGGAGAAGACGACGGTCGCGACCGTCAGGGCGTGTAGAAGGCGGCGTTTCACTCGTGTCCTTTCGACTGTGGACGCTGACGGCCTCCGATTGTGGTCGATGGGTACGCCCCCGGCGTCACGGGGGGCGGCATCGAGTCGACCCACCGCCAGGCGTCGCCGGGGCGGCGCGGCCGCGGCTCAGTGGAAGGAGCCGTAGAAGTCGTTCAGCACGTCGTGCACGTTGTCCCGGTCGAACTTCTCGATGCCCAGGATCAGGGCCAGCAGTTGCGCCGTGTCCTTGGGGATCTGGCACTTCGCCTCGGCGACGAGCTCGTCGAGCATCCAGTGCAGGAGCTGGGCCATGGAAGTTTGAGCGGCAAGGTCGGAGTTGATGGTGAACCGGATGGTGCCGTCCGAGTTGATCACCGTCGAGTGGTTCAGCATCTTCGGCTCGGCCCGCACCACCAGCCGCTCCTCCGCCCGCATCAGCGCCAGCATCGCCGCGTGCAGTGCCTCCATGTACGCCTTGGTCAACGGCGCGTACGCCCGGTCCTGCGGCAGGTCGGTGAGCACGAGAGCGACCGGCTTGGGCAGGTCGGCCCTGGCGAAGTCGAGGCAGGTGAAGTCGTAGGTGCGCACCCACGCACGGGTGATGCGGGACGCGAGCACGGTGTGCAGCGAGTCCATCCGGGGCGCGCTGCGGCCCCGCATGGCGGCCACCTCGGCGTCGGTGGGGAACGGGCCGCCCTCGCCCAACGCCTCGTAGACGGTCTGCTCGTAGTTGGCGGCGTTCTGCAGGGCGATCTGGCCCTGCAGGTAGTAGGCGGCGTTGCGGTGGCGGTAGACGATGTCGACCGTCGGGTTGTCCGCCAGGGTGTGCGTACCCTCGTGCACGAGCGTGGCGGCGAGCTCCCACAGGTGCATCGTCCCGTCGAGCGCGGAGCGACCCACGTTGATGATGGCGGTGTCGCCCTGACCGCTGGCCAGGGCGCCCATCCCGTCGGGCAGCGACAGGTTGCACACGAATCCCGACCGTCGGCCGTCGGTGCGCGTGAGCAGCGCCCGCAGGGCCGTGACCGTCTGCGCGAAACGCGCCTTGGCCACCGATGAGGTGGACCCGAACAGACGCGCGAACGCGGTGTTGACGGCGACGTGCGTGGGACTCCTGTCGTCGTCCATGACGTCGACGATCCTGGTCTTCAGTTCGTCCAGAGCGGCGGTGAGGTGGGGATTGCCGACGACGGAGGGCACGACCCCGTCGAGAGAGTCCTGCACCTCCTTGAACAGGGTGGCCGCCTGGTGCATCGTCGCGCCGCGTTCCGAGATCTGCTGCAGCCAGGTCCCGACGGCCAGGGCGGCGACCTTGTCGAGCCGGGCGGTCAACCGGTCGCGGCGCAGCCCCGCCGGCAGTGCCCGAACGACGGGCCGCAGCCGCTGCAGTTCGCAGGCCATCAGCACCCGGTAGGTCTGGAACACCTCGCGCCGGCCGAGATCGAGTGCCTTCCTGGTCGCTTCGTCGGGAAACGGGAACATGTGGAGGGCTCCTTCGCTCTGCCGGCCCGGCCCGGTCGGCCGAACGCCCGCGAAGAGGTAGCACCCGAAGGGCCGTGGCAGTCAGTAGCGCGTCGGCCATCGGACAGTGAGCGGGCCGTCGCCCGCGGTCCCGGCCGGAACGTCGCCACAGGGCGTCGGTCGGGCCGGCGCGCCCTCACCGGAGACAAGCGAGCTTGACAATCCCGGAGAGTGTCAAGCACGCTTGTCGCGACAAGCTCACTTGACATCAGGGGGTGTTCATGAAGAACGACCTCTGCGCGCTCCGGCTGGCCACCGGGCTGTCCCAGCGCGAGCTGGCCCAGGCGCTGGGCGTCTCGCGACAGACGATCAACTCGATCGAGAACGGCCGCTACGACCCCTCCCTGCCGTTGGCCATCGCCATCGCGCGCCACTTCCACCGCACCGTCGAGGAGATCTTCCATGTCGACTGATCGACACACGGACAGGCGCAGGGCCCTGGCTCTCGGCGTCGGCATGGCGATCGTGGCGCTGCTGATCGCCGTGGGCCTGCTGCTGCGCGAGCACGCGCCCGGGAACATGGGAGTGGGCTTCCTCCTGGGCGCGGCGGTCGGGCTGATCGGGGTCGCGGTGATGGCGTGGCGGCTCAGCAGGCGACCGGACCGCACGACGGCCTTCGAGCGGGCGTGGTCCCAGTCGGGTGACGAGCGGGACGACGCCGTCCTCACCCGCGCCCTGGCCGTGCTCGGGCTGCTCGCGCTACCGCTCACCGGTGCGGCGGGGATCGCGATCGGGCTCGGCGCCGCGGTCGAGATGATGCTGGCGCTGCTGATCCTGGCGGAGATCCTGGTCGGGGCGACCGCCTTCGCGGTCATCAACCGACGCAGTTGAGCGCGCATCCGAGCGCTGTGCGGCTTTCGCCGGCTTGACGGCAACTCCCACCATCTGACATCACCCGCCGGCGGCAGATGTATCTACTCGCATCGATCGGACTCCGTAAGGATGTCCACCCGCCCACGCCACCACCTCGGGGCGAACGGCGATCCCCCATCATCGGGAGGAAATGTGTCTACCAGACTCGCAGGAAGAGCGCGTCGTTCGACGCTCGCCCTGCTCACCGGCGCGGCACTGGCGACGCTGTTGTCCGTCACCGCGGCCGGTGCCGCACCACTGGCCGGCCCGGCGGACGGCCCCGCCACCGCCGCCGCGGTCGACGTGTACATGAAGGACACGGCCGCCGACGTGGGGCTCGAACCGCACGCGCTCAACCCGCTCTGGCAGAGCCCGGACATCAAGGTCTGCCACACCGCCGTCGAGTGCGCGACCAGCCAGAACCCGATCGTCGGCCAGCGGAACTACATCTTCATCAAGCTGCGCAACCCCGGCCCGTACGGCGACAGCGTGATGGAGGAGGGCACGATCTGGATCTACCGGACCACGCCCGGCGGCGGGGCGGCCTGGCCGGGCGCGTGGACGCAGATCGGCGCGATGGCGGTGCCGGTCTACCCGGGCGTCACCTCGGTCACCATCCCGTGGGACAACGTGCCGGGCCCGGGTCACTTCTGCCTGCTGGCCCGCTGGGTCTCCCCCAACGACCCGATGACCTTCGAGGGGCCGGACATCGGCGTCAACACCCGTCACAACAACAACATCGCCTGGCGCAACGTGGACTCGGTGGCGGTGACCGCCGGTGGCCAGGCGCAGACGCGGCCGTTCGCCATCGGCAACACGCTGACCCGGCCGGCCCGCAGCAGCGTGGTCTTCAGCCAGACCGGGGCACCGTTCCAGGCCGCCGGTGGCCGGCTCGTCGCCGACCTCGGCCCGACCCTGTTCGAGCGCTGGGCCAAGGGCGGCAAGGCCGGCAAGGGTGTCCGCGAGGTGGGCCGCAACCAGGTCGAGATCGTCGACATCGGCCAGGCCAGCCTGGACAACCTGGAGCTCAACCCGGGTGAGCGGCTCGCCTTCTCGCTGTACTTCACGGCGACCGTGCCGACCCAGGAGAAGATGGCCGTCGACGTGACCCAGGTGGGCCCGGACACCACCGGCGCCGCGCGGGCCGACCTCGGCGGGGTGCGGTACGACATCACGGTGGCCCCGCGGGCCAAGTAGGCGCCCGCAAGGGGCAGGGGCGGAGGTCGCGGACGGGGCCCGCGACCTCCGTTCCGCCCGTCCGGCCGGTGTCCTCGGGGCCCGTCCGGTGTCCGGCTCAGCGCAGGGTGACCCAGGTGGTTGCCACCGCGTACCCGGCCGTGCGGGCGCAGAGCTGGACCGGACCGGCGGGCGGCATCCCCATCGAGAAGTAGCCGACCGCGTCCACCGGCACCTCCTCGTACGGGCCGACGGAGGTCCGGGCGGTGACCCGCCCTCCCCGGGCCGGGGAGAGCTGCCCGACGATGCCGGTCGGGGTCACCTCGATCTCGACCACCACCGCACCGGTGCGGAACGTCAGCGTGCGCGCCGAGCCGGCGGACCGGGTGAGACCGGCCGGTTCCGGATCGCAGGCCGAGTCGAAGGTCAGCTCGGCGAGGGCCAGTTCGGCGTCGACGGTCCGCCAACTGAACGCGGCGAGGGCCGCGGCCAGGAACTCCTCCGGCACCGGGCCGGAGTCCCGCAGGGCGGCCCTCAACTCGGCCAGCAGGGCGTCGTCAGCGGCTGGCGGCCACGGCTCCATCCCGGTCACCTCCGCTCCCCTCGTCGCCGGGACGCGCCCTGAGGAACGGGGCGAGTGCCGGACAGTTCCGCAGCTTGCGCAGGCACCGGGCCTGGCTCGGACCGACGCTACCCACCGGCATGCCCAACCGGGCGCCGATCTCGCGGTAGCTGACCGGCGGATCGGCCATCAGCAGCGCCAGCAGGTCCCGGCAGCGCGGCGGCAACTGCGCGAACGCCTCCCGCAGCGCCTGCTGCCGCTCGGCACGCAACAGGTCCTCGTCCGGGGTGACCGGATCCACCAGCAGGTGGGCACCGACGTGCCCGTCGACCGAGTCGTCGTACGGGTCGAACGGCTGGGTCCGCCGGCCGAGGCGAAGCAGCCGGTAACACTCGCGTCGGGTGGTGGTGATCAGCCAGGCGGGCAGGGCGTTCGACTCCCGCAGCCGCCCCAGGTGCTCCACCGCACGCAGCCAGACGGTCTGGTTGACGTCCGCCGCGTCGACCTGGTCGAGTCCGTACGACCGGATCACCGAGAGCACCAGTGGGGTGTAGCGGCGCACCAACTCACCCCACGCCCGCTCGTCACCGCAGGAGGCGGCGGCGACCAGCCCGACGGTGCCGCGCTCGCTCACCGGGACGACGCCCGGCGCGCCGATGCCGACCTCACGCGACGAGTACGCCGTAGTCGGGATGCCAGCGCGGGCCGGCGACCAGCGCGGCTCGGGCCGCCTCCGCGCCGAGTCCGGCGCTGGTCATCAGCGCGGCCAGCCGGCCGGCGACGTGGCCGGTGGCGAACGAGGTGCCGGCCCAGGCGGCGAAGCCGTCGAAGTACCGGATCGGTTGTCCCGGCAACTGGAGCCGACCCCTGACGTAGGTGCTGCTCCGATCCCCCAGGGCGCAGGCGTCCACCCACGACCCGTAGCTGCTGTACGGCGCCGGCACCGGGCCGGTGGAGCCGGCGCTCACCGCGCCCACCGCCAGGACCCGGTCCAGGGCGGCCGGCCAGGCCGGCCGGCTGCTGCCGGCATTGCCCGCCGACGCCACCACCGCCCTGCCGGGCAGCCCGACCAACGCGTTGACCACGGGCAGCGGGGGCTGGTCGTCCTGGGTGAAGTAGCCCAACGAGAGGTTGACGACCGACACCTGCGGACCGAGCCGGCCGAGGGCGGCGACCAGCATCTCCTCGTCGCCGACGCCGGTGGCGTTCAGCGCGGCCTCGGGATCGAAACGTACGCCCGGCGCGGCCTGCCGGACCACTCCGGCGACGAAGGTGCCGTGACCACCCTGCAGCGCCAGCACGTCGGCGCCGACGTAGACCGCGTCCTCGTCGTCGACCTCGGGAAGATAGCTGCCGGCCAGCCACTGCGGATGACGGGAACCGGCCTGCCGCCAGATGCCGGTGTCGCAGATCCCCACCGTCACTCCCGCGCCCTCACCCACGCGCGCCGGATCCGGCGCCGGCAGCGCGGCGGCGACCCGGGGCGGACCGCCCGGGTTGCCCATGATGTTGCCGAAGCCGAGCAGGGCGTGGTGCGGCTGGACCAGGGGCGCCGGCTGCCCGGGCCACTGCTGCGGGTCGCGGAGCCTGGTCACCACCGACGGGATGTCGGTCTCGGCGGCGAAGCGGAGCCGGGCGACCCCGCCGAAGCCGACGCCCTCGGTGACCGGGTGGCCGTAGCTGCGCAGCCGACTCACGACCCGCTGCACGTCCGGGTGGGCCACCAGCAACTGCCGGGGCCGGTAGAGGAACTCCCGGCCCTCGACGGCGTACCTGCGCAGGTCGGGGTCGGCGGCCAGGGCCTCCAGGAAGACGCGCTGGTAGGCCGCGTCGGGTGACTCACCGGCGGCGGCCGGGCCGCCCCGCCCGACGGGACCCAGCGGCGCCGCCGCGGCGGCCAGGGTGGACCAGGCCACGACCTGCCGACGGGACAACCCGGTGGGCGGGCGCGACGCGAGGGAGTCGTCAGACGGCACCGGTCCTCCAGGCGGTCGAAGATGCGTGGTCGGCGACGGGCCGGGCGGCTACGGAAGCGCTCTCCGAGGCACCGGACGATTATTTCAAAGGATAGTCGGGTGTCAATTGATCGTCGGCCAGGCGACTGATGCCCGTCCACCCCGACGCGATTGACCGGGCAGCGCGACTGCGGGATTCTTCTTGGCATGGCCGACAGCGCCGTTCCCGGTGCCGTCCCGGCCCAGGCCGCGCTCGACGCCGTCCAGCGCTACCCCCGCGAGGCGATCGCGATCGCCCGGCAGGTCCTCGTCGCCGGTCACCCCGACGCCGACGAGCGGTCCACCGCCGAACGCGCCATCGGGCTGGCCCTGCGGGAACTCAACGACCTGCCGGGGGCACTACGGCACCTGCGCCGGGCGGTGCGGGTCACCGACTCGCCCCGGGTGCGGGCACTGGCCCGGATGAGCCTCGGGTACGTCCTGGCCAACGCCGGACGCACCGGCGCGGCGCTACGCGCGGTGACCCTCGCCCTCCCCCGGTTGACCGGCGCCGACGCCGGCCGGGCCCGGATGCAGCGGGGCGTCGTGCTGCACTACCGGGGGCGGTTCGACGAGGCGGTCCGGGACTACGGCATCGCGGTGGAGATCGCCCAGCGCGAGGGCGACCTGCTGCTGGAGGCGCGGGCGCGCAACAACCGCGGACTGCTCAACGCCCACCGGGGCACCAGCCGGGACGCCGACGACGACCTGTTCCGCTCCGCGGCCATCTTCAGCCGGCTCGGGCTCGACCTGGCCGCCGCCGACACCCGCTGGAACATCGGCATCGCCGCAGGCCAGCGCGGCGACGTCGCGGGCGCGCTGCGCACCTTCGCCACCGTCGGCGACGAGTACCGCCGGTTGTCGGTGCCCCGCCCGGCACTGCTGTTGGACCGGTTCGAACTGCTGCTCTCGGTGCCGCTGGTCGACGAGGCGGTCGAGGTCGCCACCTCCGCCGTGACGGAGCTGCGGCGGCGGGGCATGGCCTCGGATCTCGCCGAGGCGCTGCTGGCCCGGGCCCGGGCGGCGCTGCTCGCCGGCGAGCTGGACACGGCCGCGACCGCCGCCGCCTCATCCCGGGCCCGCTTCCGCCGCCAGGGACGCCGCATCTGGGCCGCCTTCGCCCGGCACGTCGAGCTGCGCGCCGAGTTCGCCCGGGGCGCCCGGTCGACGGCCCTGCTCACCGCCATGGTGCGAACCGCCGGGCAGCTCGACGCCACCGGCTGGCCGTCGCCGGCACTGACCACCCGGATCGAGGCCGCCCGGCTGGCCGAGGCGATGGGCCGGCCCGCCCGGGCGGCCGAGCTGCTGGCGGTGGCGGCCCGCGCGCACCGCCGGGGCACCGCGCCGCACCGGGCCCAGGGCTGGTACGCGCTCGCCCTGCGTCGTCGGCTCGACGGTGACCTGCGGGGCGCGGCCCGGGCCCTGCGCCGGGGACTGGCGGTGCTCGACGGGCACCGGGCCTCCCTGGGCGCCACCGAGCTACGCGCGCACAGCGGCGCGTACGGGCACGAACTGGCCGCCGAAGGGCTGGACATCGCCGTCCGCACCGGCACGCCCGCCCAGGTGCTGGCCTGGGCGGAACGCTGGCGGGCCAACGCCCTGCGGATGCGCGCGGTGCAGCCGCCCCAGGACCCCGAGCTGGCCGCCGCCCTGGCCGAGCTGCGGATGGTCAGCACCGCCCTGGAGGACGCGCTGCTCGCCGGGCATCCCGTGCACGCGCTGCGGCGCAGCCAGGGCCGACTCGAACAGCGCATCCGGGAACTGGCCCGGGGCGCGGACGGCGGGGCCCGGGAGTCGGACGGCGGCGGCCTGGTGGCACCGCCCACGGTTGGCGCCCTCGCCGCCGCGCTCGGTGACGCCGTACTGCTGGAGCTGGTGGCGCACGGGCCACGGCTGCGGGCGGTACTCGTCCGCGGCGGCCGGACCAGCCTGCACGACCTCGGCCCGCTCGACGAGGCGCTGGGCCGGGCCCGCCTGCACCGGTTCGGCCTGCGCCGGCTGGTCACCACCGGCGACTCAGCCGACACCCGGGCCGGGGTCGAGTTCGCCACCACCGCACTGGACCGGCAGCTCTTCGACCCGGTACGCCGGCTGCTGGGCGACCGGCCACTGGTGATCGTCCCGATCGGCGCGCTGCACGCCGTGCCCTGGTCGGGCCTGCCGACCTGTGCCGGCCGGCCGGTGACCGTGGCGCCCTCGGCGACGGTCTGGTTGCGCGCCGTCGGCCGGATCGTCCCGGCCGGCCCGCCGGTGCTGGTGGCCGGACCCCGGCTGCCTGCCGCCGAGACCGAGGTACGCCAGCTCGGCGCGGCCCTGTCCGGCTCCCGCTCCCTCACCGGCTGCGCTGCCACCGCCGACGCGGTGACCGACGCGTTGAACGGGACCGGGCTGGCGCACATCGCCGCGCACGGCACCTTCCGCGCCGACAACCCGCTCTTCTCCACACTGGAGCTGGCCGACGGGCCGCTGACCGCGTACGAGTTGGAACGGCTGACCCGCCCACCGGGCTGCGTGGTGCTCTCCGCCTGCGACTCCGGCCTCTCCGGCGTCCGGCCGGGCGACGAGGTGATGGGCTTCACCGCCGTGCTGCTGGCCCTCGGCACCCGCAGCCTGATCGCCACCGTGTTGCCGGTCCCGGCCGACCTGACCACCGCGCTGATGCTGGACCTGCACCGGCGGATGCGTGCCGGTGCTGCGCCGGCGGTGGCGCTCGCCGAGGCCCAGCGCGCGTTCGACACCGACGGCGGCGGTGCCGCCCATGCCACGGCCGCCGCCTTCGTCTGCTTCGGCGCCGGCTGACCGCGGGGAAAGACCGCGACACCCGTGTCCGCGGGCACGGACCTGCCCGGCCCCCCGAGGACCTGCCAGAGGCCGTGAAGCGGGCTGTCGGGCAGTAGCTGTGCAACGTCGATGTCACGAGAATCCCCGTCACACGCCGCGTACCCGCCATACACAAGGGTTCTTGTGCTTCATTTCTTGTATATCTAGTCTGGTGCAATGACGGATGATTCGACCCTGCACCTCACCGATCCCCGTGCCATGCGGGCGCTCGCGCATCCGACGCGGCTGCGCCTGCTCGGCGAGCTGCGGGTCCGCGGCCCGCAGACAGTCGGGGCGCTCAGCGAGGTCACCGGCGAAGCGGTCGGTTCGGTCAGCTACCACCTCAGCAAGCTGGCGGAGCACGGCTTCGTCCGGGAGGTCCCCGAGCTGGCCCGCAACCGGCGCGAACGTTGGTGGCGGGCGGCGCACACCCGCACCTCCTGGGAGCCGGTCGAGGCCCTGGCCGACCCGGAACGCAAGGCCGCCTCCGACCTGTTGCGCCGCGCCATCCTCGACCGGTACGTCGACCGCATCCGGACCTACCTCGACGCCGAGGCCACCCTCGATCCGGAGTGGGTACGCGGCACCACCAGCAGTGACTCCACGCTGCACCTGACCAGCGACGAGCTGGTGGAGCTGCGCGCGGACCTGGCGGCCCTGGCCGAACGCTGGCGCGCCCGCAGCGACGCCGGCCGAGCCGACGCCCGCACGATCGCCCTCATCTACCACGCATTCCGGGACCCGCGATGACACCGGCCACGTCACGCCGGGCCCCGCTGCTCGGGCTGCTGATCGGCCACGCGGTCTCGCTGACCGGCAACATGCTGACGCTGATCGCGCTGCCGCTCCACGTCCTGGCCGAGACGGACTCCCTCGCCGCCACCGGGCTCGCCGGCGCGTTCGCCACCGCCCCGGTCGTGCTCGGTGGTGCCTTCGGCGGCGTGCTCGTCGACCGGATCGGCTACCGCCGGGCCAGCGTGCTGGCTGACCTGGTCTCCGGCGTGACGATCGCCGCCGTACCGCTGCTGCACGCCACCGTCGGGCTGCCCTTCCCGGCGCTGCTCGCCCTGGTCTTCGTCAGCGGTCTGCTCGACACCCCCGGTCAGACGGCCCGAACCGCGCTGCTGCCCGAGGCGGCGGCCGCCGCCGGGGTGCCGATCGAACGGGCGATCGGCTGGTTCGAGGCCACCGAACGCGGTGCCCGCCTGCTCGGCGCGCCGGTGGCCGGCCTGTTGGTCGGCACGCTCGGCGCGTTGACCGCCTTGGCAGTGGACGCGGTCACGTTCGCCGTCTCGGCGGCAGCGGTCGCGGTGCTGGTGCCGACGAGCCTGCGGCCGGCCGACAGCCCGACGGCAGCTTCCGGCGGCTATTGGCAGGACTTCATGGCCGGGCTGCGCTTCCTGATCCGCGAACCACTGCTGCGTGCCATGGTGCTGCTGGTGCTGGTCACCAACCTCTTCGACGCCACCAAGAGCAACGTGCTGCTGCCGGTCGTCGCCGCGCGGGACCTCGGCGGGGCCACCGCGTTCGGCCTGCTGGTCGGCGCGATGGGCGGCGGCGCGTTGGTCGGATCGCTGCTTTTCAGCGCCGTCGGGCACCGGCTGCCCCGCCGGGCCACCTTCGTCACCGCCTTCGCTGTCGCCGGCGCCCCGCCCTTCTGGGCCCTCGCCGCCGCCCCGCCGCTGCCCGTGGTGGCCGCGGTCTTCGCGGTCGCCGGCCTCGCCGCCGGCGCGATCAACCCGCTGATCGGCGCGGTGAAACTCGAACGGGTGCCCGCGCTCATGCGGGCGCGCGTGTACGGCGTGATCGGCGCAGGCGCCTGGGCCGCCATGCCGCTCGGCGCGCTCGCAGCCGGCCTGGCCGCCGACCGGTTCGGCACCACCTCCACCCTGCTCACCGTCGGCACCTGCTACCTGCTGGTCGTGCTCACCCCGCTGCTCGGCGGCCCCTGGCGGACGATGCGACGACCCCCGGTTCCCGAGCAGCGGCAGCCGGAGGGAACGGCCACGACCGCCGAGGCCCGGCCCGGCTGACGCCCGGGGGCCCCGACCCTGATCTTCCCGCGGTGCTGGGAGGGGCTGTACGACGGCGTACCGGGGCGGTTCGGGCGATGGCGATTCCGCAGGGACCTGACCCGCCGGCAGGGCGGTGCTGCCGGGTATCGACGCCGGCCGGCGAACTGTGGGCCTCGGCTGCGCGTGCTGGCCTGAGAACACGTGTGCCGGCCTGAGAACAACAAAGGCAAGGAGGAGAACTCCTTGCCACTATTAACGTATACCGCACCCCCGGGCTTGCGGCAAGACCCCGGTCGTGGCGCACAATCGTCGGCCGAGCGCAGGAATTGGCACGCCATGGGGGAATTCATGTTCGATGTGATCATTGTCGGCGGCGGGCCGACCGGCATGATGCTGGCAGTCGAATTGCGGCTGCGGGGCGTCGACGTGCTCGTACTGGAGAAGGAGGCCGAGCCTCCGCCGTTCGTGCGGTCGCTCGGGCTGCACGTACGCAGTATCGAGGTGATGGATCAGCGAGGGCTGTTGGAGCGGTTCCTCGAGAACGGCACGCGGTACCCGATCCGGGGATTCTTCGCGGGTATCGAAAAGCCCGCTCCCACCGGGCTGGACACCGCCCACGGATACGTGCTCGGCATTCCGCAGACGCTCACCGACCGGCTGCTCGCCGAGCACGCGGCCGACGTCGGAGCCGAGATCCGGCGCGGCTGTGCGGTGGTCGGGCTGGAGCAGGACGACGACGGCGTGACCGTCCACCTTGGAAGTGAAACTGCCACGCCGCTGCGGGCGCGGTTCGTCGTCGGCTGCGACGGTGGGCGCAGCACGGTCCGAAAACTGCTCGGGGTCGGATTCCCCGGCGAGCCGTCGACAATCGACACGCTACTGGGCGAGATGGAGGTGACCGCGTCCCCGGACGACATCACCGCAGTGATGACCGAGGTGCGCAAGACCGAGAAGCGCTTCGGGATCGGGCCGTCGGGCAAGCCGGGGGTGTTCCGGGCGGTCGTGCCGGCGGAGGGCGTGGCCGAGGACCGTTCGGTGCCGCCGACGCTCGGGGAGTTCACGCGCCAGCTGCGCAGGTACGCCGGCACCGACTTCGGCGCCCACTCGCCCCGCTGGCTGTCGCGCTTCGGCGACGCGACCCGCCTTGCCGAGCGCTACCGCGTCGGACGGGTGTTTCTGGCCGGGGACGCCGCGCACGTCCACCCGCCGATGGGTGGGCAGGGCCTCAACCTCGGGATCCAGGACTCGTTCAACCTGGGTTGGAAGCTGGCGGCGGCCGTCAACGGCTGGGCGCCGGACGACCTGCTGGACAGCTACGGGTCCGAGCGGCACCCGGTGGCCGCCGACGTGCTGACCAACACCCGTGCACAGATGCAGCTGACGACCAACGAGCCCGGGCCGCAGGCCGTCCGGCGGTTGTTGGCGCAGCTGATGGACCTCGACGACGTCAACCGGTTCCTGATCGAGAAGATCACGGCGATCAGCATCCGGTACGACTTCGGTGCGGGCCATGCCCTGCTCGGGCGGCGGCTGCGCGACGTCCAGCTGACGCACGGGCGCCTGTTCGAGCTGATGCGCGCCGGCGGCGGGCTGCTGCTCGACCAGACGGGGCGGCTCTCGGTGGACGGCTGGGCCGACCGGGTCGACCGCGTCGCCGACAGCAGCGGAGAGCTGGACGTGCCGGCGGTACTGCTCCGGCCGGACGGGCACGTCGCGTGGGTCGGCGAGGACCAGCAGACGCTCGATGTCGCGCTGGCCAGGTGGTTCGGCGCGCCCGGCCGCACCGGCCGGATCAGCCGAGCGCCGGCCGCCGGAGTTCCTACGGCCGGGTGAGGGACGCGTCGAGGACTGCGGACGCCGTGGGGTGCCGGTGCGCACGGTGTGCGGCGCGTGCGACGCCGACGGCCCGGCGCGGGAGAGCATCCGCGCCGGGCCGCTGACGGGTCAGCTCGCGGTGCAGGTGGGCGTGCCGGTGGGACCGGTTCCGGTGCCCTGGAAGCCGAACTCGGTGACGGCTCCGGCGGAGAGTCGGCCGTTGTAGTCGACGTTGTGGAACGTCACGGCGCCGCTGGCCCCGGTGGCGCGTGCGCTCCACGTGTTGGTGACCGTCGCGCCACCCGGCAGGGTGAGCGCGACCGCCCAGCCGTTGATCGCCGCGGCGCCCGCGGTGACGCGTACCGTGGCGACGAAGCCGCCGCTCCACGAGTTCAGTGACACCGTCGCGGCGCAGTCGCCGGAGGGCGGCGGGGTGGTGGGCGGCGGGGTCGTCGGGGGTGCGGTGGTGGGCGGCGGGGTGGTGCCGCCGTTGAGGGCGTCGAGGGTGGCGGTGTACGCCGGCTTCTTGTTGCCGTTGCCGTCGAAGAGCAGCGGGGTGCCGCTGGCGCGCCAGGAGTCCGTGTCCCGGATGCCCCACACGGTGATGCCGGTGCAGCGGGTCACGGCGAGGCAGGCGCGCACCACCCGGCCGTAGTTGTCGGCCTGCGTCTGGCCCGAGCCCTCGATGTCCAGCTCGGTGATCTGCACGTCCACGCCGAGGTTGGCGAAGCGTTGCAGGTTGGCCTGGTAGTCGGCGGGCACCGGGGAGGCGCTGTTGAAGTGCGACTGGAAGCCGACGCAGTCGATCGGCACGCCCCGGGCCTTGAAGTCCTGCACCATGGCGTACACCGCGTTGCTCTTGGCGTTCTGCCCGTCGGTGTTGTAGTCGTTGTAGCACAGCTTCGCGTTCGGGTCGGCGGCGCGCGCGGCGCGGAACGCCACCTCGATCCAGTCGTTGCCGGTGCGTTGCAGGTTCGAGTCGCGGCGGGCCCCGCTGCCGCCGTCGGCGAACGCCTCGTTCACCACGTCCCAGGAGTGGATCTTGCCACGGTAGTAGGTCGCCACCTGGGTGACGTGGTTGACCATCGCCTGGCGCAGCGCGCTGCCGTTGAGGTTCTGCGCCCACCCCGGCTGCTGGGAGTGCCAGGCCAGGGCGTGGCCGCGCACCTGCATCCCGTTGGCGCGGGCGTGGTTGACGATCCGGTCGGCGTTGGCGAACGTGAACTGGCCCTGGGACGGCTCGGTGGCGTCCCACTTCATCTCGTTCTCCGGGGTGACCGAGTTGAACTCCCGGTTGAGGATCCCGACGTACGTGGCGTCGGAGAGCTTGTTGGCCGCCACCGCGGCGCCGAAGTAGCGTCCCTTCTCGGCGGCGGACGCCCCCAGGGTCGTCCCGGCGCTGGCGCCGGACGCCACCGCCACCGTCGTCGCGACGACGGAGAGACCGACCACGACCGACGCCAGCGCGACGCGGGGCCGCCGGCGGGTCACCGGGCGCCCGCTGGCACGGGCGAGCGAGTTGTCCATGGCAGAGCCTTTCGATGAGCCGAATGGATGGGGAAGGCCGCCTCGGCAACCGCCCGCCACGGCGTGGGGCCGGTGGAGTGGTCGCCCGGAGACCACACCGCCGTCAGAATCCTCGACGCCGTGAGTTGATCGAAGCCCTTCCATCGGACCGTATCGGAACATGTCCGGAACCTCAACGCCCGGTTATCGGTTTCTTTCGATGGATCCGCTCCGTACCCTCACCTCAGTCGGGCTCCCACCCTGCCAGTCAGCCGACCCGGCACCGGCCGAGGGACCGGAAGTTTCGGAGGTCAGGCCCCACGACGCAGGACACCGACCAGAGCGGCCGGGTCGATGGTGGACGGTCGGTCGCTGACCTGCCCGTCACCGATTTCGACGATCCGCCAGACGCCGTCGGCGCGCCGCGCCAGGTCCACGGTCACGAACGGCAGCCCCAGCGCCGCCACCGACCCGCTCACCGGACCCGCGTCGAACGCCTCCGGCGGCGTGTCGTGCGGAGTGTCGGGGTGGGCGCCGACCAGCACACAGGCGCCGTCGACCCACCACGTGCGGACCTCGGCGGTGGTGAACCGCTCGAACCGCCGCAGGACCAGACCCCCGACGAGGTCGTCGCCACGCAGGTCGACGAAGCGGCTCGCGACCCGCCACGCGGCATCGCCGTCGTCGAGATCCGGAACGAACGCCGCCTCGTGCCAGTGGTGCTTCAACGACTTGGTGAAGTCGCGCAGCACCGCCGCCCCGCCGCCGAGCGCGCGCCTCGCCCGGTCGAAGTCGGCGCGCTCCGTGCCGACCGTCCACGCCGAGCGTGGCGCCAGCTCGACCAGGTCCGGGTACCAGCCCGGCAGCTCGTGGGCGCGCCGGTACTGCTCGCCGCTCGTACGCAGGCTGACGCCCCGGCGGGCCAACGCGTCCGCGAAGGCGGCGTACCGCTCGCTGCGCAGCATCCAGCCGCGGTAGACCGCGACGCCCTCGACCGTCACCCGCGACACCGCCCGCGACACGTCGTTGCCACGGGCCAACGCGTCGTGGTCGACGACGGCGACCGCGACGCCGGCCTCCTCGGCGGCGCGTGCCTCAGGAGCGAAGTGGGCGTCCGGGTGGCGCGGTCGCAGCGGGTCCGAGGGAACGATCAGGAGCACGGGGGAATGCTGCCCCATCGGCGCCGGCGACGCGAGTGCCGCCGGGCGGCGCACCGCGTACCCGGGCCGGCGGTACCCGCCCGTCCGAAGAAGTCGGTCCCCGCTCCTATGCTGAGCCGATGGACCTGGAGTTCAGTGGTGAGCTGTGGTTCTGGAGAGGCCCCGCGCCGTGGCACTTCGTCACCGTCCCCGAGGACGGGTGCCAGGAGCTGGCCGCGCGGTCCGCGGGGGTGAGCTACGGCTGGGGCATGATCCCGGTCGCGGCCCGGATCGGGAAGACCGGCTGGAGCACGTCGCTGTTCCCCAAGGACGGGCGCTACATCGTGCCGGTGAAGGCGGCCGTGCGACGGGCCGAGGGGCTGGCGGTGGGAGACACGGTGACGGTCCGCCTGGCCGTCGACGGGTGACCGGTCGGCTCCGCTCCCCGTGCCCCCACCGGCCCGGCCGGCACGGCCGGAGGACCCGGGCCCGAGGGGCCGCGCCCGCGCGCCGCCTGAGCGGCGATCCACCAGGCCAGGCCCCGCAGTTCCGGTTCGGACAGTCCGGTCAGCGCGTCGGGGGTGGGCCGAGCGGTCCGCCTGGCTGCGACGGGAGTGGAACCGGCGTGGGCAGGGCCCGGCCGAGCGCGCCGTCGGGCTGCGGCCGGCGCGGATGCAGCGTGGGTTGGTCCGGCTGGATCCGGAAACCGACGTCGGCGGCCTCGATCCGGGCCAGGTCCTCGCGGGTGACGTCGTGGCCGGTGAACCGCTGCACCGCGACCAGGCCCATCAGCGGTTTGCCACGGTGGTGGTCGGCGAAGTCGAGGCCCGCGAGTGTCGCGGCGACCGGTGGTGGCGCGTCGAGGTCGCCGAACGGCTCCACCGACAGCAGCACCTCGCCGTGCTCGGCGAACGACAGCCGGGTGACCGCGTTGACGTTCCAGTACATGCTGGCGGCCCGGCCGTGGGCGGACGCGCGCGTCAGCACGGGCGCGGTCGAGCCCTGCCAGCCGTTGTACTCGACGGCGAGCACGGCGCCACCGATGTCCGCCACCGCCACCCACGAGTCGATCGACCGCCGCCGCATCAGTTCCTCGCCGATGGCCCGCATCGACTCCGGTCGGGCCGGGTCCGCCCCGAAGGCGCGCAGCACGTCCGCCACGCCTGCCCCGGTCACCACCGTGACCGTCGCCGCCTGGCCCAGGCTGCTCTGACGTACCCACCGATAGGCGGCTTCGGGCCGTTCGGGCCGCGCCGGCTCCGGCTCGCCGCGCAGCCGGTGGCCGAGCCGGTCCGTCCGGGCATGCACGACCTCGGGTGCGGCGGGTGCCTGCCACACCACCAGCTCGTAGTGTTCGGCGTCGCGTTCGTCGGTCTCGTCCCGCCCCCGGGCGTGCACCCGCAGCCGGTAGTCGCCCGGCCAGGGCGGGGTGGCCTGACTGAGGCGTGACTCACCGGCGCGGGGCACGAGCACCGAGGCGCCGCCGACGGCCGCCTGCCAGCTGACCTCGACGATCTCCTCCCAGCCGGTCGCGACCTCCGGTGGCGGCCCGTCCAGGACCCTCAGCATGATCCGCACGTGTCCGCTCTCGACACCGGTGCGGATCACCGCGCCGCCCGGGACGACCGCGACCAGTCCGTTGCCGCCGAAGTCGACGTCCGGGACGCCGGCGCCCTCCAGCAGCGCGAACCGGTGCCCCGACACCGACGCCGACCCGCTGGAGTGGCGGGGCAGCAGGTACTCCGCCCGGGCCCGGGCGAGCAACGCCGCGGCGTAGCCGGTGGGCATCGGGGCCTGGCGGAGCAGCAGGACGGCGGTGCCGATCGCCACGCCGAGCACGGCCGGTGGTTCGGTGGCCCTGGGGTGGATGCCGACCCGGTGCAGGACGGCGGTGGCGGTGGCCACGGCCAGCGCGAGCTGGTTCGCACCGT
Organism: Micromonospora sp. DT178; assembly: GCF_049841695.1. Classification (NCBI taxonomy): domain Bacteria; kingdom Bacillati; phylum Actinomycetota; class Actinomycetes; order Micromonosporales; family Micromonosporaceae; genus Micromonospora; species Micromonospora sp. DT178. Next base: position 123,208 of record NZ_JBNCKV010000013.1, read on the forward strand.
GCGCCGCGGCGATGTCCTGCTCGGCGGTGATGCCGGGTCCGACCGTCAGGAGGGCGGCCGTCTGCGGGTGGCTGGCCAGCCGGCGGGCCAGCGCGGCGACCAGCGCCGACACGCCGGGCCGGACCTGTTCCAGCACGGCTGCGCCGGTGATCGCCTCGCTCTGCCCGCTCAGGATCGCGATGCCGAACGTGCCGGTGAACGGTGCGCCCAGGAGGCCGGTCAGGTCCGGGGTGGTGCCGGCCAGGTCCAGCTCCGCCACGGTCAGTTCCAGCGCGCCGAGCAGGCGTTCGGTGAGCAACGGTGGCAGCGAGCCGAGAGCGTCCCGCACCGGCGAGTCGTCCAGCCCGGTCCCCGAGCCGGAGTAGAACCCCGTCACCGCCCGGTGTCCGAGGGTTGATTCACGGGTCGGCCAGGTGTCGCCCTCGGCGACCGCCCGCAGCCGGCCGAGCTCGGCCGCCGGTGCCGCCGGAACACGGGCGGCGATGAGCGGCAACGCGGCGGCCACGGGCCCCGCCAACTCCGCCACCACCGCGTCAGGAATCTCCGACACCGCACCCCCGCCGACCACCCGTACCGGACGCACATTCCTACCATCGACGGCCCTCACGACATCGGTCGAGCCCCCGAGGTCGTGGAGCGGCACCGCGCCCACGCCGTCACGCAGGAACGCCGGCCGCGTACGTGCGGTGGCCCGGCGGGAACGGGCCCCACGGGAACCTGCCCTGATCGCGGCGGCGCAGCGGTAGCGCCGGACGGATCGACAGGGTAGAAACATGCCAACCCTTCTTTCACGGCGTGATAGAAGTCGCGGCGGCGAGAGAGCGCTCTCACGGGCGCGCTGTCCCCGCCGCCGCCCCACGAGGCAGGTCGACGACGACCGCGAGCCGGCCATCGGCGCGCCCACCCGCGCCCGCGCCGGAACACCTCCCCCACCACGTCGCCGAGCCCGGCACCCGTCCCGGCCGGCGGAGAGGACGAACGATGAGGATGCAGTCCCCCGACGCGCGACGGCGGCTCCGCCGGGCGCTCGCCCTCGGCCTGGTGCTGACGGCGGTCACCAGCACCACCGGCACGGCCGCCACCGCCGGACCGGCCCGCCACGGCGCCCCGGACTTCGGGCCCAACGTGACGATCTTCGACCCCGACACACCGGTCGCCGAGATCCAGGCGACCCTCGACGCGGCGCATGCCCGACAGGTCGACGCCGAGATGGGCACCGCACGGCACGCGTACCTCTTCAAGCCCGGCAGCTACGGCACCGCCGCGCAGCCCCTCCAGGTGAAGGTCGGCTACTACACCGAGGTCTCCGGCCTGGGCGCCTCCCCCACCGACGTCACCGTCAACGGCAAGATCGAGACCTACAACCGCTGCCTTGAAGGCGGCGGGACCGGCAACTGCATCGCCCTGGTCAACTTCTGGCGCACCCTGTCCAACCTGTCGCTGTCCATCAACGCCACCGGCCAGGACGGCTGCCGCTCCTCGGCGAACTTCTGGGCGGTGTCCCAGGCGGTGTCCATGCGCCGCCTCGACATCAGCGGCGGCGGCCTGTCGCTGATGGACTACTGCACCCCCGGCCCGCAGTACGCCAGCGGCGGCTTCATCGCCGACTCCCGGCTGCCCGCCACCACCAACGGCTCCCAGCAGCAGTGGCTCACCCGCAACAGCGAGGTCGAGAGCTGGTCCAACGCGGTGTGGAACCAGGTCTTCGCGGGCACCGTGGGCGCCCCCGACGACGCCGACTTCCCCGACCCGCCGTACACCACGCTGGACACCACGCCGGTGAGCAGGGAGAAGCCGTACCTGTTCGTCGACGACCGGGGCCGGTACCAGGTCCGCGTCCCCGCCGTCCGGCGCGACAGCCGGGGTGTCTCCTGGGGCGACGGCGTGACGCCGGGCCGCACCATCGGCATCCGGGACTTCTTCATCGCCAAGCCGTCCGATCCGGTGCACGTGATCAACAGCCAGCTCGCCCGCGGCAAGCACCTGCTGCTCACCCCCGGCGTGTACGACATCGCCCGCAGCATCGAGGTCAAGCGGCCCGACACCGTCGTCCTCGGCATCGGCCACGCCACGCTGACCGCCGTCGACGGCGCCGTTCCACTCGACGTCGCCGGCGTGCCCGGCGTGGTCGTCGCCGGGGTCACCGTCGACGCCGGCCGCACCGAGTCGCCGGTGCTGCTGCGCGTGGGGCGCAAGCACGGCCGCAACGCCAGCACCCCGCGCAACCCGATCACGCTGTCCGACGTGTACTTCCGCGTCGGCGGGCCGCACATCGGCAGGACACACACCGCGCTGGAGGTCAACGCCGACCACGTCCTGATCGACCACACCTGGGTGTGGCGCGGGGACCACGGAGTCGAGGGCTTCACCGAGGGCATCAACGGCGACACCGACCGCTGGCGTACCAACACCGGCCGCTACGGCGCCGTCATCAACGGCGACCACGTGACGGCCACCGGCCTGTTCGTCGAGCACTTCCAGCGGTACAACACGGTCTGGAACGGCGAGCACGGCACGACGATCCTCTACCAGAACGAGCTGCCGTACGACCCGCCGACGCAGGCCGACTGGATGAACGGCGCCGTCGAGGGCTGGGCCGGGTACAAGGTCGGCGACCGGGTGCGGCACCACACGCTGCACGGCGGCGGGGTGTACGTGTTCAACCAGAACAACCCGTCGATCCGCACCGAGAACGGCTTCGAGGTCCCCGTCGCCCCGGGCGTCAGGCTGCACCACGTCATGACCGTGAACCTGAGCGCCGGCACGATCGACCACGTGGTCAACGGCGTGGGCGCGGCGGCCGACATGACGCGGGTCGGCGAACCCGTCTACGTCACGCGGTACCCGGCTCCGTAGCCGTCGCGGGAGACCGGGTCGGACGGGGCGCGCACCCCGCCCCGTCCGACCCGGTCCTCAGCCGGCGCAGTTGTTGTTGCGCGCGGGCTGGGTCAGCTTCTCCTGGGTGCCGAACTTCGCGTAGACCCGCAGGTAACACGGCAGCTCGACGTCGCCGTAGTAACTCTGCACCTCGTTGGCGTAGTGCGTGGTGCCGCTCTGCGCGACCTGCCAGCCGCCGGCGTCGCCCGACTGGATCTCCCAGTAGACGTCGCCGGAGCAGCCCTGCAGGCCCTGCGACCAGGCGATGATGTTGGCCCCGTTGTAGATCTCGGACTGCACGAGCGTACAGCTCGCCGCCTGCGCCGGGCCGGCGCCGGCGAGCAGCCCCACGGTCAGCATCGCTCCGGCTCCGATCGCCGACATCAACTTGCGCATGCTCGATCTCCTCCACGATGGACGGCAGGTGGTCCACAGGAGGGTATCCCGTTGCGGAGATTAGCTCCACGGCCATCATCGATATTGGCGAAAAGTTTTACCGGGTCGCCCGGCCGCCGGCGGTCGCGCCGCCCGCCGTCGAGCCCGGTGGCGTGGGCGCAGCCAGCCGCTCCGCGATGGGCCGCTCCACACCAGCCTCCGGCTCACCGTTTACATTTAACAAAGTTAATTGATAACCTCCCGCCATCGACGAGGAGGAATGCCATGCGACTTCGACGTACGATGCCCGCGCTGCTGGCCGGCGCGGCGCTCACCGCCGCCCTGGCGGCCGTGCCCGCCGTGGACGGCCGCGCCGCCGCGAGGACCGCCCCCGACATCGCCCTCGCGGCCTGCGCCGCGCCGGCCTGGGCCGAGGGCACCACGTACGCCGCCGGCAGCCGGGTCAGCTACGCGGGACGCTCCTACCAGGCGCTGGTGACGCACACGCCCCCGCCGGGCGCCGGCTGGAACCCCGCCGCGACGCCCTCCCTCTGGAAAGACCTCGGCGCCTGCGACGGCGGCGGCACGCCGTCACCCACCCCGACCGCCACGTCGGGGCCCTCCCCCACCCCGACGCCGACACCCACCGCGACGCCCACGCCCCCTGGCCCCGACACCTGCGCCGGCAAGCCGAAGCCGACCGGCAAGGTGCTCCAGGGCTACTGGGAGAACTGGGACGGCGCGGCGAACGGCGTCCACCCGCCGTTGGGATGGATCCCGATCACCGATCCCCGGATCCCCGCGCACGGGTACAACGTGATCAACGCGGCGTTCCCCGTCATCCGCGCCGACGGCACCGTGCTCTGGGAGGACGGCATGGACGCCACCGTCAGGGTGCCCACCCCCGCCGAGATGTGCCGCGCCAAGGCGGCCGGCCTGACCCTCCTCCTGTCGATCGGTGGCGCGACCGCCGGGATCGACCTCAGCTCGGCCGCGGTCGCCGACCGGTTCGTCGCGACCGTCGTACCGATCCTCCAGCGGTACAACTTCGACGGCATCGACATCGACATCGAGACCGGGCTCACCGGCAGCGGGAACATCTCCCAGCTCTCCCCGTCGCAGTCGAACCTCATCCGCATCATCGACGGGGTGCTCGCGCGGATGCCGGCGGGCTTCGGCCTCACCATGGCTCCGGAGACCGCGTACGTCACCGGCGGCAGCGTCACCTACGGCTCCATCTGGGGCGCGTACCTGCCGATCATCAAGCGGTACGCCGACAACGGCCGGCTCTGGTGGCTGAACATGCAGTACTACAACGGCAGCATGTACGGCTGCTCCGGCGACTCCTACCCGGCCGGCACCGTGCAGGGCTTCACCGCCCAGACCGACTGCCTCAACGCCGGGCTGGTCGTGCAGGGCACCACCATCCGGGTCCCGTACGACAAGCAGGTCCCCGGACTGCCGGCGCAGCCCGGCGCCGGGGGCGGCCACATGGCCCCGGCGACGGTCGCCCAGGCGTGGAACACCTACCGCGGCGGCCTGAAGGGCCTGATGACCTGGTCGTTGAACTGGGACGGGTCGAAGGGCTGGACCTTCGGCGACAACGTCAGGGCTCTCCAGGGCCGCTGAGCCGCCGGACACCGGCCGCGCGGTCGTACCCCTCCTCACGGCAGGGAGGCGGGCCGCGCGGCCGGGTGCCCGGACCGCGCTCAGGGCCGAAACCGGTAGCCCATGCCGGGCTCGGTGATCAGGTGGCGCGGGCGGGCCGGATCGTCCTCCAGCTTGCGGCGCAGTTGGGCCAGGTACTGGCGCAGGTAGTTGGTCTCGTCCTGGTACTCCGGCCCCCAGACGTCGTGCAGGAGCTGGCGCTGGCTGACGAGCTTGCCCGGGTGCCGCAGCAGCAGTTCGAGCACCCCCCACTGGGTGGGGGTGAGCCTGACGTCGGCGCCGTCGTCGCGGGTGACCGTACGGGCGGCGAGGTCGACGGTGTGCCGGCCGACCCGCAGCGTGGCGGTGGCCGCGTCGGCGCTGGCGTGCAGGCGCCGGGTCACGGCACGGATGCGGGCGAGCAGCTCGTCGATGCCGAAGGGCTTGGTGACGTAGTCGTCGGCACCGGCGTCCAGGGCCGCGACCTTGTCCTGGCTGCCGGCCCGGCCGGAGAGCACGATGATCGGCACGTGCGTCCAGCCCCGCAGGCCCCGGATGACCTCGACCCCGTCGATGTCGGGCAGGCCGAGGTCGAGCACCACCAGGTCGGGCGGGTCGCTGGCGGCGGCCTTGAGCGCCGCCGTGCCGGTCGCGACCGCCTGCACGTCGTAGCCCCGGACCCGCAGGTTGATCCGCAGGGCGCGGACGATCTGCGGCTCGTCGTCGACGACCAGGATGCGGGTCATTCCTGCTGCCCCTCCGCGACGCTCGGGGTGGCGGCGGGCAACCGCAGCACCATGGTGAGACCGCCCCCGGGCGTGGTCTCGGGGGTGATGCTGCCACCCATGGCCTCGGCGAGACCACGGGACAGGGCCAGGCCGAGACCGACGCCGGTGGCGTTGTCCCGGTCGCCGAGGCGCTGGAACGGCAGGAAGACGTGCTCCCACTGGTCCTCGGGGATGCCGGGGCCGGTGTCGACGACCCGCAACTCCACCTGCCCGGCGTGGGCGCTGGCGGTGATGGCCGGGGGCCGCCCGGGCGGGCTGTGCCGCAGCGCGTTGGCGACGATGTTGACCAGCACCCGTTCCAGCAGCCCCGGGTCGGCGGTGGCGGCGGGCAGGTCGGCGGGGATGTCGGTGCTGACGTCGGCGGCCGCCGGACCCAGTTCGTCCAGGGCCCGGGGCACGACGTCCTCCAACCCGAGCGGCACGCGGGTCACGCCGAGGACACCGGCCTGTAGGCGGCTCATGTCCAGCAGGTTCGCCACGAGCCGGCCGAGCCGGTCCAGGGACTCGTCGGCGGTGGCCAGCAGCTCCTCGCGGTCGGCCGCGTCGAACTCGACGTCGGGGCTGCGCAGGCTGCTCACCGCGGCCTTCGCCGAGGCCAGCGGCGTACGCAGGTCGTGGCTGACCGCGGCGAGCAGCGCCGTACGCATCCGGTCGGCCTCGGCGAGCGGCCGGGCGCTGGCCGCCTCCTCGGCGAGGCGTTCCTGCCGCAGCGCGACGGCGGCCTGGGCGGCGAACGCCTCCACCACGCGCCGGTCCGCCGCCTCCAGCCGCCGGCCCGAGAGCACCACCGTGAGGCGGTCGTCCACCGGCACGGCCGTCTCACCCGCGCCCGGGTTGCCCGCCGGATCCTCGCCGACGCTGGCCACGATCCGCCACGCCTCGTCCTCGCTGGCCCGCCCCGGCCGACCCCCGGCGTCGGCCACGAGCTCGAGGACGCTGACCGCGCGCAGCCCGAACGTCTCGCGCAGCCGGTCGAGCAGCGCGGGCAGCGGCCGCTCGCCGCGCAGGACGCCACCGGCCACCGTGGCCAGGGTCTGCGCGTCGGCGGAGGCACGCGCGGCCTCCCTGGTGCGCCGCGCCGCGACGTCGACGACCCCGCTGACGGCGACGGCGACGGCGACGAAGACGCCCAGGGCGAGCAGGTTGTCGGCCTCGGCGATGGTCAGCGTCCGGAACGGGGGCGTGAAGAACCAGTTGAGCAGCAGGGAGCCGCCGAGCGCGGCGACCAGCGCCGGCCACAGCCCGCCGACCAGCGCGACCCCGACGACGCCGGTGAGGAAGAGCAGGATGTCGTTGGTGAGGCTGAGGTCCGGCAGCGCCCGCAGCAGCACGGTCAGCAGCGGCATGCCGAGCCCGGCGAGGCCGAAGCCGAGCAGCCGGCGCCGTCGCGACAGCGCGGCCGGCACGCCCGCGCCGCGCCGCCCCCGTCCCACCTGCGGATGGGTGACCAGATGCACGTCGATCGGCCCGGACAGCGCAGTGGTGGTCACCCCGACGCCGCGGGAGAAGAGCTGCGCGAACCGCCCGCGCCGGCTCGCGCCGAGCACCAGCTGGGTGGCGTTGACGCCCCGGGCGAAGTCGAGCAGCGCCGCCGGGATGTCGGTGCCGAGCACCTGGTGGTACGTGCCGCCGAGGCTCTCCACCAAGACACGCTGCCGGGCGAGCTGCGCCGGGTCGGCGCCGGCCAGCCCGTCGCTGCGGGCGACGTGCACGGCGAGCAGGTCCGCGCCCTTGCTGCGGGCCGCGACCCGCGCGGCACGACGGACCAGCGTCGCGCCCTCCGGCCCGCCGGTGAGCGCCACCACCACCCGCTCGCGGGCCTCCCAGGGCTCGGAGATGCCCTGCTGGGCGCGGTACGCGCCGAGCTGCTCGTCGACCTTGTCGGCCAACCACAGCAGGGCCAGCTCGCGCAGGGCCGTGAGGTTGCCGATCCGGAAGTAGTTGCCGAGGGCCGCGTCGATCCGGTCGGGTGGGTAGATGTTGCCGTGGGCCATCCGGCGGCGCAGCGCCTCCGGGGTCATGTCGACCAGCTCGACCTGACCGGCGGCGCGGACCACCGCGTCGGGCACCGTCTCCCGCTGGGTGGTGCCGGTGATGCGCGCGACGACGTCGTTGACTGATTCGAGGTGCTGGACGTTGACGGTCGACAGGACGCTGATGCCGGCGTCGAGGAGTTCCTGGACATCCTGCCAGCGCTTCTCGTGACGGGAGCCGGGCACGTTGGTGTGGGCCAACTCGTCGACCACGGCGACCTCGGGCCGACGGGCCAGCACCGCGTCGAGGTCCATCTCGGTGAACGCGGCGCCTCGGTGGGTCACCACCCGACGCGGCAGCACCTCCAGGTCGCCGAGCATCGCGGCGGTCTGGGCGCGGCCGTGGGTCTCGACCAGGCCGACCACCACGTCGGTGCCGCGCCCGGCGCGCCGCCGGGCCTCCTCCAGCATCGCGTACGTCTTGCCGACGCCGGGCGCGGCCCCGAGGTAGATGCGCAGTTCTCCCCTGGGCACGCAGACATCCTCCCTGATCACCGGCACGGCCGGCCGTCGGACCACGGACCACGGGTGGGGCGGGGCGAGCTGGCCCCGCCCCACGCCGACGCTCACGCGACGGGCAGCGCCTCGTCGAGGGCGAGGTTGAGGGCGAGCACGTCGACGGCGGGGGCGCCCATGAAGCCGAGCGCCCGCCCACGGGTGTGCTCGGCGACGAGGCGCCGGACCACCGCCGGGTCCGCGCCACGCTCGCGGGCCACCCGGGCCACCTGGATGTCGGCGTACGCCGGACTGATGTGCGGGTCGAGGCCGCTGCCGCTGGCGGTGACGGCGTCGGCGGGCACGGCGGGGGCCTGCGGGGCGTCGCCGCGGACCGGCACGATCAGCCCTCCGGCGGCCACCAGGTCCTCGCCGGGCCGGGCCAGCTCCACGGCCACCCCCTGGTACGCAGCGAGGAACGGGGTGGCCGGCACGCTCTGGTTGACGCTGACGACCCGGGTGACGGGGCCGGTCAGCCCGTCCGCGCGGAACACCGCCAGCACCGCTCCCACGCCGTCGGCGGTGCAGTAGGGACGCCGGCCGTCGACGCCCTCGAGTTCGCCGACGGCGCGGCTGCGGGCGCAGACCTGGCTGAGCAGGCTCCGGCTCGACTCGCGCGGGTCCGCGGCGAGCGTGTCGACCACGCTCTCGGGGCCGAGGTTGGACGCCGCGGTGGAGGTCGGGTCGTAGCCGTCGCCGGCGGCCGACGGCCGGGACTGGAAGTAGCGGGGCAGGGGCTCGCCGTCGGCGTCGGTGAACGCCTGACCGATCAGCGCGCTGCCGACCGGCCGGCCGTCGGCGGTGAGCAGGGACCCGTCCGCCCTGTCACGCAGCCCGGGCAGCCGGCCGGCGCCGACGAGGGCGAGCGGGTACGCCAGGCCGAGCAGCACCGTGAGGACCAGCAGCGCGCGCAGCGCGGCCACGTGTGCGGAGAGCCAGGTGGGCAGGCGCATCAGGAGACCCCCGGGACGAGTTGCAGGAGCATGTCGACGAGCTTGATGCCGAGGAACGGCACGACGATGCCGCCGAGGCCGTAGACCAGCAGGTTGCGGCGCAGCAGCCGCGACGCCGACGCCGGCCGGTAGCGCACGCCGCGCAGGGCCAGCGGGATCAGGGCGACGATGACCACGGCGTTGAAGACGACGGCGGCGAGGATGGCCGATTCGGGGCTGGCCAGCCGCATGACGTTCAGCGTGTCGAGGCCCGGGTGGATGCCGGCGAACATCGCGGGGATGATCGCGAAGTACTTCGCCACGTCGTTGGCGATGGAGAACGTCGTCAGCGCACCCCGGGTGATCAGCAACTGCTTGCCGATCGCCACGATCTCGATCAGCTTGGTCGGGTCGGAGTCGAGATCGACCATGTTGCCGGCCTCCTTCGCGGCCGACGTGCCGGTGTTCATCGCGACGCCGACGTCGGCCTGGGCGAGGGCGGGGGCGTCGTTGGTGCCGTCCCCGGTCATCGCCACCAGCCGGCCGCCCTGCTGCTCGCGCCTGATCAGGGCGAGCTTGTCCTCGGGGGTCGCCTCGGCGAGGAAGTCGTCGACGCCCGCCTCGGCGGCGATCGCCGCGGCCGTACGCGGGTTGTCGCCGGTGACCATCACGGTGCGGATGCCCATCCGGCGCATCTCGTCGAACCGCTCCCGCATGCCGGCCTTGACCACGTCCTTGAGGTGGATCACCCCCAGGGCGCGGGCCGGCTCGCCGTCGACGTGCTCGGCGACCACGAGCGGCGTGCCGCCCGCGCCGCTGATCTCGTCGACGATCCGCCCGAGCTGCGCGGTGGGGTCCCCGCCGTGCTCGCGCACCCACGCCGTGACGGCGGAGGCGGCGCCCTTGCGGATCCGCCGGGCCGGCCAGGGCACGCTGTCGTCGGCGTCGAGGTCGACGCCGCTCATCCGGGTCTGCGCGGTGAACGGCACGAACGTGGCGTGCGGGATCGGGCCCGGCTCGCGCTCCCGCAGCCCGAACCCGTCCTTGGCCAGTACGACGACCGAGCGACCCTCGGGGGTCTCGTCGGCGAGGCTGGCCAGCCGCGCCGCGTCGGCGACCCGGCTGACGTCGACGCCGTCGACGGGCAGGAAGCCGGCGGCCTGCCGGTTGCCGAGGGTGATGGTGCCGGTCTTGTCCAGCAGCAGGATGTCGACGTCACCGGCGGCCTCCACGGCGCGGCCGCTCATGGCCAGGACGTTGCGCTGGACCAGGCGGTCCATGCCGGCGATGCCGATGGCCGACAGGAGCGCGCCGATGGTGGTGGGGATGAGGCAGACCAGCAGCGACACCAGGACCACGCCGGTCACGCCGGCGTCGGTGATCGCGCCGTTGTCGGGGGCCGCCGCCTGGTGGCCCTTGGCGAACACGGCCATCGGCTGGAGGGTGGCCACCACCAGCAGGAAGACGATGGTGAGCGCGGCGAGCAGGACGTTCAGCGCGATCTCGTTCGGCGTCTTCTGCCGGTTCGCGCCCTCGACCAGCGCGATCATCCTGTCGACGAAGCTCTCCCCCGGCCGCTGGGTGATCCGCACGACGATCCGGTCGGAGAGCACCCGGGTGCCGCCGGTGACCGCGCTGCGGTCGCCGCCGGATTCCCTGATCACCGGGGCGGACTCGCCGGTGATGGCCGACTCGTCGACGCTGGCGACGCCCTCCACCACGTCGCCGTCGCCCGGGATCAGCTGCCCTGCCTCCACCAGGACGATGTCGCCCTGCGCGAGGTCCGGGGCGGGCACCGCCTCGTCGCGGCAGGTGTCGGCCGCGGCGCCCGGCGTCCAGCCGCGCAGCCGGGTGGCGACGGTGTCCTCCCGGGCGTGGCGCAGGCTGGCCGCCTGTGCCTTGCCCCGGCCCTCGGCCACGGCCTCGGCCAGGTTGGCGAAGAGCACGGTCAGCCAGAGCCAGGCCGTCACGGCCAGCGCGAACGCCGACGGGTCGGCCAGCGCGAGGACGGTGGTGCAGGCCGCGCCGATCTCGACGATCAGCATCACGGGGTTGCGCCACAGGGTGCGGGGGTCGAGCTTGCGTAGCGCGTCGGGCAGGGACCGCAGCAGCCGCCGCGCGTCCAGCAGGCCCCCACCCCGGCCGCCGCGCAGCGCGGGGATGTCCGGTTCGGCCCGGGCCTGGGATGCCCGCGTGACGATGGTCATGGTCTCTTTCCTCATGGGGGTCACAGCCCTTCGGCCAGCGGGCCGAGCGCGAGCGCGGGCAGGAAGGTCAGCGCCACGAGGATCACCGTGACGCCGGCGACCATCGCGACGAACAGGGGCCGGTGGGTCGGCAGGGTGCCCGCGGAGGCGGGCACGGGGCGCTGGCGGGCCAGCGAGCCGGCCAGGGCGAGCACGAAGATGATCGGCAGGAAACGGCCGAGCAGCATGCACAGGCCCAGCGCCGTGTTCCACCACGGCGTGCTCACCGTGATGCCGGCGAAGGCCGAGCCGTTGTTGTTGCTGGCCGAGGTGAACGCGTAGAGCACCTCGGTGAGGCCGTGCGGGCCGACGTTCAGCGCGGTCACGTGGTTGCCGGTGGCGAAGGCGGCGGCGGTGCCGACCAGCACGAGGGTCGGGGTGACCAGGAAGTACAGCGAGGCCAGGCGGATCTCGCGGGAGCCGATCCTCTTGCCCACGTACTCGGGGCTGCGGCCGACCATGAGCCCGGCCACGAACACCGTGATCAGGGCGAGGACCAGCATCCCGTAGAGGCCGGCGCCGACGCCGCCCGGCGCGACCTCGCCGAGCATCATGTTGCCCAGCGTCATCATGCCGCCCAGCGCGGTGTACGAGTCGTGGAACGAGTTCACCGCCCCGGTCGAGGTGAGCGTCGTCGCGGCGGCGAAGGTGGCCGAGTTCGACACGTCGAAGCGGACCTCCTTGCCCTCCAGCGCGGCACCGACGGCCTGCGGGACGGTGCCGCCGGCGGCGAGCTCGAAGGCGTTGGTCAGCGTGACGCTCGCGATCGCGAGGACGGCCATGACCGCGACGATCGCGTGGCCCTGCCGGGTCTGGCCGACCATCCGGCCGAAGACGCGCGGCAGGCTGAACGGGATCAGCAGGATCAGGAAGATCTCGATCCAGTTCGTCCAGGGGGTCGGGTTCTCGAAGGGGTGCGCGCTGTTGGCGTTGTAGAAGCCGCCGCCGTTGGTGCCGAGCTGCTTGATCACTTCCTGGCTGGCCACCGGCCCACCGGTGACGGTCTGGGCGCCACCGGCCAGGGTGGCGACGTCGGTGCCGCCGGAGAGGTTCTGCACCACTCCGCCGGCCATCAGCACCAGCGCCCCGACGACCGCGACGGGCAGCAGGACCCGCATCGTGATCCGGGTCAGGTCGACCCAGAAGTTGCCCAGCTCACCGGTGCGGGCACGGGCGAAGCCGCGGACCAGGGCCACCGCCACGGCGATGCCGACGGCGGCGGAGACGAAGTTCTGCACCGCCAGGCCGGCCATCTGCACGAGGTGGCCCATCGTCGACTCGCCCGCGTACCACTGCCAGTTCGTGTTGGTCACAAACGACACCGCCGTGTTCCAGGCGCCGTGGGCGACGACCGGGTCGCGGCCGAGCGACAGCCACAGGTGGTCCTGCCAGCGCTGGAAGGCGTACAGGAACAAGATCGACACGGCGGAGAAGGCCAGTACGCCGCGGGCGTACACGCCCCAGGTCTGCCCGGCGGCGGGGTCGACCCCGACCAGGCGGTAGACACCGCGCTCGACGCGCGAGTGCCGGGTCCCGGCGACCGCCCGGTGCAGGTGGTCGCCGAACGGCCGGTGGACGGCCACCAGGGCCCCCACCAGGGACAGGACGAAGAGGGCGCCGGCTGCCGTCGTGGACATCAGAAGCGCTCCGGGAACAGCAACGCGACGACCATGAACACACCCAGGCCCAGCGCCAGCGCCAGGCCGACGGCATCGACGACGTTCACAGCTTCTCCACGCCCCTCACCACGAGGGCGAGTGCGGCGAACAGCCCCACCGTCACCAGGACGAACACCACGTCGGACACGCTGACTCCTCTTGCCGGAACCGCTCGTCACGACCGCCTTCCGGCCGTGCCGGGCAATCGAAACTCCGTGGCTCCGCGAGGGACAGGGGTCATCACGCGATCATGACGGCGGCGACGCGTTTCTTGACGCCTTCTTCACGCGGCCGGGCTCCGGCGTGACGCCGCTCACCGGCGACCTCCTGCCGGATCACCGCCCGGCTGGCGCGGCGAGAGCGAGACGGCAGGCATGGCGAGACGGCAGGCGTGGCGGGAGGCGGCGTCAGCCGGCCAGCCAGTTGCGGATCTCGTCGCCGTGCTCGTCGAGCCCGGGCGGCGGCAGGTCGTAGCGCGCCGGGGTGGCGGTGAGGCCGATCGGGTGGCGGATGCCGGGCACGCCGCCGGTGGTGACCACCGGGTCGAGCCCGAGTTCCCGGGCCAGCTCGACGCCCCCGGCGACCGTGTTGATCGGGGCGCACGGCACGCCGGCCGCGCGCAGGTCCCGGAACCACTCGTCGCGGGTCCGCCGCACCAGTCGCGCAACCAGGAGGGGCCGCAGGGCCTCCCGGTTGACCGTGCGGTCCTGGTTGCGCCCGAACCGGGGGTCGTCGGGCAGTTCCGGCAGGCCGAGGACCTGGCACAGCTTGCGGAACTGGCCGTCGTTGCCGGCGATGACGACGAGGTCGCCGTCGGCGGTGGGCAGCGGTTCGTACGGGAACAGGCTCGGGTGCCCGTTGCCCATCCGGAACGGCGTCGCGCCGCCGGCGACGTGGCCGCTGGTCTGGTTGACCAGGCCGGACAGCGCGGAGGAGAGCAGGTCCACCTCGACGTGCTGGCCGGTGCCGCAGCGGTCGCGGTGGTGCAGGGCGGCGAGGATGCCGACGGCCGCGTGCAGGCCCGCGATCACGTCGAACACGGCGACCCCGGCCTTGTAGGGCGGGCCGTCCGGCTCGCCGGTGAGGCTCATCAGGCCGGACGCGGCCTGGACCACGAGGTCGTAGCCGGGCAGGTTGGCGCCGGCGCCGGCGCCGAACCCGCTGATCGAGGCGTAGACGATCCGCTCGTTGACGGCGGCGACGCTGTCGTAGTCGAGGCCGAAGCGCCGCAGGCCGCCGGGCCGGAAGTTCTGGATCATGACGTCGGCGCGGCGCACGAGTTCCCGGGCGACGTCCAGGTCGTCGGGGTCGGCGAGGTCGAGGGCGATCGACCGCTTGTTGCGGTTGACGCCGAGGTAGTAGGTGGAGGTGCCCTCGCGCACGGGCGGCATCCAGGTCCGGGTGTCGTCCCCGCCGGGCCCTTCTACCTTGATCACCTCGGCGCCCAGGTCGGCAAGGAGCATGGTCGCGTACGGTCCGGCGAGGATCCGCGAGAAGTCGGCGACGAGGATGCCGCTGAGCGGCCCGGACCGTTGCTCCCCCATCGCCGCTCCCCTTCCCGTCGACGCCACGGCCGGCGCGGCACCTGCCGGGTGCCGGCGTCCCGGCACGTCCGATGGCAGGACCACGATGGCACAGCGGACGCGACGGACGTCGGTCGCCCCGACGGCCCGGGCCGGGGCGGATGGCGACGGGGTCGCCGCCATCCGCCGAGCGGGTCAGCCCTTGCGCCACTTCTGGTTGGCGGTGCCCGCGCAGTCCCAGAGCTGGAGCTTCGCGCCGTCGGCGCTGTTCCACTCCCGGATGTCGACGCACCTGCCGGCCTGGACGTTGACCAGGTCACCGGCCGCGGTCAGGGTGAACCGCTGCGCGCCCGTACCGTTGCAGGTGTAGAGCTGGACGACCGCGCCGTTGCCGGTCGCGCCGCCGTCGACGTCCATGCACTTGTTGTTCTGGCTGCGCACGGTGTCGCCGGTGAACGTCCACTTCTGGGCGTCGGTGCCGTTGCAGCTCCACATCTGCAACTGCGCGCGGTCGACGAAGTTCGCGTTCGGCACGTCGATGCACTTGTTGTTCCAGTTGCTCAGCACGGGCACCGCGCCGCCGGGGTTCCCCGGCCCGCCGCCGGTGGCGCCGAACGGGCTCAGGACGATCCCGGCCGCGCGGGGGTCGCCGTCGTGGACCAGGGACTCGAACGCGCCGACGTCGTCGAAGGCGAAGGCGTACGCCTTGCCGTCGGTCATGTTGGCGTGGATGACGCGGGCGTAGTGGTTCGTCGGGTTGTTGCGGTAGAACTCGGCGGCGTTGGTGCTGGGCTGGGTGTCGATGGTGCCGAGCGTGCCCCGGTTCAGCGCGGCGCAGAGCGTGCGGGAGATCGGGCCGACGACCGGGTCGTTGGGTGCGGGCAGGTCGCCGTCGCAGCCCCAGACGCTCGCCGAGGAGGGCCGGTTGAAGGAGGCGACCCGCTGGCCGGCGCTGTTGGTGAAGGTCATGACGTTGCCCGAGGTCCGCCCGAAGTAGCGGGTGTTCGGCTGGTCGGCGAACGGCACCACGGTCAGCGTCCTGGTCGTGTACGCGTTCCAGGCCGACGCGATGTAGGAGTCCAGGTAGGTGGCGCTGAACAGGCCGGCGCCGGCCGCCTTGCCGGGCGCGAGCACCCGCAACACCGTCCCGTCGGAGCGGGTGTAGACCGTGTTGGCCCAGCCCGGCTGGGACCGGACGCCCTCGATGATCGCGTTGCGGCCGCCCGCGACGACGTCACCGGTGCGCTTGGTGACGCCGGTGGCACCGGTCACCGTGACCGCGTGCGGCACCGCGAACATGTCGACCTGCGAGCTGTTGAGCCACAGTCCGGCGTCGTTGTAGGTGAACTCGCTCCAGTCGAACAGGATGTCGCGGTTGGCGTCGCCGGCCGCCCACGGCGCGGGTTGGACCAGTCCGTCCGGGGTGAGGAAGAACTTCAGCTTCTCGCCGAAGGAGAAGTAGACGCGGCCGGAGAACCCGCGCGGGAACCGGATGGTCGTGCTGCCGCCGTTGCCGGGGCCCGGGATCGAGGCGTCCGGCGCGGGCGACGGCGGGAGCTGTCCGCCCGACCACGGGACGAAGGTGCCGCCCTGGTTGACGTAGCCGAGGCGGCCGCTGGACAGCTGCACGCCGATCACGTACAGGTGGACGGCCTCGCCGCGGCCGGTGCTGTTGGTGACCGTGACGGGCAGCAGCGCGGGGCCGACGGCGTGGGCGGGGGCTGCGGCGAGGGTCACCGGGACGGCGGCGACCAGCGCGGACACGGCGGCGAGCAGCCTTCTTCGTAGCTTCACGAAAGGTCCTCCTCAAGGTGGTGGACGGCTGAGAGAGCGCTCTCTCAGCGTCGGCCCGAAGCGGCCCTCCTGTCAATAGACACATGCCGATGCAGCCTCCCGCCCACCGATCCGGGGCGCCGCCAGCGACCGGCGGGACGGCCGGCCGGGTCAGCGCCGCGGCGGGGCGGCGACGCTGCGGCGGGCGACCAGGGTGGGCGCGACCGTCTGCCGCAGCGGGCCGGCGATGCCGGACTCCATCTGCGTCAGGAGCAGGTCCAGGCTCGCCCGGGCGACCGCGGCGAAGTCGGGGCGCACGGTGGTCAGCGGCGGAATGAAGTACGCCGCCTCGGGCACGTCGTCGAAGCCCACCACGCTGATGTCGTCCGGCACCCGCCGGCCGTGCTCGTGCAACGCCCGCAGCACACCGAGCGCCAGATGGTCGTTGGCGGTGAAGACCGCGGTGACCTCGGGCATCCGGGCCAGCATCTGCCCGCACCGGTAGCCCGCTGCCGCCGACCAGTCCGCCGGCAGCAGCGGCGGCAACTCCGCGCCCGCCGCCTGCAACGTCTCCCGCCATCCGTCGATCCGGCCGGCGCTGTCGAACCAGTCCGACGGCCCGGAGACATGCCAGACCGTCCGGTGCCCGGCGTCGAGGAGGTGCTGCGTGGCGGCTCGGGCCCCGGCGACCTGGTCGACCGTCACCAGGGGCACCGGGCGGCGCGGGTCGCCGTCGACGGTGACCAACGGGACGTCCTTGGGGAGCCGTTCGAGGGCCTCCCCCGCCGACTCGACCGGCGCGATCACCACGATGCCGGCAACCCGGTGCGCGAGGTGCCGCTCCACCGCCGCGGAGATGGACTGGTGGTCGAGGTCGCTCACGCTGCCGACGCTGACCGCGAACCCCGCCTCGGCGGCCGCCTGCTCCAGGGCGGCCAGCAGCGAGGCCGGACCGTAGAGGGTGGTGTTCTGCGCGACCACGCCGATCACCTGGGACCGGCCGGTGACCAACGCCCGGGCCGCGCGGTTGGGCCGGTAGCCGAGCTCCGCGATGGCCGCCTGGACCCGCAGCCGGGTCTGCTCGCGCACGTTGGGGTGTCCGTTGAGGACCCGGGACACCGTCTGGTGGGAGACGCCTGCGAGGCGAGCCACGTCCGTCATCGCAGGACCGCGCACGGCCACCTCGCCTCCCCCCGCCCGCCCCGTCCGGCGGCTGCGCCACGTCCGACGACGACGGGAGCGGCCTTCGTGGTACGAAATCACCCTCGCCGCCGGCACGCCGACGCGCGTGCCGGATGGCCGAGGCTGGAACGCCGACAGTCTACGCCAGCAGTACCGCCGGCCCTGGTGCGGCTGAGCCGATGGTCGGGGTTGCCCAATCGCGATCAGCGCCAGTTGCCGGGGCGGAATACCGCGTCCTTTTCCAGCGATTCGACGGGGCGGCCGAACATGACTGCCCGCGGCGCGAGCGGCGATGTGCGGCGTTGCGGGAATGCGCCGAACCGGACCAGGGGGTAGGTGACGTCACGGCGTTGTCAGGGCGAATTGACGCACCGTCACCGTGCCGCCAACGGACCGCGTGGCGTAGTTGAAGATGCCGAACCGGTATCCCATGAAGAACTGCCAGGCGTTGTTGAGGGTCAGGGCGTTGCCCAGCGGGACGAAGGTGACCCCGTCGGTGCTGTACGAGAACCTGGCCTGGCGACCCGGGCCGGGCCGGATGTCGGCGTTGGCCCGCAACCAGATCCGCCCGCCGGAAACCGGGGCGCCGGCTGTCTCCGTTCCCTTGCCGGTGGTGTTCCAGTTGTCGCTGCCCATGGTCAGGCCGTTGGTCATGACCACGCGGGCGGCCCCGTTGTCCCGCTTGACGCCGATCCACGCCGAGGTGTCACGCAGCATCGCCAGTCCGGCCCGGTCGCCGTCGCGCATGGCGGAGTAGTCCAGTTCGATGGTGCCCGTCGAGGTCGGACCCTGGATCCGGTGGGTCAGCGTGTTGCGCGCGCGGTAGAGGTCGTCGGTCACCGACGCGGTCTGCAGACGAAGCCCGTTGTCCACCGACCACCGGCTGTCGTCCGGATTGTGGTTCCACTCGTACTGGACGCCGAGGGCGGTGCCGGGGAAGGTGTCGGTCCCGGTGAGCGGCTTGACCGGACGCGGCGGCAACGGGTTGGGGTAGTTGACGCCCCAGGAGCCGTTCACCGTCTGCACCTGCGGCCAGCCGTCGCCGGTCCAGGTGATGGGGGCCAGCGTCGGCATCCGACCACCCGGGTAGGCGTCGGTGAACGCCATGTAGTACCAGGCGCCGTGCTGGGTCTGCACGAGCCCGCCCTGGTGCGGCACGCCACCGCCGGAGATCGGGCCCGCCATGTCGAGCAGCACCTGCCGCTGCTCGTACGGGCCGAACGGGCCGCTCGTCGACTTCAGCACGTACTGGCCGTTCGCGGGGCGGGTGAGCCAGATGTAGTACGCGCCGTTGCGCTTGTAGAAGCGCGCTCCCTCCAGCGTGCCGATGTTCGACGGCGTCTGGTACACCTGCTGGGCCCGCACCTGGGTGCGCCCGTCGGCCGACAACTGCGCCACACTGATCGTGCCGTTGCCGTACGCGACGTACATGGTGTCGTTGTCGTCGATCAGCATCCCGGCGTCGTAGTAGCAGTTGGGGATGGTGGTGTGCCGGCTCCACGTGCCGTCGACGGCGGACGCGGTGTAGATGTGCGTCTGGGCGAAGTCGACGCAGCCGGCCCAGTAGAAGGTCCGGTTGCTCGGCCGGTAGTTCAGCGTGGAGGCCCAGATGCCGTCCACGTACCCGTGGCTGCCGTTGGCCATGTCGTACTTCGCGCCGAAGTCCAGCCGGGGCACCGAGTGCCCGGCGAACTCCCAGTTCACCAGGTCCCACGACCGCAGGACGGGGGCGCCGGGCGAGTAGTGCATGGTGGAGGCGGACATGTAGTAGACGTCGCCGACCCGGACGATGTCGACGTCGGCGAAGTCCTGCCAGACGACCGGGTTGGTGAAGGTGCCGCCGGGGTTTCCGCCGTCGCCGACGCGGACCAGCTGCCACTGCTGGTGGCTGCCGTTGAAGTCGTCGTACTGCACGACGTTGCCACCGTCGGCGGTCGAGGCGTTCTGCACCTCCATCGCCCTGTTCGAGTTCCGGTTGACCAACCGCACGTACCCACCCGCCGAATCGGCCAGCCGGAACTGCTGGTTGGTTCCGTTGTGATCGGCCCACTGCACGATGCTCGCGCCATTGGCGGTGGAGAAGTTGTAGACGTCGAGCACCTTGCCCGAATGCCGCGACCTCAACCGGTAGTAGCCGCCACCGGAGTCGACGAACTGCCACTGCTGCCAGTTCCCGTCGTTACGCGACCACTGGGTGATCCGCGCACCGTCGCCCGTGGCCCTGTCGTACAGGTCCAACGCCTTGCCGCTGTTGCGGTTCACCAACACGTACCACGCATTCGTGTCCACCGTCGCCGCCGACGCCGGCGACGGAGACACCGCGGCGAGCCCGCCGCCCACCAGCAGCGCCACCGCGACGGCGGCGAGCCGGATCAACGACCCCCGGCGCCGTGACGCGACCCGGGTGGATCCACCGATGCCAACCATGATCCTCCTTCGAGAGACGACAGGAACCGGGACCACCGATCTCGTCGATCCGATTCGGTTCAGAACCCCCGGGCGAGGCGGTAGTACGCCTGGTTCCAGCGGATCTCGTCGGCGAAGCGGCGAGGCTGGGTGCCGGCGTCGATGACCACCAGTTCGGTACGGGTCATCTGGGCCAGGTCGTGCAGCTCCTCGACCCCCACGGCCTGCGACAGCACGGTGTGGTGGGGCGCGCCGGCGGTGATCCACGCCTCCGCCGAGCCCGCCAGGTGCGGGCGGGGCCGCCAGACGGCCCGGGCCACCGGCAGCCTCCGCAGCGGGCGCGGCGGCGCCACCACGTCCACCTCGTTGGCCACCAGGCGGAAACGGTCCCCCAGGTCCGCCATGCCGAGCACCACCGCCGGGCCCGCGGCGGCGCTGAACACCAGGCGCACCGGGTCCTCCCGGCCACCGATGCTCAACGGGTGGATCTCCACGGTCGGGGTGTCGCCGGCGATCGTCGGGCAGACCTCGAGCATGTGCGCGCCGAGCACCAGCTCGTCGCCCGGGGTGAGGTCGTAGGTGTAGTCCTCCATGAACGAGGTCCCGCCCGGGACGCCGACCGCCATCGCCTTGAGCGTGCGGACCAGGACGGAGGTCTTCCAGTCGCCCTCGCCGCCGAAGCCGTAACCGTCGGCCATCAGCCGCTGCACCGCGATGCCGGGCAGTTGGCGCAGACCGCCGAGGTCCTCGAAGTTCGTGGTGAAGGCCCGGAAGCCGCCCTCGTCGAGGAACGAGCGCAGGCCCAGTTCCAGGCGCGCGGCGTACCGCAGGGCGTCGTGCCGCGCCCCGCCGGGCCGCAGCCGCTGGTCGACCCGGTACGTGTCGTCGTACTCCTTGACCAGCTCGTCGACCCGCGCCTCGGCCACCTGGTCGACGACCGCCACGAGGTCGTTGACGCCGTAGGTGTTGACCGAGACGCCGAACCGCAGCTCCGCCTCGACCTTGTCGCCCTCGGTCACGGCGACGTCGCGCATGTTGTCGCCGAAGCGGGCCAGCCGCAGCGACCGCATCGCCGAGTATCCCAGCGCCGCGCGCGCCCAGGCGCCGACCCGGGCGATCACCCGCGGGTCGCTCACGTGCCCCGCGACGGTCTTGCGGGCCACGCCGAGCCGGGTCTGGATGAAGCCGAACTCGCGGTCGCCGTGCGCGGCCTGGTTGAGGTTCATGAAGTCCATGTCGATCTCGTCCCACGGCAGGAGGACGTTGGCCTGGGTGTGCAGGTGCAGCAGCGGCGTCCGCAGGGCGTCCAGGCCGGCGATCCACATCTTGGCCGGCGAGAAGGTGTGCATCCAGGCGATCACCCCGACGGCTCCCTGCGCTGCCGCGTCCCGGCAGGCCCGGAGGATGTCGGCGCTGGAGGTCAGGACCGGCTTCCAGACCACCCGGACCGGGATCCCCGGCGAGTCGTCGAGCTGCGCGGCGATCTGCCGGGACTGGTCGGCGACCTGCCGGAGGGTCTCCTCGCCGTACAGGCCCTGGCTTCCGGTGAGGAACCAGACCTCGGGTTGCGGGTGCGTTGCCATGCGTTGCCTTCCGCGAGATGGGCGGTCACTTGAGGCGGATGCCGATGAGACGCTGGAGGAGGATGAAGGCGAAGAGCAGGCCACCGATCACGATCCTCGTCCACCAGGAGTTCAGGCTCCCGTCGAAGGTGATCAGGGTCTGGATCACGCCCAGCACCAGCACACCCAGCACGGTGCCGAACACGTAGCCGGACCCGCCGGTGAGCACGGTGCCGCCGATGACGACCGCCGCGATCACGTCCAGCTCCATGCCGACGGCGATCAGCGGTGCGCCGGAGAGCGTGTAGAACGACAGCAGGATGCCGCCGACGGCCGAGCAGAGCCCGCTGACCGTGTAGACGGCGATCCGGGTTCGGCCGACCGGAAGGCCCATCAACAGCGCCGACTGGGGGTTGCCGCCGATCGCGTACACGTTGCGGCCGAAGCGGGTGTACGCCAGCACGTACGCGGCGACCAGCACCACCGCGAACGCGATCAGCACGACGACCGACACGAAGTTGCCGCGCGGGTCGCCGATGCGCTCCTGGGAGACCGCCGTCCAGAAGCCGTCGGTGATGGGGATGGACGCGTCGCTGATGAACGTGCACATGCCGCGGGCGAAGAACATCCCGGCGAGGGTGACGATGAACGGCTGGATCTCGAAGAAGTGGATGGCGCAGCCCATCAGGAACCCGAGTGTCGGGCCGATCAGCAGCGCGACGGGCAGCACCAGGGCCGCGGGCACCCCGTTCTGCAGCAGTGACGCCGACACCATGGCGGTCATCGCGACGACGGAGCCGACCGACAGGTCGATGCCACCGGTGAGGATCACGAAAGTCATGCCGACCGCGACGACCAGCAGGAAGCCGTTGTCGATGAAGACGTTGAGGACCACCTGCGCGTTGGAGAACGCCCGGTACTGGGACACGCCGACGCCGTACATGACCAGCAGCAGGGCGAGGGTGGCCAGGACCGGGACGTGCCGTCGGGGCACGCGGGGACGCCGGCCACGGGCGGTGGTCAGAGACGTACTGCTCATGACGGCACCTGCGCCTTCTCCCGCCGTGGCACCGTCGGCCCGGGCGTGGCCCCGCCCCGGCGGCGGCTGAACCTGGCCCGGAACGCCGGCGACTGGATGAGGCAGACGGCGATGACCACGACCGCCTTGAACAGCAGCGACGTCTGTGGCGAGATGTTCATCGCGTAGACCGTGGTGGTGAGGGTCTGGATGATCAGCGCGCCGAGGATGGTGCCGCCGAGGGAGAACCGGCCGCCGGCGAGGGACGTGCCGCCGATGACCACCGCGAGGATCGCGTCGAGCTCCACCCAGAGGCCGGCGGCGTTACCGTCGGCGCTGGAGACGTTGGCGGTCATCATGAACCCGGCGACCGCGGCGCAGGCGGCGCTGACCACGTACACCAGGAAGATGACGCGGCTGGAGCGGATGCCGGCCAGCCGGCTCGCCTCGGCGTTGCCACCGACCGACTCGACGATCAGGCCGAGCGCGGTGCGACGGGTGAACGCGGCGATGAGCAGGGCCGCTGCCAGGGCGATGAAGACGGCCAGCGGGAGGGTCAGGAAGTGCCCGAGCCCGATCGCGCGGTACGGACCGGAGTTGATCGTGATGATCTGCCCCTCGGTGACCAGCTGCGCGAGCCCCCGGCCGGCCACCATCAGGATCAGCGTGGCGATGATGGGCTGGATGCCGATGACGGCGACCAGCACCCCGTTCCAGGCGCCGAGCACAAGCGCGGCGCCGAAGGCCAGCGCCAGCGCGGTGAACACGGTGGACGGGCTGTCCTGGTCGGACGCCTGGCTGATGTGGAGACAGGCGATGGCGCCGCTCGTCGCGCAGAGCGAGCCGACGGACAGGTCGATCCCGCCGGTGGCGATCACCAGGGTCATGCCCAGCGCGACAAGGATCAGCGGGGCGCTCAGCCGGAGGATGTCGACCGGGGTGCCGTAGAGGTGCCCGTTCTTGACCTCGATGGCGAGGAAGCCGGGTCGGTGGATCGTGTTGGCGGCGATCATGACCGCCAGCACCAGCGCGGGCCAGAACAGCCGGTGGCCGGCCAGCGGCCGGAGGCGGCCGGCGACGGTGTTCATCCGTGGGCCTCCGCGCCGCCGGTGCCACTCGCGATGGTCTGCATGACGCGGTCGGCGTCGAGGGTGCCGTCGTTGTCGAGGTGGGCCACCATCGCCCGGTCACGCATCACGGCGACGCGGTGGCTCAGCCGCAGCACCTCCTCCAACTCGGCGGAGATGAACAGCACCGCCATACCGCCGTCGGAGAGCTGCACCACCAGCTTCTGGATCTCGGCCTTCGCGCCGATGTCGATCCCGCGCGTGGGCTCGTCGAGGATCAGCAGGCGCGGCTCGGTGATGAGCCAGCGCGCCAGGAGCACCTTCTGCTGGTTGCCACCGGAGAGGTTACGCACGGGCAGGTCCGGGTTCGCCGGCCGGATGCTGAGCGCCTTGACGTACCTCTCAACCAGCTCGTCCTGGCGTCGGCGGGGAACCGGTCGCAGCCAGCCGCGCGCGGCCTGCATCGCGAGGATCATGTTCTCCCGCACCGACAGCTCGGGCACGATGCCCTCCGCGCGGCGGTTCTCCGAGCAGAACCCGACGCCGCGGTCGATGGCCTGGACGGGATTGCGCAACGTCGTCGCGCCGCCGTCGACGACGACCCTGCCGTGGTCGGCCCGGTCGGCGCCGAACAGCAACCGCGCCACCTCGGTGCGCCCGGAGCCGAGCAGGCCGGCGAGCCCGACCACCTCGCCGGCGTGGATCCGCAGGTCGAACGGAGCGACCGCGCCCCGGCGGCCGAGGCCCGACGCCTCCACCAACGGGGGCTCGTCGGACCGGACGACGGCCGCCCGGCGCTGCTGCTCGTCGAGGCGCTCCAGCACGTCGAGCTCCTTGCCGATCATCTTCTCGACGAGGCTGAACTGGGGCAGTTCCCCGGTCCGGTACTCCCCCACGAGCGTGCCGTTGCGCAGCACCGTGATGCGGTCGGCGATGCCGTACACCTGGTCGAGGAAGTGGGTGACGAAGAGGATCGCCATGCCCTCGTCACGCAGCTGCCGCATGATCCGGAACAACTGCGCGACCTCGCCGGCGTCCAGGCTGGACGTCGGCTCGTCGAGGATCAGCACCCGGGCCCGTACGTCGATGGCCCGGGCGATGGCGACCATCTGCTGCACCGCCAGCGAGTACGTTCCCAGTTGTGCGGTGACGTCGATGTCGAGGTCCAGCCGGGCCAGGAGTTCCCGCGCCCGCCTGCGCACCTCACCCCACCGGATGGCACCGAGGCGGCGCGGCTCCCGGCCGATGAAGATGTTCTCCGCCACGGACAGGTTGGTGCAGAGGTTGACCTCCTGGTAGACGGTGCTGACGCCGGAGGCGGCCGCCTGCATCGGGCCGCGGAACGCGACCTGCTCGCCGTCGAGGGTGACGGTGCCGTCGTCGATGCCGTGGACGCCGGTCAACACCTTGATCAGGGTCGACTTGCCGGCGCCGTTCTCGCCCATCAGAGCGTGGACCTCGCCGGGGAACAGCCGGAAGTCGACATCGTGCAGCGCGCGTACCCCGGGAAAGGTCTTGCTGATCCCGGTCATGGTCAGGACCGGACGGCTATCCGTCATCCCATCGGACCTCTTCTGGATGGTGTCGGCAGGACAGGAGCGAGCGACTGGTCGGGGTCGCCGTGCCCGGACGGCGACCCCGGCGTCGATCAGTACTTGCGGTCGGGCAAGGCGGCCTTGGCCTGCTCCTGCGTGAAGGTGGTCTCCTCGGTCTCGATCCGGACCGGCACCTCCTCGCCGGCGTGGACCTTCTTCGCCAGGTCCATCAGCTGCGGGCCGAGCAGCGGGCTGCACTCCGCGATGAAGTTGAACCTGCCGTCGGCGAGGGCCTGCATGCCGTCCTTCACCGCGTCGATGGTGATGATGAGGATGTCCTTGCCGGGCGTCTTGCCGGCGGCGGTGATCGCCTCCAGCGCGCCCAGTCCCATGTCGTCGTTGTGCGCGAAGAGCACGTCGATGTCGGGGTTCGCCTTGAGGAACTGCTCCATCACCTGCTTGCCGTCGGCCCGCTTGAAGTCACCCGACTGGGAGGCGACGATCTTCAGGTTCGGGTTGGCGGCGATCGCCTTGGCGAAGCCTTCCTTGCGGTCGTTGGCCGGCGCCGAGCCGGTGGTGCCCTGCAACTCGACGATGTTCACCGGGCCGCTGGCGCCCTTGGTCTGCTCCACCAGCCACTCACCGGCCAGGCGGCCCTCCTTGACGAAGTCCGAGCCGAGGAAGGTCTTGTAGAGCGACTTGTCGGCCGAGTCGACGGACCGGTCGGTCAGGATGACCGGGATGCCGGCGTCCTTCGCCTCCTTCAGGACGGTGTCCCAGCCGGACTCGACGACCGGCGAGAAGGCGATGACGTCGACCTTCTGCTGGATGAAGTTCCGGATCGCCTTGATCTGGTTCTCCTGCTTCTGCTGCGCGTCGTCGAACTTGAGCTCGATGCCCGCCGCGGCGGCGGCCTCCTTGATCGAGGTGGTGTTCGCCGTCCGCCAGCCGCTCTCCGCGCCGACCTGGGAGAAGCCCAGTACGACCTTGTCACCGCCGCCGCTGTCGCCGCCGGCGCCGGTGTCGCTGTTGCCGCAGGCCGTCGCGCTGCCCGCGAGCAGCACGGTGGCGACGACCGCGATGACGGTGCGTGCCGTTCTCCTGGTTCTCATCGGTTCTCCTCGGGATGGTGGGCCGGACACTGGCCTGCGGGCGCGCGTCCGGGTGTGGTGGCGTGTGCGGTGCGGGAGGGGTGGTGTCGTCAGGAGGTTCGTCAGCCGGTGACCGGCCGTTGGCCGTAGGCGTTCTGGTACCGGTCGTGCAGCGAGTCGATGTCGGGCTGGGCGATCCGCAGCGGGTGCCCGACCGCGCGCGCCAGGTGGGCGGTGCGGGCGACGTCCTCGCACATCACCGCGGCCTTCACCGCCGCCCGGGCGTCCCTGCCGATCGTGAAGACCCCGTGGTTGCGCATGAGCACCGCGGGTGAGCGGTGCCCGGAGAGGGTGCTGACGATCCCCTTGCCGATGTCGTCCCCGCCGATCAGCGCGAACGGCCCCACCGGGATCTCCCCGCCGAACTCGTCGGCCTGGGCGGTCAACCAGCACGGGATCGCCTCGCCCCGGGCCGCCCAGGCGGTGGCGTAACTGCTGTGCGTGTGCACGACGCCGCCGACCTCCGGCATGGCGCGGTAGACGTAGGCGTGCGCCGCGGTGTCGCTGGACGGGGCCCCGCCTCCGTCGACGACGGTCCCGTTCAGGTCGCAGACGACCATGGTGTCCGCCGCCAGGTCGTCGTAGTCGACGCCGCTGGGCTTGATCACCAGGAGGTCCTGACCGGGAACCCGCGCCGAGACGTTGCCGGAGGTCCACGCCACCAACTGGTAGCGGGTCAGCTCACCGTGCAGGCGGGCCACGGTCTCCCGCAGCGCGCCCACCTGCCGGGCCACCTCGCTGTTCATCCGACCACCTCCAGAACCGAGTCGGGCTGCGCCACGGCCGCGTCGACGGCCGCGTTCCGGATCGCCCGCAGGCGGAGCATCACGTCGTCGGCGCCGCGGCCGAAGTGGTCGTGCAGCGCGCGGTACTCGGCGTAGAGGGCGTCGTACACCCGCACGTTGTGCGGGTCCGGCTGGTAGACGCCCTCGTCGACCCGGCCCATCGCCGCCGACGCCTCGCGGACCGTGGGATACGCCCCGGCGGCGACGGCCGCGTGGATCGCCGATCCCAGTGCCGGGCCCTGGGCGGAGCCGATGACGCTCAGCGGGCGGTTCATGACATCGGCGTAGATCTGCATCAGCAGCCGGTTCGAGGTGAGACCACCGGCGGCGACGAGGTCGGTCACCGGCACCCCGGCCGAGACGAAGGCCTCGACGATCATCCGGGTCCCGAACGCCGTGGACTCCAACAGCGCCCGGTAGACGTCCTGCGGCCGGGTGGCCAGCGTCAGCCCGACGATCAGCCCGCTGAGGTCGTGGTTGACCAGAAGCGAACGGTTGCCGTTCCACCAGTCCAGCGCCACCAGGCCGTGGGCGCCGACCGGCTGGGCGGCGGCCAACTCGGTCAGCCGCTCGTGCGAGTCCGTCCCGGCGGGGGCGGCGTGCCTGACGAACCAGCCGAAGATGTCGCCCACACCGCTCTGGCCGGCCTCGTAGCCCCAGGCGCCGGCGCTGATGCCGCCGTCGACGACGCCACACATGCCCGGCACGTCGGCCGGGTGGGTGCCGTTGAGGACGTGGCAGGTGGACGTGCCCATGATGGCCACCAGCCGGCCGGGCTCCAGTGCCCGGGCGGCGGCGGCGGTGACGTGCGCGTCGACGTTGCCGACCGCGACGGCGATGCCCGCCGGCAGCCCGGTCCAGGCGGCGGCGCGGGCACTGAGGCTGCCGGCCCGGTCGCCCAGGGGCAGCAGCGGACCGTCCAGCTTGGTCACGAAGTCGGCCAGGCCCGGGTTGAGCGCGCCGAGGTAGTCCGCCGACGGGTACCGACCGTCCTGCCGGATGCCCTTGTAGCCCGCGGTGCAGACGTTGCGGGTCTCCTCGCCGGTGAGCTGCCAGACGATCCAGTCGGCCGCCTCGATGAAACGCTCGGCGCGCCGGTAGATCTCCGGGTCCTCCTCCAGGATCTGCAGCGCCTTCGCGAACTGCCACTCGGCGGAGATCTTCCCTCCGTAGCGGCCGAGCCAGGGCTCGCCCCGCTCGTGGGCCAGCGCGTTGATCCGGTCGGCGTGCGACTGGGCGGCGTGGTGCTTCCACAGCTTCACCCAGGCGTGCGGCCGGTGGCGCAGCTCCGGGATCTCGCACAGCGGGGTGCCGTCGGCGAGCGCCGGCAGGACGGTGCAGGCGGTGAAGTCGGTGCCGATCCCGATGACCAGGGACGGATCCACCCCGGCGTCGGCCACGGCGGCGGGGACGGCGTGGCGCAGGACGTCGCGGTAGTCCTCCGGGTCCTGCAGGGCCCAGTCCGGGGGCAGCGCGGGGCCGCCGCCGGGGAGCGCGGACTCGATGACGCCGTGGCGGTACTCGTGCACCGCGCCCCCGACCTCCGCACCGTCGCGAACCCTGACCACCAGGGCCCGCCCGGAGAGGGTGCCGTAGTCGACTCCGACCACGTACCGGTCCCCGCCACCGTCCACACTGCTCATGCCCACCTCCGCACGACGACGGGCCTAGTGTTAACGCTCACATCCAATATCGTCAAGATATCTCCGCGCAACGGCTCCGTAACGGGGAAGATCGGCGGAACGCTCGTTCCCCGCGCCACGGGCCTCCCGCCAGCCGTCACGCGCCGGCGACGCGCCTGACCTCGCTGGCGAGCGACAGCGGACCGGGCGCCGCACCGAGCCGTCGACCGGTCGAGGGCGGCCGGCCCCATGGCATTTACACAAACCGATGTCAGCGATAACATATGCGCCATCGGCGCGTCGTCGCCCGGCAGCCACCGCGCAGGAACCGACCGCCGCACTCGCGTCGTCAGCGCCGGCGTGGGCAGGGCCCGGCCGCGCGGGCCGCCCTCTCTCCGACGCATCCCGGCGCCGCTCGATCCGCCGACCGAGGAGGAGACACGTGCGTACGCCGAAGCGAAGGTTGACGGCTGCCCTGGGCGTCCTGGCGGTGGCCCTCGCGACGACCCTTGCCGACGGGGTCGTCACACCCCGTCCGGCGCAGGCGCTGGACAACGGCGTCGCCCGGACGCCGCCGATGGGCTGGAACACCTGGAACACGTTCGGCTGCGACATCAACGAGACGCTCATCCGCCAGACGGCCGACGCCATCGTCGCCAACGGGCTGCGCGACCTGGGATACAGGTACGTCGTCGTCGACGACTGCTGGTTCGACCCGAACCGCGACGCGCAGGGCAACCTCCGGGCGCATCCACAACGCTTCCCCAGCGGGATGAAGGCGCTCGGCGACCACCTGCACTCGCGGGGCCTGCTGTTCGGCATCTACCAGGCGCCGCTGGAGCAGACCTGTGCCCAGTACTTCGACGCCTTCCCCGGCTCCACCGGCAGCCTCGGCCACGAGTACCAGGACGCCCGGCAGTTCGCCGCCTGGGGCGTGGACTACCTGAAGTACGACTGGTGCTCGCCGACCGGGACCATCAACGACCAGGTCGCCCGGTTCGGCATCATGCGCGACGCACTGGCCGCCACCGGCCGACCGATCGTCTACAGCATCAACCCGAACAGCATCCACGAGAAGACCGGGCCGCAGCGCGACTGGAGCGACGTGGCGAACCTCTGGCGGACCACCGAGGACATCACGAACGCGTGGAACACCGGCCAGAGCAACGGCTACCCGATGGGGGTCCAGAACATCGTCGACGTCACCGTGCCGCTGGCCGGGTACGCCGCACCGGGCGGCTTCAACGACCCGGACATGCTGGAGGTCGGCAACGGCGGCATGACCGACACCGAGATGCGCAGCCACTTCGCGCTCTGGTCGATCATGGCGGCGCCGCTCATGATGGGCAACGACCTGCGCTCGGCCGGTGCGGCCACACTGGCCATCCTGCGGAACCAGAACCTGGTCGCGGTCAACCAGGACCCGCTCGGACTCCAGGCGGTCCAGGTGTCCGACGACGGCACCCGGCGGGTCCTGGCGAAGCGGCTGGCCGACGGTGACGTCGCGGTCGCCCTGTTCAACCAGGGCAGCTCCACCACGACGGTGTCCACCACGACGGCGGCGGTCGGCAAGACCGGCACCTCGTTCACCCTGCGCGACGCGTGGAGCGACACCACCTCCACCACCACCGGGACGATCTCCGCGAGCGTTCCCGCGCACGGCACGGTGGTGTACCGGGTCAGCGGTGGCGGCACCACCGACCCGCCGCCCCCGACCACGTTCCGGCTGCGCAGCGAGTCAGCAGGGCGCTGCCTCGACGTCGACGACGCCAACACCGCCAACGGCACCCGCACGCTGGTCTGGGACTGTCACGGCAACGCCAACCAGCAGTTCACCCGCAGCGGCCAGACGCTGCGCGTCCTCGGCAAGTGCCTGGACGTCCCGACGACGGCCGCCAACGGCACGCGGGTGCAGATCTGGGACTGCAACGGCGGCACGAACCAGCAGTGGACGTTCCACGGCAACGGCACGGTCGGCAACGTCCGCTTCCCGTCCCTGTGCCTGGACGTCGACAACGGCGGCACCGCCAACGGCACCGCCGTCATCCTCTGGTCCTGCCACGGCGGCGCCAACCAGCGGTGGAGCCGGGTGTGACCGAGGCGTCCGGCAGCCGGATTCAGGGCCGGCGTCCGGGCGCCGCGGTCCAGCCGGCGCCCGTCACCCTGGCGACCGCTTCGGCGCGGCTGTCGTACGCGGTGAGCACCTCGTCCAGGCGCAGGGTCCGCAGGACGATCCGCAGGAACGGCGACGGCGCGGCGAGGCTCAGCGTGGCGCCCCGTGCGGCGCAGTCACGGTGGGCGCCGACGAGCAGCCCCAGCCCGGTGGAGTCGATCAGGCGGACGTTGGTCAGGTCGACGACGATGTGTCCGCCCATGTCGGCGGCGTGCCGCAGGGCCGCACGCAGGGTGCCCGCGCCCTCGACGTCGATGTCCCCCGCGCAGGTGATGACGGTCGCGTCCCCGCGATGGTCGATGCCGAGGATCCCGCCCGGGCCGGCCGTGGTCGCGTCACCGGAACCCGCCAGCAGGGTGCAGTGGGCGCAGCGGTGCGGACCGTCGGCGAGGGGCGAGCCGGTCCAGTCGTGGTCGGACACCAGCTCCCAGACCATTCCGGTCGGGTCGCCCGCCGCCTCGACGACCGTCTCGCCGCAGACGTCGCAGACCAGCGTCGTGTGCTCGTCACTCCGGACGACGCTCATCGTGGCGGTCCCCTCCTTCCACCGCATCCGTGCGGCGCCGTCGCCCACGCGGGCGTGCGCTCCCGTTCAGCCCAACCTGCCGGCCGGGATGCGCGGTCATGCTTCGGGCGGATGACGGTTGTGTGACAGATCCCGCCCGGGCAGGCACCCGGGACGGGTGCGGCGGACGCGTGGACGCCGACAGTAGGGTGTCGACGTGACCTTGAACCCTGCCACCGCCCCGTCCGCCCCCGGTGACATGTTGCTCGCCGAGGCCGAGCGGATGATGGCCGCCGACCCGCTCGACGCCGCGCACCTCGAAGGACTGTGCCGGGAGATCGACGGCCGGATCGTCCGCGGGGACGTGATGATCGGGATCCTGCCGGTCCAGGCGTACGAGGTGCTGCTCCGGGGCTACCTGGCCGCCGCGCGGGCCGGCCGGACCGACGTGTGGGTGCCCCTGGGACGCCGGCTGCTCGACCTGCCGGTCGCGCAGCCGCCGGCATGGCCCTCGCCGCACCCGTTCCCCACCAGCGGGAACGACGTCCTGGACGCGGCCCTGCGCTGCTTCGCCGAGGCCGCCGGGCACGGCAACCGCCAGGGCGCGTACCTGTTCGCCGCCGTAGGCCGGGAGGCCGTGGACCGGGTCGGGCGGTACGCGCTGACGTTGCTGGAGCCGCTGCGCGCCGACGACCCGACCGGGGAGGCGCGCTACTGGTCCGGCATCGTGCACTACCTGCTGGGCGAGGGCGAGGCGGCGGTCGCCTACCACCGGCAGGCCGCCGAGGCCGGCAACGCCGACGCGATGTTCGAGCTGCACGTGCTGCACGACACCGGGGACATGGTGGCGCGCGACGAGGCGGCGGCGCGGCAGTGGCTGCTGCGCGCCGCCGAGCGCGAGCACCCCCGCGCCCTCTACAACGTCGCGGCCGGGTACGCCAGCGGGCGGGGGTTCCCCCGGGACGAGGCCGTCGCCGCCAGCTGGTACGAGCGGGCGGCGAACGCCGGGAACCCGCGGGCCACGGCCACCCTCGGGGTGATGTACCTGCTCGGCTCCGGAGTGCCCACCGACCCGGCCCGCGCCGCCGAGTGGCTCGACCGGGCCGAGGCCCAGGGATTCGACGTGGACGGCTGGCTGGACCAGCTCGGGATGCGCCGGCCCTCCTGACCCGGCGGGCGCCGGCCGGGCGGTCTGCCGCACCGGACGCTCCCGCGCGTCGTCACGCCGGGTCGGCACCCCAGGCGGCGTGCACGAGGGCGGGAAGCACCTGGGCGGCCGGGCCGCGCAGGTTCACGTCCGCCACGGCGTCCAGGGGCGTCTCCTGCGGGTTGACCTGAAGCACGGTGGCGCCGAAGCGGGCAGCCACCTGCGGGATCTCGGCGGCGGGATACACCAGGCCCGAGGTGCCCACGGTCACGAACAGGTCGCACGTGGACGCCGCCTCCACGGCGGCCTCCAACGCGGCGGTCGGCAACGCCTCACCGAACCACACCACCCCGGGTCGGACGGGGCCCGCGCAGCGCGCGCACCGGGGCGGGGGCACGCGCCGGCCCTCACCCGGCTCCTCCGCGGCCTCATCCGGCACCGGCGCCGGACGGGCGCAGGCCGAGCAGCGCGGCGCGAAGAGGCTGCCGTGCAGGTGGATCGGCGCGACCGAGCCGGCGCGCTCGTGCAGGTCGTCGACGTTCTGCGTGACGACGACCGTGCCGGGGACGCGTGCCTCGATCGCGGCCACGGCCACGTGAGCCGCGTTCGGGCGGGCCCGTCGCACGGTGGCGCGGCGCCACTCGTACCAGCCCCAGACCAGCGCGGGATCGTCGCCGAATGCCTCCGGCGTGGCGAGCCGCTGCGCGTCGAAGCTGCGCCACAGGCCGGTCAGGGCGTCGCGGAAGGTCGGCACACCGCTCTCCGCGGAGACGCCCGCGCCGGTGAAGACCACGACGCGCCGAGCCTGCGCCAACAGCGCCGCGGCCTCCCGCACCGACCGCTCCCCCATCTGACCTGCTCCCTTCGACCCGGACCCGCCGGGCAAGACTAGTGCGGTCGCCGTGCCGGTCCGGCGGGGGCGGCGCCGGACGGCTCGCCGGCTGCCGCCCGGGCGGTCGGGCGCTCCGGGTCGGGCGGTTCAGTGCCGGGCGCGGGCGGCGAGGAAGCCGTCGACCGCGGCCAGGAACTCCGCCGGCCGGCTGGCGTGCACGTCGTGCCCGGCCGGGATCGTGACGAGGGTGGCGTCGGGCATCCGGTCGACCATCTCGGCGAGCAACTGCTGCGGGATGGGGCTGTCCGGGCCGCCGCCCACCACCAGGGTCGGCACGTCGACGGCGTCGGTGCGGTCCCACCAGGCCGGGTCGGGGTCGTTGAGCTGGGCACGGATGGCGTTGACGGCGGCGAAGTCGAACGGCGTGGGCGCGTCCGGCGGGGGCAGGGGCGGCCGTTCGAGGGCGCCCGGTCGGGGTGCCGCCACGTCCTCCAGGATCAGATGGGTCAGTCGGTGCGGGGCGGCCTCGGCGAGCAGGATCGCCACGGCCCCACCCATGGAGTGGCCGATCACCACGCACCGCTCGACCTCGACCGCGTCGAGGAACCCGACGAGGTCGTCGCGCATCGACTCGAGCGAGTACCGGCCGGGGTGGTCGCTGCGGCCGTGGCCGCGCAGGTCCAGCGCGTACACCCGGTGCCGGGCGGCGAGCGCGGCCAGGACGCCGTGCCAGTCGCGTTCGTCCTCGCCGAGGCCGTGCAGCAGCACCATGGGTGGGTCGGTCGGGTCGCCGGCGACGCGGTAGGCCAGGGCCACTCCGTCGACCGTGACGGCCCGCAACGCCCCGATGTTCGACTCGGACACGCGCCACACCGTATCGCCGGGGGCGGCGAGGCGTCGCCCCCGACCGCGGGAGGGCCGGGTGCGGGCGGCTCCCGTCGTCGCACCCGAGCGCCAGGAGCGACACGGGCCTTCTTCGAGAGTGCGCACTTCACCGGCTCACGCCGGTTCCGTTTCCCGGCACGCGGGACGGCCGGGCGTCGAGGGCGGACCGGCCGACCTGCACATCGTCCCCGACCGGCCGGCGGAATCGCCGGAACGGAATCCGGAAATGGGAATCCCAAGGCACCGGGCGGAGGCTGGTGTCGTTCCGTGCCGCCCGACAAGAATGGGCCAGGCGCTCCAGCGGAAAGGCGTGTCCTCGATGATTGAACCGAAGGTCGTGTCCCGGGACGAGTGGATCGACGCCCGCAAGGAGCTGCTCGACCACGAGAAGGAGATCACCCGCCTGCGGGACCGGGCCACCGCGCTCCGGCGCCAACTGCCGGCGGTCGCCATCGAGAAGGACTACTCCTTCACCGGACCCGCCGGCCCCGTCCGGCTGGCCGACATGTTCGAGGGACGACGACAGTTGATCGTCTACCATTTCATGTTCGACCCGGAATGGGCCGAGGGATGCACGAGCTGCTCCCTGCTGGTCGACAACTTCGGGCACCTCACCCATCTGCACGCCAGTGACACGACGCTCGCCGTGGTCGCCCGCGCGCCGTTCTCGACCATCGCGGCGTTCAAGAGCCGGATGGGCTGGCGCTTTCCCTGGTACTCCTCGCACGGCAGCGACTTCAACTACGACTTCCACGTCACCATGGACCCGGCCGTCGCCCCGGTGGAATACAACTACAAGGACGCCGAGACCCTGGCGGCGCAGGGCCTCACCCACCACCTGCGGGGCGAGAGCCACGGCCTGAGCGTCTTCGTCCGCGACGGCGACCGGATCCTGCACACCTACTCCGTGTACGGCCGCGGCCTCGACCCGCTGCTGAACACGTACAACTTCCTGGACCTCACGCCGCTGGGTCGGCAGCGCTACGTCAACGAGTTCCCCCACCACGACACCTACGACACGGACGCCGCCGGCAACCGCGGCCACTGACCTCCCGCCGGCGACCGGCGGCGGTCATCCGGGCACGCAGTTGTTGCTCTTGCGCTTGACCGTGTACTCGGTGTCGTCGTGGGTGATGCCCGACGGCACCCCGTCGAAGTACGCCTCGACCTTCTCCCAGCCCCGGCGCTGCTCGTAGTGCAGGTGCGGCGCCCCGGAGTTGCCGGTGCTGCCCACCCGCCCGATCTGCTCACCCTGGGCGACCCGCTGACCGACCCGGACCAGCGGCGGTTCGAGCAGGTGCAGGTACTGCGTCTCCCACTTGCCGCCGTGGTCGATCTTCACCCAGTAGCCGCCGCCGCGGCCCCGCGGTCCGTCCGGGTCGTCGGGCGTACGGCCACCCAGCGACCCGTTGATCCCCGCCACGGTGACCTCCCCCGCGTAGGACGCGAGCACCGGCCGCCCCCACGCCCTGCCCTCGGTCGGGAACAGGTCGACGTCGTAGTCGTCGTGACCGGGATAGGTGCCCAGCTGCCACGTCTCCCCGCACGCGACGGGAAGCTGGAACAACGGGCGTGGACCCGCCGGCCGCACCAGCGGCACGACCACCGCGACGACGAACACGGCGACGGCGAGGACCACCGCGACCGCGCCGGAGACGAGCACGATCCGGGTGCGGCGGCTGCGGACGCGGCGGTGGGTGCGGGGAGTGCTGGGGCGACCGGTCGTCACCGGCCCGAGCATGGCAGACGCCGGCAAGGCGCCCGCCCCCGGGCGGTCGGCGGTACGCCCGACGACTCCCGACGCCCCCGGCTCGGCTTCGGCGATCCCGCGTGGCGCCCGCCCGCCGGTTGGGAGAGTGGTCGGGTGGCGATGAGGGCGTCGGGGACGGGGCGGATCCGCGCCGCGGTGTCCGGGCGGATCCAGCCCGGTCCGGGTGGGGTGACCCGCCTGGAACTGTTCCTCGACCTGGTCTTCGTCTACGCGTTCTTCAACGTCACCGAGCTGATGTCGGCGAACTTCCACCCCGTCGGGCTGTTCGAGGGGTTCCTGGTGGTCGCGCTGCTGTGGCGGTGCTGGGCGTCGTACGCCTGGTTCGGCAACACGGTGCGCTTCGACCGGGGGATCATGCCGTTGGTCGTCTTCGGGGCGGCGGCCGGCATCTTCGTGGTCGGTGTCGCCCTGCCGGTGGCGTTCGCGGACCGGCCGGGTGGCCTGTGGGGTCCCCTCGTCTTCGCCGTCGCGTTCGTCCTGGTGCGCCTCGTGCCGGTGGCGGTCACCACCCTCGCCGGGCTGAACGCCGGCGACCGGCCCCTGTTCGCCCGGCGCGCGTGGTTGCCGCTGTGCGTCACCTCGCCGCTGCTGCTGGCCGCCGCGTCCCTGCCGGCGCTGCTGCCGGACTGGCCGCCGGTGCACCTCGCGCAGGTGGTGCTGTTCACCGTGGCCACCGCTGTCGACTACGCCGGCCTGGCGGGGCTCGGCTCGGGCGACTGGCAGCTCGGGTCCGTCGGCCACTGGGCGGAACGGCACAGCCTGATCGTGCTCGTCGCCCTGGGCGAGACGATCATCTCGATCGGCACCAGCCGGGGCCTGGTGGGCGATCGGCCGATCACCTGGTCGGTGCTCATGGGATCGGCCCTCGGCGTCGTCGTGGTGATCATGCTGTGGTGGACCTACTTCGACCTCGCCCGGTTCGCCGCCGAACAGTCGCTGCGGCGTCTGCCCGGCGGCGTCACGTCGCTGGTGGGCCGCGACGGCTACGCGCTGCTGCACCTGCCGATGGTCGGCGGCCTGATCCTGCTCGCGCTCGGCCTCAAACACGCCCTGAGCGCGACGGAGGTGAGCACCGCAGGCCGCTGGGGCACGGGCAGCGTGCTCGCCCTGCACGGCGGGGCGCTGCTCTACCTGCTCGGGCTGCTGGCCTTCGAGAAGCGCGGGTTCAACCTGGTGGGGCGCAGCGTGGTGCTCGGCATCGGGCTGCTGCTCGCCGCCGCACCGGTGGCCCTGCACGCGCCGGCGCTGGGATCGCTGGCGGTGCTCGCCGCCTGCCTGGGCGCCGCCATGGTCGCCGACCGTACCGTCTTCGCGCGTCGGCACCGCCGGCTGCACGAGGCGATCGCCGGCACGGTGCGGCGGGCGGCGGTGGTCCGCCCGCACCAGCTCTTCCTCGACCTGATCGTCGTGTACGCGTTCATCCAGATCACCGTCCTGGTGACCCGCCAGCCGTCCCCGGCGGGGCTGGCGCAGGGCCTCGGTGTCCTGGCCCTGCTGTGGTGGTCCTGGTGTCTGTACGCCTGGCTGGAGAGCGTGGCGCCCCGTTTCACCCCCCTGGTGCGGGCGACGGTGCTGGCGGCGGGCGCGTCGGCCTTCGTGCTCGGCGTCGCCATCCCGCAGGCGTTCAGCCGCGTACCCGGTGGACTGCCCGGCCCGCTGATCGTGGTGACCTGCTACGTGGCGCTGCGGGTGCTGCACCTCGCCTCGTTCTTCCGGGTCGCGTGGGGCGATCCGGCGCTGCGGGCCCAGGCGACCCGGGCCGCCGTACCCACCGCCGCGGCGCTGGCGCTGCTGGTGGGCGCGACGCTGACCTTTCCCCCGATCGGCCAGCCCATCTCGCCGCTCAGCGCGGCGTGCTGGACGGCCGCGGTGGTGGTGGACCTGGCGGGCGGCTACCTGACCGGCGCACGGGACTGGGGGATCCGCTCCATCGAGCAGTGGACGCACCGGTACAACCTCGTCGTGCTCGTCGCCCTCGGGGAGGGCTTCATCTCCACCGGCGTCGCACTGGCCGACACGTCGATCTCGGCGGCGTCCCTGGTCACCGTCGCGTTGATCGTCACCCTGCTCGCCGCCCTGTGGTGGACGTACGTCGGCACCGACCGCGTCCTCGACCGGCGGCTGTCGCAGGTGTCGACCGGCCCACGCGGGGCGGCGCTGGCCCGGGACGCCTACACCTACCTGCACCTGCTGACCGTCGCCGGTCTGATCCTGGTCGCCCTCGGCCTGACGACGACGCTGGCGCAGGTGGCGCAGCGGCCGGGCGCGCCGCTGGCGTCGCTGGGACACGCCGCCCTGCACGGCGGCGTGTTCGTCTTCCTCGCCGGCGACCAACTGATCTGGAGACGCGCGACGGGCCGGTTCTGCCGGCGTCGGATGCTCGGACTGCTGGTGGTGGCGCTCGCCGCTCCGGCTACCGCCGCGCTGCCCAGCCTCGCGTCGCTGGTGCTGCTCGCGGCGGTCGGCGTCGCGGTCGCCACGACCACCTCGCTGCGCGCCGTCGCGCCGCCGCCGGCAGGCGCCGGAGGGAAACGGGTCGGCGGAACGGCCCCCCGACCGACACAATGAGCGACGTGCGGAGATCAACACGACGGCTGCTCGGCGACCTGGACGCGCTCGCCCACCGGGAGCGGATGGCGACGCTCGCCCGCCGGGCCCGCGAGGCGGCCGGCAGGGGTGAGCTGCCGGAGATCCTCGCGGAGCTGCGCGGCGAGGCGTCGTCGTACCACCGGTTCCTGGCCGTCACCGCCGCCGGGATCGTCGGCGACCACGCGGCGGTGCGGGCGGCGCTCGGCGACCCGCACGGCACGATCCGGGCGGTCGCCGTGAAGGCGGGCCTGCGCGCCGGCTGGCTCGCCGGCGACGACCTGCGCGCATTCGTCCGGGACGCGCCGGCCGACCTGCGTCACCTGGTCTACCGGTCGCTGCGGCACCTACGTCGGCCGGCGGTCGCCGACGGCCTGGTCGACGGCGTGCTGGGGCGCTTCGGTGCCGTCGAGGCGGTCGCCCTGCTGCCCGCCTGCGGGGCGGACACCGTCCGCCGGCTGCTGCCGGTCGTCGAACACGCGTTGTCGAACTCGGTCTGCCTGGCCCGTCGCCACGGCGACGTGGTGCTCGACCACGCGGAGTCGACGCTGCCGGACATCCACCCCGGCGAGCGGGACCACTGGTGGTCGACGCACGGCGCTCGGGTCCTGCTCGCCGGTCGGCGTCGACCGGAACGCGCGCTGACGCTGCTCGAACGGTACGCGCCCACCGGGTACCTCCCCGGCGACCTGGCGGACTACGGGCCGCTCGCCGCGCCCGCGCCGCGCCGGGTGCTGGCCCTGCTGACCGCGCCGTCGCGCGCGGACTGGGTGGGCTACCAGTGGCTGCCCCCGACGCTGCTGCGTCGGCTCGTCCGGCTGCCGGAGGCGGACCTGGTCGCGCTCGGCCGGCGGGTACGCGGCCGCAACAACTCACTGGACCGGCTGTTGGCGGCGCTGCCCCCGTCCCGGCGGGGCGGCCTGTACGACGCGGTGTTCGCCGACGTCGACACGGCCGCCCGGATCCCCGACGCGCCGCTGATGGAGGTGCTGCCGCACGCCTGGCGGGAGCGGGAGGCACGCCGGGTGCTCGCCCTCGACGACGTCCGCCACGACGAGGCGCAGGTGCGCTCGTGGAGCGCCCTGCTGCCCTGGCCGGCGGCGTCGGCGGCGCTCACCCCCGCCCTGCGCGCCGCCGACGCGCGCGACCGGGCCGTCGCGTACGAACTGCTCCTGGCCGCCGCCCGGCGCAGCCGCGACCCCGCGGCGGCGGCCGAGGTCCTGACCAGGCTGGATCGGCTGCGCAACGAGCAGGACCCGGTCCGGGCCGTGGCGCTGGCGGAGCTGGCGAACCTGGCCCCGTTGCTGCGCGCGGACGCCGTCGAGGTGCTGACCCGGATCACCGCCGACGCCACGACCACCCGCGACGCGTCGACGCGCACCCTCGCCGCGCTCGGCACCCTCGCCGCCCGCGTGCTGGGTCGGCACGTCGACGAACCGGCCCTGCTGCGCTGGGCGCTGGACACCCTCGACCGGCTCTTCGGCGGGCACCGGCTGCCGCCGCTCGGGCGGTTCGACGAGACGCTGCGCCGCGGCCAGGAGACGCTCGTCTTCGCCCGGCTGCGCGGATGGGTCGAGGCCGGTATGGCCCGGGGCCAGTTCACCGCGTTGTTCGCGGTGACCCGGGCCCTGGGGCGGCGGGCCTGGCACGTGCCCGAACTCCAGGAGCTGCTGCGCCGGGCGACGACCCCCGGCACCGTCGCCGCCGTCGTGCGGGAGGCCGTCGAGCTGTGGCTGGCCGACCCGGGCACCCGGGCGCAGCGGGTGGCGTACGTGCTGCACTCCGACAGCTCGACCATCACCCTGCCCACGGTGTGGCGGACCGTCAGCGCCCGACGCACCGACCTGCTCGACCGGGTGCTGCGGCACCCGCCGAAGGGCGCGTTCCTCACCGCCGGCACCCGCTGGATCCCGGGCCGGCCCGTGCACGCCGAGCGGTGGACGCCCCACCAGCAGGAGGCGTTCGTACGGCTGCAGGCGCGGCTCGCCGCCGACGCCGGCACCCCGCTGCACCACCGGGCCGCCGCCGTGCGGGCCGCCGCGCCGGTGCCCGACGCCGGGCGCGAGCTGGTGCTGCGCCACGTCGACTCGCCGAACGTCACCCTGGCCGAGGCGGCCCTGGAGGCGCTGCCGTGGACCGACCGGCCCGACCAGGCACTGCCGTTGCTGCTGTCCCACGCCGACGACGAGCGGGCCAGGGTCGCCCTGTACGCCGCCACCCGCGCCGTCCGCTTCACCCGCCCGGCCGACCTGGTGGCCCCGCTGTCCGACGTCGCCCTGGGGCGGGGCAAGGTGACCAGCCGCAAGCAGGCGGTCCGGTTGCTCGGCCGCTTCGGTCCGCCGGAGGCGATGGCCGTACTGGTGTCGGCGTGGCGGCAGCCCGGCCAGCACCGCGACGTACGGGCGGCGATCGTCGCCGCCGCCCGGCAGCGGCTGCACGCGCCGGAGAGCTGGCCGATCCTCGAGGAGGCGGTCGTCGGGAGCCGGGAGGAGTCGCTGACCGTGCTGGCGACCCCGCCCGACGGGGTCGCGGCACCGGAGCGCCCCCGCTACGCCGCCCTCGTCGCCCGGGCCTGCGCGAGCCCCGACCGTGAGGTCGGGCGGCTCGCCTGGCCCCAGCTCGTGCACTGGTTGCCCTGGGCACCCGACCTCACCGACCTGATCCTGGCGGCGCTCACCGACCTGGGCGGGCAGTACGACTGGCAGCGGGTACACCCCATGGTGGACGCGGTGCTGCGCCACCCGGACCGCCCCGAGCAGGATGTGCTCGCCGCCGCCCTGCGCGACCTCGTGCGCATCGACGACGCCGACGCGAACCCCGGTGGCCCCACCGGGGACCGCCCGGCCAGGCGCCGGATCGACGCCGTCGTGGCCGCGGTGTCCCGCGCCCTCGGGCCACAGCGCGACCCGGCGCCGGTCCGGCGGGCGGCGGACGAGTTGGGCCGGCACCGCGCGTACGTCGCCCAGGCGGGCACCCTGCTGACCAGCGTGCTGCCGCTCGGCGACGCGGCATCCGGGCAGCTCACCGCCGAGATCCTCACGATCGCGGAACTGGTGGCGGGCCGGCCGGCACTCGCCGCCCGGCTCGCCCACCTCCTCGGCGGGCGCACCACCTCCCCGACGGCCCTCGACGCCGAGGCGGTGCTCGCCACGGCCCGCTCCCTCGCCGCCCGGGGCGAGGCCACCACGGGCCTGTTCGCGGTGGCCCTGGCCGGCGCCGGCCGGGCGTACGGCTGGTCCGCACCCTGGCGGGACCTGCTGCACCTGCTGCGCGGGCACCCGGTCGCCGACGTCCGCGACGCCGCCTTCGACCTCTCGATGGAGGCGACGTGATCCGCGGCGGCCGCCGTACTAGAAGTCGTCGTCGAAGGCCACCGTGCCGCTCACCCCGACCTGGTACGCCGACACGCGCCGCTCGAAGAAGTTCGACAGCTCCTGGACGTCCTGCAACTCCATGAACGCGAACGGGTTGGTCGAGCCGTAGTGGGCGGGGATGCCGAGCTGCGCGAGCCGCCGGTCGGCGACGTGTTGCAGATACTCGCGCATGTCGGTCAGGGACAGCCCGGGCACACCCTGGCCGAGCAGGTCCTCGGCGAACTGGACCTCGCACTCGACGGCCTCGGCGAGCATCTGCCGCACCTGACCGGCCAGTTCGTCGTCGAACAGGTCCGGCTCCTCCCCGCGCACGGTCTCCACCACGTCGAAGGCGAAGGCCATGTGCATGGACTCGTCGCGGAACACCCAGTTGGTGCCCGACGCCAGGCCGTGCAGCAGCCCCCGGGAGCGCAGGAAGTAGACGTAGGCGAAGGCGCCGTAGAAGAACAGCCCCTCGATGCAGGCGGCGAAGCAGATCAGGTTGAGCAGGAAGGCCCGCCGGTCCTGTCGGGTGCGCAGCTGCCGCAACTCGCCCAGCGAGTCGATCCAGCGGAAGCAGAACTCCGCCTTGCGCCGGATCGACGGGATGTTCTCGATGGCGGCGAACGCGGCGAAGCGTTCGGTCTCGTCGGGCACGTAGGTGTCGAGCAGGTTGAGGTAGAACTGGACGTGCACGGCCTCCTCGAACAGCTGCCGCGACAGGTAGAGCCGGCCCTCCGGCGAGTTGACGTGCTGGTACAGGTTGAGCACGAGGTTGTTGGCGACGATGGTGTCGCCGGTGGCGAAGAACGCGACGAGGCGGCTGACCAGGTGCCGCTCGGCCGGGGAGAGCCGGTCGAGGTCGGCGAGGTCGGCGTGCAGGTCGACCTCCTCCACCGTCCAGGTGTTGCGGATGGCGTCGCGGAAGCGGTCGAAGAAGTGCGGGTAGCGCATCGGGCGGAGGGTGAGGTCCATCCCCGGGTCGAGCAGCATGTGTGTGGTCCTCGGTTCGCTGGTGGTCGTGGTGGTCACTGGCAGGCCTCGCACGACTCGGGGTTCTCCAGGGAGCAGGCCAGCGCCTCGTCGACGGTCGCCACCGCCGCGACGACGCCGGTGGCGCGGGCCGGCCCGACGGGCGCGACGGTGGCCTGCTGGATCCGGGTGGCCGGCCGCGAACGCAGGTAGTACGTCGTCTTCAGCCCGGCCTTCCAGGCATACAGGTACATCGAGGAGAGCTTGCCGATCGTCGGCGCGGCCAGGAACAGGTTCAGCGACTGCGACTGGTCGATGTACGGGGCGCGGGCCGCGGCCAGGTCGATCAGCGCCCGCTGCGGCAGCTCCCACGCGGTACGGAACAGCTCCCGCACCTCGGCCGGCAGTTCCACGACGTCCTGCACGGAGCCCTCGGCGCGCTTGATCGCCGAGCGGATCCGCTCCGTCCACAGGCCACGCGCCTTCAACTCCCGCACGAGGGCGGTGTTGACCTGGAGGAACTCCCCCGACAGGGTCTCGCGCTTGAACAGGTTGGACACCTGCGGCTCGATGCACTCGTAACAACCGGCGATCGAGGCGATGGTGGCGGTCGGCGCGATCGCCACCAGCAGCGAGTTGCGCAGCCCGTACGCGGCGACCCGCTCCCGCAGCGCGCTCCACCTCGCCGTCTGGGTCCCCGTCACGCCCCACAGGTCGGGTTGCAGCTGCCCGCGCGCCGCCCGGGTCTGCCCGTACGCCGGGTGGGCGCCCGCGCGTCGCGCCAGGTCGGCGGAGGTCTCCAGGGCGGTCAGGTACAGCTCCTCGCTGATCCGGGTGGACAGCTCCCGGGCGGCCGGGGAGTCGAACGGC
This sequence comes from Micromonospora sp. DT178, assembly GCF_049841695.1. Lineage (NCBI taxonomy): Bacteria > Bacillati > Actinomycetota > Actinomycetes > Micromonosporales > Micromonosporaceae > Micromonospora > Micromonospora sp. DT178. The sequence goes on from NZ_JBNCKV010000013.1 coordinate 166,977, forward strand.
AGCCGCAGCGCGAAGAACACGTCCTGCAGGCCCATCAGGCCGAGCCCGACGGGACGCCAGCGGGGATTGCTCGCCGCCGCCTGCGCCGTCGGGTAGTAGTTGATGTCGATGACCCGGTCGAGGTACGTCACGGCGGTGCGGACGGTGGCGCGCAGCCGCTCCCAGTCGATGCCGTCCGCGCCCAGGTGGGCGGCGAGGTTGACCGACCCGAGGTTGCACACGGCGGTCTCGGCGTCGCTGGAGACCTCGACGATCTCGGTGCACAGGTTGGACAGGTGCACCACGTTGCCCGCCTCGGCGGTCTGGTTGCACAGCCGGTTCGCGGCGTCCTTGAACGTCATCCACCCGTTGCCGGTCTGTGCGAGGGCGCGCATCATCCGCCCGTACAGCTCCCGCGCCGGGACCTGCCGCACGTAGCGGCCCTGCTCCTCGGCGGCCCGGTACGCCGCGTCGAACTCCTCCCCCCACAGGTCCGGCAGCTCCGGCACCACGTCAGGGTCGAACAGCGACCACACCCCGTCGGACTCCACCCGCCGCATGAACTCGTCCGGGATCCAGTTGGCCAGGTTCAGGTTGTGGGTGCGCCGGGCGTCCTCACCGGTGTTGTCCCGCAGCTGGAGGAACTCCTCGACGTCCGGGTGCCACGGCTCCAGGTAGACGCAGGCCGCGCCCTTGCGCCGACCACCCTGGTTGACCGCCGCCACCGAGGCGTCCAACGTCCGCAGCCACGGCACGATCCCGTTGGACTGCCCGTTGGTGCCCCTGATCAGCGCGCCCCGCGAGCGGACCCGCGAGAACGCGATGCCGATCCCGCCGGCGAACTTCGACAGGTTCGCCACCTGCGCGTACCGCTGGTAGATGGAGTCGAGCTCGTCGCGCGGGGAGTCGACCAGGTAGCAGGAGGACATCTGGGTGTGCCGGGTGCCGGAGTTGAACAACGTCGGCGAACTCGGCAGGTACGCCAGGCTCGACATCAGCCGGTAGAACTCGATCGCCTCGTCCGGTGCCTGCGACAGGCCGCAGGACACGCGCAGCAGCCAGTACTGCGGGGTCTCCAGCACCAGCCGGCTCGTCGGGTGGCGAAGCAGGTACCGGTCGTAGACCGTACGCAGCCCGAAGTACTCGAAGCGCAGGTCGCCGCGCGGGTCGACGGCGGCGTCGAAGGCGCTCGCGTGGGCCGCGACGAACGCCGCGGTGTCGTCGCCGATCAGGCCCTCGGCGTGGCCGCGCCGGATCGCCTCGCTGAAGGAGCCGATGCCCTGCCGGCGGACCTCCTTGTCGACGTACCCGGCCAGCAGGCGGGCCGCCAGCCGCGAGTACTGCGGCTCCTCACCGATCATCTCCGCGGCGGTCTGGATGGACAGCCGGTCCAGTTCGGCCGTCGTCGCCCCGTCGTACAGGCCGCTGATCGTCCGGGTCGCCACCCGCAGCGGGTCGACGTCGGCGAGGTCGTCGGCCCACCGCTCGACCGCGCGGACGATCCTGTTGACGTCGACCACCTCGGTGCCGCCGTCGCGCTTGCGGACCCGCATCTGCGGCCGCCGCTGGCCCGCCACGGCCGCATCGTCGACCGCCGTGCCGTCGGCCGGAACAACCTCGGTGACTGTCACCACTCACTCCTCGCGAGCCTTGATCCCAGACGGAACTCCTGGGCACGCGGGGAGCGGACACCGACGACGACGCGCGCAGGCACGCGTCGGGATGGCGTCGGCCGTCCCACGAGGCCTCGGACCGCCGCACACCCGGATGCGGGCGTACGGCGCACTGGCAGGTCTTCGGACTCGCGGGCGCGACCGGGCTCGCCGGTCTCCTACTGGCCGTCGCTTCCCAGGCCGCTGGCGGCCCAGTGCTGATGACGGCGGTCGTTCCCACTCACCGCTGCGGGGCAGTCCCGGATTCCCACCGGGTTCCCTCTTGCCTCGACCGCTCCGGATGAGCGGCCGAACCAGCTGCGCCGACACCATATATAGGGTTGGCGTCGTTGTCACACGCCACATGTCGGTCTCGGGCGTGTCATCGGCGGCCCGGGTGACGCCCGTCGATCGCCGGCCCGGCGTCCGCGTCGATGCCCGCCCTCGGCGGCGCGGAGGCTGTCGTCCGCTCGGTACGGTCGCGCTGCGCGCCGAGGAGCTGTCGGCCCGTACCGGCGGCGCGGTCCTGGTCTGCCAGGTGCTCGAGTTCCACAACTGGCACTGACGTGCGAGCGGACCGGGATCCTGTGGTCACCCGATCCCGGTCCGCCCCCAGGCGGTGCAATCAGACCTTGGTGACCCGGACGGCGTCGGCCACCACGTAGCCGGGGGTGCTGGTCCACCGGCTCACCGCGACCAGGTTGCGGTCACCGGCGGCCAGTCCGAAGGTGCCCAGCGAGCGCCACACGCCGCCGCTGGAGCGCTGGTCCACGTTGACCGTGCGGTTGCCCGAGGCGGTGACGACGACGTGCGGGGCCGCGCTGTTGTAACCGGGGTCGGCCGGGTGGCGTACCTCGATCCGGTAGTCGCCGGCCGTCGGGATGTTCACCTTGAACCAGGCGGCGTCGCTGGCGGGCGTCGGATTGGCGAAGCGGTAGTCGGCCCCGTAGCGCTGGGCCGAGTACGAGGAGGTGCCCCAGTTGGTGCTCGCCGTGAACCGTCCCGCCGTGGCGTTGTCCACGATGGTGCCGCCCGTGGGCGGCGGGTTGGTGGTGCCGAGGCCGAGGTAGGCGGCGATGCCCTCGGCGTGCCCACGGGCGACGGCGGTGATGAAGTCCGCCCGCTTGAGCAGGTTCGAGTCGGCGACGCTGTCGATGAAGAGGTTCTCGGTCAGCACCGCGGGCATGGCCGCCTCGCGCAGCATGTGGAAGTTCGCGGTCTTCAGCCCTCGGTCGGTGACCCCGCCGATCGTCCGCATGGCGCCGATCACCCTCGGGTGCAGCGCGTTGTGCAGGTTGACGGTGGCCGCGCCCGCCGTCGGGTACCGGTAGCTCTCGAAGCCGGTGCCGCCGCCGGAGTTGATGTGCACGCTCACGAGCAGGTTCGCGCCCCACGCGTTGGCGTCGTCCGTGCGGTACGCCAGGCTGCGGGTGATGTCGGTCGTCCGGGACATGCGGACGTCGACGCCCCAGTTGGCCAGCAGGATGTTGCGCAGTTGCAGGGAGATGTCGAGCGTCAGGGCCTTCTCCTGCAGCCCGTTGCCGACCGCGCCGGGGTCGGTGCCGCCGTGGCCCGGGTCGATGTAGACCTTCGGCAACGCCGCCCATGCGGGGCCGGCGACGATGGGGACGGCCGCGGCGCCGGCGACGGCAGCCAACAGGGTACGCCGCCGAAGCGTCGGGTTGTCGAACATGTGCACCTCGTCATCGGGAGAGATCGACACTGCTCGGCAATATAGCGGGACATCGATAAAACATGAAAGATGTCTACGTCCTTTGATCTGAGATCTGAAGGTTTCCTCCTACGGCCGGCCGAACCGCCGAGCCCGACCGCTGGCCGGCCGAGCGTGGAGTGCGGTCGCGACGGCCGTCGTGCCGCAACCGCATCCCACGCCCGGGCGAGCACCCACTCACACCGATCCGCCGGCTCACCGAGCCGGTCGACGACCCGCTGAAGGGCCAACTCGACCAGGAGGCTCATGCCCGGGAGCCTTCGTCCCGGCTGATCAGGGTTCGATCGGGCGAACCCGATCGCGGTACCGCTCGTAGAGGACGCGGTTGTGCGCGTCGCCCCGCGCGAGGTTCGCGGATACGTGCACGGGCGGGTCGATGTCGCGGCCCAGCAACCGGCGGCAGACCAGTTCGGTGAGTAGCTGCGCGATGAGGACTCCGGTGAACGACGAGACCGCCCCGATCCGAACTCCTGGGGTGATCTCCAGTGCCGCGTCCCCCGCCGGCGCCCGGTTGTCGATCACCACATCCGCCAGGTCGGCGAGATGCGGTCCCTGGGTCGCACGGGCACCGTCCGAGCGGGTGTGTGCCAGTGAGGTGACCGCCACGATCGGATGGGAGCGCTCGCGGGCCAGCACCGCCATCTCGGTGACGGCGGCGTTGATTCCGGAGTTCGAGACGATCAGGAAGGCATCGTGCGCGGAGGGTGCGGCGAGCTGGTAGATCCGCTCGGCGAGGCCGGGCTCGCGCTCGTACGTCGGATCGAGGATCGGCCCCGGCTCGGCGCCACCGAACATCACGAGATCCTTGACCGCCAGCATGCTGACGGCGGCGAGCCCGCCGGCACGCCCCGCGAGTTCGAGGGTGACGATCCGCGAGTGGCCGGTCCCGAACGCCTGCAGGACACCACCGGCGGCGATGGCGTCGGCGACGAGCCCGGCCGCTGCCTCGATGGCGTCGAGCTGCGTTGACAGGACCTGTTCGAGTGCGGTCCGGGCGATGTTGGCGTAGGCAGGCTCAGGCATTGATCCTCCTGGAGTGGTCCCGGTTGCCGACGGCCGCCGTGGCGGCCGCCACGGCGGCCTCGACGACGATCTCGCCGCTGCCCGAGGTGACCGGACTGGCGTAGGTTTCGTAGCAGGGTTGCGTGTCACGGGTGGGTAGGTAGCCGAGGTAGCCGTTCGCGTAGCCGAGGACCACGACGTCCCGTGCCGGGTCCGGCGCCGCGGCACGGATCGTCTCGCCCAGTTCCAGGAACAGTTCGCCGGGAACGGCCACGACCGTGACGCCGTCGAGGTCCACCGCCTCCACGTCGATCACGTACGGTTCCGTGCGCTGCCGGGCGGCCTGTTCCGCCGCGATCCGCAGCCCCTGCTGCATGACCCGGTGGATGCGTTCGTTCCCGCCCCCCGGCGGCGGGGTCTGACGCGCGGCGACGTCGAGTTCCGCCGGCTGCTTCGGCGCGAGCGTCACCGTCCGCACAACCGGAGGGCGTACCGGCGGCGCGGCACCCTCGCCGGCGCGCGGCGACACCGGTTCGACCCGGTCGGCCAGCCAGGCGCCGAGCCGGTCCGCCTCGTCGAGCCCCCGCCCCTGACGGGTGTGCCGGGTGCTGATGTCGCCGGCCGCTCCGGTGGCGACGACCACCCACCGGTCCGGCGTGGCCAGCGCCCGGCGGATGCCGCCGTTGAGGTCCGCGCTCACATGGTTGTTGTCGGCGGGAAGGATGGTCGGGTGGACCGGTGAGACCACGACCAGCCCCACCACTTCGGTACCCGCGGTGACCACGATGGTGTCGACGGGAATGTCCAGGGGAGCCGGATCAGCGACGTTACGGTGACCGGCCAGTTGGGGAACCAGCGTGCGGGCGGAGCCGAGTCGGGCGGCACGCTCGGACGCCACGGCAGACCGCGCGGCCACGAGGGACGCGGCTTCGAGCCGGTCGGCGACGTGCCGTGGCGTGGCGTCGCCGCCGGGACTGCAGCCCGCCTCGGGGCTCGCGTGGGTGTGGGTGGCGGCGACCCAGCAGGACTGCACGCCGACGTCCCGCATGGCGGCCCGGATCCGGTCGACGACGTCGACGTTGACGCAGATGAGGTCCGCGACCACCAGGGCGAACCGGTGGCCCTCGTCGGCGAAGGTCACGACATGGACCTCCAGCGGGTCGAGCACGCTCCGCACGCCGTCCGAGCGGTCGGCGTACCCACCCATGGGTTCCCCGGGCACAACCTCGAGTCGCGCCACCCCGTGCCCGGCCCTCACGCGGCGCCGCCCTGGCGCGCCAGCAGGCGCGCGTAGGGGGCGGCACCGCTCAGGAGCGCCGGACCGCCGTCGAGCGGCTCCGCTCTGGGCGTCACCAGGGGCAGCCCTCTGGCCTCGAGTTCGGCCGACAGCGCCTGGTGAAGAGGGTTGCCCGGCGTCAGCAGCCGTCCGCTGAAGGACACCCGGCGGGCTGCCCCGCCGAGACCGAGCCGGTCGGTTGCCGCCTGTGCCGCGTCGGCGAGGTCGGCCGCGGCCCCGGCGCAGATCCGGCCCGCCACCGGGTCGGCCCCGGCGGCCGCGTCGAGCACCTCGCGGGCGAAGGCCGCCGTACGCGAGATCATGGCCGGGTCCCGGTAGTACCGCTGCAGCGCGGCCAGGTCGACGCCGCCGAGCGCCGCGACGAGGCGGTCGACCAGCACGGTGGCCGGCCCCACCCGGTCGTACGACGCGGTCGCGGCGCGCATTCCGGCCAGCCCGATGGCGTACGCGCTGCCCCGGTCACCGAGGTGGGGACCCCATCCGTCGAGCCGGGCGTGGTCGCCGTCGGCGTCCACGGCGAGCACGGTCGTTCCGGTCCCGACACACAGCAGTACGCCGGGGCCGCCGAGAGCGCCGGCGTGCGCGAGGATGCTGTCCTCCACGACCACGGCCGGACCGCCGAACTGCCGTTCGAGGGCGAGGGCGAGGCGTCGGCGTTCCGCCGACTCCCCCGGCACGCCGGTCAGGCCGGCCACCACGCCCGCCACCTGTTCGGGAAGGGAGATCGTCGCCGCGGCGCCACGAACCGCGGCCAGGATCCGGTCGACGCCGTCCTCGTGGGGCTGGTAGGAGAAGCCCGGGCCGACGCCGAGCTGGCGGCCCGCCGCGGCACGTAGCAGCAGCCGGAGCTCCGACTTGCCGCCGTCGATGGTGATCGTCGTCGTCAACGTGACATCCCTGCGGTCAGGCCCGCGACGATCTGCTTGGTCGCGAGGGCGAACACCACGGCCAGCGGCACCAGGGCGATCACGAGTCCGGCGAAGAGGGTGCCGCGGTCGGCGGCGAACTCGCCGAAGAACCGGGTCAGCCCGACCGGGACGGTGTACTTGTCCCCGCTGCGCAGCAGCACCAACGGATAGAAGAAGTCGTTCCAGGTCGGCGCGAACTGGAAGACCGTGGCGACCGCGAGCGCCGGCCGCATCAGGGGCAGGACGACCGACACGAACAGCCGGCCCTCGTGTGCCCCGTCGATGCGCGCGGCCTCCTCCAGCTCACCGGGTAGTCCCCGCATGAAGCCCATGATCACGAAGATCGAGAACGGGATTCCGCTCGCCGCGTAGAGCAGCACCAACCCGATCCGGCTGTCGATCAGACCCATCGACTGGAACATGTAGAACACCGGCAGCAGGCCGAGCTTCGCGGGGATCATCAACCCGGACAGGAAGAACGCCGCCAGCAGGGCGCGGCCCCGGAACTTCCACCTGGACAGGGCGTAGGCGGCCATCGCCGACACGCTGACGCACAGCGCCACCGAGGCGCAGGTGACGGTCAGGGAGTTGACGAAGTACGTCGAGATCGACGCGGTCTGCCAGGCCCGGGTGTAGTTGCTCAGGTCGAACGAGCTGGGCAGCCCGACCGGTGCCTGGAGGATCTCCGCGTTGCTCCGCAGCGATCCGATCAGCACCAGCAGCAGCGGGCCGAAGGCGATCGCGGCGTAGGCCCACAGGACGAACTGGCCGCCGGCGGTGCGCAGCAGCGAACGCTGGCGGGTGCCACGCGGAGGTTCAATATCGCCCCTGGCTTTTTGTGCCGTGCGGGGGGCGGCGCGCAGGGTCGTCATCTAGTGGACCTCCCGGCGGCGCAGCACCCGCTCCAGGGCCAGGGAGACCCCGAAGATGAACACGAAGATGAGCATGGCCAACGCCGAAGACTCTCCGATCGCGTTGCTGCCGCCCTGGAAGGCGGTCCGGTAGTAGAGCAGGCCCAGTACGTCCATCGCGCCGCCGGGTCCGCCGTCGGAGCCGCCCAGCGCGTAGACGAGGTCGAAGATGTTGAAGCACCCGATGAACGTCAGCACGGTGATCACGCCGACCGCCGGCATCAGGAGCGGGAACCGGATGCTCCAGAACGCCCGGGTCGCGGACGCGCCGTCCATCGCGGCCGCCTCCTCCAGCTCCTGGGGGATGCCGCCCAGGGCGGCGCCGAAGATGAGCATCGGTCCGCCGATCCACTGCCAGGCGTTGACGAGGATCAGTACGGGCAGGGCGAGGTCCGGCTCACCGAGCCACGGACGCGCCCACGCGTCCAGGCCGACCGCGCGGAGCGCGAAGTTGATCGGGCCGAAGGTGGGGCTCAGCAGGAGCGACCAGATGTACCCGACGATCAGCGGGCTAATCAGGTAGGGAAGCGAGAAGAGCGTCTGGAACAGCCGCTTGCCCCAGGGATTGCGGTGCAGGAGCACCGCCAGGCCCAGTCCGACGGTGTTCTGGATCGCCATGGTGCCGACGAAGAAGAGGACGTTGTGCCCCAGCGCGGCGGGGATCTCGTCGCGTAACGGATAGCGGGCGAGAACCTCCTGGTAGTTGCCGATCCCGACGAACTCCCCCTGCCGGGTGCCGTCCCAGTGGAACAGCCCGTAGTAGAAGGCGGTGACGAGCGGCACCACGACGAAGAGGCCGTAGAGCGCGAGGGCCGGCAGGCAGAAGGTCGTGATCCACCCTGCCGAGACCCGTCCCGCCCGGCGGCGTGACCGCCGGGCAGGACGGACCGTCAGTTCTTGGGCCGGAACCACTGATCGACCCCTCGTTGGACGTGGGCGGCCGTGTCAGCGGCGCTGCGTCGACCGAGGACGTAGTCGGAGAACGCCTCGGAGGCGAGGTCCCAGGCGGTGGGTGTGCCGCCGGAGAAGTACGCGTAGGTGACGTACGGACTCGGGTTCGCCTGGTATTCCCGGAGTGCCTGGGCCAGCAGTTCGTCCTGCGGCTGGACGCCCGGCACCGCGGAGATCTGGTGGAGCTCGGTGGCCAGGGCGCGGCCGAACTCCTCGGTCGCCATCCACCGCACGAGTTCCAGAGCCGCGTCCCGCCGGGGCGACTTCGCCGAGACGCCGAACGACCCGTCGACGTAGCCGGGAACCAGCGTCTTGTCGACCGCCGCGCCGGGCGCGGGCGGCACGTTGAAGATGCCCAGGTCCAGCTGCGGATTGGCCTTCTTGAACCCGGCGATCTCCCACACGCCGCCGGGGAACGCGGCGGCCCGGCCGGAGGTGAAGAGTGCCTGCGCGTCCGCGTAGCTCACCCCGGACGCCTGCGCCGGCCAGTACTTCTGGGTGCTCTTCCACGCCTCGAGGGAGTTCACCCAGGGCGTGCCGGTGAACTTCGCCGAGCCGTCGAGCATCCTGGTCAGGTAGTCGGGGCCGCCGTACGTCGTGGCGCCGAAGATCTCCTGCTCGATCGGGAGCATCCACTTGTCGGTGACGGTGTTCGCCAGCGGGGTGACGCCGGCCTTCTTGAGCTTGTCGAAGCCCGCGATCATGTCCGCCCACGTGGTGGGGGCGGCGATGCCGTTGTCGGCGAAGATCTTCTTGTTGTAGATGACGTGCAGGGTCTGGAGCGCGAACGGAACGCCGTAGACGCGCCCGTCCTTCTCGCCCTTCGCGCCGTCGAGGACCGGCTTCGGGAAGCCGCCGAGCTTGTCGACCTGGTCGTCGAGGGGCACCAGGCTGCCGGCGGCGACCAGCGGCTGGAGCAGCCCGTAGGAGCGCAGCTGCGCGACGTCGGGGCCGCTGGAGTCGGTGAGGCCGGTCTTGAGGATCGTGTCGTACTCGGTGTTCTTGTAGGGCAGGTACTCCACCGTCACGCCCGGGTGGGCCTTCTCGTAGATCTGGAAGATCTTGTTGTATGCCGCGACATCCTCCTGCCGCCAGCCCCAGACCTTCAGGTTGACGGCGTCGTCGCCGCCGCCCCCGCTGCCTGGCGCACACGCAGTAAGGGTGATGGCGAGCAGCGCTGCCGCCCCCAGCACACCGCGTCTTCTGGGCATCGCATCTCCGATCGTCGTGGCCGCCACCCCGCTGGACGTGGCGGACCAGCCGAGGCTAATACTGGTATAGACCGGAGGTCAACGGTTACGCCGACCTCACCAGCCGTCCGGGCGTTTGCCCGTACGATGGCTTGAATTGCGTAGGAAGGAGAACTGGTTCGTGCCAAGGACGCGACATGAGCCGAGCGACGGGGCCCTTGAGTCCCTGCCGGCGGAGCGCAACGGCGGCAAGGGCGAGCACATCAGGGACGTCCTCACCGCCATGGTCCTGAACTCGCGGGACGGTGCGCTGCTCCCCTCGGAGCGGGTCCTCGCCGAACGGTTCGGAGTCGCCCGGATGACCGTCCGGGGCTCCATCGACGCGCTGGAGTCGAAGGGAATGGTCCGGCGCGTGCCCGGGCGTGGGACCTTCGTGCAGCACCCCACGCTGACCCACTCGGAGATCTTCCGCTCGTTCAGCGAGGACATGCGGATGCGCGGCATGACACCGGGTGCCAAGTCGTACCGCGCCCGCACCCGCCCGGCCGCCCGCCAGGTCGCCGCCAACCTCGACATCGCCCCGGGCGACCCGACCCACTACATCGAGCGGATCCGCACGGCGGACGGCATCCCGATGGCGTTGGAGCGGACGAACCTCGCCGCGGCACGGTTCCCCAGCCTGCTGAAGGTGATGGAGCGCGACGACTCGCTGTACGAGGTTCTGGGCCACGTCTTCGGGGTGCGGCTCGAATCGGCGCGGCAGACCGTCACCATCGCCCGGCTGACCGACACCGAGGCGAAACGGCTCGAAGTCGGCGAGGAGACCCCGGCGTTCCTGATAGAGCGCATCTCGGTCGACAACATGGGCAAGGTCGTGGAGTACGGCCGCTCGCTCTACCGCGGCGACCGGTACGCCATCCAGATGCACGTCAGCCCCCCGTCCCAGGGCGGCTGACGCGCATCCGCAGGGCCGGTCAGCGCAGACCGGTGAGGTGGTGCGCCTCGATTTCGGCTGCCGTCAGGGCACGATCGTAGATCGCCGCCTCGTCGAGGTCGCCCTGCAACCGCTGGGACGTGTCGTCCCCACGGCCACCGAGCTTGACGCTCGCCGTACCGCTGCCGGGCGGCACCGACGTCGCGACGCTGTTGTCCGCGACGCCGTCGAGGTACACGGTCAGTCGCGACCCGTCGAAGACGGCGGCGACGTGGTGCCACTCGTCGACCGTCAGCCGGGTACGGCCGGTCACGAGGCCGTGCCCCTTCCCGGCGGCGCCGAGCGACCACGCCTGCAGGACGCCGTCGGTCACCCGCAGGGCGTACCCGTTGACCGCCGGCCCGGAGTAGCTCTCGATGACCGCCTGCCCCGGCGCCGGGGCGAGCCTGTCGAGCTTCACCCACGCCTCCAACGTGAAGGCGCCCTGAAGGTCGGTCCGCGGGCCTCGCGGCGCCTCGATGTAGCCGGCGGAGAGGTCCGCCGCCCGGTCACTGGTGATCGCGCCCTCGGCGACCGGCTGGGCGCCGGCGAGGTAGGTCCCGTTCCGTCCGCTGGCGGAGCTGTCCACCGCGGTGCTGGAGCCAACCGGGTCGCCGAGGCGCCAGTAGCCGGCCGGGTCCGCCCCGGTCACGAGGTTCGGGTAGCTCTGCTGCCCGACCAGGATCGGCAGCGACACCTTCACCGGGGGTGCGCCGTCCTCGTTGAAGGCCACCGTGACCTGGTGGCGCCCCGGCTCCGCGCCGGCCGGGACGCTCACCTTCACCGGCACGCTCGCGACGATGGTCCGGCCATCCGGCCGGGCACGGAACACCTGCGTCGCCGGGTCGAGGGTCCAGCCGTCCGGGCCGGTGGCGGTCACCCGTCCACTGAGCCGGTGATCCGCGAACACCTCGACGGCGACCTGGAACCGCTTCGTCTCCCCCGGCGCGATCAGCGACCCGGGCGGATCGACCGAGACGGCACCGCTGAACACGTCGGAGTAGTGCGGGACGATCTCGTAGACGCGCGGGGCCGCGCTGCCCGACGCCCACCGGATCCGCACCGCGCCGGCCGGAAGGTCCGCCGCCGGCACCTTGGTGAACCCGTCAGCGAGCGGTCCGAGATCCACCCAGGCGCCGTCGACCAGCGCCTGGATCACGCCGTCGGCGGGAGCGGTCGCGTCCTGCACCACGGTCACCGCCGACAGCCGGTGCGGCTTGGTGATCGCAACCGTGATCGCGTCGCCGTCCTGCGGCTTGCTGGCCGCGACGTAGGCCGTGTCGTCGCGCCGGTCGGTCAGGTTGCCCAGCGCGGACCCCTGGGCGGCAGCCGGTAGGCCCGTGGGGGCCCCGAGGTCGCCGTACCAGCGGTCACCGATGTAGCCGTCGCTCTGCGCGGCCGCGAAGCTGAGCAGCTCGTCGACCGGGCCGGGGCTGATCTGGTGCGATGTCCTGTCGAGGATGCCGCGGGCACGCGCCTGCTCCCGCCGGGCCAGCCAGGCGGCCTCGCCGTTCCCCCGGTCCTGCGCCCGCAGGATCGCCAGCGCCGCCCGGCCCGCCTGACCGGTTGTGCCGACCCGGTCCAGCCAGGGCTCGATCTGCTTGAGCAGCAGAGGGTTGTCGAGTTGCGCCCGCAGCGTGGTGGGGAGTTCCTCCAGACGGCGCAGCTCGCGGTCGAGCCGGTCGAGTTGGGCGTCCACCGCTCGGCCCGCCGAGTAGTCGGCGATGAGCCGGTTGACGAGCGCGGCGAACTGGGGCCGCGCGGTGTTGTCCAGGGCGCTGGCCTTGTTGTTCTCCGCGAAGAGCCGCAGCTGCTCGTACGCGTCGCCGCCGATGGTCTCGAGAGTCCGCGTCCATGAGCGCTCGGCGTCGTAGGCCCCGGGGTTCCAGGCGTAGTCGGCCTGCGTGCCGAGTGGGATCTGCGAGGCCTCCTGATGCTGGACGAGTCCGTTGAACGAGATGCCCAGGACGTCGTCCGCCATGCCGGCGTCGCGGTTCACCAGTGGGCCCAGCAGGAGTCTGTTGGGGCTGTAGTCGTTGACCGGGTAGTTGTCCCAGATCATGATCCGGTGCCGCGGCCAGACGTCCTGAGCGGCCCGCAGGTCGTCCTCGGTGATGCGCGGCGAGACCACCTCCGAGCCCGTCCAGTAGAGGTCGACCTCGGTGCTGAGCAACTCGTCGAACCGGTTCTTGTACGGCGTGGGCGTCATGCCCCAGTACTCCGTCGGCACCGTCACCATGCGGCTGGCGCCGGGGCGCTTCTCGATGAACTCGCGTTGGACCAGGTTGGTGACCCCGGCCTGGGCCGCCGCGAGCGGCGACGGATCGCCCTGGTAGGCGTCCCGGTCCTCCTGGCACGCGAAGTTTCCGGACACGTCGTCCCAGGCGATGACGTAGCTGCGGACCCCGATCTCCCACAGCTGCGCCAGGCGCGCCAGCAGTTTGGCCCGATCGGCGTCGCGTACGTGGCAGATCCCGCGGCCGGGCGCCAGGGGCGCCTCCGGCGAGATCCGGTACACGAAGTCGACATGACGGGACGTCGCCAGGTCGAGGATCTCCTTCAGCCGGCCCAGTTCCGCCTCGTCGTACAGCGAGTCCCAGTGCGATCCGGTACGCAGGTCGTCCGCCGGCCCGTAGAAGAACTGGTTCATCTTGTGCCGGGCCAGGAACTCGATCTGCGAGCGCCGGTCCTCCTGCGACCACACGGGTCCGTAGAACGACTCCATGCCCCCACGGATCCGGTAACCCGGCCAGTCGCGCACCGCCACGCCGTCGACGGCCACCCGGGCGCCTCGCGACACGAGCAGCTGACGCAACGACTGGACCGCGTAGAAGGTGCCCGCGCCGTCCACCCCCGCGAGGACGATCCGCGGTCGCCCGAGCCGATCGTGCCCGGCCGCCAGCACGTACCCCTCACCGGGCAGCCCCGCTGGCCCCTGCACCCCGAGAGCAGTCAGCGCGGCGACGCTGGCCGACGTCTCGTTCGGTCCGCCGAGGAGGATCACCGGACGCGGTGTCGACATGTCCGCGCTTCCGACGACCCTGGCGGTGACCCCGCGCGCGCCGAGCACGTCCACGAGAGACTGCCGGGCGGCCGGATCCGCGGCCGCACCCGCGACGACGTCGACGTGGTCGGGCAGGACGACCGATCCCGCTCGCGCCTGCACGCGCTGCGGCGTCGGAAGGACGCGCGCCACGCCCACCCGATCAGGAGCCTTGGTCTCCCCCCGAGCCGGCACGGGGTTCACCAGGCCAACGGCGAGCACGACCGATCCGGCCAACACGCCGGTGCGGCGACAGCCGCGAAACGAGCGCAACAGAAACATCGAACCTCCACTCATTCGATATGGGCCAGCCGTGGTTCCGTGAGGGTCCGGCGTGGCGTGCGGTGAGCGGACCACCGCGAGGACCGACCGACATGGCGACCGCCGGTCTGGTCGAGTCAGCAGGGACGAGGCCGGCCGTCGGGGTCGGAGCCGACGGCCGCGCGAAAGGGGCTCCCGGAGGGTCGTCCGGGCCGGGCTGGCATCCGCGCTGGGATCGGTTGTGGCCGACCGGTCTATACCGATAACGAGGATCCATGCCACACCCGGCCACGTCAACCCCCTACCGGCGTACGACAGTGCTGGTCCGGGTCGCTGCGCGTAGCGAGCCATTGACATCAACTCGGTCGGACTTCACGATACTGGCCTAGGCCGGTATCTGGTCGTGCCGCGGACATCGACGGCCGACCCCGAAGGGAGATCGCCATGCGTATCCCGCCCATCCGCCGCGGCCAGGCCCACGCGGCCATGCTCGCAGCGCTTGCCTCCGTCGCCCTCGTCGTGCCGGCCGCGCCGGTCGCGGCGGGCCCGAGCGCCGTCACCGCCGTAGCCGAAGGCCCCAGAAAGCTCATCGCACAAGGGTTCGCGGACCCGGACGTGGTCCGCATCGGCCAGACCTGGTACGCCTACGCCACCAACGACTTCAGGCACCTCCCGGTGGCCAGCGCGCCCACCATCGACGGGCCGTGGCAGGTCCTCGGTGACGCGATGCCGGGCGGACCCGGCAGCTGGGCCGTCGCCGGCAGGACCTGGGCACCCGACGTGCACCCCAACCCTGACGGCAGTCTGACCCTCACCTACACGGCCCAGGACGCCGCCTCTGGCCGTCAGTGCATCGGCGTGGCGCTCGCGTCCTCGCCGCTCGGGGGGTTCGTGCCCTACGGATCGGGGCCGCTCATCTGCCCCCTCAGCCAGGGCGGCGCGATCGACGCGAACACCTTCGTCGCGCGGAACGGAACGCGCTACCTCACCTGGAAGAACGACGGCAACGCCATCAACCGGCCGTCCACGCTCTGGGTCAGCCAAGTCACCAACAACGGCACCACCCTGGTCGGTCCGACGACGGCAATGCTGACCGTCGCGGCAGGCCAGATCATCGAGGCGCCGGACCTGGTCCAGCGTGACGACAAGATGGTGCTCTTCTACTCCGGTGGGTCCTTCGCCAGCTGCGGCTACTACACGTCGTACGCCACGGCGCCGACGGTCACCGGCCCCTGGACGCCGGCGCCGAACGCCTTCATGACCCAGGCCAACACGGGACTCTGCGGTCCGGGTGGCGCGGACGTCGTGACGGCCCAGGACGGGCTGGGCGGCGGCGACAAGGTCGTGATGCACGCGGCGGTCGCCGACGGCAGCAGGCACATGTACTCGATCAACCTCCGCTGGGTCAACGGCCTACCGGTGCAGGGCGGCAGCCGCAAGTCCTCGCTCGACGGCAACGGCCGCGCCGAGATCGCCCTGGTCCAGGCCGACGGGCAGATCAAGGCCTGGCACAACTACAAGGGCTTCGACGCCATGCCGTACGGCGCCGCCGCGGTCATCGGGACCTCCTTCACCGACCCGGCCCGGGTGCGCTTCGCCGACCTCGACGACGACGGGAGGTCCGAGCTGATCCAGATCCAGGCCGACGGCCAGATCAGGGCCTGGCACAACGACCTCGGCTTCGCCGCCTCGCCGTACGGGAACTCCGTCGTCATCGCGACCGGATTCACCGACCCGGCCCGGGTGCGCTTCGCCGACCTGGACAACGACGGGAGGTCCGAGCTGATCCAGATCCAGGCCGACGGCCAGATCAGGGCCTGGCACAACGACCTCGGCTTCGCCGCCTCGCCGTACGGGAACTCCGTCGTCATCGCGACCGGATTCACCGACCCGGCCCGGACCGTGTTCACCGACCTGGACGATGACGGCCGGTCCGAGATCGCCCTGATCCAGACCGACGGCCAGATCAAGGCCTGGCACAACGACCTCGGCTTCGCCGCCTCGCCGTACGGCTACACCGTCGTCATCGCGGCCGGGTTCACCGACCCCGCGAGGGTGCGGTTCATGGATCTCAACGACGACGGCCGCTCCGAGATCGCGCTGATCCAGACCGACGGGCAGATCAAGGCCTGGCACAACTACAAGGGCTTCGACACCATGCCGTACGGCGCCGCCCAGGTCATCGCGACCGACTTCCTCGACCCGGCCCGCACGATCTTCATCTGATCCGGGCTCGGACACCAGCACCACGAGCAGGGCGCTGCTCGACGCGGCTACGTGGGTCCGGTGAGCTCGGGTGCCGGTCCTTCCGCGCCGCCGGGTCCGCAGCCGCGCGGCCACCCCTCAGCGGTGAGCCGGCGTGGTCGTCGACTCGCACGGGGCCGCCACCACCCAGTCGATCTTCGTACAGCGCGGTGCGGCCGGCGTCGACGGTACGACGCCGGCCGCAGCCGACCGCACGGAGCCGACCCGGGCCGCGACGCTCCTGCTCGGCCCGGAGCCCAGCCCCGGCGCCGTGGACGTCGTCGCCGGTCATCCCTGTGCGGGGACGCCGCGGGCCAGCGCCGCAGTGATATCGCCGGGCCGGTTCCCGGCAGCGGTCGCCCCGTCGTGGACGCCGGCCGCTCCGCGGCTCGGGGCCGGCCGGGCACACCAGGTCGTCCCGGGTAGGTGGAGCCGGCGGTCGGCCGGCCGCGGCCCAGGGGCGAGGCGGAGGTCAGGAACGGTCCGGCCTGGGCGTTCTCGATGCGCCCGGCAGTGCCGCTGTGCTGCCGCCGCACCCCGACTGACTGCACACCCCTCAGCAGGCCGGCCTCGTCGGCGATCAGGACGCAGTCGGGGTGGCCGAACTGCTCCACCAACCAGGCACCCACACGCCGTCGGCGTCCCCCACGACCGGGCGCGACAGCCGCCGCATCGCCTGCGGATCGCGGTGCACCCCGACGACCCGGTCGGCGGCCACGGCCACCACCACGGGCACGACCTCCGCGACGCGTGCGCCCGCCGGAGCCCGCCGGGGTCGCCGGGCCCGCGGTCGGCCAGGGACCAACACGTCGTGCGTTCCACCCGTCGACAGCAGCCTCCGCACGGTCGCCGTCGCGGTGCGGCCCGGCTCCACGCGCACGGGACGGCCGGTGACACGCCTCCTTGTCGCGGATGACGTGCCACCGGCCAGGGTCTACGCCGCGGCCACCGCACGATCTCCGGTGGTCCTCACGGACCGTCGACGATCGTGCGGTGGCCGCCCTCATGTCCGCGCCACGCCTCACACGTGGCGTCGGGGGTCAGCCCGTCGTGCCGGCCGAGTGGTGTCGTGCGACCTCGTCGGCGGTGAGGGCATGGTCGTAGACGGCGACCTCGTCGAGCAGCCCGGCGAGCCTGGCACCGGCGTCGTCACCACGGGCCCCCAGCTTGAGGCTTCCCGCCCCGTCGGTCGGGCTCACCTTCGTGGCGGCCGAGCCGTCGGGTCGTCCGTCGAGGTAGACCGTCAGGGTCGACCCGTCGTAGACCACGGCCACGTGATGCCACTTGTCCGGCGTGACCACCGTCTGCCCTTCGACCGACGCCAGCTGCCCGGCTGCGCCCAACGTGAGGGCGCTGATCCTGCCTCCGGGCAGGACGCGCAGCGCGTAGCCGTTGTAGGCGGGCGCGTCGTACTTCTCGACCACGCCGTACTGACCGCAGACGTCATTGAGATTCACCCACGCCTCGAGGGTGAACGAGCCACTGACGCTCACCGGGGCCGAGTCCGGTACGGCGACGTGGCCGCCGGTCAGCTCGGCGGCGGTGTCCGGATCGCCCGTCAGCGCGCCCGGGCGGCCCAGTGCCACCGCGTCCGCGTACGCGCCACGGTTGCCGGTGCCGGAGGAGTCCTCGGCGCTCGTGCCGGATCGCTCACCCAGCCGCCAGTAGCCGACCGGCTTGTCGGCCAGCACCTGCGCCGCGTAGGAGGACTGGGCGGTGACCGCCGGCTGCCTGCTCGTCGACGGCTGCCCGGCTGCCGAAACCGCCGGAGCCGGCGCTGAGCTGCCCTGCACCGCACTCCCACCCGAGCGCTGCGCACTGGGCGACGGGCCGGGGTTGCCGAGCACACCCTTGACGTAGTGCGAGTCGATCTGACCCGGAGTCAGGGCCTTGTGGTAGATCGCGACCTCGTCGAGGTCGCCGAAGAAGCGGTCCGCCGCGTCGTCTCCACGGGCGCCCAGCTTGAGGCTGCCCCTGCCGTCGGTCGGCGCCTTGGCCACCGGGGTGGACGTCTGCAGCTGCCCGTCGAGGTAGGTCCGCAGCGTCGTCCCGTCATACGCTGCCACCACGTGGTGCCATCGCACCTGCTGGACGCTGCGAGGGCTGGACGCGCCGGACTGCGCCTCGTCGGCGATCGTGAGCGCCTGCAGTTTGTTGCCGTTGACCAGGCGCAGGGCGTAGCCGTTGCGCGACGGCAGGCAGTCGCCGCCGTCGTACTTCTCGACGATGCCCTGCGGTCCACCCGCCGCGTCCTTGACCCACGCCTCCAACGTGTAGGCACCGGTGACGCTGAGCGAGGCGCTGTCCGGAATCTCGGCGTAGCCGTCGTCCAGCCGGACCGCGGTGTCGGCGGAGTCGGCGATCGCCCCTGGCTGGGACCGGCCGACGCTGCCACGGTAGGCACCAGCGTTTCCGTTGCCGGAGGCATCGACCACCGGCTGGCCCTGGGCGTCGCCGAGCCGCCAGTAGCCCACCGGCGCGTCCCGCTTCACCAGCGCGGCGTAGTCCGCCGGATCCGGTCGGGCGACCCGGACCGACAACGAGGTGGTCCGCGCCGTACCACCGGACGGACGGGTGACCACGTCGATCCGGTAGCTCCCGGGCGCCGCATCGGTGGGGATCCGGACCGAGGTCGCGAGCTCGAACCAGGCCAGTCTCTGGTTGCTGCTCACGCGGAACGGCAGCTTCGGGTCGCGCGCCGTCCACCCGGCCGGAACGCCGACCTCGACGGTGCCGCCGACCGTGCCCTGCCCGAGCGCCTCGACCTCCAGGTCCAGCGCAAACGTCTCACCCGGCTCCAGCAACGTACGCGGGGTCGTCACCTTCGTGGCCTCCGCGCCCGGCGCGTCGGCCACCTTCACCGCCCGGTAGGTCGCCCGGACCGTGACCGCCGTCGTCGGCCGGCCGAGGTCGACCAGCTCGCGCTCGGCGTCAAACGTCACCGGGCGGCCGTCGACGGTGACCCCGGTCAGCCGGTGACCGCGCGGCGCACGCAGGTGCAGCACCACGTCCGTCAGCGGCGCCCGTCCGGTGGCCGCGCGCGGTGGGTCGACCCGCACGGTCAGCCGGCCGTCCGTCAGCTCCGACGAGGAGGCGAACCCGACGGGGCCGAAGGACGTCGGCAGGTCGGCGACCTCGATCCGCTCCCCGTCCGCGAGCCAGGGCCGCGGCGTGGCCGGCGCCAGGTGCAGCCGGGTCGGCACGCCGTCGGCGTTCAGGTCCTCGCTGACCAGCAGGCCGCGCACCGCCTCAAGGTAGGTGGCGTTGTTCGGCGACAGCGGCGGCCAGTACTGCGACCGGTAGTACTCACCGAACTGCGGGCACGGCGAGATCGTGGCGCCCTCACCGCCGACGAAGGTGTGCGGCGTGAAGTTGTGCGCGAGCATCCCGTAGAAGCTCAGGTCGAGGCGATCGGACTCGGCGTTGTCGGCCAGGAACCGCATCAGCGAGTAGCCGTACTGCTGGTCGATGCCGCTGGACTTGTATCCGGGCGCCGCCGGCCACTGGTTGTGCCGGATGTTCTGGCAGACACCGGGATCGGCGGTCGACAGGTTGAACCTGGTGAGGCCGAGGAACAGCGACCCGTGCTTGTAGAGGTAGTCCCGTAGTCCGGTCGCCGTCGCGCTACCCGGCTCGAACAGCCCGGTCGCGAGTGCGTACGGCATGATCAGGTTCCAGTAGCTGCCGAGGAAGTCGGTGGTGACCTTGTCGTACGGCTTCGACGACGCCGGATCCAGCAGCGCGATCGGCACGAACACCGAACCGTCCGGCAGCACCGTCTTCGACTTCTCCACCGCGCCCAGCAATGCCGCGCGCAGACCGGCCGCCTCGTCGAGGAACGGCTTCGCCTCGTCGGCACGGCCCATCAGCCGCAACGCGACACCGACGTCGCGCAGCCCGCGCCAGACCTCCGACTGGTGGTGCAGGCCGTAGACCGGCTCGGGAATGTCGGAGGCGTAGCGGGTCTTGGCCAGCAGACCGTTCGGGTCCGCGACGCGTTGCCGCTTGAAGTCGGCGAGCCAGTCACGGAACGTCGGCAGGTTCTCCAGCAGCAACGACCCGTCGTTGCTCTGCAGGTAGTACGTCGCCACCGTCTGCAGCTTGATCCCGCGCTCCCAGGACACGAAGAAGCTGCCCTGGCCGCGTCGCAGCATCTCGGTGAGGTTCGCGCGCGCCTTGTCCTGGTAGCCGAAGTCCCCGAGCGAGGTGACCGTCGCCGCGATCTCCGGCACCCAGGCGAAGGACTTGTCCAGCGACTCGTAGCCGTTCCCGACGGTCAGGTTGAAGCCCATCACCAGGTTGTTCAGCAGCGTGCTGCGCATGGCGTCCGCGGCGTACCGCTCCGGGAGCCGGACCTTGGCGCCGGCGTTGAGCTGCGCCGTCCAGTAGGCGCCGGTGCGGGACTTCGCGGCGTCGTAGAGCTTGGCCGACGGACGGTCGGCGGGCAGCTCGGCCGGCTCGTTCGGCACGACCAGATAGAACTCGGCCTTCCCGCGGCTCAGGTCGGGCGTGAAGCTCAGGTCGGGCGCGGACCAGGTCGCCGCACCGCTGTACGCGACCACGGTCTTCCCGTCGAGGGTCAGCCGTCCGGGCGTGGCGACGACGTCCGCCACCTTGTCGCGGCTCACGTTCAGCCGCAGCCTCGGGCGCGCCTTCGCCGGCCCGCTGACGACGAACCGGAGCATGCTGACTGCCGGGCCACCCGGGGTCAGCTCGGTGACGAACGACTCGCGCTCGTAGCGGACCCCGGCGGCGTCACGATACGAGTTGGCGAGGATCGGTAGGTATCCGCCGGTCAGGCGGGGGGCACCCGACCTCGCCTCGGCCTGGCCGTAGCGCTCGGCCCCGTCCGCGCCGACGAAGAAGCGGACGCGCTGGGTCGCCCGCGAGTCCGACCATTGCGACATCAGCTCGCTGCCGTCGGCGACGTGCAGCGAGAAGTCCCGCTCCTCGGCCCACCGAGTGGGGTCCGGCGCCGGGTAGGTGAAGGGCAGGTAGTACCAGGGCGAGGCGGCGTCCGTCGTGCCACCGTGGTTGGCCGGCACCAGCAGCGGCTTGACGTTGGCCAGGGTCGGACCGTCGGGCAGGCCGAGCAACTTCTCGCCCCAGTGGTCGGATCCCTGCTCCAGCGCGTGGTTCACTCGATCGGCGTAGCCGTCGGGCAGGGTCAGGTCATCGCGGGGGCCGGACTGGCCGTGAGCCGCCCGCTCGCCGGCCGCCCGCTCGCCGGCCGCCTCGAAGCCGGCTGCCTGGACGTCCTCGGATTCCTGGGCCAGCAGGCCGGCCGCCAACGTCACCACCGTCAGCAGCGACAGCGCGGCCCTCGATCTCGATCTTGTGGCCATTCGATCCACCTTCGTGTGGAGTACCGTGCGAATACTGGACTAGTCCAGTAACTCTGGAGCACCTTCCTCGCCGGTGTCAACACCTTGACCGACCCGCCCCTGCGCGACGGGCGCGTCACGATCCATCGGCCCGCGCCCGGGCCCGACCAGGGTGAACTGCCCCGGATCCTGTGCAGGCCTCCCGGCCTCGGACGGATCGACAGATGGCAGGAACGAAACGAAGCCGCAGTGCTGCGGAAGCGGACGATGCGGTGGGGCGTCGCCGCGGCGGCCGGGTCGGTGTCACAGACGCGGACGGCCACGCCTCGTGGCCGCCGGGCGTGCACATGGACGGCCACGCAGACGATCTGCGCAATGACGACCAGCATCCATCGCTGCGTCCGAGAGGTCGAGGTCCGGCGTGGGCTGGGGCGTCGAGGAGGACGATGTCCCCGCTCACGGCGATGCCGCAGGCCCCCGCGCTACCACTTCCGACGCCATTCGAGGCGACCTCGATGGGCCACAGCCGGCGCGTCCCCTCGCCGGACGTACAGCACCTCGCCCTCAACCCACCAGACGTCTCCGGCACAGAGGCCGACCGGAACTTCCAAGCTCAGAGCAAGAAGACAGCCGTCGGAACTGCCGGGCAGCCCTTCCAGGTCGTCCACCAACTCCATCCGGACCGCGGCGACGGCGCTCGGTCTTCACGTCGCCATTCTGCGGTACCCGTATGTCCAGGACGACTCCTTGCCCCCACGCCGCGGCTCTGGTTCAACCTGGGGGTTCCGACGCACCTGCTGCCGAGCGGCGACGACGCACCGCCGCAATCGATGCGGCCGCTGGTACTCCAGGTGGGGATTGTGATGATGGCTCGGTGAGATGCGATGGGAATCGACATGGTGCCCGAGTTCATCGCCCATGCAAAGTCAGCCCATCCGCACGGGAGGTACCAGCTCGGGCCGATGACGAACCTCGACGTCGAGCGCCAGCACCGGCCCAGCGACGACACCCACCGGCCGTACGCCGCGATCGCGGCGGTCATGGGTGAGCGTCATCCGCCGTTCCCCTCGATGGACACTCCCTGATGCGTACCCTCGAAGCGGCCCCGGCCGCCACGTTCACCGACGCTCACATCGCCTGAGTCGACCGCTCCAGCCTTCAGGACAATCGCATGATCAGCGATCAAACGGGTGATCCCTGGATACCAGGACGCGGATCTCACGTAGTGCTGCTGCAGTGCCGGACTGGAAGAAAAGGTGTCCACGATGTACGCCCTCCAGCCCTCTTCGCCCTTGGCGTTCAAGTCCTTCCGCCGATGCCAGATCCACTCAAACGTATCCAGGACCAGTTCCGCCGCAGCGCGGACTCTGTGGCGATTTGAATCGTCGACATCGGGAGGCTTCCCGTCATAGAAATACGGCCGAATGTCGGGATATTCTATGAAGATCTTATCCAGCTCCCTGAAGAGACCGATGACGCCGTAGTAGGTGGAGATGTGATGAGCCCGCCGCGACAGGCGGTAGCTGTAGACCGCAGACAGCACCGCAGTCGCTATCGCCACGATTGCCAAGATGTTTGATGATTCCATTCAGAGTCCCGGGATGTCCATTCTGGGATATGAGGCGTCAACGGGGAGGACGAGACGAGCCACCAGGCTGATTCCACACGTGTAGCGACCACGACCGTCACCCACCGGGCCCACGGTTGCCCAAGGTCGCCCAGGAGCGGTGCAAATAATCGTCAAGAGCGCAGTGGCAGCGGGGGCGTCCGACCTGCCCGACAACTCCGGTCAGGCGCCTCATAGATTGACTCATGCCAACATTGTCCTGAGAGCCCGCAACCCAGCTCGCCATCCAGATGCTCGGATGGAGAGATCAAGTGGTCAAGGGGCGGTGAAGTCCACGCGGAGGCGGTGTGGACGCCCCGGACGACGTGGTCGACCGGCAGGGCCCGGTCTGGCCCGGTTGCCTGTGGATGAGGCGGGTGCAGTACTTCGCTGCTGTGCTCCCGTCACTGACCGCCGTCGGGCCGTCGTAGAAAGGAGGCCAACCGCTCCCCCTCCTTGAGGTCCTCTCGCCAGTAGCGGTAGACGAGCCCCGTCACGATCCTGACGGAGGCTGCCGCAACAACACAAGGCAGGACTTTCCAACCGACCACGGCTTCAACGTCGAACGCCACAACCGCGGGCGGCACCTCCCCGACGAATGCACGCACGGTCTCATACTCGTCCGAGGTCGGCTCACGGAACTGTGGATCAGAGAACCGGGTCGGACAGGCGAGGTAGTGGACATCGGTGAAGACCAGCTCCACGCCGTGGTGGTACGTCAGGTCGTGCCCGGCGGCGATGCTCAGCTCCGAACCGTTCCACCCAAGCAGATCCCAGTCCCACCATGAACCCTCGGGCAGCTGCACGACCGTCACGCCACGATCGTTCCATGGACATGGCACTTATCCGCCAAGTCCAGACCCGGCATCGGCGCCTTCCGACCCCTCATTCGTAAGTGCTAGGCGCTCCGTCTGGCAACGTCCGTCCACCTACGCGACCTCGGGCGATGGTTCGGGTTCGGTCGCTGGCTGCGGTCCTCGTCTCAGCCGTTGCTGTGGACAGCAACAGGAGATGCCAGGCGTGGCAGACTGCCGACAGGCAGCGGAGTGGTCCGCACGGTAATGGGCGGGACCCAGGGTGCGATCTGGGCCCGGGCGGCCGGCGTCACTTGGCGTTGAAGTAGCTCGCCTCCGGGTGGTGCACCACGATCGCGTCCGTCGCCTGCTCCGGCATCAGCTGGAACTCCTCCGACAGCTGCACGCCGATCCGCTCCGCGCCCAGCAGCTCCACGATCTTCGCCCGGTCCTCCAGGTCCGGGCAGGCCGGGTAGCCGAACGCGTACCGGCAGCCCCGGTAGTCGGTGCGCAGCAGACCCGCCAGGTCCGCCGGATCGTCGTCGGCCACCGTACGGCCGCCCGGCAGGGTCAGCTCGGCGCGGATCCGCCGGTGCCAGTACTCCGCGAGGGCCTCGGTGAGCTGCACGGACAGCCCGTGCACCTCCAGGTAGTCGCGGTACTCGTTGCGGGCGAACATCTTCGCCGTGTACTCGCTGATCGGCTGCCCGACGGTGACCAGCTGCAACGCCACCACGTCCAGCTCGTCGCCGCGCGGACGGAAGAAGTCGGCCAGGCAGAGCCGCCGCTCCTGCCGCTGCCGGGGGAAGGAGAACCGCGCCCGCTCGGAGTGCCCGTTCTCGTCCAGCACCACCAGGTCGTTGCCCTCGGCGTACGCCGGGAAGTAGCCGTACACCACGGCCGCCTCCAGCACCTGGTCGGCGATCAGCCGGTCCAGCCAGTAGCGCAGCCGGGGCCGGCCCTCGGTCTCCACCAGCTCCTCGTAGGACGGGCCCTGCCCGCTGCGGGCCCCCCGCAGGCCCCACTGCCCGAGGAAGGTGGCCCGCTCGTCGAGCAGCGCCGCGTAGTCGGCCAGCGGCACGCCCTTGACCACCCGGGTGCCCAGGAACGGCGGGGCGGGCACCGCCACGTCGGTGGCCACGTCGGAGCGGACCGAGGCGTCGTTCAGCTCCGGCAGCGACTCACTGACGATCGCCCGCTGCCGCTCGCGGCGCGCCCGCCGGGCCGCCAGCGCCGCCTCCCGCTCCGGGTCGATCACCGGCGCCCCACCGCGCTTCGCCGTCATCACCCGGTCCATCAGCGACAGTCCCTCGAAGGCGTCCCGGGCGTAGTGCACCTGGCCGGGGAACATCGCCCGCAGGTCGTCCTCGACGTACGCCCGCGTCAGCGCCGCCCCGCCCAGCAGCACCGGCCAGCGCTCCGCGACCCCGCGCGACGCCATCTCGGCGAGGTTCTCCTTCATGATCACGGTGCTCTTGACCAGCAGCCCGGACATGCCGATCGCGTCGGCCCGGTGCTGTTCGGCGGCCTCCAGGATCGCGTTGATCGGCTGCTTGATGCCGATGTTGACGACCTCGTAGCCGTTGTTGGACAGGATGATGTCCACCAGGTTCTTGCCGATGTCGTGCACGTCCCCGCGCACCGTGGCCAGCACGATGCGGCCCTTGCCGCCGTCCTCGGCGGTCTCCATGTGCGGCTCCAGGTACGCCACGGCGGTCTTCATCACCTCGGCGGACTGGAGCACGAACGGCAGCTGCATCTGACCGGAGCCGAACAGCTCGCCGACGACCTTCATGCCGTCGAGCAGGATGTCGTTGATGATGGACAGCGGGCTGCGCCCCTGCGCCATCGCCGCGTCCAGGTCGGCCTCCAGGCCGTTGCGCTCGCCGTCGATGATCCGCCGCTTCAGCCGCTCCTCCAGCGGCAGCGCGGCCAACTCCTCCGCCCGCCCGGCCCGCGCCGACGCGGCGTCCACGCCCTCGAAGATCTCGATGAACTTCTGCACCGGGTCGTAGCCCTCGCGACGCCGGTCGTAGACGAGGTCCAGCGCCACCTCCCGCTGCTCGTCGGGGATCTTGTTGAACGGCAGGATCTTGCTGGCGTGCACGATGGCGCTGGTCAGGCCGGCCTCGCGGCACTCGTGCAGGAAGACCGAGTTGAGCACCTGCCGGGCCGCCGGGTTGAGCCCGAACGAGACGTTGGAGATGCCGAGGGTGAAGTTGACCCCCGGATAGCGGCGGGCGATCTCCCGGATCGCCTCGATGGTCTCGATGCCGTCGCGCCGGGTCTCCTCCTGGCCGGTGGCGATCGGGAACGTCAGCGCGTCGATCAGGATGTCCGAGCGGTCCATCCCCCACCGCCCGGTGAGGTCGTCGATCAGCCGCCCCGCGATCCGCACCTTCCAGTCGGCGGTCCGCGCCTGCCCCTCCTCGTCGATGAGCAGCGCCACCACGGCGGCGCCGTGCTCGCGGACGATGGGCATCACCCGGGCGTAGCGGGAATTCGGGCCGTCCCCGTCCTCGAAGTTGACCGAGTTGACCACGCACCGGCCGCCGAGCATCTCCAGCCCCGCCTCGATCACCGGCGGCTCGGTCGAGTCCAGCATGATCGGCAGGGTGGAGGCGGTGGCGAAGCGGCCCGCGAGCTCCCGCATGTCCTGCGTGCCGTCGCGCCCGACGTAGTCGACACAGAGGTCCAGCAGGTGCGAGCCGTCGCGGGCCTGGCTACGGGCGATCTCCACGCAGGCACGCCAGTCGCCGGCGAGCATGGCCTCGCGGAACGCCTTGGAGCCGTTGGCGTTGGTCCGCTCCCCCACCATCAGCAGGGAGGCGTCCTGGGCGAACGGCACCGGGTGGTAGACCGACGAGACGCCGGCCTCGTGCCGCGGCTCGCGGGGCGCCGGGCGCGTGCCGTGCAGGCGCTCGGAGAGGACCCGGATGTGTTCGGGGGTGGTGCCGCAGCAGCCGCCCACCAGCGAGACGCCGTACTCGGTGACGAACCGCTCCAGCGCGTCGGCCAGCTCCACCGGGGTCAGCGGGAAGTACGCCCCGTCGGCGGTCAACACCGGCAGGCCCGCGTTCGGCATCACCGACAGCGGGATCCGGGAGTGCCGGGAGAGGTAGCGCAGGTGCTCGCCCATCTCGGCCGGCCCGGTCGAGCAGTTCAGCCCGATCAGGTCGACCCCCAACGGCTCGATGGCCGCCAGCGCCGCCCCGATCTCGCTGCCCACCAGCATGGTGCCGGTGGTCTCCACGGCGACGTGGCAGATGATCGGCACCGTCCGGCCGAGCCGGGCCATGGCCCGCTTCGAGCCGACGACGGCCGCCTTGACCTGGAGCAGGTCCTGGCAGGTCTCCACGATCAGCGCGTCCGACCCGCCCTCGATCAGGCCCTCGGCGTTCTCCTGGTACGCGTCGCGCAGGGTCGCGTAGTCGGCGTGCCCGAGGGTGGGCAGCTTGGTGCCCGGGCCGATCGAGCCCAGCACGAAGCGGGGCCGCTCGGGGGTGGCGTACGCGTCGGCGGCCTCCCGGGCGAGGCGGGCCCCGGCCTCGGAGAGCTCGCGGATGCGGTGCTGGATGTCGTACTCACCCAGGTTGGCCAGGTTGGCCCCGAAGGTGTTTGTCTCGACGCAGTCCGCCCCGGCGGCCAGGTACGCCTCGTGCACCCCGCGCACCACGTCCGGCCGGGTGGCGTTGAGGACCTCGTTGCAGCCCTCGTAGCCCTCGAAGTCGTCCAGGGTGAGGTCGGCCGCCTGCAGCATCGTGCCCATGGCGCCGTCGGCGATGAGAATCCGGTCTGCCAGTACGTCGAGCAATGAGGTCCGCACGGAATCAGGTTAGTGCCGTCGCCGCCCGATCGATTACCCCGCACGTGCCTTCCCACATTGTGTCAGCGGGATCACGCTGTCCGGTTCATCGCGGTATGAGCGGCCGTCGCTGGGCCCGACCGGCGCGGCCGACGGGCCGCATCCCGCCCCGACACGTAGGCTGACGGACGTGAAGGACTACAGCGACAGCACCACGCCCGGCGGGCGGACGACCGGGTCGGGTCCCGGCGCCGCCCCCGACGAGCAGGGTGAGGTGACGGCATGACCGAGTTCGACGGACTGCCGGTGCTGCGGTCCCCCGTGGCGATCGCCGCGTTCGAGGGCTGGAACGACGCCGCCGACGCCTCGACCGCCGCCGTCGAGCACCTGGAGCAGGTGTGGCAGGCCCGGCAGGTCACCGAGCTGGACCCGGAGGACTTCTACGACTTCCAGGTCAGCCGCCCCACCATCACCATGGCCGAGGGCGAGACCCGCCGGGTGGAGTGGCCGACGACGCGCTTCATGGTGGCCAGCCCCGAGGGCACCGAACGCGACGTCGTGCTGATCCGGGGCATCGAGCCGAGCATGCGGTGGCGCACCTTCTGCGAGCAGGTGCTGGAGATCTGCCACAGCCTGGAGGTCGAGCGGGTGGTCGTGCTCGGCGCGCTGCTGGCCGATGTGCCGTACACCCGGCCGCTGCCCATCAGCGGCAGTGCCTCCGACGCGGAGGCCGCCCAGCGCTACCAGCTCACCCCCACCCGCTACGACGGGCCGACCGGGATCGTCGGCGTGCTGCACGACGCCTGCAACAAGGCCGAGGTCGACGCCGTCTCCTTCTGGGTGCACGTGCCGCACTACGCCAACAACCCGCCCTGCCCGAAGGCCACCCTCGCCCTGCTGCACCGCGTCGAGGAGGTGCTCGACCTGCCGGTTCCCATGGCCGACCTGGCCGAGGAGGCCGCCGAGTGGGAGCAGCGGGTGCGCAGCGCCGCCGAGCAGGACGCCGAGCTCGGCGAGTACGTGCGCGAGCTGGAGGAACGCGTCGGTGACGCGGGCATCACCCCGCTGACGGGTGACGAGATCGCCCAGGAGTTCGAGAAGTACCTGCGCCGCCGCGGCGGCTCCGCCGGCCCCACCGCCGGTTCCTGGTAGCACTCCTGCCTGCCCCACCGGCCCCGGACGCGTGTCGTCCGGGGCCGGTGTTTTGGCGTGTCCGGTCTGGCGCGGTCACCACCTCTAGGGCATCCTAGGAACCTAGCTGTCATCGAGGAGGCGGGCATGCAGATCAATCCGGGGGCGGCCGAGTTCCCGCACCGGCAGATCGCCGCGCAGCTCAAGGCCCAGATCCGCCGCGGCGACTGGGCTCCGGGCGAGCGGCTGCCGTCCATCCCGGCCATCGCCGAGATGTTCGGCGTGGCGAAGCAGACCGTGCAGCGCGCCGTCGACCAGCTGCGGGTCGAGGGCATCCTGATCACCAAGCCCGGCTCCGGGACGTACGTCCGAGGCACCCGGCGGCGGCTCAACCGGCTCTCCCGGGGCCGCTACGGCGGCTTCCGCGGCTACCACACCGACCTGGCCGCGCGGTACCGGCAGCAGCTCGTCTCCGTCGGCCGGGCCCCCGCCCCGCCGGAGGTGGCCGACGCGTTCGGGGTGGCCGACGGCACCGACCTGCTCTGCCGGCGCCACCTCGTGCGCACCGAGGACTCCCCCGTCGAGGTGGGCGCCTCGTGGTTCCTGCCCGCCGACGCCGCCGGCACCTCGCTGGAGCGCGCCGAGGCGTTCGGCCGGCCGCTCTACCAGGAGGCCGAGGAGGCCACGGGCCGGCGGTACGTCTCGGCCACCGACACCATCAGCGCCCGCCAGCCCAGCCGGGAGGAGGCCGAGATCCTCCAGATCCGCCCCGACACCCCGGTGCTGCACCTGCTGCACGTCGCCTACGACGGCCACCGCAAGCCGATCGAGGTCGCCCAGGCCACCTGGCCCGGCCCGGTCACCACGCTGACCGAGGAGTACAAGATCCCCGCCCCCGCCCCGGACCCGGCGCCCGACCCCGGTCTCGTCCTGGGCTGACTCCCCCACCCGACCGCCTACCCTGACGGGACGGGCCGTCAGCTCAGCAGCCGCCCCTTCGCGGCGCTGAACTCGGCGTTGGTCAGGGCGCCGTCCCGGTGCAGCCGGGCCAGCCGCTCCAGCTCCGCCGCCAACTCGGGCCCGCGGTGCGCCGGTTGCGCTGGCGGTGCCAGGGTCGGCGGGCGCCGGTCCTCCTGGATCTCGAGGGCCGAGGGGTCCTCGGGCAGGTAGCGGACCGTGACCTGGTCACCCGTCCGGGGCAGGTCGTACCCCGGGTAGAAGCGACTGGCGGTTCCGCTCCGCTCACGGCTGTCGACGGTGAATCGGACGTTCAGCCGCAACTCGGGATCGTCGCCGTACATCCGGCCGGTCTGCTCGACGCCGATGATCACCCCGGGCGTCGGTCGGCCTCGGGCGGCCAGCGCCGTAGCGCGCTCCTCGGCCCGTCGCTCCAGGTCGAGCTGCCGGGTCCGCCACCGTCCGTGCAGGACGACCGAGAGCACGGCGACCGGGAACGTCGCCGCGATCACCCACAGCAGCACCTCCGACCGGTTCGCCCAGTAGCCCCCGAGCAGGCCGAATCCCCCGCAGAACCACATCACCAGACCGAACGGCAGCCGCCCGGCGGCGCCACCCCGGTAGGCCACACCACCGGCCCAGCTCAGGGCGATGATGGCGAGCAGCAGGCCCCCGAAGATCCGCGACGCCGAGGCCGCGCTCTCCTCGCCGGCCCGGTTCTGCAGGGTGATGCCGTCGACGAGCAGCCGACCCGCGACGAGGGTGAGGAGCGCGGCGCAGGCCAGAGCGGCGAGCCGGCCGGGATCGAGACGGCGGGCGGCCGAGGTGTCCATCGAGGCATCGTAGCCGTGAACTCCACCACCAGTGCCCCCGCCGCGGCCGACCGACGCCCCTTCTGGGCGGGCGGCGGCCCGGCGTGCGGCGAGGGTCGGGTGTGGAGTCAGAGGCGGATGCCGAGGAGGGCGTCCAGGGTGGCGGCGAAGAGGGCGGGGGCCGCCGGGTCTTCGGCGGTGCCGGCGAGGGTCGCCTCGGCCCACCCGTCGGCCAGCGCCAGGGCGCCCGGCGAGTCCAGGTCGTCGGCGAGGCGGGACCGTACGCCGGCCAGGAACTCGTCGCCCGACGGACCGGCGGGCGCGGCGGCGGCCCGCCGCCAGCGGGCCAGCCGCTCCAGCGACGTCGCGAGCAGCTCGTCGGTCCAGGCGCGGTCGGCGCGGTAGTGCCCGGACAGCAGGGCCAGCCGGACCGCCATCGAGTCGACCTGGTCGGCGCGCAGCCGGGAGACGAAGACCAGGTTGCCCCGGGACTTCGACATCTTCTCGCCGTCGAGGCCGATCATGCCGGCGTGCACGTAGTGCGCGGCGAACGGTGCCGCGCCGGTGAGCCGCTCGGCGTGCGCGGCCGAACACTCGTGGTGGGGGAAGATCAGGTCGTTGCCGCCGCCCTGCACGTCGATCCGGTCGCCGAGCAGGTTGAGCGCGATGACCGTGCACTCGACGTGCCAGCCGGGGCGGCCGGCTCCCAGCTCGCCGCCCGGCCAGGACGGCTCGCCCTCGCGGGCGCCGCGCCACAGCAGCGGGTCCAGCGGGTCGCGCTTGCCGGCCCGGTCCGGGTCGCCCCCGCGCTCGGGGAAGATCTCCAGCATCTGCTCGCGGGTCAGATTGGACTCGTAGCCGAAGCGGGGGGAGGCGGCGAGGTCGAAGTAGACGTCGCCGGTGCCGTCGTCCAGGCGGTACGCGGCCCCGTCCTTGAGCAGCAGGAGGACCTTGTCGGCGATGTCGGGGATCGACTCCACCGCGCCGACGTAGCGCGCCGGCGGGATGATCCGCAGCGCCTCCATGTCCTCCCGGAACAGTGCGGTCTCCCGCATCGCCAGGACCTTCCAGTCCTCGCCGTCGCGCTCGGCCCGCTCCAGCAGCGGGTCGTCGATGTCGGTGACGTTCTGCACGTAGCGCACGTCCCGGCCGGCGTCCCGCCACACCCGCTGCACCAGGTCGAACGTGATCATGGTGGCGGCGTGGCCCAGGTGCGTGGCGTCGTACGGGGTGATGCCGCAGACGTACATGGTCGCGGTGCCGGCCGGATCGCTCGTGTGGGTGCCCTGCCGCGCCGAGTCGAACAACGACAGCGGCTGGCCCCTGCCCGGCAGCCGCGGCACCTCATGTCCCGCCCAAGAGTCCATGACCGTCAGCCTAACCAGCCGGCGCGGCGCGGCAGGACCGGCCCACAGTGATCATCGTGACAGCCTCGGGGGGCGCGACGGCGGGGCCAGATGGCCGCGCGACGCGCGTTCACATGGGGGGCCAGGGCACCGCCGGCCAGTCCTGCGACGGCTGCGGGAAGAGGCCGGTGTGCCGCAGCCGGTCGACCCGGGCCACCACCTCGGCGACCTCCCGGAGGGTCAGGTGGTCGGCCAGTTCGGCGCCGAGCGCCCCGGGCAGCTGGCCGGCGAGCCCGTCGAGCATCTCCACCGCGTCCGCCGGCAGCCGCCGGCCGGCCCAGCCCCAGAGCACCGTGCGCAGCTTCTCCTCGACGTGGAAGCTCACCCCGTGGTCGACGCCGTAGATCCGGTCGTCCGGACCTACCAGCACGTGCCCGCCCTTGCGGTCCGCGTTGTTGATGACCGCGTCGAGCACCGCGAGCCGCGCCAGCCTGGGATCGTCGGCGTGGGCCAACACGTACGGTGTGCCGTCGTCGTCGCGGGCCGCGGCGATCGCGAACCAGCGGGGCGGCAGCGCGTCGGCCGGCACGAACCCGACCAGGGGCTCGGCCTCCTCCGGCTCGTCGATCCAGAGCTGACACGATCCCGGCCCCAACGGGCCGTCGCGCAGCACCGTCGGCGGCACCAGGTCCCACCCGGTGGCCCGGGAGACCACGTACGCCGAGACCTCCCGGCCGGCCAGCGTGCCGTCCGGGAAGTCCCACAGCGGGCGCTCGCCGCGTACCGGCTTGTAGACGCAGCGGGCCGTGACCCCGTCGAGGGTCAGGATGCCCCGCAGGGTCGTGTTGGAGGCGTCGACGAGCCGCCCCTCCAGGTCCAGGTGGCCGTCCCGGAGCAACCGGAGCGCGGCCTCACCGTCCTGTCGGGGCTGGAGATCCGACGACGTCACCGGTGGTAACCGTTGTGGCGCGGACAGAGATGACCGGCGGGATCCAGCGGCTGGCCGCAGAGCGGGCAGGGTGGACGACCGGCGTTGACCACCCGCCGGGCCCGCTCGATGAACTGGCGGGTCGCCTCGGGGGTCAGCCGCACCCGGAGCCGGTCGAGGTCCTCGTCGGGCTCCTCGTCCTCGTCCTCGGCGTCCTCGTCGTCGTCGGGCTCGCCGAGCTCGACCTCGACCTCCGCCTCGCCCACGGCGATGGCCTCGATCACCACGGTCGCGGTGTCCACGTCGAACGCCAGCCCGAGCGTGCCGACCCGGAACTCCTCGTCGACCGGCGTGTCCAGCGGGTCGTTGTCCCCGACGACGGCCACCGGCTCGGGCAGCTCCACGCCGAAGCGGCGCTGCGCCTCGGAGAGCAGCTCCTCGAGCTTCTCGGCCAGCAACGACACCTGGACCTTCTCCAGCGCGACGCTGACCAGCCGGCCACCGCCGCGCGCCTGGAGGAAGAACGTGCGCTCCCCCGGCGGGCCGACCGTCCCGGCGACGAACCGCTCCGGCGGCTCGAAGGCGTGCACCTGGTGGGTCATACCCACGACCCTATCCGGCGCACCACGGCGCCGCGCACCCCACCGACGCGAATCGCCGTGCGCCCGCCGCGCCCGGCGCACCGCGCGCCACACCCGGGCGTGGCGGCCGGCGGGAGCCCGGGCGCGCACCGGCGCGTGGTCGTCGACAGGGCTCCCGGCCCGCGCCGGGGCGTGGTCGTCGACAGGGCTCCCGGCCCGGATAGGGGCGTGGTCGCGGACGGGACGACCGCCACGCCCCGGCAACGCCCCGGCTGAGGCCGTGCCGTGCCGTGGGGCCGTGGGCCGGGGCGCCGCCGGCCCGTCACCGGCCCGCTCCCGCGCCGCCGCCGACCGGGGCGTCGGAGTCGGCCGCGCCGGCCGCCTTCGCCGCCCGTCGGCGCCGCTTGCGCGGCGGTGGCACCAGCCCGGCCAGGTCG
This sequence comes from Micromonospora sp. DT178, assembly GCF_049841695.1. Classification (NCBI taxonomy): domain Bacteria; kingdom Bacillati; phylum Actinomycetota; class Actinomycetes; order Micromonosporales; family Micromonosporaceae; genus Micromonospora; species Micromonospora sp. DT178. The sequence continues at coordinate 200,841 of NZ_JBNCKV010000013.1, forward strand.
CCGCCGGTGTCGTTGAGCCGCACCAGGAACGGCCGCAGCGGCGTGTAACGGATCGCCGTCACCGAGGCCGGGTCGGCCACGATCCGCTGGAACAGATCCAGGTGTACGCCGAGCGCGTCGGCCACGATCGCCTTGATCACGTCGCCGTGGCTGCACGCCAGCCAGACCGCCTCGGGGCCGTGCTCCGCGGTGATCCGGGCGTCCCACGTACGCACCGCGGCGACCGCCCGCGCCGCCATCGCCGCCATCGACTCCCCCTCCGGGAAGACCGCGGCGCTCGGGTGCTGCTGGACCACCGGCCAGAGCGGCTCCTTGGCGAGCTTCTTCAGCGGCTGCCCCTCCCAGGCCCCGTAGCCGCACTCGATCAGCCCCTCCTCCACCACCGGGCTGGCCTGGGGCAACGCCAGTTCCAGGGTCTGCCGGCACCGGATCAGCGGGCTGGTCACCACCGCCGCGAGCGGCACCGCCCGCAGCCGCTCGCCGACCGCGCTCGCCTGGGCCCGGCCCGTCTCGTCCAGCTCCACGGGCTGGCGGCCGGCCAGCCCGCCGTCCGCGTTCGCGGTCGTCCGGCCGTGTCGCAGAAGCAGAAGGGTCGCCACGGGACCACCCTATGACCTGCGCCCGCCGTCGGTCGTCCACTGGTGTGCGTGGGATGGCCACGGTTGCGGTCCTCGTGTCGCCGCCCTGGCGGTCATCGGCCGCCACTGGTTGCGGTGTCGCCGTGGGGGGTGTGGCCCGCCGTGCCGGCTCCGGGCGGTCAGGCTTGATCCCTGCTCCGGGCACGGCGGGCCACACCCCGTCGGTGCCCGCTCACCGTCCTCGGCCACGGCTGGTTGGTCCACGGTCGCGTCTCATGATCCGTTGACGTGGGCCCGGGCGGAGGGCAGCGGGGGGCCCGGGGGAGCGTCAACCGATCATGAGTGCCGCTCGGCGGCACCGGTGGCTCCTGGTACGAGACCGCCCCGCCACGGGCCGTCTCGTACCAAGGTCCCCACAAAGGTCGCGCCTCGGCCCCGGCCGCGGATGGTGTCCGGTCACGTCTCGGGTGTCCGGTGCGGCATGGGGCGGGCAGGCGTCATCGGGCTCCCGATTCGGGATGGGTGTCCGGTTTGGGGGTGTGACCGGGGGCATCGTGGGGGCGGAATCGTGGCCGGGGCGGGGTCGTTACACCCTGCGTACGACCGAGCAAGGACGCGCCGCTACACCGATGGTGCGGCCCCGGAATGATGGCGGGCCGGCGGTCGTTACACATGGTCCGGCCGACGTGAGGGCATCCCCCGCCCCGCGAACAGCCCGATCTTCCCGGCCGACACGGCCGATCTGATCCCCGGTCGATACGGCCGATCTGGTCTCTTCCCTTCGGCGAGACGCCGGAGATCCCCCTGAGTTCATGAGCGCCGGACGGTGCTTGCACCCGCATGGCCGAGTCCCCCTTCGGTGCGGGTGCCAACCCCCGAATGGAGCATCTCTGATGAACACGTTCATTCGTAACAGCGTTCTTGGTATCGCCGGTCTGGCGTTCGCCGGTGGTGTGGCCGCCGGCCCGATGACCGACACCACCCACACCAGCGCCCCGACCGTGGACACCACCGCTGTCGCCGTCGCCGTGCAGGCGGACAAGCCGGACATGGGCGTGCTGGTGCCGCATGGTGTGCAGGGTGCGCAGTCGCGTATCGACCTGTCCGACGAGCAGGTCGCCAACGTCAAGGCCATCATCGCCGCGACGAAGAAGGCCGGCATGAACGAGCGGGCCGCCGTGGTCTCCATCGCGACCGCGCTGCAGGAGTCGAAGCTGGAGAACCTGGGTCACCTGGGTGACCGCAACGACCACGACTCGCAGGGCCTGTTCCAGCAGCGTCCCTCCAGCGGGTGGGGCACGGTCGAGCA
>NZ_JBNCKV010000014.1:0-10302 GCF_049841695.1 Micromonospora sp. DT178
TGTTAAGCACGCCGCCAGCGTTCGTCCTGAGCCAGGATCAAACTCTCCAACAAAAACTTGTTGAAACAGTCATCCCGGCAACAAAAAGTGTTGCCAAAGGAATCCAAGACCAACAAACCACGAATGGCTTGCCAGTCCGGGGTATAAATCAATTTGGCACTGGCTTATCAAGCACCCTGTTGAGTTCTCAAAGAACAACCACACACCACTCAGGCGTCCCACATCGTGGGAACCCGCTTGGGGCAACTCCTCTATCTTACTTGGTTCACTTCCCGCCGTCAACCTCGTGTCCGAGGTGATCTAGGGAAGTGCTCCGGGTCCACGATGACGCTCGCCGTATCACGGCGGTCGTTGCTGTCGTGGGAAGCCGCAGACCGGCCGATTGCCACTCTGTGGCCATCCGCCCGGCTCCTGCCGGCTTTCGAACCCTACCCGGTCGGCCTCACGATCGCAACCCCATCTCGGAGTGTCCTCGCACCGCCCGGATCCTCAGCCTCGTTCGGCGTCTCCGCCACGAGCCTGGTGCCGTTGTCGGCCGGTTTGTCCGGCCTCCCGCGTGCAGAGAGAAAGTTACGCCGCCCGCTCGGAGAAGGCAAATCGGCATCCATCACTGCGCACCTGGCGCGACCGCCGGCGGTCGCGCATTCGTGATGACCGCGTGGGGTCCGAAGGCGGCCCCGGCGTGCCAGAGTGTCTGTCATGGCTGACCTCCCGCGCACCCGGGTGACCGTGCTCGCCGAGGACGCGCTGACGGGATTGCTGCTGCCCTTCTGGCAGCTGGTCATCGGCGCCTTCGTGGTCTTCGTCGTCCTGGTCTCGGTGGCTCGGCTGGCCCGCCGTGGTCGCTCCCGCATGACGACGGCACTCCTGGTAACGGCCGCCGCGATCGCTGGCTTCGCCGTGCTGGGCGTACTGCTTCAGGGGTGAGCGTCAGAGGCGGCGGTTCGCCAGGCTCGGCAGCTCGGCGCGGATGGTCCGCAGCCGGTCGAGGTCGAGGTCGGCGACGGCCAGGCCCGGGCCGTCGGGCACCTGGGTGAGCACCGTCCCCCACGGGTCGACCACCATGCTGCGCCCGTAACAGGTCCGGCTCGGCTCGTGGTCGCCGGTCTGCCCCGCTGCGGCGACGAAACACTGGTTCTCGATCGCCCGCGCGCGGAGCAGCACCTCCCAGTGATCCCGACCCGTGTGGACCATGAAGGCCGCCGGCACCACGAGCAACTGGGCGCCGCCCTCGATCACGAGCTGCCGGTACAGCTCCGGGAACCGGAGGTCGTAGCAGATCGACAGGCCGACGCGAAGGCCCTCGACGTCGACGACCACCGGCTGGTCGCCCGGCGCCACGGTCGCCGACTCCAGATAGGAGACCCGGCCGGGGATCTCCACGTCGTACAGATGAATCTTGCGGTAGCTGGCGGCGAGCGTGCCGGAGCGGTCGAAGACCAGGGAGGTGTTCCAGGCGCGGGCCGGGTCCGGCCCGCGCTCACGGATCGACCCGGCGATCAGCCAGATGCCCAGCCGCCGAGCGACGCCGGCGAAGAACTGGCCGACCTCGCCGTCGACCGGCTCCGGTTCGGGGAGGCCCGCGGTGGGGCCGAGGTAGTCGACGCACTCGGGCAGGAGCGCCAGGTCCGCGCCGGCCGCCGCCGCGCGTTCCAGCAGGGCCTCGGCGGCCGCGAGGTTCGCCTTACGGTCTTCCCGGGAGTTCAGCTGGCAGACGGCGACACGCATGGGGATCAGCGTACGACCGGAGCGGGCGCGGCGACAGCGTCGAAGGGCGTTGGCGGGGCTCCCGGGTCACGGGTGGGTCGAGCCCTCGGCGCCGGCCGGGCCGGGCGCGGACGGCGTCGAGTTCCCGGAGTCGTGCAGCGTCGACGCGGCGGACATCGCGACCAGCAGACGACACCGCGCCCGACCGGAGCGGTCGGGCGCGGCGACGGTGGATCAGGCCGACTTCTCCTCGCGGTCCCGCCGGGCACGCCGGCCGGTGAACTCGCGGGGCACGATCGTCGGGTTGACGTTCTCGAGCACCACCTCGCGGGTGATCAGCACCCGGGCGGCGTCGGGGTTGCTCGGCACCTCGTACATCACGGAGAGCAGGACCTCTTCCATGATCGCGCGCAGGCCGCGGGCGCCGGTGCCGCGCAGCATCGCCTGGTCGGCGATCGCCTCCAGGGCCGGCGGCTCGAACTCCAGCTCGACGCCGTCGAGCTCGAAGAGGCGCTGGTACTGCCGGACCAGGGCGTTGCGCGGCTCGGTGAGGATGCGCACCAGGGCGGTGCGGTCGAGGCTGCGCACGTTGGTGATCACCGGGAGCCGGCCGATGAACTCGGGGATCAGCCCGAACTTCAGCATGTCCTCCGGCATGACCTGGCTGAAGATGTCGTCGGTCGACCGCTCGGAGACCGACCGGAGCCGGGCGCCGAAGCCCGTTCCGCCGTGACCGGTGCGGGCCTCGATGATCTGGTCGAGCCCGGCGAAGGCGCCACCGCAGATGAACAGCACGTTGGTGGTGTCGATCTGGATGAACTCCTGGTGGGGGTGCTTGCGCCCGCCCTGCGGCGGCACGTTCGCCACCGTGCCTTCCAGCATCTTGAGCAGTGCCTGCTGGACGCCCTCGCCGGAGACGTCCCGCGTGATCGACGGGTTCTCCGACTTACGGGCGATCTTGTCGACCTCGTCGATGTAGATGATGCCGGTCTCGGCGCGCTTGATGTCGTAGTCGGCGGCCTGGATCAGCTTGAGGAGGATGTTCTCCACGTCCTCGCCGACGTAGCCGGCCTCCGTGAGCGCGGTGGCGTCGGCGATGGCGAACGGCACGTTCAACATCCGGGCCAGGGTCTGCGCCAGGTGGGTCTTGCCGCATCCCGTCGGGCCGAGCAGCAGGATGTTGGACTTGGCCAGCTCGACGGCGTCACTGCCGGAGCCCGGCGCGCCGGCCGACTCGGCCTGGATCCGCTTGTAGTGGTTGTAGACCGCGACGGCGAGCGCCTTCTTGGCCTGGTCCTGCCCGACGACGTAGGTGTCGAGGAACTGGCAGATCTCCATCGGCTTGGGAAGCTCTTCCCACTTCACCTCGCCGGACTCGGCCAGCTCCTCCTCGATGATCTCGTTACAGAGATCGATGCACTCGTCGCAGATGTAGACCCCGGGGCCTGCGATGAGCTTCTTGACCTGCTTCTGCGACTTACCGCAGAACGAGCATTTCAGTAGGTCGCCGCCGTCACCGATCCGTGCCACCTACGTTCTCCCTGCACTCGTCGGCCGGAGACCCGGCCCTCGCCTGCGGACGTGGAAGCGTCCGCCTCGTTTCACTCCGCTCGTTCACCCCGCCGGCGGACCGGTGGAGCGGCACAGACCCGACGTTACCCGCTGGCGGAGGTTTCTCCGACCCCCAAAACGGGTGTGTCAGACGGTCGGCCGGGAGCAGACTCCCGGCCGACCGCGACCCGAGCGTTTCAGCTGGCGGCGTTGGCCGCCAGCAGGCCCTTCTTGCGGCTGGTGAGGATGGTGTCCACCAGCCCGTACTCCTTGGACTCCTCGGCCGTCATGATCTTGTCACGGTCGATGTCCTTGCGGACCTTCTCGATCGGCTGGTTGCAGTGCCGGGAGAGCATCTCCTCGAGCTGCGTGCGCATCCGCAGGATCTCCCGGGCCTGGATCTCGATGTCCGAGCCCTGACCGTAGCCGCCCTCGGTGGCCGGCTGGTGGATGATGATCCGCGAGTTCGGCAGCGCCATCCGCTTGCCCGGGGTGCCGGCGGCCAGCAGCACGGCCGCCGCGCTGGCGGCCTGGCCGAGGCAGACCGTCGAGATGTCCGGCCGGACGTACTGCATGGTGTCGTAGATCGCCGTCATGGCGGTGAACGAACCACCGGGCGAGTTGATGTACATGATGATGTCGCGGTCCGGGTCGGTGCCCTCGAGCGTCAGCAGCTGCGCCATCACGTCGTTGGCCGACGCGTCGTCGACCTGGACGCCGAGGAAGATGATCCGGTCCTCGAAGAGCTTGTTGTAGGGGTTGGACTCCTTCACCCCGTACGACGTGCGCTCGACGAACGACGGCAGGACGTAGCGGTTGTGCACGGCCGCGAACTGGGGCGGCAGGCTCAGGTCGGTCATCGTCAGCTCCTCAGCTCAGGGTCCCGGCGCCATCCGGAACCTGGGCGGCCCCGATGATCACCTTGTCGATGAAGCCGTAGTCCAGGGCCTCCTGGGCGGTGAACCAGCGGTCGCGGTCGGAGTCCGCCTCGATCTGCGCCTGGCTCTGGCCGGTGTGGTGCGCGACCCGCTCCTGGAACATCCGCTTGGTGTAGAGCATCTGCTCCGCCTGGATGGCGATGTCGGACGCGGTGCCGCCCAGACCGCCGGAGGGCTGGTGCATCATGATCCGCGCGTGCGGCAGGGCGTAACGCTTGCCCTTGGTGCCGGCGCAGAGCAGCAGCTGACCCATCGACGCCGCCATGCCCATCGCCACGGTCGAGACGTCGTTGTCGATGAACTGCATGGTGTCGTAGATCGCCATGCCGGAGTAGACCGAACCGCCCGGCGAGTTGATCCAGAGGTTGATGTCGCGGTCCGGGTCCTCCGCGGCGAGCAGCAGGAGCTGCGCGCAGATGCGGTTGGCGACCTGGTCGGTCACCTCGCTGCCCAGGAAGATGATGCGTTCCTTGAGCAACCGGTTGTAGACCGAGTCGTCGAGGTTGCCAATGGTGTCGCCACCGCGGGCATCGATCGCCCGGAGCGGCTTCGCTTGGATGTGCATGTCGGTCATGGCAGCCCTTCGCTCTCCGTACCGTCCTACCCGACACTAACCGCTCAGCCGGATGGCAGAGCGCCGGTCCGGGCAGTGTTCGCTATCAGCGCAGCACCGCCGAGGCGTACCCGAAAAGGGAATCGGCCGCCGTCCACCGCAGGCGGCGGACGGCGGCCTCCCCGCACGTCAGTGCTCGTGGTTGTGCTCGGCCTCGCTCTCGGCGCGCAGCGCGTCGAGGGTGACCTCGTTGCCCGCCGAGTCCTTGATCTTGATGCGCTCCATGACCGAGGCCAGGGCCTTGCCCCGCCGCACGTCACCGAAGACGGCGCCGGCCGCGCCCGAGCGGACCAGCTGGTCGTAGTACTGCTGCGGAGCCATCCCGGCGCGCTGGGCCCGGTGCACGATCTCGTGGCCGAACTCGTCGTCGGAGACCTGCACGTCCTCGGCGTCGGCCAGGGTGTCCAGCAGCAGCTGGACCTTAACGCCCTCGGTCGCCGCCTCGGTCAGCTCGGCGTCGATCTGCTCCTCGGTCTTCTCCTCGGCCGCGAGGTATTCCTCCAGGGAGGCGCCGATCCGCTCGAGCTGGTCGATCATCGCCTGCTTGCGGTTCTCGACCTCCTCGCGGATGACGCCCTCCGGCGCCGGCACCTCGGCGGCGGCCACCATCTGCTCCAGCGCCTTGTCCCGGGCGGCGTAGATCTGCTCGACCCGCTTGCCCCGGGTGACCCGCTCGCGCAGGTCGCCGCGCAGCTCCTCGATGGTGTCGAACTCGCTCGCCATCTGGGCGAACTCGTCGTTGAGCTCCGGCAGCTCCTTCTCCTTGACCGTGCGGACGGTCACCGCCACCTCGGCGTCGCGGCCGGCGAAGTCGCCGCCGACGAGCTGGGTGGTGAAGCTGGTGTCCTCGCCGGCGGCCAGGCCGACGACGGCCTCGTCCAGGCCCGGGAGGAGCTGCTTGCTGCCGACCTCGTGGGAGATGTTGCTGGCGGAGCCGCCCGGCACGTCCTCGCCGTCGACGGTCGCGTTCAGGTCGATCTGGACGTAGTCGCCCTCCTGGGCGGCCCGCTCGACGGTCTTCAGGGTGGCGAACCGCTCACGCAGGCTCTTCACCTGCTCGTCGATCTCGCTGTCGTCGATCTGCAGCTCGTCGACGGTCACCTCGATGGTGGCCGGGTCCGGCAGGGTGATCTCCGGGCGGACGTCGACCTCGGCGGTGAAGTTCAGCGAGTCACCGTCGTTGAACTCGGTGATCTCGACCTCGGGGCGGCCGAGCGTCTTCAGGTCGTGCTCGCGGACGGCGGCGAGGATGTTCTGCGGGATGGCCTCCTGCACCGCCTCGTTGAGGACGGTGCCCCGGCCGACCCGCTGGTCGATCACGGCCGCCGGAACCTTGCCCTTGCGGAAGCCGGGCACCTGGACCTGCTGCCCGATCTCCCGGTACGCCTTCCTGAGGCTCGGCTCGAGCTCGACGAACGGCACCTCGATGGCGAGCCGCACGCGCGTCGGGCTCAGAGTCTCGACGGTGCTCTTCACAGGCGTACTCCTTGACGGATCTCGGTTTTAGTCTGGGCGTGATAAGCCCATCGAGTGTAGGCGAGCCGGCCGGACGCACCGGCAGCGGCCGGGGACCGCGCGGAGGGCGACCCCGGCGACCGGCCGCGGACGACAGTCGGGGTGGCGGGATTTGAACCCACGGCCCCTCGCTCCCAAAGCGAGTGCGCTACCAAGCTGCGCCACACCCCGTGGCGACCAGCAGTGTATGCCGTCGCGACCCGCCGGACGTGCCGGGGCGCCCCTCAACGCGCCGAAGGGGGACCAACCGGACATCCGGCGCGGCCAGGACCCGCCCGCCGCTCCCCCGGGCGGGATACGGCTGCGCGAGGCGGGCGGGTCATTGGGTACGCTGTCGGCGCGCCCACGGCATCCGGGCGTACGCGGGCGTAGCTCAATGGCAGAGCTTCAGTCTTCCAAACTGACGGTGCGAGTTCGATTCTCGTCGCCCGCTCCAGCAGTACCGGCCCAGGTCGGCGACGTGATCGCCGAGCCTGGGCCGTTGTTGTTCCAGCCGTACTGATGTTGGGTGCCCGACAGCCGTGGAAGACCGAGGCTAGAGGCCGTAGACGGTCAGCTTCATGCCGTCGGTGACATAGACCCTGCCGTAGGTGACCACGAGCTGGTCGACCGCGCCGGTGAACGCTGGCGCTTTCAGCGGGGCACCGTCGACCGGGTTCAGGGTGTACACCCGGTCGCTCTTGGCGGTGACGTACAAGACACCACCCGCGATGATCGCCCGCTGGTGCTGGCTTTCCGGGATGCTCCGGCTCCAGATCGTGGCGCCGGTACTGCGGTTCAACGCGGAGACGGTGCCCCCGGTGGAGGTGACGTACAGCCTGGTCGGGGTGACCACCACGAACCTCGGGTACAGGCCCGACGCGAGCCAGGTCAGGGTGCCGGTCGTCGCGTCAAGGACCTGCAGGCTGTGCCCCCAGCCGACGTAGAACCTGGTCCCCGTCTCGTCCGCCGCGAGCGGCCGGTACTCACGGTCCTGAGTGGTGTGGATGACTCTGCCGGTGCCGATGTCGACGATGGTGCTCGTCAGGGGTCCGGCACCCAATCCGGTTCCGGAGACAAGGACGCGACCGTTCGCCGAAACCGGCTGCTTCATGTACTGGTCGCGCTGCCACAGCAGCTGCCCGTCGGCGAGGCGGTAGGCGCGCGTGTCACTGCTGTAGCGGCTTTCGCCGGAGACCACGACGACGTCCCGGTCGACGAGGATCTGCGTGACCACGCCCTCGTCGTGGAAGTCCCGGATCACCGTCCCGGTCGTGGCGTCGAGCACGAAGATCTGCGTGGAATCGGCGCCAGGCATGGCGGGGCTGTCGTTCACCGCCCAGACGATCTGGCCGGCCGTGTGGACCAGCTGCGAAGGCCAGCGGAACCTCTCGGGGTCCGGCTCGAAGCGCCACCTCTGCGCGCCGGTCTCCTCGTCGGTGGCCGTGACACCAGTGTCGTCCTGCGTGTACACGAGTCCGTCGGCGACGACCGGTGCACGCTGGCCGGTCCGGGCCGGGGTGCCGGTGTACGCGAGCTTGAGGTTCGGGACGGTCGGGACCGTCACCTTCGACTCGTTGGGATTGAATCCGCTGTTGCTGACCAGGTAGCCGGACATGGCCCACCAGCCCGTGCCGCCCGCGGCGGCCGGCGCCGCCGGCACCGCCACCGTCGCCGCGAGCACCGCGGCAGCGGTCAGCACCTTCAGTGGATGCTTCACTCGTACCTCCCCGTTGGCGCGGCCTCGCACAACCCCGCGCGTTGTCTTCCTCGCCGGTGTCGTGCCGGGATGCGTCCCTGCCGCCCCGGTGGCGCAGTGCCGGTGATCTTATGGCTCGAACGACGTCCATGGTTGCCCGTGCCGCTCCACGAACTCCGGCCCCAGTCAGCGTCGTCGTCGCCGTGCCTGGCCGCTCTCGCGCCAGCCCAGCCGGAGGTAATCTCTCGGACCCGGATCAGCGGCTTCGTGGCCGGTCAGGGGCCATTCGTGAAAGTGAGCCAGCGCAGCGTGACGATGCGCGCCGAGGAGCGGTGATGGAGATCGAGGCGTTGCTTCCACGGTCACGAACGCCTCGGGACTATCTGGACCTCGTCGCGGATCCACGCGTCGACTCAGCCGGAATGCGCATCCTCGCTCGCAGTCCCTACCCCTTCGTGCGCCTGGCCGTCGCCCGGGACGTCCGCGCTGACGCGGTGGCGCTCAGGGAGCTGCTTGGGGGCGTGTTCTCCGCGTGGGACCGTAACTGTCTCCTACGGCTCGTCGCTCAGCACCCGCAGGCAGACCGAGGTGTCCTGCTCAAGGTCCTCGAGGAGATCACCGCCCAACTGGATCGGCGGACTTCGAGGCCCTACGCCGCAGCGATCGCGGTAGCCGGCCGGCGTGAGCTGACATCCCACGAGGTGCGTCGCTTGCAGCGACTTCCTGGCGCGTCGAGACGAATGCGTCGAGGCGTGGAACGCGCGCTCGCGGCACGAACACCACCACCTGGTGCAACGGGGGACGCATCACCCCGTGAAGAGACCGGGGTGTGATCTCAGGTGGAAACGCCACGGTCGAGCATCCACCGAGGGATCATGCGTGCGCTCGACCTCGAGCAGTGGTCACGATCGGCGGTACGGCACCGCGACATGGTACCGAAACACCGCCAGGCCGAGGCGATAGTGAGCAAATCAGATCGCTATGCCGATCACTCACCTATCGTGGCCATTGATCGCGCACCAGGGCATGTCGAGGCGGAGCAACAACCGCCCTGTCGAAAAGGTGGGAAATGGCGAAGAAGGTTGCCGTCAAAGTAAACGAGGACGCCATCGTCTGGAGGGAGTTCACCAGCGCCAAGGGGAAGAAGTACGAGGTGGGCTACCTCGGCGAACCCGACGCGGACCAGGGCGGATCGGCTGCGCCCAAGGGGAAGAAGGACTTCGGCATCAGCTGCAACTGGCCCGTTGGTGGAGACGACTGGATAACCACCGAGGCCAGTTTCAAGGCCACGACGGCCATCTCGAGGTACAAGCTGCACTCGAATACTGACATGTCGGGGGAAGAAGTCGGCGGCTATGCCTACCGGCTGGAATTCTCCAACGAAGAGCACTACGACTACGACTTCTTCGACCAGGAAGGCGACAGTTACGGGTGCAACACCTTCAGCAATACCGACCATTTCGTCCGGTACAACTCGGAGAAGCCCACGATCGCGTACATCAAGGGTAGTTAGCGTCGAGAGCCGTTGGTGGCAGGTGCACGGCAGCGCCGGGAGGCGCTCTTCAACCTGAGGGTGCAGGTTCCATCCCGTCGCCTGCGCCACGGCTTCCGGCCCAGGTCGCCGGCGTTCTCGCCGCACCTGGGCCGTTCTCGTTGCAGGGCCGAGGCCGCACCACCGCCAGGTGAGTCCTCGGGTACTGGTCGGCGAGCGACGCCACGACGATCGGAAGGCGACCGCCGTGCGACGTGGGTAGTCTTTCGGCGTGGAGCTTGATGATCTTCCGCTTGCGGAGTTCGCGTTTCCGGGGCCGCTGCGGGACCAACTGGTGGCCGCGATCCTGTCCGGCGCGAAGACCTCGACGTCCAGCCTCATGCTCGGCTACGAGCGGGCGGACGAGCCGCTGCCCGAGGTCGGGCAGCGATCGGCGGTGGTCGACTCGGCGGGCCGGCGGGTCGCGGTGATCGAGGTGACCGACGTGCGGGTGGTCCGGCTCGGCGACGTCGACCTGCGACACGCCCTCGACGAGGGCGAGGGGTACGAGTCCGTGGCGCAGTGGCGGGCCGGGCACGAGACGTTCTGGCACAGCGCGGAGGTGCGCGCGGAGCTGGGCGACCCGGGCTTCACCGTCGACGACGACACCCAGGTGCTGCTCGAGCGCTTCCGGCTGGTGCACGCCGTCTGAACGCCTTCCCGGTACGCGACGACCGGGCGTGGGGGGGGGGGGGCCCCCCCCCCGGGGGGGCCGGCGCTGCGCCCCCGTTGTGGGGGGGGGGGGGGCGGGGGGGGGGGTTGCCACGGG
>NZ_JBNCKV010000014.1:10312-198866 GCF_049841695.1 Micromonospora sp. DT178
TATATGAGCCGGGGCCCCGCGGTCTTACCGCCGCCCGGGTACGCGCCGCCGGGGGGGGGGGGGTCGTACGCCGCACGCCCGGGTCGGACGCCGCTCAGCCCCAGTTCTGGGGGGCGGGCTGGCGGGTGGTGGCGTTCAACCGGTTGAAGAAGTTGGTGGTGGCGAGCCAGAGCACCAGCGCGGCCAGTTCCTTCTCCTCGAAGTGCCGGGCGGCCTCGTCCCACACCTCGTCGGGCACGGGGTCGGCCCGGTCGGCGAGGCGGGTGGCGCACTCGGCGAGCGCGAGCGCGGCCCGCTCCGCGTCGGTGAAGTACGGCGTCTCCCGCCAGGCGGCCAGCGCGAACAGCCGCTCCTCGGTCTCCCCCGCCTTCCGGGCGTTGCGGGCGCCGGAATCGACGCACGCGCTGCACCCGTTGATCTGGCTGGCCCGCAGGTGGACCAGTTCCAGGGTGCTCCCGGGGACGCCGGCCGAGTGGGCCGCCTTGTAGAGCAGGTTGATCGCCTTCACCGTGTCGGGGAGCAGCGTCGCGGGGTTCTGCATACGGGCCTGCATGGACATCTCGCACGGTCCTTCCTGTTACGCTGCCGGCCTTCGCCGTCGCAGCGCTCCTGGTTCCTCACCCTGCTGTCGACAGCCGGAGGAGCGACGTGACAGATGTGACCCGGGCCACACCAGGACGGGACAACCGCCGGGGTGGCGATGCCGTGAGCGACACCGACCTGCTCGCCGAGCGCTTCGAGGAGCAGCGCCCCCGGCTGCGTTCCGTGGCCCAGCGGATGCTCGGCTCCCGGGCCGAGGCCGACGACGCGGTACAGGACACCTGGCTGCGGCTCAGCCGCGCCGACGCCGACGGCATCGACAACCTGCCGGGCTGGCTCACCACCACCGTCGGGCGGGTCTGCCTCGACCGGCTGGGATCCAGCGCCGCGCGGCACGAGCGGCCCGCCGACGTGGCCGCCGACGAGTCGACCACCTCCGGAGCCGGCGAGGTCGACCCCGAGCGGGAGGCGATGCTCACGGAGTCGGTCGGGCGCGCGCTGGACGTGGTGCTACGGACCCTCGGTCCCACCGAACGGCTGGTGTTCGTGCTGCACGACATGTTCGCGGTCTCCTTCGACGAACTCGCGCCCGTCGTCGACCGCAGCCCGGCCGCCGTACGGCAGATCGCCAGCCGGGCCCGCCGGCGCGTACAGGACGGGTCGCCGGCGCCGGAGGCCGACCGGGCCCGGCAGCGCGGGACCGTCGAGGCGTTCCTCGCCGCGTCCCGCGAGGGGCGCTTCGACGACCTGCTCACCCTGCTCGACCCGCACGTCGTCCTGCGCTCCGACGCCGCGGCCGTCCGGATCGGCGGGGCCGGCGAGGCGCGCGGCTCGGCCACGGTGGCCGCCTTCTTCTCGGGCAAGGCACAGGGGGCGCTGCCGGCGTTCGTCGACGGTGCGCCGGGAGCGGTGGTGGTCGTCGACGGCCTTACCCGCCTGGTGCTCAGCTTCGTGGTCACCGACCGGATCCTCGGCATCGAGGTGGTCGCCGACCCCGACGAGATCGCCGGCCTGGACCTGATCGTGGGCTGACGGCCCGCGCAGCCTGAGCCGCGCGTCAGGGCGCGATCGGCCCTGGTGCGGCTGCTGCGTACGATGCGGGGCCGGGCATCCCCTCGTCCCGCGGAGGTAACGGCAGATGGCAGGCCAGCACGAGGGGTACGCCCTCGGCGTCGACCTCGGCACGTCCCACACCGTCGCCGTGCTGCGCCGGCCCGACGGGCACACCCGCCCGCTGCTCGTGGACGGGCAGCCGATCATCCCCTCCGGCGTGTACGCCGACACCGACGGGCTGCTGCACGCCGGCCGCGACGCCCAGCGGCTGGCCCGCACCGATCCCGGCCGGTACGAGCCGAACCCGAAGCGGCGCATCGACGAGCCCGCGGTCATGTTGGGCGATCGCCGGTACCCGCCGGCCGAACTGCTGGCCGCGACGCTGCACGCGGTGGCCCGGGCCGCCGTCGAGGCGGTCGGGTTCCTGCCCCCGGCCGTGCTGACCTGCCCGGCGACCTGGGACGCCGCCCGCCGCCAGGTGCTGGCCGACGCCCTGGCGACGGCCGGTTGGCCGTCGGCGGCCGAGCACACGCTCTCCGGTCCGACGCCGCCCGGCACCCGGCTGCTGCGCGAGCCGGTGGCGGCCGCCCGCTACTACACGCAGGTGCTGCGCCGCCCGGTGCCGGTGGGTGGGACGATCGCGGTCTTCGACTTCGGCGCCGGGACGCTGGACGTCGCGGTGCTGCGCAACGAGGGCGCCGACCCGTGGGGCGACTCCGGGTTCACGGTCGTCACCGCGGGAGGCGCCGACGACCTCGGCGGCCTGGACCTGGACGTGGCCCTGCTGGGTCGGCTCGGCGAGCTGGTCGCCGAGGCGCACCCGGCACGGTGGGAGCGGCTGACCCGCCCGGAGTCCGCGACGCAGTGGCGGGAGCGGCACGAGCTCTGGGAGAACGTCCGGGGCGCGAAGGAGATGCTGTCGCGGGTCACGGCCGCGCCGGTGGCCGTACCGGGTGTGGAGGCGGCGGTCACGCTCACCCGCGCCGACCTGGAGCGGGTGGCGGCGCCGCTGCTGGGCCGGGCGGTGGCGGTGACCCGGGAGGTGGTCGGCGCGGCCGGCCTCGACCCGCAGCAGCTCTCCGGCCTTTTCCTGGTGGGTGGCGCCACCCGGATGCCGATGGTGGCCCGGCTGCTGCACGCCGAGCTGGGCGTCGCCCCGACCGTGCTGGAGCAGCCTGAGCTGCCGGTGGCCGAGGGGGCGCTGACCGACCTGCCCCTGCCCCGGCGGACCCGGTCCGCCGACGCCTTCGCCGCGCCCGCCGCCGCGCCGGCGCAACCCCCCGCGCCCGCCGTCCCGGCGCGACCGGCTAAAGCACCACAGCCCGATCCCGCCGCGCCGGCACCACAGGCCGCCGCATCGACACCGCCTGGTCCGACGGCGCAGCCCGGGCCCGCCGACGGGCCGCCGCACGGGCCGGCCGCGCCCCACCAGCCCGCCGCGCCGGCCGGGCGTGCCGGCGGCCAGGACGGCAACGCGCCGACCGTGCCCGCCGGCCCGGCCCCCACGCCGACCGCCGTCGCCGGACCGGAGGGCGTCACGCCGGCCCTGCCCGCCGGGCTGGCGCCGACCATGGTCGCCGGCCCGCCGACCGCCCCGACCGTGCCCGCCGCCCCGTCACCGGCCACCCCGTTCGCCCCGCCGGACGCAGGCCCGTCGTCGTTCGCGCAGCCGGACGCAGGCCCGTCAGCGTTCGCCCCGCCGGGCGCCGGCCCGTCGCCGGTCGCACCGCCGTGGGCGCCGGGGGCGCACCCGTCGTCGGGCGCACCGGCCAGAGGCGGGGCACCGTACGCACCGCCGGGGACTCCGGCCGCCGGCCCGGCCCCGGGCGTGCCGGCCGGAGGCGGGGCGCCCTACGCACCGCCGGGCGTACCCCTGGGCGGTCCCGCAGGGCCGTGGTCGGGCGTACCCGTCTCCGGAACGCCGGTGTCGCCGTCGCCCGGCGGCGGCCGGAGTGGGCCGGCGCTCCCCCGACGCCGGGCGCTCTGGATCTCGCTCGCCGCCGTTCTCGCGCTGGCCGGCGTGGCGACCGCGGCGGTGCTGTACCTGACCCGGGACCGCTACCCGGCACTGGAGTTCCGCACCGTCGACCAGCTGACCCGGGTGCCCGCCGGCACGCAGCGGCCCGCGGACATGTTCACCGCGGTCCTCGGCGACCGGGCGTACCTCGGGTATCCGCTCGACGACGGGCGGCTGGAGGTGGTGGCGGTCGACGCCGGCACCGGCGCGGTGAAGTGGCGCAGGCAGACGGCGGCGTCCTCCGAGCGGTGGAAGCGGATCGTCGCCCTGCCCGGCGCGGTCGCCGTCTTCGCCGACGCCATCGGCGACGACACCCCCCGCGACCTGCTGCTGCTCGACGGCGCCTCCGGCGAACAGCGGTGGCGCCGGCCGATCCTGGGCAACGACGACGTCCTCTTCGGCGACGGCGTCGCGGTGCAGGTGGACCGCGCCGGGAAGCGGCTCGTCGGGCTGCGCCTGGGCGACGGCCGCGAGGAGTGGACGCAGCCCAGCCCGCGCGACGAGTACGACAACACCCGCACCAGCGTCCACCCGGTCACCACGGACAAGGCGCTGGGCGGCCCGGCCTTCCTCGACGGCTCCCCGCGCGACCCCTGGCGGGGCGACGTCAGCCGGATCGTGCAGGTGGGCGCGGACCGGTCCGTACGGCTGATCGACATGGGCAGCGGCCGGGTGGTCCGCACCCGTGCCGGGGTGGCCGATTACGACGACCTGGTGGTGGCGCACGAGGACCGGCTCTACGTGGCCCGCGACGACGCCGGTTACCAGCTGCTCGCGTACGACCTGACGAGCAACGCCCAGCCGAAGGTGCTCTACACGGCCGAGGACGACAAGCGCCGGCCGGAGGCGCTGGTGCCCTGCGGCGAGCGGCGGGCGTGCCTGCTGGAGGTGACCGGCGGCGACGACGAGACCACCGAGGTCGTGGCGGCCACCGAGGAGAAGGTGAGCCGCTGGGACGCACCGCGGGCCACCCGGCTCGTGCCGCTCGGCGAGCACCTGCTCGCCCGGCGGACCTCCCCCGAGTCGGCCGGCACGCTGTTCGACCCCGACGGTCGCGCCGTGCTGTCCGAGCGCGGCGGGGTGGCGGTCCGGCTCGACGCGGGCAACCTGCTGCTCCTCGCCGACCCGCCCAGCTCGGTCGAGGACGACCGCAGCGTCGCCGGGGTGTCGGTGGGCTCGGGCGAGGTGGCCGAGCTGGGCCAGCTGGAGGACGTACGCAGCGACAGCTGCTCGTGGAACACCAGCGTGATCGCCTGCGGTGCCGGTAGGCAGAGCGGGGACGCCGGGGCGGAGTCCCCGTACGGCTTCGTGCTCTACCGGTTCGCCGAGTAGCCGATACCCGACAGCCATTCAGATCGATCTATATAGCCGATAGCCTCCTCTCAACGGCCAGGCTGCTCCGCTTCCGGTCACGAGCCGACGCGGGGCCGACAGGAGGAGGACCGGCAGATGACACTTCCCCGTACCCGGCGATGGCGGGCCCGCGCGGTGGGCGTACTCGCCGCCGCCACGGTCGTCGCCGCGATGGGCACCCCCGCGGCGGCGACCCCGGCCACCGGCGAGATCCTGCACGCCGACGCCGCGAGCGCGGTGACCGACGGATACGTCGTGGTGCTCAGGGACGACGCGGTCGGACGCGCCGGCGACCGGCGGGCCGCCGTGGCGGACGCCGCCGGCCGGCTGGCAGACCGCTACGGGGCCACCGTCGAGCGCGTCTACGGGCACGCGCTCAGCGGATTCGTGGCGCACCTGCCGGAGCGGGCCGCCCGCCGGCTCGCCGCCGACCCGGCCGTGGCGTACGTGGAACGGGACCGGGTGGTGACCCTCGTCGGGCCGGGCGTGCAGCTCAACCCGCCGTCGTGGGGGCTGGACCGGATCGACCAGCGCCACCTCCCGCTCGACGGCCGGTACGCCTACCCGAACACCGCGCACAACGTGCACGCGTACGTCATCGACACGGGCATCCGGAGCACGCACGGCGACTTCGGCGTCCGGGCCGGCGGCGGCGTCGACCTCGTCGACGGCGGCCCGGCGGACGACTGCAACGGCCACGGCACCCACCTCGCCGGCACCATCGGCGGCACCCTGCACGGGGTGGCCAAGGAGGTCCGGCTGCGGCCGGTGCGGGTGCTCAACTGCGCCGGCAGCGGCACCTTCTCCCAGGTGATCGCCGGGGTGGACTGGGTCACCGCGAACGCCGTGCGGCCGGCGGTGGCGCTCCTCGCGCTCGGCGGCGGCGCCAGCACGGCGCTGGACGCCGCGGTGAACCGGTCGATCGCGTCCGGGGTGACCTACGCCGTCACGGCGGGCAGCTCGAACGCCAACGCCTGCAACTACTCCCCGGCGCGGGTGGCGGCGGCGCTCACCGTGGCCGGCACCACCATCACCGATGCCCGGATGCCGAGCGGCAACCACGGCAGCTGCATCGACCTGTTCGCCCCCGGCGCCAACATCACCTCCACCTGGCACACCGGCGACGCGGCGGCGGTCACCATCAGCGGCGGCTCGATGGCCGCCGCACACGTCGCCGGCTGCGCCGCGCTCGCCCTCTCGGCCAACCCGACCTGGAGCCCCGCCCAGGTGGCGGCTCATCTGGTCGGCAGGGCGACGACCGGCGTGGTCACTGGCGTGGTCAGCGGCACGCCGAACCGTCTGCTCTACTGCGGCCCCTGAGCCCACGCGGGCGCCGGACGCCGGTGCCCGGCCGAGCTGCCGGGCACCGGATCCGGCGTACGTCCGAACTGCCGGGCACCCGTTCCCGGCGCGCTGTCCGCGCGGCCCGTCGCACCGGCGGGCCGCACGGTCCGCTCTCGGGGGTGACGCGGCCCGCTCTCGGGGGTGACGCCCGGATCGCGGCTCGACGATCGATGTTCGTCGACCCTTGTCCCCCGTGGGTCCGCCGACTACCGTTCAGTCGATGATCGATTACCTGGTCATCGGCGGGGGCATCGCGGGCGCCAGCGCCGGACACCATCTCGCCGCGTACGGGACCGTGGTGCTGCTGGAGATGGAGCAGGTTCCCGGCCACCACTCCACCGGCCGCTCGGCCGCGACGTACTCCGAGTACTACGGCGGACCGGCGGTGCGCGCCCTGACCCGGGCCAGCCGGGGCTTCCTCACCGCGCCGCCGCCGGGGTTCACCGAGCACCCGCTGCTCACCCCGCGCGGCGTCCTCACCCTCTGCCCGCCCGGCAGCGAGGACGCCTTCGAGGCGGCGCTGCGCGACGGGGCCGAGGTGGACCCGCCGGCCCGCGAGATCGACGTCGCCGACCTGCCCCGGCACTGCCCCGTCGTGCGGCCCGAGTGGTGCCGGCGGGCGATGGTGAAGCCGGCCGTACGGGACCTGGACGTCGCCGCGCTGCACCAGGGCTACCTGCGGGGCGTCCGGGCGGCCGGCGGCCGGGTCGTGTGCGGCGCGCGGGTGCGCCGGCTGCGGCGGGTCGGCGGCGGATGGCAGGTGACCACGGACGCCGGCGAGTTCACCGCCCGGGTCGTCGTCAACGCCGCGGGCGCCTGGGCCGACGAGGTCGCGGCGGCGGCCGACGTACGACCGCTGGGGTTGACGCCGCTGCGACGCACCGCCTTCCTGGTGGACGCGCCGGCCGGCGTCGCGGCGGCGGACTGGCCGATGGTCGGCGACGTCGACAGCAGCTTCTACTTCAAGCCGGAGTCGGGGCGCCTGCTGGTCTCCCCGTGCGACACCACTCCCGTGCCGCCGGGCGACGCCCGCCCCGACGACCTCGACGTGGCGATCGGCGCCGAGCGGGTGCAGGCGGCGACCACACTGGAGATCCGCCGCGTCCACCAGCCCTGGGCCGGGCTGCGGACCGCCGCCCCGGACGACGTGCCCGTGATCGGCCCGGCGACCGACGCGCCGGGCTTCCTCTGGATGGCCGGGCTCGGCGGCTACGGCGTACAGACCTCGCCCGCGGCAGGCGCCCTGCTCGCCGCGCTGGCGGTCGACGCCAGACCCCCCGTGGACCCCACCCCCCTCTCCCCCACCCGCCTCCCCTGACCCAACCACCCACCCGGCCCCGGCCACGCGCGTCGATCATGAGGTTGGCGGCAGCCGAGGAGATCGACTTCGCCGCCAACCTCATGATCAGCGGGGTTACGGGGGGCCCCGGGGGGGGAGGGGGAGGGGGTTAGAGGGAGCGGCGGCGGGGGAGCATCGTCAGCGCCGAGAGGGCGGCCGACAGCAGCGCTGCCAGCAGCATCACCTGGAAGACCGCCGGGTAGCCGGACACGCTGGCGACCAGGCCGGCCAGCGGTGCCCCGGCCACCAGGCCGATGTCCCAGAACGAGGTGAACGCACCGAGCGCCGCCCCCTGATGGGCCGGGTCCGTGCGGTTGATCACCAACAGGGCCAGCGCCGGGAAGAGCAGCGAGAGCCCGGCGCCGATCACCAGCCCGCCGAGGACCGCGACCAGCAGGTTCGGCGCGAGCGCGACGAGGAGCAGCCCCACCGCCTCCACCAGGGCCGACCCGACGGCCACCCGGCCGGCGCCGAGCTTGTCGGGCAGCCCACCCACGAAGAGCCGGACCCCCACGTAGGTGAAGCCGAACGCGTTGAGCGCGGCGATGCCGTTCTCGACGCCCCGCTCGGCCATGTGCAGGGCCACGAACGAGGCCAGCGCGGCGTAGCCGAACCCGGCCAGGGAGAGCGCGACGCCGGGCGCCACCGCACTGCGCGGCAGGATGCCGGCCCGGCCCGCCGGGCTCGCCTGCTGCGGCCCCGGCCGGGCGGCGACGAACGCGGCCCCGGCGGCCGCCGCCAGGACCGCGAACAGCCACACCGTGGCATAACCGGAGGTACGCAGCAGCACCGCGCCGAGCACGGTGCCCAGCGTGATGCCCAGCCACATGTGGATGCCGTACAGGCCGACGACGCGGCCCCGCCGGTCGGCCGGCGCCAGCGCCACCAGCCAGGCCGCGCCGGCGGTGTAGACGGCCGCCTCACCGATCCCGTGCAGGACCCGGACGCCGACCAGCACGCCGACGCTGCCGGCCACCAGGTAGGCCGCTCCGGCGGCGGCACACACCAGCGCCCCGCCCAGCATCACCGTCCGGTAACCGTGCCGGTCGCCGATCCGGCCGGCGATGGGTCGGGCGATCACGGCGGAGACCGCGATCGCGGCGATCACCACCCCCACCTCGACCCGGTTGCCGTCCAGCTCCTCGAGCACGTAGAACGGCAGCACGGCCAGGGACGCGCCCACGCCCAGAAGGCACAGGAAGATCGCGGCGAAGAGCGGCGCTATGGGCCGGTAGTACGAGAGTTTTCCGCCGGTCATGGCTATGCGATGACGCTCCTAGGCCGGTACGACGTGGAAGAAGTGGGTCGGCAGGTGCACGGCCAAGCCCTCGTGGATCTCGGCACAGACGGCAGAGCCATCGATGGATAGCGTACCGGGCGGCGGGGTATCGACGCGAATCGAGGACCGCCCGGCGTCCAGCAGGCGGGCCGCCATCGCGAAGTCCCCCACCACCGCCTCGCCCGGCGCCACCATCCGCGTACGGCTGATCTGGACGCCGTTGCGGGTCAGGTCCGCCAGCAGCGCGCCCCGGCCGAGCAGGTGGGTGTAGTAGTCCCGCGGGTTGACGATCATCGCGTGCGGGGTGGCCCCGGTCTGCTCGATCTCGTCGCAGGCGGCGAGCAGGCCGCTGAGCCAGTCGTGCCGGTACGGCAGCCGCCCGATCTCCGGGTGCCGCAGCAGGCCGCCCTCGCCGATGGTCAGCGCCTGGTTCTCGGCCGTGGCGAGGCGGACCAGCAGCCGGTAGTCGATGAAGGAGGCCAGCCCCTCCGGGTCGTCGGCGAGTTCCTCGGGGATGCGCACCCAGGCGCGGATCGGGTGCACGCCGGCGGAGGCGGTGCCGAACCGGAAGGCGGCCTCCCGGCGCAGGCCCGACTCGTGCACCACGGCGGCCTCGCCCGCGTCGGGCCGGCCCTCGCACCAGAACCGGACCGGCTCCATGCCGACCGGCCGCTTGCGGAACAGGTTGCGGACGGTCACCCGGGGGCGTTCCTTGGTCGGCTGGAAGGCGTCCGTGATGGTGTAGTCGAAGCGCACCTCGGCGCCGGCGGGATCGTCGGCGTACGCGCGGGCGAACAGCTCACCGGGCGACAGCGTCGACGACGCGGTCACGGGCGGCGCGGCGGTGGTGGTCATGAGTCCTCCCCGATGGAGATGGCGTGCCGGATCAGCCGCTGGTAGAAGGGCTGGTGGTGGTCGTGGTACGACCGCAGGGTGTCGTTGTTGGCGACGGTCACCTCGAAGGACTTCTCGACCGGCGAGAAGCCCGAGGTGCGTTCGACGTCGAGGTGCCACTTGCGGGTGCGCCGCCACTCGGCGCGCTCCCCCGGCGCCCAGTTCAGCGCCTCCGGCCGGTACGGCAGCCCCACGGTGGCGCACCAGGCCGACACCGTCTCGCCGGGGTGCCGCAGCAGGTCCTCGGCCCGGATCACCACCGGCGGCCGGCGCGCGGTGCGGCTGACCAGGTCGAACAGCTCCCACTGGTGCTCGTAGCCGATCTCCGGGCAGGTGACCGTCGGCTTGATCGCGTAGTGCGAACTGATCGTGCGGGCCGGTTCCCGGACGATGAAGGTGTGCGTGACGTCCGCGATCGCCCCGGGATCGGCGAACAGGTGCTCGTAGCGGTATTCGAGCGTGTCCTTGACGAAGACCGTCCGGTCCCGGCCCAGCTCCGTCAGGTGCGCGACGACCTCGGCCACGTCGGTCACGGTGACGGTGCCGCCGTCGGCGGCGGGCAGCTCGACGTGCCCCTCGTCGACGAGGGTGACCAGGGGCTCGTGGACGACCGTGACGTCGCCGCGGGCGATCATCATGCGCAGGAACGCGGTGGAGAGCGCCCGGGGGTGCGCCCACATGGCGATCACCGGCATGCGGGCCTCCCGTACCGCGTCGCCCGGCGCTGCGCCGCGCTCACTGCGACCACGACGTGGGCTTGCGGTCCCACCGGTGCGCGCGCAGCGTGTCCAGCAGTCCGGCGTCCAGCGGCTCGCCGTCGCTGACGGCCAGGTTGGCGCGGACGTGCTCGACGCGGCGCATGCCGGGGATCACCGTGCTCACCGCCGGGTGGTGCAGGATGAACCGCAGCGCCAGCTCCGGCATGGTCATCCCCGCCGGCACGTCGGCGGCCAGCCGCTCGGCGCGCTCCACGCTGGGCAGCAGGTTCTCCGGCCCGAAGTACGTGCTACGCCAGTCCTCCTCCGGCCAGGTGCTGTCGGCGGTCAGCGTGCCGGTCAGCGTCCCCTCGTCGAACGGGACCCGGGCGATGATCGCGATGTCGTCGCGCTGGGCGCGCGGGAACAACTCGTCCTCCGGCGCCTGGTCGAAGATGTTGTAGATGACCTGCACGACGTCGATCAGGCCGGTGTCGAGGGCGGCGTGGCAGTTCGTCGGCTCCCACCGGTTGACGCTGATCCCGACACCCTCGACCACGCCCTCCCGCTTGAGGTCCGCGACGGCCTCCTGCCAGCGGCCGTCGGCGGCCCACCGGTCCTCCCAGACGTGGAACTGGAGCAGGTCGATCCGGTCCACGCCGAGGTTCTCGAGGCTGCGGTAAGTGAACTCGCGGATGTGCTCGGCCGGGAAGACGTCGTCCAGGCTGTCCTGGGGGCCGGGCGGCCACTCGCGGTTCTTCGGCGGGATCTTGGTGGCCAGGTACAGCCGGCGGTCCGGGTGCCGGCGCACCAGGCCGCCGAGGAGCTGCTCACTGACGCCCCGCCCGTAGACCCAGGCGGTGTCGAAGAAGTTGCAGCCCCGTTCCACCGCCTCGTCCAGGCAGGCCGGTGCGGTGTCGTAGTCCCAGCCGGTGAAGCCGCCGGGTCCACCGCCGATGCCCCACATCCCGTACCCGACCTCGCTGACCTGCCAGCCGAGCCGACCCATCCTGCGGTATCGCATTCCACTCCCTCATCCGTGCCGGTCACCGCGTCACGCGCGGCCGTTCACCCTGGTCCCGCCGGCAGCAGCAGCCGGTCCGCCGCCCGCCGCACGTGCTCGCCCAGCCAGGCGCGGTAGGCACCGACGGACGGGCCGAGCCGGTGGTCGCTGAAGCCCCGGTGCCGTTCCAGCTCGGCGCAGCCGTCCCGCCGGAAGAGCCGGGGGTTGTCGGTGAGCAGCGTCGCGAAGACCGCGCGCAGCGGCTCCTCGTCGGCGCCCGCGCCGGGCGGGAAGAGGGCCAGCAGCACGGCGGCGTCGCGGTCGCCCTCGTCCGCCGCCTCGCGCAGCCCCGCCAGGAACCGCCCGCAGCTCACCCGGGGCAGGGCGTCCGGGCCGGCCAGCGGCAGGTCGGTGAAGTCGACGCTCACCGGGTGCAGGACGTGCAGCGTGCCGCCCCACTGGCGCGGGTCGACGACCGTGGCGACGATCCGCCGGGCGGCCCAGTCCACCGGCGTCCAGTCGGAGCGCACGGGCGCGTCGGGCCGCATCCGCAGCCGATGGCAGGCCGCCAGCAGCAGGTGGGTCAGGGCCCGGGGGTTGGGGTGGCCGTCGTCCGCCGCGGGCATCACCTCGCCGAGGCGCAGCATCGTGATGGTCGCGCCCCGCCGCCGGGCGTCGTCGAGGTACCGCTCCGCCACCCACTTCGACCGGCTGTAGCCGCTCGTCGGCGGGACGGCGAGGGCCGGGTCGTACGTCTCGGGCAGCGGCTGGGGATGGCGGGCGGCCTCGCTGTCGAGGACGCCGAGGGTGGAGACGTGGTGCAGCGGCTTCGGCCGGCCCGTCAGGCACAGCCGCAGCAGCTCGGCGGTGCCGAGGACGTTCGCGGCGCGGTGGGCCCGGTAGTCGAACAGGAAGTTGACCAGCGCCCCGGCGTGCAGCACGAGGTCGCAGTCGTGGGCCAGCCGGTCCCACGCCTGCGGGGTCAGGCCGAGGGCCGGCTGGCCGAGGTCGGCCGCGTACCCGTGCAGGCGCAGGCCGTGGCCGGGCCGCCACAGGCCCCGCTCGGCCAGCGCGCGCACGACGCGGGCGGTGGCCTCGGCGTCGTCGGCCGCGCGGGCCAGGCACAGCACCCGGACGTCGGTGGTGGCGAGCAGCTCGTGGACCAGGCGCGCGCCGACGAATCCGGTGGCCCCGGTGACCAGGACCGTACGCGGTGCCCGGCGCCGGCCGACGGGACGTACGGGCAGGTCGGCCGGGACCTTCGCGTCCCGCTCCACCAGCTCGTCCTCGGTCTCGGCGGGGTCGGCCGCGCGCAGCCGTACCGCGAGCGCACGGGCGAGCCGGGCGGCGCTGCGGTGGGTGAACAGGTCCTGCACGCCGACGCGGAGGCTCTGGTCCGCGCCAAGGGCGGTGACCACGTCGAGGGCCTGCAGCGAGTCGCCCCCGGCGTCGAGGAAGTCGGTGTCGGGGCCGAGGTCGGGCCGGCCGAGGACCGTCCGGAACACCCCCAGCACACGGTCGGGCAGCGTCCGCGCCTCGGCGGGCGCGGCCGACGGGCGCGTCCGGTCGGCGAGCGTACGGTCCAGCCAGGCCTCCAGCGCCCGTCGGTCGACCTTGCCGTTGCCGGTCAGCGGCAGCGCGTCGCGCACGACGACGTGCCGGGGCACGTGGGTCCGGGGCAGCAGCCGCCGCAGGTGCGCCCGCACCTGCGGCTCCGTCACCTCGGGGTCGGCGGCGAGGAAGAGGGCCAGCGACTTCCCCCGGTGCTCGCGGGCGAGCAGGACCTTCGCCTGCCGTACGCCGGCCAGCCGGGTGGCGGCGGTCTCGATCTCGCCGGCCTCGATCCGCACGCCGTTGACCTTGAGCTGGTGGTCGCGGCGGCCGGCGAAGTGCAGCCGGCCGTCGGGGGCGATCCGGCCGAGGTCGCCGGTGCGGTAGAGCCGCGGGCCCGGGATGCCGGGCAGCGGGTTGGGCACGAACACCTCGGCGGTGCGGGCCGCGTCGCCGAGGTACCCCTCGCCCAGACACACGCCGCCGATGACGATCTCGCCGGTCTCGCCCGGCGGCAGGGGACGCAGCTCGGCGTCCACCACGGCGGCGTAGCAGTTGTCGATGGGCCGGCCGATGGGGATGACGTCGCCGTCGGATCGGGCGACGGTGTGGAAGATCAT
Source organism: Micromonospora sp. DT178 (assembly GCF_049841695.1). Classification (NCBI taxonomy): domain Bacteria; kingdom Bacillati; phylum Actinomycetota; class Actinomycetes; order Micromonosporales; family Micromonosporaceae; genus Micromonospora; species Micromonospora sp. DT178. Next base: position 24,001 of record NZ_JBNCKV010000014.1, read on the forward strand.
GCCGATCGACGCCTCGGTGGGGCCGTAGCCGTTGGTGACCGCCACCCCCGGCACCAGCTCGACCAGGCGGTGCACCGCCCACGGGTCGATCTCCTCGCCGCCGACGATCACGTTGCGCAGCGACGCGACGGCGCGGCGGGCGGCCGGGTCCCGGTCCAGGACCGACACCAGCGCGCCGAGCACGCTCGGCACGAAGTCGGTCATCGTGACGGCCTCGTCGGCGATGGTCCGGACGGTCCGCTCGACGTCGAGGAACCCGCCCTCGACCGGCACCACCGTCCGGCCGCCGGTGGTCAGCGGCCAGAACATCTGCCACACCGACGAGTCGAAGGTGTGCCGGCTGTTCTGGAGCACCACCTCGTCGCCGGTCGCCGCGAAGTGGCGGGTCATGAACCGCAGCCGGTTGGCGATCCCGTCGTGCCGGTTCAGCGCGCACTTCGGGGTGCCGGTGGTGCCGGAGGTGAAGATGCCGTAGATCAGGTCGGCCGGGCCGATCGGCACGCCGGGCCGGCGGCGGGTCGGGGTGATCTCGTCGAGGTCGACGGGCAGGCAGGGGACGTCTCCGGTGTCGGGACGCGGGCCGGCGCCGCGTACCACCGCGAGCCGGGGCCGGACCACCCGCAGCGAGGCGTGCAGGCGGTCCGCCGGCCAGCCGGGATCGACGGGTACGAAGGCCGCGCCGAGCTTCATCAACGCCAGGTCGACGACGGGCAGTTCGAGCCCGTCGGCGAGCAGGACGGGCACCACGTCGCCCCGCCGGACGCCCCGCCCGGCCAGGGCGGCGGCGACGCCGTTGGCCAGGTCGTCGAGTTCGCGGTAAGTCAGCGAGCGGCCCCGGAAGGACACCGCCCGACGGTGCGGGTGCCGGTCGACGCGCTCCTCGACCATGCCGGGCACGGCGAGGAAGGGCCGGTCGTCGTGCGGTGTCCCGGCGGCCGCCGGAGGGTTGGCGGTGCACCGGCAGGTGGGTCCGTCGGAGACGGCAACCGCCGCCGCGTGTCCGGTGTCGCCCGCCCTCATCACGCCTCCTGTCCCCGAGCTCGCCCGGCCTGTCGTCACGCCGCGGACGGGACGAATCCGACCCGACGCACAGCAAGGGTTCTTATCGTCACCGGTCGATGCCCTAGCTGCTGGTCAAGGACATTAGAGGGCCGACCGAAAGGAGGGAACACGCAACTTTCTGCTACATCGATTTTCGTCACTTGAAATTCGCGACCGCGTCCCCGAGCGGCTCCCCGCGCGCCGACCGTCCGGCGAACAGGCCCCCCACCAGGGAATCCTTCGCCCACACACCGGCGTACGCGCAGAATCCACGCTGGACCCTCGACCGCGCGGAGGCGGACCGACGGGGCGGACGGACCGTCCCCGCCACCCGGACGAGCAGGCACGATGACGGGCGGTAGCCGGCGACGCGCGGGCCGCCGGACCGGCGACGCCTTCAGGTGGCGCGCGGCCAGGAATCGAACGGGCACCCGTGTGAGGCCCGACCGGACGGGCCGGCCGGACCCGCGAGGGCGGTCCCGATCCAGCCGTCGACGAGGCCACGGCGGGCTCGCGTCGGCGCAGCCGGTACGGCGGGTCGCGGTGTCCCCCTCGCCGACCACCGCCGCGCTCAGCTCACCCGGCGCTCGTGGCCCTGCCAGAACCGCTCCCGCAGCTCGCGGCGCAGGACCTTGCCACTGGGGTTGCGCGGCACCCGGTCGATGAACTCGTAGTGCAGCGGCTGTTTGAAGCCGGCGAGCTGGCCGCGCAGGTGCAGCGCCAGGTCGCGCTCGGTGAGCTGCTGACCCTCCACCGGCACCACGAACGCGTACACGGCCTCGCCCCAGCGCTCGTCCGGCACGCCCACGACCGCCGACTCGGCGACCAGCGGGTGCCGGCTGATGACGTTCTCGACCTCGACGGGGTAGACGTTCTCCCCCGCCACGATGATCATGTCCTTGATTCGGTCGCGGATGAACAGGTAGCCGTCCTCGTCTAGCAGGCCCGCGTCGCCGGTGACGACCCACCCGTCGACAAGCGTCTTCGCCGTGGCCTCCGGCAGGTTCCAGTACTCCACCATCACGCCCGGCGACCGCAGCCAGACCTCGCCGACCTCGCCGGGGGGCAACGGGTCGCCCTTGTCGTCCACGATCCTGACCTCGAAGCCCGGGTACGGCAGCCCCGCCGACTGCATCTTGCCGCTGTCGGGGGTGTGGTCGGCCGGGGGCAGGCAGACCGCGGAGTTGCCGGTCTCGGTCAGGCCGTAGATCTGGGCGAACTCGCAGCCGAAGCCCTCGATGCAGCGGGCCAGCAGCGCCGTCGAGATGGGCGCGCTGCCGTAGACGATCTTGCGCAGCGAGGCGAAGTCCGCCTTGGTGACGCCGGGCTCCGCGAGCAGCAGTCGCAGCATCGAGGGCACCGCGAGGATGGTGGTGACCCGCAGGGTCCTGATCAGCTCCACCGCACCGGCCGTGGTGAACTCGCGCATCACCACGTTCGTGGCGCCCGCGGCGAAACCCATCGCCGCCCACGACAGGCCGCCGATGTGGAAGCCGCCGTTGCAGAGGAGGCTGACGTCTCCCTCGCGCAGGTCGAGCCAGTCCAGGTTCTCGCTGGCGAGCCCGTCGCGTACCGCGAGGAAGCTGCGGTGCGCCAGGACGACGCCCTTCGGCAGGCCCGTCGTTCCGCTGGTGTACATCTGCGCCAGCGGAGTGTCGGAGGTGACCTTGGCCAGCACGTTCGCGTCCGGCTGCGCCGACACCCAGGCCGCGAAGCCGGCGCGGGCCACGCCGTCGGAGTCCAGCGCCACCACCTGTCGCAGCATCGGCAGTTCCGGCGCCAGCTTCTCGGCGACGACGGCCGAGTCGGAGTCGACGAAGAGCAGGGCGGCCCCGGAGTCCCGCAGGATGTGCTCGACCTCGCCGGCGGCCAACCGCCAGTTGATCGGTACGAAGACCACGCCGGCCTTCGCCGCCCCGAAGAACAGGTCGTAGAAGTGCTCGGACTCCCTGCCCAGGTAGGCGATGCGGTCGCCGGGGCGCAGGCCCGCCGCCTGGAGGCCGCGCGCGACCTGGTTGCTGACGCGGTGCAGGGTGGCGTAGTCGACGCGCCGGCCCTCGCAGATGATCGCGACGGCGTCCGGCTGCTGGGCGGCGTGCCTGCGCACCACGTCGACGAGCGTGCGCAACTGAACAGTCACCGGGGTCCTCCTCAGGGGGCGTACGGGTGGGGGCGACTCACGCCGCGTCGGCCGCGAGACGCATGCCGGGCGGGTCGACCAGCGCCATCCGCACCTCGCCCTCGACGATGCCGCCGTTGTCGTCCCGGAAGCGCCAGGGCATGTCGATGATCTGGACGAACCCGCCCTCCGCGCTCGCCAGCCCGTTGGCCGCGGCGACCGTCGCGGACTTGAGGTACCGGGTCTTCGCACCGGCGTACGGACGCAGGACGTCCGCCAGCGGTACCGGATGATCGGCGAATGTCGCCCGCCCGACCGGCGCGCCGTTCCTGACCGGCGATGTTGTCATCGCTGTTCCCCCTTTGTGCGCGAGCGCGAACTGAACGTAATCGGCGCCCGTCCATCCCTGGGTAACAGCGGAAGAACTGGCCGCGCGGGCTCGATGCCGGGTGCGCCCGGCATCCGCCGCCGGAACCGCAGGTGGACCGCCAGCGCCACGCGCGGCGATCGGGTCGGCGCGTGCGCGGCGGTCGGGCGGGCGCACAGGCAGGGAGCAGCCGGAGCACGCGCGGGGGCCCGGCCGGACGAGCCGGCCGGGCCCCCGGGGGCGGTGCGGGTCAGCCGCCGAGGCTCGCCGCCGCGGAGGCGATCGCCGGGGCGAAGGTGCTCACCTGGGTGTAGACGCCGGGGTACGAGGGCCGGGCGCAGCCGTTGCCCCAGCTCACGATGCCGACCTGGATCCAGGCGTTGCTCGCGTCCCGCCGGAACATCGGGCCGCCCGAGTCCCCCTGGCAGGTGTCGATGCCGCCGCTGGCGTAGCCGGCGCAGATCTCCTCGTTCGCGATGATCTGGCCGCCGTAGTAGGAGTTGCAGGTCGCGTCGCTGACGAACGGCACGGTGGCCTTGCGCAGGTAGCGCTGCTGCGCGCCGCCCTCGCGGGTGGCGCCCCAGCCGGCGACCGTGAACGTGCCGTTGTCGTACGCGGTGCTGGTGGCGATCTTCAGCGTCGGGAGCGTGGTGACCGGCGTGGCCAGCCGGATCAGGGCCCAGTCCTTGCCGTTGCCGTTGTAGCCGGGCGCCCGGTAGACGTAGTTCGAGCGGACCTGGATCCGGCTCGACGACTGGAGGTCCACCACGCCGAGGGTGGCGGTGATGCTGGTGTTCGTGCCGGTCCCGCCGACGCAGTGCGCGGCCGTCAGCACCAGGCGCGGGCTGTAGAGGGAACCGCCGCAGCCCATGGAGAGCCGGACCATGAAGGGGAACTCGCCCTGCGCGGCCAGCGTCCCGCCCACGACGTACGGGGTCACCTCGGGCCCGGGCTTGGCGGAGGCCGGAACGGCCAGGACGAACGAGCCGGCGGTGACCGCCACCAACGCGGCGGCCAACCGGCCGACGAGTGTGCGCCAACGGACCATGGGAGCCTCCCGAACCCTCGCGACGCGCCGAGGCGGCGCGCCGGAAACCGATGGCGGGAGCCTATGGAGATCTATCGATGAATGGCAATGCCCCGACACATCCCGCGTCGGTCATACCGCAGCCGACCAGGATTCGGCGCGCCGTACGCACACCGCCCGTTTTGCGCCGGGACCGCCCGGGTACGGCCTTCACATGGACACGAACACGAAGGCACACCTGGTTGGCGGACCCCGCGACGGCAGCACCATCGACACGGGCGGCGACGCCCTGCTCGAGGTGGAGATCGACGGCATGATGCACCGGTACATCCGGACCACGAAGCAGCACGGCGAGGACGGCACGGTCTACAACTACGACGGAATGGTGGCGCCGGACGGCGGGGAGCCCGGCGTCGAGGACCCGGAGGCCCGGGTGGCCTCGCCGAAGGCGGACGCGGAGGGTCACGGCGGGAAGCACTGATCCCGCGGATCAGCCCCGGCCGGGCGCGGATGAACCGCGGCCGGCCGGGTAAGCAGCCGGCGACCTGGTGGAACGACCGGAGGTCGCGAGACGCCGCGACCGGGCGCGCGGGCGGGCGGCGCAGGCCGGCCCGCCCGGGCGTACGGTCAGTTGTTGCTGATCCAGTTCCAGGCCGACATGACCCACTCGGTCTGCTGGAGGTAGGCGATCCCGAGACCGGCCAGGAAGACCGCCGTCACCAGGTGCGCCCCGCGCGCGCTGCGCCGCACCCGGCCCAGCTGACGCTCCAGCACCACGCGGCCGAGCAGCCGGGCCAACGCGAAGAGGCCGGCGGCCACCAGCAGGCTCAGCAGGAAGATCAGGAACGGGCCGCCCAGGTTCCCGCCGCCCGAGATCGCCCAGATCCCCCAGCAGACGAAGGCGAAGAGCGCGCCGGCGGCACTCCACTCGCCGCCGCGCTTCAACTGCTCGACGTGCCAGCTCAGCGGCCGGCGCGGAGCAGGCGCGCCCGGCCACCCGGTGCCCGTCGGCTCGTGCTCGACGACGGGGAACGGCTCGGTGCGCGTCGTACGGGACTGCCCGACCGAGGCCACCCCCCGCTGGAAGCCGTCGCGCTGCGGCGGCACCCCGGCACCGGGCTGCGGCGGCACCTCGACGGTCCGCTCGGCCCACGGCTGCGTCTGGTCGACCATCTCGTCCCTCCCCTGGACCGACGGCGACCACCGGCCGCCGTCTGTTCCGAGGGTAGCCAGCCCGCAAACCGGTCGCCGAGGCCGTACCGGGGCGCGGGCCCCCGATCCGCCGGCCACGGCGAGGGCCGGTCGGCCCGGCGGCGGCCGACGAGCGCGTCGTCGTGACCGAGGTCACCGGCCGCCCCGCCCGCCGCCCGTCGGACGCGCGAGCCGGCGCCGACCGGGCCGGGGCGGTACGGTCGGCTGATGGGCGAGACGGAGCGACGCCGGCGCCGGCTACGGCACCCGAGCGGTGACACGGGCGGGACCGAGGGCCCGAACGCGGCGACCGCCGGGGTGCACGACGGCCCCGAGCCGCCGCGTGGCCGCCGGGGCGGCCCGGGTGACGAGGGCGATCGCGGCCTGCGTGGTCTCGTCGGCCCCGGCTCCTCCCAGGTGAGCGTGACCGCCGCGATGCGGGCGCGCGACGCCGCCCGCCCCACGGACGAGGACCTGGCCGCGGCCGAGGAACGCGTCGTGATCATCCGCCGCAACTGGACGCCCCGCGAGGACCTCCCCCGCCGCTGACCCCGGACGCTGGGAGCGTGCGGAGGGTCGCACCGCGCGACGCGACCGGAGAAACGCCCCCTCCGGGAGCGTGATCCGTCCAGGACCCGCACCGCCCCGGCGTCACCCGGCCGGCGGGACGGCCGGGTGGACGGTCAGGGGAGCGTGGGGAGCTGGCGGGTGCCCTCGTAGTCGGCCACCTGGGCGATCCGGCGGGCGTGCCGCTCGTTGCCGGAGAACGGGGTGGTCAGGAACGCCTCGACGATGGCGGTGGCCTCGTCCAGCGTGTGCTGGCGGGCGCCGACCGCGACGACGTTCGCGTCGTTGTGCTCGCGGGCCAGCTGGGCGGTGTCGATGCTCCAGGCGAGGGCCGCCCGGACGCCGGCCACCTTGTTCGCGGCGATCTGCTCGCCGTTGCCCGAGCCGCCGATGACCACCCCGAGGCTGCCCACGTCAGCCACCACCCGGTCACCGGTGTGCAGGCAGAAAGCCGGGTAGTCGTCGTCCGGGTCGAAGGCGTGCGGGCCGACGTCGACCACGTCGTGCCCCTCCTTGGTCAGGTGGTTGACCAGGTGCACCTTCAACTCGAAACCGGCGTGGTCGGATCCCAGGTAGACGCGCATACCGCGCAGTCTGTCAGGCGCGCCTCCGGGACGACGCGCGGGCGGCGCCCCGGAGGCGGATTCGTCACAGGATCAGCGGGACAGCTCGGCGACCACCAGGCCGCCGCGCGCCTTCGGGGTGAACCAGGTGCTCTTGCGCGGCATCTTCTCCCGCGCCAGGTTGACCGCGACGAAGTCGTCCACCGTCACCGGGGCGACCAGCACCGCCAGCTCGGCCCGGCCCGCGTCGACCTCGCCGGTCAGCCAGCTCGCCGGGTAGTCGCCGCCGACGTAGGTGATCCGCTTGTCGCCCGGGTCGAGCCCGAGCGCGTCGCGCAGCAGCAGCCGCTCGACCAGGGCGTGGTCCAGGTTCTCCAGCCGGTTCTCGCCGACATGCGGCAGGGTGACCTCGTACCCCTGGCCGGCGAGGCGGAGGTGGACGGTGCCGCCGGACGCCGGGACCTCGACCGGGCCGTCGATCGGGCTGATCTCCGCCCCGGCGGCGCGGAGTCGGGCGAGCAGGTCGTCGGCGGTGGTGGTCAGCTCGCTGACCAGCCGGTTGTAGGGCTGGATCGCCACCGACGCCGGGGTCGTGATCACCGACAGGAAGCGCGGCAGCCCGCCGGTCTGCGCGGCCAGGCTGCGGTGGTTGCCGTCGGCCACGACCAGCTCGCCGCCGCCCGCGAGGGCGGTCAGCTCGTCCTGGGCCGGGCCCGGCCCCAGCAGCCAGATGGCGTGGGTGCGCCCGGCCTGGTCGGTGTCGGTCGCCGCCGGCGCGCCGGCGGCGTCGGTCGCCGCCGCGAGGGCCGCGTGCAGCTCGTCGCCGCGCCCGGTCTGGAGCAGGAGTACGGGCGACAGCAGGTGGCCCAGGGCCTCGGCGAGCGCCACCCGCTCCCGCACCTTGGCGATGAAGACGTCCTCGTTGCGGATGACCAGGCCGGGCTCGTCGGCCCGGGTGGAGATCTGGTCGGTGTCCACCATGGCGAAGAGCCCGTACGCGTTCTCCTCCCCCGGCGCGCTGATCCGGTAGAGGACCACGACCTGCTCGGCGGGCGTGTAGCTGCCGTCGGCCTTGGCCTCGGCGAGCCGGGTCACCGCGTCCGGCAGGGCGTCGAGGAAGGGCTTCCCCAGGCTCTCCGGCGCCCGGTGCGGCATCTCGATGCCGAGGGCACTGTGCGGGTTCGCCTCGATGATCGCGGTGATCTCCGCGTCGTCGGCGAACTCGTCGTAGTTCTGCGCGCCGGTGCCGCCAGTGGTGATCCAGGCCCGGGCGATCGGATGCACGACCGTCATGGGCGAAGACGCTACCGGCGACGCGAGCCCCGCCGGCGCGGGACCCGCGCGGGGTCCACCAGATGAAAGAGCTACCGGGCCGGTGGGCCGGATTCAGGCGGTGCGGTCGGACTGTCCCGCCGCCCGGCGGTGCCGGCCGCCCGGCGTGGGGCCGCCCGCCGGTCGCCGGCCCGGCACGCCCGGTGCGGCGGGCACGATCCTGCGGGTCCCGGCCGACGCGGCCGGCACCGGCCGGTGCTCGGCCGGCGGGGTGAGCCGGGAGGTGGCCGGCACGCGGGCGACGCCGACCACGATCGGCGGGGCGAGCAGGTCCACCATGTGGGCGGGAAGGTCGGGACGGACCGCCGGCCAGCGGGAGTCGTCGACCGACCAGTACGCCGCGTCCGGGCGCTCGGTCACCCCCTCCCGGGTCGACGGATCGTCACCGGGCACACGGTGCTTGGCCATCGGAACTGCCTCCACGAGCTGCGGGGTGCGGCCCTGCGGGTCGCTGCGGCGGACACCCGGGCCAACGATCCCGCCGCCACCCCGGTGACGCCCGCCCCGCCCTCCCCCGGCCCCGCCTCCCCCGTCGCTCAGGGGGTCCGCGTCGGGAACTCCGACGCGACCCCCTGACCGGTCCGGGAGGCGCCCACCGGAGGGCCGGAGAAGGCAGCGGGTCAGTCGAAGATGGGGTCGCGGTCGCGGGAGCGCTTCAGCTCGTAGAAACCGGGGGTGCCGGCGACCAGCAGGACGCCGTCCCAGAGCCGGCCGGCGGCCTCCCCCTTCGGCGCCGGGGTGACCACCGGGCCGAAGAAGGCGACCGTGCCGCCGTCCGGGCCGGGCGCGTGGATCACCGGGGTGCCGACGTCGGTGCCGACCGGACGCATCCCGGCCTCGTGGCTGGCCCGCAGCGCCTCGTCGTGGGCGGTGCCCTCGGCGACGTCGGCCAGCGCCGGGTCGAGCCCGACGTCGGTCAGCGCGGCGACGAACAGCTCCCGCGTGGGCTCCTCCTGCCCGAGGTGGATCCGGGTGCCGAGCGCCGTGTAGAGCTTGCGCACGGCGTCCTGGCCGTAGCGCTGCTCCACCGCGACGCAGACCCGCACCGGGCCCCAGCCGGTGCGCATCAGCTCCTGGTACCGCTCGGGCAGCTCCCGGCCCTCGTTGAGCACCGACAGGCTCATCACGCGGAACCGGACGTCCACGTCCCGGACCTGCTCCACCTCCAGCAGCCAGCGGGAGGTGATCCACGCCCACGGGCAGAGGGGGTCGAACCACATGTCTACGGCGGCACGCTCGCTCACGGCTGGTCCCTTCACGACGGGTGCGCCGGCCTCCCGGCACCTCCTGCGATCCTCACCCCGGCGGGCACCGGCCGGCAGCGGAATGGAAGCGTGACCTCGCCCGCCACGGGGTGTTCGTGCATGGAAGACTCGAATCCGGCCGCCACGAACGGTCGATGACGGCGCCACCAGGGCGTGCGGCGAAACGGGATGGAGACGAAAAGTGCCGGGAGTGCGCAACCTGACGCAGGTCGAGGCCACCGAGCGGGCCCGCCTGCTCGACGTGACCGGATACGACATCAGTCTGGACCTCTCGTCCGCCGTACGGGCGGCCGAGGCTCGCACCTTCCGCTCGACCACCGAGGTGCGTTTCCGGTGCGCGGAACCCGGCGCGAGCACCTTCATCGAGCTGGCCGCCGACTCCGTGCGGTCCGCGACGCTGAACGGCTCTCCGGTGGACCTGGGCGACTGGTCGGCCGAGAAGGGCCTGACCCTGTCGGGACTCGACAGCGAGAACACGCTGGTCGTCGAGGCGGACTTCGTGTACTCGAACAGCGGGCAGGGCCTGCACCGCACCGTCGACCCGGTCGACGGCGAGACCTACCTCTACAGCCAGTTCGAGACGGCCGACGCCCAGCGGGTCTTCGCCTGCTTCGACCAGCCCGACCTGAAGAGCGTCTACACCTGGCACGCCACCGTCCCGGACCACTGGAAGGTGGTCTCGAACATGCCGGTGGAGCGGGAGGAGCCGGCGGGCGAGGGGCTGAAGACGGTCCACCTCGCCACCTCGGTGCGGATGAGCACCTACATCACCGCCCTCTGCGCCGGGCCGTACCACGAGGTGCGCGACAGCCACGACGGCATCGACCTGGGCGCGTTCTGCCGGGCCTCGATGGCACCGCACCTCGACTCGGACGACCTCTTCCTCGTCACGAAGCAGGGCTTCGACTTCTTCCACGAGCAGTTCGGCGTGCGCTACCCGCTGCCCAAGTACGACCAGCTGTGGGTGCCCGACTTCAACGCCGGCGCGATGGAGAACTTCGGCTGCGTCACGCACGCCGAGTCGCACTACCTCTTCCGCTCGCAGGTGACCGACTACGAGTACGAGCAGCGGGCGAACACGATCCTGCACGAGCTGGCGCACATGTGGTTCGGTGACCTGGTCACCATGCGCTGGTGGAACGACCTGTGGCTCAACGAGTCGTTCGCCGAGTGGGCCAGCCACTGGTGCAACACCCACGCCACCCGCTTCACCGAGGCCTGGACGACGTTCCTGTCCATCCGGAAGAACTGGGGCTACCGGCAGGACCAGCTCTCCTCCACCCACCCGGTCTACTGCGAGATGCCGGACCTGGAGGCGGTCGAGGTCAACTTCGACGGCATCACGTACGCCAAGGGCGCGAGCGTGCTCAAGCAGCTCGTCGCGTACGTCGGTGAGGAGCCGTTCCTGGCCGGCCTGCGGGCGTACTTCGCCAAGCACGCCTGGGGCAACGCCACCTTCGACGACCTGCTCTCCGAGCTGGAGACGGCCTCCGGCCGGGAGCTGCGCAAGTTCGCCGCCCAGTGGCTGGAGACGGCGCAGGTCAACACGCTGCGGCCGGAGCTGACGATCGGCGCGGACGGCACCTACGAGCAGGTGGTCGTGCTCCAGGAGGCGCCCACCGGGCACCCGACGCTGCGTACCCACCGGATCGGGGTGGGCCTCTACGACCTGACCGACGGCCGGCTGGTCCGCCGCGAGCGCCACGAGGTCGACGTCACCGGCGAGCGGACCGAGCTGACCGCGCTGCGCGGCGTGCCCGCCGCCGACGTGCTGCTGCTCAACGACGACGACCTCACCTACACCAAGCTGCGCCTCGACGAGCGTTCCATGGCCACCGTGGTGCAGCACATCGCCGGCTTCGAGTCTTCGCTGGCCCGCGCGCTGTGCTGGACCGCCGCCTGGGACATGACCCGCGACGCCGAACTGGCCGCCCGCGACTACGTGGCGCTGGTGCTGGCGGGGCTGCCCGCCGAGACCGACATCAACCTGGTCAACGCCGCCCTGCGCCAGGCCAAGACGGCGCTCAGCTTCTACGCCGACCCGGCCTGGGCGCCGACCGGCTGGGCGGAGCTGGCCCGCACCGCGCGCACGACGCTGGCGACGGCGGAACCGGGCAGCGGCTTCCAGCTGACCTGGGCCCGCGCGTACGCCACGGCAGCCCGTTCGGCCGAGGACCTGGCCACCCTGCGCGGCTGGCTGGCCGGCACCGACGTCCCGGCCGGCCTGTCCATCGACACCGAGCTGCGCTGGGCCGTGCTGGACGCGCTGGTCGCCAACGGCGCGGCCGGCCCCGCCGAGATCGAGGCCGAGCTGGCCGGGGACCGGACGGCCAGTGGCGAACGCGAGGCCGCGTACGCGCACGCGCTGGTGCCGACGGCGGAGAACAAGGCGGCCGTATGGGCCCAGCTGACCGGCCCGGAGGCGCTGCCGAACTGGCGCAACCGGGCGCTGTTGCAGGGCCTCATCCACCCGGCGCAGATCGAGCTGACGGTGCCCTACCGGGACAGGTACTTCGCCGTGGTGGACCAGGTCTGGGGCAGCCGGGACAGCGAGCCGGCGCAGGAGTTCGCGCAGCTGGCGTACCCGGCGTACCTGGTGGACGACGAGACCGTGGCGGCCACCGACGCGTGGCTGGCCGGCGACGGCCACCCGACGTCGCTGCGCCGGCTGGTGGTCGAGGGCCGCGACGGCGTCGTCCGCGCCCTGCGGGCCCGCGAGCGGGACGCCCGCAGCGCCTGACGTACGCGTCACACGACGAAGCCCGGTCCGCGTCGCGGACCGGGCTTCGTCACTCAGGTGCAGGCGCGGGACGCGCCGGGTCGGTCAGCCCTTGCCGGCGTGGCTGGCGAGCTGGTCGAGGCCGTTGATGATGCCGCCGGCCAGGTCGCCGCCGCCGAACGCCGCCACCATCGAGAGCGCCGCGAGCCGGGCGTAGGTGTCGGGGATGCGCTTGCGGGCGTGCCGACCGGTGACGATCTCCAGCTGCCGCTGGTTGGGCGACACCGCGATCAGGACCGACCGGTCGGGCTCGGCGAGCTGGCGGTGCAGCCGCTCGGCGTGCTCCCGGATCGGCTCGTCGAGACCGCCGACGAAGACCGAGAAGACCAGGCCGGTGCCCTGGTCGGCCAGGCGCAGGGCCTCGTCGATGCGCAGCAGCTGGCGGGTCGAGAACGGCCCGTCCAGCACCTCGGGCGGGTTCCCCGTCCCGGCCTGCTTCTCACCAACGGTCACTTGCGCCTCCGGTTCCACCGGCCGGCGGCTCGACGCCGGCCCGCTCGAGCTTGTGGCTGGTCAGCGCCGGCGCCTGCGCGCCCGCTGCCAGGGCGGTGCCGGCCGAGTCGGCCAGCTGCTCCGGCCGGCCCAGGAACCAGACCGGAGTGAAGTCGAAGGGCCGGCCCGGTCGGTAGCGCTTGGCGCCGCCACCGCCGCCACCACGGCTACCGGCGTACGCCAGACCGGCGATCACCAGCACCGCGGCCGCCGGGATGCCGACGAAGACCAGCAACGTCTCGGTTACAGACAATCCCAACGCCCCCAGGCGGAAGAAGAGACCTCAAGGATCCGGGTCGGGTGGACGATCATGGCGCCGACCGCCCGACACCGCTGCCATTCACGTTAGCGGAGCCCACGGCCCGCCAGATTGCGGGGTGGCGATCCCAACCGCCACTGGAGTGCTCCAGTTGCGCAGCCGTGGCGATCAACCTCGCGTCGTCGCCGTACCGACCGGTCAGCAGGACCCCCACGGGCAGCCCCTCGGCGGTGACGCCCACCGGCAGGGACACGGACGGATCGCCCGTCACGTTGAAGACGGCGCAGTACGGCGAGAACCGGCGTTGCCGGTCGAAGTCCTCCGCCGGGTCGCCCCCCTCGGCGAACCAGCCCAGCGGCGCCTGCGGCGCGGCGAGGGTCGGGCAGAGCAGCAGGTCACAGCCGGCGGTGCGGCGCACGCCGAGGCGTACCTGCGCCTGGAGTTCGCCGAGCGTGGCGGTGAGGGTGCCGGCGGAGATCTCCGCGCCCCGGGCCCGCAGGTGCCGGGTCAGCGGCAGCAGCGCGCTCTCCCGCTCCCGCGGCACGGGCGCGAGCGCCAGCACGTACCAGACGATCTCGAACAGCGGCCACACGGCGGGCCCGAGGGGCGCGGGGACGTCGACCACCTCGTGGCCGGCGGCGGTGAGCAGCGCCGCCGCCCGGTCCACGGCGGCGACGCAGTCGGGGTGGACCGGCTCGTCGGCGAGCATCGGGGCGGTGAACCGCCCGACGCGCAGCCGCCCCGGGTCGGCCGCGCGGGCCGCGCCGAGCCAACCGCCCGCGGGCGGGGCGGGCGCCAGGTAGGGCTCGCCGGGCACCGGCCGGGCCAGCACGTCGAGCAGCGCCGCCACGTCGGCGACCGTACGCCCGATCGGCCCGTTGGTCGGCAGGCCATAGGCGCCGGAGCCGACTGGCCCACCGGAGACCAGCCCCCGGCTCGGCTTGTAGCCGACCAGGCCGCACAGCGACGCCGGGATGCGCACCGAGCCGCCGCCGTCGGAGCCCTGGGCGACCGGCACCAGGCCGGCCGCGACGGCCGCCGCCGCCCCTCCGCTGGAGCCGCCGGCGGTGTACGCCAGGTCCCACGGGTTGCGGGCCGGCGGCGCGACCAGCCCCTCCGAGTAGAGCGAACAGCCCAGCTCGGAGGTGGTGGTCTTGCCCAGGCTCACCAGCCCGGCCTCGGCCATGAACCGGACCACGTCGGCGTCCACGGGCGGCACGAAGTCGGCGAACGCCGCCGATCCGAAGGTGGTGCGCACCCCGGCGGTGAGGGTGAGGTCCTTGATCGCGGTCGGCACGCCGTGCAACGGGCCGCGCCCGTCGGCGGGGGCGGCGTCGGCGGCGCGGGCCGCCGCGCGGGCCCGCTCGGGGGTGACCGTGACGAACGCGCCGACGGTGTCGCCGAGGGCGTCGACCCGGGTCAGGTGGTGCTCGACCAACTCGACGCTGGACAGCTCGCCGCCGGCGATCGCGGCGGCCTGCTCCAGCGCGGTCAGGTCGTGCGGCTCGGCCATCCCCTCATCCTGCCCGCCCGGCCCCCGCTCCGCCGCACGACACGACCGGCCGGCGGTGCGACGAGCGCCATATCCCCCTGACATGACCACATCGGGATGACCGGCCACCGGCACCCGGCACAGAGGATGGAGACAGATCGAAGACGATCACCCCCCACCGGTGGCCCCGCACCGCCGCCACCGACCCCCACCCCCCGCAGGGAGCGTCGCCGTGCAACCCGTACCCGCCCTCCACCCCGGCCCGGGCCGTCGCTGGTCCTCGCGCGCCACCCGTCCGCTGCTGGCCCTCGCCCTGGTCGGCGCGAGCCTGGCCGCCACTCCCGCCGCGCCGGCCGGCGCCCGGGACCTGCCCCCGGCCGCGCCGCTGGCCGCCAACCCGTACGAGCGGGGCCCCGCGCCCACCGTGGCCAGCATCGAGGCCACCCGCGGCCCGTTCGCCACCGCGCAGACCACCGTCGCCGCCGGCAGCGTCAGCGGCTTCGGCGGCGGGACGATCTACTACCCGACCAGCACCGCCGAGGGCACCTTCGGCGCGGTCGCCATCTCCCCCGGCTTCACCGCGCGCCAGACCTCGGTCGCGTGGCTCGGCCCCCGCCTGGCCTCGCAGGGCTTCGTCGTCATCACCATCGACACCCGGTCCGTGTACGACCAGCCGGCCAGCCGGGGCACCCAGTTGTTGGCGGCCCTGGACTACCTGACCAACACCAGCACCGTCCGCACCCGGATCGACCGGAACCGGCTCGCCGTGATGGGTCACTCGATGGGCGGCGGCGGCAGCCTGTCGGCGGCCAGCACCCGGCCCGCGTTGCAGGCGGCGATCCCGCTGACCGGCTGGCACACCCAGAAGAGCTGGTCGACGGTGCAGGTACCGACCCTGGTCATCGGGGCCGAGAACGACACGGTGGCCCCGGTCTCGTCGCACTCGGAGCCGTTCTACACCAGCCTGCCGGCCACTCTGGACAAGGCGTACCTGGAGCTGAACGCGGCGAGCCACTCCGCGCCCACCTCGTCGAACGTGACGGTGGCGAAGTACAGCATCTCCTGGCTCAAGCGGTTCGTCGACGACGACACCCGCTACGAGCAGTTCCTCTGCCCGGCCCCCGTGGGCTCGGCGATCGAGGAGTACCGGGACACCTGCCCGCACTCCTGACCCCACGCTCCGGAGCCGTCGCGCGCACTGGGGGCCGCGACGGCTCCGGATTCCACCCGCCGGGCGGCGCGGGGCCCTTCGGGGACCGCGTCGCCCGGACGCGGGCTCAGGAGCGGGTGCCGAGGAACCGCAGCGCGTTGCCGCCGAGCAGCAGGGCGCGCTGTTCCCCGGTGAGGAAGTCCGCCTCCCGCACCACCCGGCCGACCGGCCGCTCCCCCAGCGGGTACGGGTAGTCGCTGCCCACGAGCACCCGCTCGGCGCCCATCGTGTCGACCAGCAGCCGCAGCGCGGGCGTGGAGAAGACCACCGAGTCGACGCAGAACCGGTCGACGTACGAGCTGGGCGGGGCGGTGGAGGCGCCGCGTACCAGGTCGCCCCGGCGGTGCCAGGCGTTGTCGGCGCGGCCCAGCCAGAACGGGAAGCTGCCGCCGCCGTGCGCGAAGCAGATGCGCAGCGTGTCGGGCACCCGGTCGAAGACGCCGCCGAGGATCAGCGCCAGCACCGACAGGTGCGTCTCGGCGGGCATCCCGGCGAGCCAGCGGGCCATCCACCGGTCCAGCCGGGGGCCGCCCGGCATGTCCCACGGGTGCACGAAGACCGGCGCGCCCACCTCGGCGCAGTGCGTCAGGAACTCCACGATCCCGGCGTCGTCCAGGTCGCGGTCGCCGACGTGGTTGCCGATCTCCACGCCGGCGTGCCCGGCCGCGAGGCAGCGGTCCAGCTCCGCGCAGGCCGCCTCCGGGTCCTGCAGCGGCACCTGGCAGAACGGCACCAGCCGGTCGCCACCGGCGGCGGTGACCTCCAGGGTGAGGTCGTTGAAGATCCGGGCCACCTTCACCGCCTGGTCGGCGGGCCGGTCGTAGCTGAAGAAGACCGGGGTGGGCGAGACGACCTGCACGTCCACGCCGTCGGCGTCCATGTCGCCGAGGCGGGTCGGCGCGTCCCAGCACTCCGCCCCGACCGGGCGGAACTCCGTCTCCCCCACCATGATCATGGCCGCCCGCTCGGAGTCGACCCGCAGCCAGGGCCAGCCGGACCCGCCGCACGCCGCGCCGAGGTCCGGCCACCCCTTCGGTACGACGTGCGTGTGCACGTCGACCACGGGAGGCCGCGCCGGCCCGGGCCCGGCGGGCATCAGCCCTTGCCCGGGTGCAGCGCGCCGCAGTTCCCGCAGGTGCGGGCGGCCTCGTCGGCGTAGAACGCCTGGAAAACCGGGGGCAGGTCGGCGGCGATGTCCCTGACCTGCAACTCCACCTCGTGCACCTTGTGCCCGCACTCGGTGCAGTACCACTGGAACTTCTCCAGCGTGCCCTCCTCGCGGACCCGCTCCACGACCACGCCGATCGAGCCGGCCTCGGGCCGCTGCGGCGAGTGCGGGGTGTTGCGCGGCAGCATCCACATCTGGCCCTCGCGCACGTGCACCGTACGCGGCCCCTCCGGGGTCATCAGGTTGACGTGCATGTTGCCCTTGACCTGGTAGAAGAACTCCTCGTACGGGTCTACGTGGAAGTCGGTGCGCTGATTGGGCCCGCCCACCACCATCACGATGAAGTCGTCCCCGCCCGGGAACATCTCCTTGTTGCCGACCGGCGGCTTGAGCAGGTGCTGGTTCTCCGCGATCCAACCGGGAAAGCTGAACGGCTCCGCGATCTCACTCACGACTGACCTCCTGACGGAAGAAGGGCCACGGCCTGAATCTCGATGAGCAGGTGCGGGTGGGGTAGTTGGTGCACGGCGACGGTGGTGCGGGTGGGTCCGGTGGCGTCGAAGTATTCGGCCCAGACCTGGTTGTAGCCGCCGAAGTCGTTCATGTTGACGAGGTAGGTGGTGACCTGGACGAGGTCGGTCAGGTCGGCGCCGACGGTGCGCAGCAGGTCGGCGATGTTGTCGATGACGGCTCTGGTCTGTGCGCGGATGTCGAGGTTGGTGGTGCCGAACTCGTCGACCTGCACGCCGGCGAAGGTGTTGTCGGGCCGTCGTGACGAGGTGCCGGAGACGAAGACGAAGCCGCCGGCGACCTTGACGTGGGGGAACGCGCCGCGAGGTACGGCCTTGCCGGCGACGACGTGCGCCTGCGCGGTCGTGCCATGGTTCGCGGTCGTGCCGTGGCCTGCTGTCGCGCCGTGGCTTGTGGTCATGCCGATGCTCGCAGGGTGGCGGTGCCAAGGTTCTCGACGACGGCGCGCACGTGGGCGCCGGGTTTCAGGGGGACGGCGGCGGTGGCGGCGCCGGCGAGGAAGACCCAGCCTTCGCGCAGCCGTACGCCGTGGCGGCCGGCGAGGCGGATGCCTTCGTCGAGGGCGCGGCGGGGGTCGCCGAGGATCGCGGCGGTCGAGCCGACCTGCGCGACGCGTCCGTCGATCTCCAGCAACACACCCAGGTTGTCGAGCCCGTCGGGCACCGGGGACCAGGGGCCGATGGTGAACGCGGCGGCGGAGGTGTTGTCGGCGATCACATCCGGCAGGGAGAACGTGAAGTTGGCGTAGCGGGAGTCGATGACCTCGATGGCGGGGGCGACCGCGCGCACGGCGTCGGTGAAGTCGCCGACGGGTTCGCCGGGTTCGGGCAGGCGGTCGAGCAGGAACGCCACCTCCGGCTCCACGCGGGGGTGGATGAAGGCACTGACGTCGAGGGTGCCGCCGTCGGGGATACGCATGGTGTCGGTGAGGCGGCCCCAGATGACCTCGTCCACGCCGACCTGGGCCATCTTCGCCTTGCTGGTCAGGCCCATCTTCAACCCCACCAGGCGCTCGCCCCGGTCGAGGCGGCGCTGGATCAGCGCGGTCTGCACCGCGTACGCGGCATCGACGTCCAGGCCCGTCTCGGCGGCCAACTGTGGGATGGCGGTGGCGGTGTCGGCGGCCACGCCGAGGCGCTCGGCGATACCGACAGTGTCCGGCCCGATCATGGCGTCTCCTCTGTTCGCGACTGCACGGGCTCGCACGCCCGGCTCACTGCTCGCGCTCACTGTGCCGCGCCGTTCTGTGCGCGACCGTCGGCGAGGTCCAGTGCCACGTCCACGATCATGTCCTCCTGCCCGCCGACCATCCGGCGGCGACCCAACTCGACCAGGATCGAGCGCACGTCCACGCCGTACTTGTCCGAGGCCCGCTCCGCATGCCGCAGGAAGCTGGAATACACCCCGGCGTAGCCGAGGGAGAGGGTTTCCCGGTCGACCTGCACCGGCCGGTCCTGCAACGGCCGCACGATGTCGTCGGCGGCGTCCATCAACGCGAACACGTCACACCCGTGCTGCCAGCCGTGCAGCTCCGCGACGGCCACGAACACCTCCAGCGGCGCGTTTCCCGCGCCGGCGCCCTGCCCAGCCAGGGAGGCGTCCACCCGCACCGTGCGCCCCGACGGCGAGCCGAGCGGGCCGTCGCCGAGGATGCGGCCGTGCTCGACCGCGACCACGCTGTTGGCGACGCCGAGGGACAGGTTGTGATGCGCATGGATACCGATCTGCGTGGTCGGCTCCAACACCTGCCGATAGGCGTCGACTCGCTGCGCGACATCGGACATGAGTAGTCGGCCGCCGGAGTCGGTGACGTAGACGCAGTGCGCCCCGTACGACTCCATCAGCTTCGCCTGCCCGGCCAGGCCCACGGGGTCGTTCATGTGCGACATCATCAGGAAGCCGGAGACGTCCATGCCGTTCTCCCGCGCCCACGCGATGTGCTGCGCCGAGATGTCCGCCTCAGTGCAGTGCGTCGCGATGCGCACACTCGTCACGCCGAGGGCCTTCGCCGCCTTCAGATCCGCAATCGTGCCGATCCCCGGCAGCAACAACGTCGTCAGCTTCGCCGACGTCATCACCTCGGCCGCCGCCGAAATCCACTCGGCGTCACTGGCCGCACCATGACCGTAGTTCACACTCGAACCAGCAAGCCCGTCACCGTGCGCGACCTCGATCGCCGCCACCCCCGCCGCATCCAACGCCGCGGCGATGGTGCGGACCTGCTCGACGGTGTACCGGTGGGCGACGGCGTGCATGCCGTCGCGCAACGTCACGTCCTGGATGTACAGATCGGTCATGACAGGGCCTCCGAGGCGGCCTTGGGGCGCAGCGCGACCAGGCGCTCCGCGGTGCGCAGCGCGGCTGAGGTCATGATGTCCAGGTTGCCCGCGTACGCCGGCAGATAGTGGCCCGCGCCGGAGACCTCCAGGAACACCGAGACCTGCAAACCGCTCAGGTGCCGACCCAACGACGGCACATAGGTGTCGACCCGGTCGAACTGCACGTCCTGCTTGAGCCGGTAGCCGGGCACGTACTCCTGCACCGACGCCACCATCTGCGCCACCGACCCGGCGATCGCCGCCCGATCGGCGTCAGCATCGGGGCACAGGCAGTAGACCGTGTCGCGCATCAACAACGGCGGATCCGCCGGGTTCAACACGATGATCGCCTTACCGCGCTGCGCGCCACCGACCACCTCGATCGCCCGCGCCGTCGTCTCGGTGAACTCGTCGATGTTCGCCCGCGTCCCCGGACCCGCCGACCTCGACGCGATCGACGCCACGATCTCCCCGTACGCCACCGGCGTCACCCGACCGACAGCGGCGACGATCGGCACGGTCGCCTGCCCACCACACGTCACCATGTTCACGTTGCGCTCACCCAGATGCTCGTCCAGGTTCACCGGCGGCACCACATACGGGCCGATCGCCGCCGGCGTCAGATCCACCACCAGCCGACCGTGCGCGGCCAACACCGCGTCGTTGCGCCGATGTGCGCCGGCCGACGTGGCATCGAACACCAACTCCACATCCGCGAACTCCGGCATCCCGACGAGACCGTCCACACCCTCGGCGGTGGTCGCCACACCCAACCGGCGGGCCCGCGCCAAACCGTCGGAGTCGGGGTCGATGCCCACCATCGCCACCATCCGCAACGACTCCGACAACCGCAACACCTTGATCATCAAATCGGTGCCGATGTTGCCCGACCCGATCACCGCCACGCCGGTGGTCACGACGCCTCCTTCGAGAAACACGTGCGGACAGAGCCCAGACCGGAGATCCGCGCCTCGTAGGCCGCGCCTGCCGTCACCGGCACCATCGGACCGAGCGCCCCGGAGAGCACCACGTCACCGGCGCGCAGCGGGTCGCCGGAGCGGGCCATCGTCTGCGCCAGCCACTGCACCGCGTGCAACGGATTGCCCAGGCACGCCGCGCCCGCCCCGACCGACACCGGCTCACCGGCGTGTTCGAGGACCATCCCGCACAACCGCAGGTCCACATCCGCCAGCCGACGCGGCGTCGTGCCGAGCACGAACAGGCCGCTGGAGGCGTTGTCCGCCACCGTGTCCACGATCGAGATGTCCCACCCCGCCACCCGCGAATCCACGATCTCGATCGCCGGCAACACGTGATCCACCGCCCGAATCACGTCCGCGCTGGTGATCCGCTCGTCGGGCAGGTCCGCGCCCAGCACGAAGGCGACCTCCGCCTCCACCCGGGGCTGCAACAGCCGGTCCATCGCGACCTCGGCCCCGTCGGGCACCGCCATGTCGTCCAGCAGCACCCCGAAGTCCGGCTGGAACACCCCGAAGCTCTCCTGCACCGCCCGGGAGGTCAGCCCGATCTTCGCGCCCACCCGCCGGTGGCCCCGCTGCAACCACTGCCGCACCTGGAGTTGCTGCACCACGTACGCCGACGTGACGTCCCCCTCGGGCAGCAGCCGCCCGCGCAGCGGCGCACACGGCGTGCCGTTGTCCCGCGCGTCGACCAGTTCCCGGGCCGCCGCCTCGTAATCAACGCTCATGTCGACTCCTCGCTGCCCGCGAAGCCGCCACGGGGCTCCACGCCACTGCGCCTGATGGCCTGCACGCTCATGTCAGGTCCACGCAGACGTTGGTGAGTTCGGAATAGAAACCCAACGAGTGCACGCCACCCTCACGCCCGATACCCGACGCCTTCACCCCACCGAACGGCGTCCGCAAATCCCGCAGGAACCACGTGTTCACCCACACGATCCCCGCATCCAACCGCGCCCCCGCCCGATGCGCCCGACCCACATCCCGCGTCCACACCACCCCCGCCAACCCGTACTCCGTACCGTTGGCCAACGCGAACGCCTCATCCTCATCATCGAACGGCGCCACATGCACCACCGGCCCGAAGATCTCCTCGGTGTTGGTGCGGGCCTGCGGGCCCAGCCCGGCCAACACCGTCGGCAGCACATAAGCCCCACCGTCACGGGCATCACCGAAACGCGGTGCGCCGCCCCCAGCAAGCACCTGCGCACCCTCGGCACGGGCAAGGTCGTAATAGCCCAACACCTTGTCCCGGTGCTGATGCGAAATCAACGGCATGTTCACCGTCGCCTCATCCGCAGGCCACCCGAACCGCAGCTCGGCAGCCCGCTCCGCCAACCGGGCCGTGAACTCCTCGAACACCGGCCGCTGCACATAGATCCGCTCAGTGCACAGACACACCTGGCCACCGTTGGTGAAACTCGACCGCACCGAGCCGGCCACCGCCGCATTCAGATCCGCGTCGGCGAACACCAGACCGGCGTTCTTGCCACCCAACTCGAAGGAAACCGCCTTCACCCCGTCGGAGGCGGCCCGCATGATCGCACCCCCCGTCGACGACTCACCCGTGAACGTGATCGCGTCCACCCCCGGATGCCGGGTGAGGAACTCACCCGCCGAGTCCGGACCGAAGCCGTGCACCAGGTTGAACACCCCCTCGGGCACCCCCGCCGCGGCCATCACCTCCGCCAACAACGTCGCCGACGCCGGCGTCTCCTCACTCGGCTTCACCACCACCGCGTTACCGCACGCCAGCGCCGGAGCGACCTTCCACGTCAACAGCAGCAACGGCAGGTTCCACGGCACGATCACCGCCACCACACCCACCGGCTTACGCACCGCGTAGTTCAGCGCCCGCCCGCCGGTCGGCGTGACCGTGGTGAAGGACTCCGTCGGCGCCGTCGCCACGATCTCCGCGAACGCGCGGAAGTTCGCCGCACCACGCGGGATGTCCAACGTCCGCGCCTGCGAGATCGACTTACCGGTGTCGGCGACCTCCGCGGTCACCAGATCGTCGAAACGGCGCTCCAACTCGTCGGCGACCCGACGCAGCACCTCCGCGCGCTCCCGCTCCCCCATCCGACCCCACGGCCCCCGCAGCGCCGCCCGCGCCGCCGCGACCGCATCGTCCACACACGCCCGATCCGCCTCGGCCACCTCGAACACCGGCTCACCCGTCACCGGACTGCGCTTGACGAACCGCCGCCCACCCTCGACGAACTCACCACCGACGAAGTTGCGCAGCAGGCCCGGGCCGTCGGGCGCCCGCCCGGCCATCAGCCGGGGATCCCAGGTCACGGTCATCGACGCCTCCCTCGGCTGATCGTGAGGCCGACCGCGCCGGCCAGCAGCGCCGCCGCCCCGGCGGCCACCGCCCCGAGCACCCGGTGCTGCCGGCGGACCCGGCGACGCACCTCCGCGTACGGGGTGGTCGAGAAGGACACCAGCTCGTAGCGGGAGACGTACCGGCCCGGCAGGACCCGCTCCAGCGCGTGCTCGACCTTCCGACCCGCCTGGAACAGCGGCGAGGCGACCTTGTCCCGCATCTCCACGAAGTTCGCCAGCGCCATCTGCGCGATCGCCTCGGCGTTCTCCTGTCGCCGCTGTTGGAACAGCGGCAGCGCGTCCGACCAGTCGTCGGCGCACTCGTCCAGGCAGCGGTCCAGCTCGACCACGTCCTCGAAGGCGCAGTTCGCGCCCTGGCCGTAGAACGGGACGATGGCGTGTGCCGCGTCGCCGAGCAGGCCGACCCTCCCGTACGCCTGCCAGGGGGTGCAGCGGACGGTGCCGAGCACACCCACCGGGTTGTGCTGGTAGTCGTCGACGAGGCCCGGGGCGAGCGGCGGCAGGTCCGGGTAATGCTCGGCGAAGTGCCGCTCGATGGCCGCCGGGCTGCCCAGCGAGGCGAAGCTGGCGGTGCCGTGGGTGGGCCAGAAGAGCGTGCAGGTGAACGAGCGGTCCGGGTTCGGCAGCGCGATCATCATCGAGGTGCCGCGCGGCCAGATGTGCAGCGCCTCCGGGTCGAGGGCGAAGTCCCCGCCCAGCGGCGGGATCGTCAGCTCCTTGTAGCCGTAGTCGAGGAAGTCCACGCTCTCGGTCAGCAGCCCGTACGCCAGCAGCTGCCCGCGCACCGCCGAGCCGGCGCCGTCGGTGCCGAGGACGACCGACGCGGTGGCCGCGACCGGGCCCTGCGGGGTCTCGAAGGTCATCTCGCCGCTGGTCGGGTCGAGCCCGACGAGCCGGTGGTCGAAGGCGGCCCGCACCCCCGGCAGGCTGGTGGCCGCGTCGAGCAGGGCGTTGTTCAGCGCGCCCCGGCTGATCGAGTTGATCGCCCGGTCGCCAGAGGCGCTGTACGACTGGAACTGCGCCTCGCCGTCGACGGGGTGGATCATCCGGCCGCGCATCGGCAGCCCGTCCGCCAGCACCTGCTCGTCCAAGCCGATGCGGCGCAGCGCGTCCAGGCCCCGCTCGGAGAGCGCCAGGTTGATGGAGCGTCCCCGCTCCACCGTGCCGGTACGCGGGTCGGGTCGCCGCTCGTAGAGCGCCACCGGGTAGCCGCGCCGGGCCAGGAAGCAGGCCAGCAGGCAGCCGGCCAGGCCCGCGCCGACCACCGCGATCTCGTTCCGCTCGTCGGTCATGAGTTCACCTCCGTTCGCGACTGCGGGGCTCGCAACCCCGGCTCACTCCTCGCGCTCACCATGAGTTCACCTCCACCGTGGCGGCCAGCGCGTCGGCGACCCGCCAGCAGTCGTGGAACGTGGAATAGAGCGGTACCGGAGCGAACCGGATGATGTCCGGCTCCCGGGCGTCGGCGATCACGCCGTGCTCGTGCCGCAGCCGCTTGGCCAGCCCGGCCGCGCTGCCCGCGCCGATGCGCACCGAGAGCTGGCAGCCGCGCCGCTCCGGCTCGCGTGGGGTGACCACGGTCAGCGGACGGTTCGCGGTCACCTCGTCCAGCAGCCCCGCCAGGTAGCCGGTGAGCCGGAGGCTGCGCTCGCGCAGCGCGGGCATCCCGACGGTGTCGAAGAGTTCCAGCGAGGTCCGCACCGGGCCCATCGCGAAGATCGGCGGGTTGGAGATCTGCCAGGCCTCCACGGTGGCCGGCGGCCGGGAGACGGGGGTCATCTCGAACCGGGTGGCCGCCTCGGTGCTCCACCAGCCCTCGAAGCGGGGCAGGTCCGGGTCGCCGAGGTGCCGCTCGTGCACGAAGACGCCGGCCAGCGCGCCGGGCCCGGAGTTC
Source organism: Micromonospora sp. DT178 (assembly GCF_049841695.1). Lineage (NCBI taxonomy): Bacteria > Bacillati > Actinomycetota > Actinomycetes > Micromonosporales > Micromonosporaceae > Micromonospora > Micromonospora sp. DT178. The sequence goes on from NZ_JBNCKV010000014.1 coordinate 48,942, forward strand.
AGATACTTGTAGGAGCACCAGGCAGCGAAGTCGACGTCCCAGTCGTGCAGGGCCAGCGGGACGTTGCCGGCGGCGTGCGCCAGGTCCCAGCCGACCACGGCCCCCGCCGCGCGGCCGGCGGCGGTGATCGTCGGGATGTCCATCAGCTCGCCGGTGAGGTAGTTGACCCCGCCGAGCAGCAGCAGCGCCACCGTGTCGCCCTCGGCGGCCAGGTAGGCGGTCACGTCCTCGGTGCGCAGGGTGTCCTCGCCGGCGCGCGGGCGCAGCCGGACGACATTGGTGTCCGGGTCCAGGCCGTGGAAGCGGACCTGGCTGCGCACGGCGTAGCTGTCCGAGGGGAAGGCGCTGTCCTCGATGACGATCCTGGTGCGCGCCCCCGCCGGCCGGTAGAAGCTGACCATCAGCAGGTGCAGGTTGACGGTGAGGGAGTTCATCACCACGACCTCCGCCGGGGTGGCGCCGACCAGTCGCGCGGCCGGCGCCGTCAGCAGCTCGTGGTACGGCAGCCAGGGGCGTTCCGCCTCCAGGTGCCCCTCGACCCCGAGCCGGCGCCACGCGTCCAGGTCGGCGAGAAGTTCGTCGCGGGTGGCCCGCGGTTGCAGACCGAGGGAGTTTCCGGCCAGGTACGCGGCGTCGCGGAAGCGCCCGCCGTCGGCCGGCGGCACGTGGAACAGGTGGCGGTGCCCGGGATGGGCGGCGTCGAGGCGGCGCGCCTCGGCCTCACCGGCGGCGAAGCTGGACGATTCGGATGTGGGGGTGGTCATGGGGTCGTCTCGCTCTCGGGTCACATCGCTGTCCGGGCCGACCACAGCTCGGGGAAGACCACCCGGGCCATGCTGCGCTGCAACCACGCCAGTCCGGCGGAGCCACCGCTGCCGACCTTGGCGCCCATTGTCCGCTGCACCGCCTTGACGTGGTGCTGCCGCCAGTCGCCGAACTGCTCGGCCACCTCGGTGAGCGCCTCGCCCAGCATCCGCAGGTGGTTCTCCGGCCCGGGCTCGGCGTAGATCCGCACCCAGGCGGCCTCCACGGCGGCGTGCGGCTGGTGCTCGGCGGCGAACTCCCGGTCGAGCAGGTCGGCCGGCAGGTCGTGGCCCTGCCGGGCCAGCAGGGCGAGCACGTCGTCCCAGAGGCTCGGCGCCGCCAGGGTGGCGCGCAGCTCGGTGTGGACGTCGGTCTGTCGCCGGAACGGCCGGATCAGCGTCTCGTCGCGGAGGCCGAGCAGGAACTCCAGGTGGCGGTACATCGCCGACTGGAAGCCGGAGCCCTCGCCCAGCAGGTTGCGGAACCGGTTGAAGTCGGCGGGGGTCATCCAGCGCAGCCCGTTCCAGGCCGCGTTCAGCCCCTCCAGGTGCAGCGCGGCGCGGCGCAGCGGGGCCAGCGCGTCCCACACCCGGTCGGCCCGCAGCAGCCGCTGCGTCTCGCGCAGCTCGTGGCAGGTCAGCCCGAAGTACAGCTCCATGATCTGGCTGACCATCAGGAAGGACATCTCACCCGGGTCGTCGCTCAGCGGCTGTTGCAGTTGGTGCAGCGTGCTGGCGTGCACGTACGCGTCGTACGGCACCCGCTCGGCGAACTCCAGCGTCGGTTCGCCGCCGTTGCGGGCGGCGCGGGCCGCGCGCTGCCGCGGGGTCGCCGGGCGCACCGCCGCCATGGCGGGTACGCGCACGTCCGTCTGCTTCACCGGTGGCCTCCCTCTGCTTCGTCACCCCGGGACGGCCGACGGTCGGCCGTTTTCGGGATGCCGACATGATCTCTCGGCGGAACCCCCGGATGGAATGCCGGATCAACGGCGCTCACCCCGTCTGACCTGCGACGCAGAAGGCATGAGCCGGATTCGGCTTCGAGAAAGTAAGGTCGCCTCATGGACGACATGGACTGGGCGCTGCTGCGGGAACTGCAGGCCGACGCGCGCCTCTCCTTCAGCGAGCTCTCCCGCCGGGTGCACCTGTCGCCGCCGGCCGTGGCCGAGCGCGTGCGCCGGCTGGAGGAGTCCGGCGTGATCACCGGCTACCACGCCCACGTCGACCTGACCCGGGCCGGCCGCACCGTGGTCGCGCTGATCCGGATGTCCTGTTACGGGGCGCGGTGCATCCTGCACGACCCGAACGTGGCGGGCTGGCCCGAGATCCTGGAGATCCACCGCATCACCGGCGACGCGTGCAGCATGCTCAAGGTGGCCGCCGGGTCGATTGACGACTTCGAGGGCGTCATCGACCGGCTCGCCCCGTACGGCCAGCCGTCCAGCACGATGGTCCTCTCCACCCCCCTGGCGTGGCAGCCCGTCACCCCGCTGCCCCCCGCCGACCGGCCGCGCTGACCCGCCCCGGGTTTGCCCCCCGGCCAGCGGGAAAGCAGGCCCTGTTGCCCGGGGAGGATTCCGGTGATCGTCACCGGAAGGGGGGATCATGCCGGTGCTCACAGCGTTCCAACGTGCCCTGACCCGCGCTCTGACCGTCTTGGGGCTGGTCGGGGCTTTCGTCCTGACGACCGTCGCACCCGCGTGGGCGGGTGAGAACACATTCGTCGAGGTGGTGCCCAACAGCGCGCAGGCCGGTACCCGGGTCAGCATCCGGGCCGGTTGCGACAACGCCAACAACCGCCAGGCCGACGTGCACTCCGACGCCTTCGGGCGGGTGATGCTGCGGCCGGACAACGGCTTCCTGACCGGCCAGGTCACCATCCCGGGCAGCAAGGAGCCCGGCGACTACCCGGTCGACCTGCGCTGCGACAACGGCAAGACGGCGACCAGCACGCTCACGGTGCTGAACATGGAGCAGCCCAGCAAGGGCCCGGCCACCGGGGGCGGCGGCACCGCCGGCACCTCGGGCACCGGCTCGATGCTGATGATCGGCGGCCTCGCGGTCGTGGCCCTGGCCGTGGGCTTCGGCTTCTTCGGCAACCGCCGCCGGACCGGGTCCGGTTCCTGACCCGCCGTCGCCATGGCCGGCTCCCAGAGGCGTACCAGGCGATCGGATCCGGGCCGGGTCCGGGCGACCACCCGGCGGGCGCTGCGGGCGTCCCGCCGGGCGGCGGCCGCGACCGCCCGCCGGCTGCGCCGGGTGGCCGGGGAGGCGGTGTCGGCGAGCGTCGCCACCACCGATCCGGCCGCCGGTCCGCTGCCCGCCCGACCGCGGTACCGCCGGATCCCGGCCGGCCGCAGCCGGTGGGCTCCCGGCCGGGGGCCCGGCCTGCCGGTCCTCGTGATCGGGACGCTGATGGCGCTGATCATCACGATGCTCGGCGTGGAGCGGATCGCCGGCGTGAGCGTGCTGCCGGAGCGGTTCCTCGCAGGGCTGCGACCCGCGCCGAAGAAGTTCCCGGTGCTGCCCGCGAGCCGGCCCGTCGGCATCGAGATCGACCCGATCGACGTCCGGGCGCCCGTGCACGGCGTTGGCATCGCCCCGGACGGCAGCATCGCGGTGCCGGACGCCGCCCGCGCCCAGGAGGCCGGCTGGTACGACCAGGGCCCGACCCCCGGTCAGTACGGCCCCTCGGTGATCGTCGGGCACGTCGACACCAGCACCGGGCCGGCGGTCTTCCACAAGCTGCGGGACCTGCACGACGGGGATCGGATCGAGATCGCCCGGCAGGACCGGTCGGTGGCCGTCTTCGAGGTGGACTCCGTCGAGCGCTTCGACAAGGACCGGCTGCCGGTGGACGAGGTCTTCGGGGACTTCAGCCGCCCCCGGCTGCGCCTGATCACCTGCGGCGGGCGCTGGGTGGGCGGGGAGACCGGGTACGCCGACAACGTGGTGGTGTTCGCGTCGCTGGTCCGGGCCCGCACGACGTGACCGGCCCCCGACGCCGTCCGCGGGCCAGATTCCCCCGCGCGGGCGACGGTCAGGCCGCCTCGGGCTCGCGCAGGTCGAGCCAGTCCGCCCAGCGGGGATCCGGCGCCCGGTGGCCGAGCACCCGCCAGGCGGTGCCCTTCGGGGCCGCCGGCAGCGCGTGCAGCCGCCAGCCCAGCTCGGCCGGCGTCTTGTCGCCCTTGGTGTGGTTGCACCGGGCGCAGGCCGCCACGACGTTCTCCCAGGCGTGCCGGCCGCCCCGGCTGCGCGGGAAGACGTGGTCGATGGTCTCGGCGGGACCCCGGCAGTAGGCGCAACGCCAGCCGTCCCGGGCGAAGATGCCGCGGCGGGAGAGCCCGACGTGGGTGCGGTAGGGCACCCGTACGAAGCGGGTGAGCCGGACGACCGACGGCACCGGCAGCGCGTCGCGGGCGCTGTGCAGGATGCCGTCGCCGTCGGCGACACAGACCGCCTTGGCGGAGAGCACGAGAATGGCGGCACGACGCACCGACACGACACACAGCGGCTCGTAGGTGGCGTTGAGGACCAGCGCACCGGAGCCCACCGTGGGTCGTATGTCAGGCATCGCGTTCACCCTCCCGGTTCAGCGGCCCCTGCTCGCCACCGCCGACCGGGCACGGGCACGGCGACCCACCACGGCCGACGCCGGCCGGATCACCGACGTCCGTGCGCCCATCGTCCCTGATCGGACCCCGGATTGCACGTACTAATGTCGGAAGCCGATTGGACATCACCCGGAAACGGACAGAGTCGGCTTCTGAGCAGGGCCTGACCCATCAGCACCTCTCGACGTTCTACACCCGTTCTCGATCTCAGTTGTGCCGGATCCGTGCCCAATGATCTTGCTTATGCATTGAAGTTGATAAAATTGATCAAGCCAACTTAAGATCACTGAAGTGCCTGACGTGAAGAGGCAGGCCCCTCGAGACGCTGATGTCAAGATCCGCTAGCCCCGCCGGTCGCGGTCGCACTCCGTCTGCCCCTACGGTGCTCCTGTGGGCGTGGTTCAGAGCAGCGGAAGCGTACGTCTGTGCAAGATCAAACGCCCCGGAGGCGTCTTTTGGTTTGATCTCCAGCAGGTCCTTCAGGACCGTGACGGGACGTGGCTGCGGGGCCCGGCCGGTTCACCATGGGGGCTCCGCATGACAGTGGCACTCTTCCGGTACCCGTCGTGGTGTTGCTCGCGGCGGGCCGTCCGTGGGTGGCGTGGCGGGTCGGCGATCCTGCTGATCGACGGCTTGAGATCGACGTGTGCCTCCCGTCGGAGGGTTCCGAAGCAGGCTGGCAGTATGTCGATCTCGAACTGGACCCAGTGCTCCACGAGCGGGATTCGCGTGTCGAGATCGAGGACTGGGACGAGTACGAACAGGCGTGCCGCAACGGCTGGATGAGCACGGATGACGCCAAGCTCGCACATTCCACGGCCGAAGATCGCGCCAGGGCACTCCGACGCCGGGACGAGCCCTGGCAGGAGCGCGGATGTCAACTGCTCTCTCAACAGCCGTGAGGACTCGGATGCCGCACGCTCATCGACATGAGCGGACGTCTCGTCGACGGCCAACCGGCCGCCCCTCGTGCCCACCGGTCAACACCTCGGCAACCTCACCCTCGGACAAGCGCAGCCACCGAAGGAGGACCACGGCGGCATCCCAACCAGGGTGAGCAGTCACCGCGAGCCGGCAACCGTGACCACGCCTCGCGGTCCTCAAAGCTGAGCCACAGACGGCGCCGGACACCCCGTCCAGCCGGCTCCACCCCGGCGCGCCCGTCGTGTCCACCGCCGCGCACGTCCGGTCGCGGCTGGCGCCAGAACTGCTCGTGCTCCTGGTGTTGATCGCCGCCGGCCCGGCGGCTCGCAGCCGTGTCCATGCCTCTCCAATACCGCGCCGCGTGCGCCGGGACGTGACCGGCCGCCAGGCCGCATGCGCGGCCCGGAGCTGACGCGGCGGCGGGCCGCAAGCGGCCCGCCGCTTGACCAGGTGAAGGAAATCCGAACACACGCTCCAGCTAGCGACCCGGTAGTCCCGGGTTCCTATTTCTACCTGCCGGCGGCTGTGGCGTTCGTGGGCCGTCTCCGGGGCCGGGAACTCGGCGGGCCCTGTATTCACGGGCCGCAGCGATGAGTTCCCGGAAGAACACGGATGGTGGTGTGATCTTGCCTTCGTTTCCGATTGGGGAGGGTGCTAGCGGTATGAGCAGGTCGGTGTGGGGTGAGTGCAGCCACAGGGCCATCTGGTAGAGCTCCGGAATCCGCAGGAGTCGCAGGTCGAACCCGGCCGCTTCGAGCTGTGGCAGGGCCCGCGCGGCTTTGATCGCGGTGGCAGTGGCTCCCACCGACGAGCTTCGGTAGAAACTCGGCGGGAACGTGCGTTCCGGCGTCTCGGAGACTTCGGCGCCGGCGATCACGTTGCCGCCGGACTCCAGCAGGAAGCGCCACCCTACCGGCTGCGCCCGCTCCAGACCGCCCTCGGCCTCGATATCGTCGGGTGCCAGGACGAACACCTGGTGCGGCGTGGACACCTCCACGTCTTCCGGGGCGACCTCACCCAGCAGTTTCGGGCCGCCCCCGCCAGCCCTGGCGACATGGCCGAGCTTGGAGCGTGTCTCATCCCGGATCCGACCCGGCGGCTCAGGCATGTTCAACGGCATTGCGAACCTCTCTTGGGCTAGTTTCTCCGAGTCTTGAAAGTCCGGTTCCACGTGCCGTTCACGCCGCCTGGATACCCGCCGAAAAGGGTATCCCATTCGACCCAGAGGATGGGGGCGTCTTCCAAGCCGTCGTGCTGCCCTCCCGTGTCCTCCCAGGGGTCGTGCACGAATACGTGTACCAGTTCGTTGCTGTCTGCGCGGTAGCTGTACCCCCAGATGTTGACGATGTGGCCGCTGAGCCCACCGCGCCAGCCTATGTTCATGACGATCGGGCGCCCGGCGTCTATCTCCGCCTTGACCTGTTCCTTCGTCAACGCGTTGAACCTTTTGAGCTCACCCCAGGTGATGGTGTTGGTGTCACGGGAGAAATTGTCAGGGTTTTCACCGGCGGGAACCGGAACGTCGTGCCCGGCCACTCGCAGCGCCGCCTCGTCCGGCCAGTGGCCGTGGTTGCAATCCCAGGGGCCGCCGCCAGGCGCACAACAGTCGTACGTCGGCTGATCAGGGTGTTGTGCGTGCCAGTCAGCAAAGATCTGGTCCATCACCGGGGTGGCGAGCTGGCACTGGGTAAAACGCTCTGCGGCGGCGTAGTAGTTTGCCACGCTGACCGTCGTCGCGTTCCAGCACCAGTTGGTCTTCTGTTGGTATTGCCTCCAAGACGAATACGGGCCGATGAACTTGACCATCACGTCCGTGTCTAGCTCTGGCATACGCCGTCCCTTCGCTGCGCAGTTGTGCCGTCGCCGGGTTTCAGGGCTCTGACGGTAAGACCCGGAAAGAGGGTAGTCAATACGTCGCAGACAGTAGCCGACTTGCGGGCGAAGCCCACACCGGACAAATCGTCGGGCGATTGTCCTAGATCCGATACAACGTCAAGCGTCAAGTAAAAGTGGTTCTGTCACAGTTGTTGCGAAGGGCTCCGTAAGCCCACGGCCTACCTGCGACCGCCTCCGACAAGGTTCTCCGCGAGAATCTTTGCAGCGGCGTTAACCCTGTGCATTTTCTGCGCGGGTTGTGGCGCGCACCGAAGTGGGTGCCTCACGAAAGTGAGGTACTCAAGCTCATTGGTGTGGCGCCTGAGGCACGGCGCTGTGGCCCGAGGGACGCCGGGCGGGGTCACGCCGCGGAGGGTCGGCGGGATCCGGCCCCGCCTGGTGGGGTACGAAGACAGCGTGACCGTTGTCAGCCTGACGCCGCCCGCCCTGCCCGCCGTCGAGGCGCCGGACCCGGCTCCGTCGCCGACCTGCCTGGACGACGCCCTCTGCAAGAGCGTCTACGACATGACCGGCTCGGTGTGGTTCGCCGAGGGCAGCTACTGGATCCTGCTCAAGCCGCTGCGGATCGCGCTGATCCTGCTGCTGGCGGTCGCCGCCCGGTGGCTGGTGCACCGCACGATCCGCCGGCTGGTGCGCACCACCACCGACGCGGGCGTGCCGACCATGCTGCGCCCGCTGCGCGAGCGGATCCCCACCGCCTCCGTCGAGCCGGGCGAGTTCGTCCCGGAGCGACGCCGGCAGCGGGCCGAGGCGATCGGTTCGGTGCTGCGCAGCCTGAGCACCGCGTTCATCTTCGGCATCGCGCTGCTGATGATCCTCAAGGAGTTCAGCTTCGACCTGGCCCCGCTGCTGGCCAGCGCCGGCATCGCGGGCGTCGCCCTCGGCTTCGGCGCGCAGAGCCTGGTCAAGGACCTGATCGCCGGCCTGTTCATGCTGATCGAGGACCAGTACGGCGTCGGCGACACCGTGGACCTCGGCGAGGCGACCGGCGTGGTGGAGTCGGTCGGGCTGCGGGTCACCACCGTCCGCGACGGGCGGGGCGTGCTCTGGTACATCCGCAACGGCGAGATCGTCCGGGTGGGCAACAAGAGCCAGGGTTGGGCCCTGGTGGTGGTCGACCTGCCGATCGGCTTCGCCGGCACGGAGGAGGCCACGGCCGTGCTGCGGACCGCCGCCGCCTCGGTGGCGATCGACCCCGACCTGGCGCCGGAGATCGTCGAGGCCCCGGAGGTGCTGGGCGTCGAGCAGATGACGGTCGACGGCGCGGTCATCCGTACGGTGGTCAAGACGACCGCGGACGGGCAGTTCGCCGTCGGCCGGGAGCTGCGTCGGCGGCTCGCCGAGGCGTTGGAGAACTCCGGCATCACCGCGAAGATCGCCGCCGCCCGGTTCTACCCCGGCATGCCGGTGCGCACCCCCGGCGAGACCGGGCAGGGCGGCGCCACCTGAGGCGCCCGAACGCCGGGCGGCGGGGGTCGCAAGCCGGGTGGCCCCTCGGGTATCGTCCGTTCGTTCAGTCGGAGATGCGACGATCTACCCCTTCGCCCTAGCCACTCGTCGGACGATCGGGCAAAATCCGGTGCACGCGCTCCCCCGGAGCGTGATACGTCCTCGCTGATCCGTAGATCTGACGACGGTTCCCGGGCCGTCCATCACGAGTGGCCCGCCAGGGGAACGATGGAGGCGACGGTGCCTGACGAGCGACCATCCCCGGAAGGGCCGGCAACCTTCCGCGAGGTGTTCGCCAATCGCGAGTACGGCGCCGTCTTCACGGCGAGCGCGCTCTCCTGGATCGGCGACTACATCGCCAAGGCCGCGGTCACCCTGCTGGTCTACGAGGAGACCCGGTCGGTCGCGCTCTCGGCCGCCGCCTTCGCGGTGAGCTACCTGCCCTGGCTGGTCGGCGGCCCCCTGCTCGCCACGCTCGCGGAACGGCACCGCTACCGGCAGGTCATGGTGATCTGCGACCTCGTCCGGATGGTGCTGATGGTGTGCATCGCCATCCCCGGCATGCCGGTCCCGATGATCCTGGCCCTGCTCTTCGCCACCACGCTGGCCAATCCACCGAGCCAGGCCGCCAAGTCGGCGCTGATCCCCCTGATCCTCACCGGGGACCGCCTGGTGGTCGGGCTGTCGATGATCAGCAGCGTCGGCCAGGCCGCCCAGGTCGTCGGCTACCTGGCGGGCGCGGCCATCGCCGCGTTCAACCCGACCACCGCGCTCCTGGTGAACGCGGCGACCTTCGCCCTGTCGGCCGCGCTGGTCCGCTTCGGCGTGGCCGACCGACCGACGGCGATGACCGCCGCGCACCGCAGCCACCTGCTGCGGGAGACCGCGCAGGGCTTCCAGATCGTGTTCGGCACGCCGGTGCTGCGGGCCATCGCCGTGCTGGTCTTCGCCGCCATGCTCTTCTCCGTGGTGCCGGAGGGCCTCGCCGCCGCCTGGGCGAGCGAGCACGCCGGCCAGCTGGACGCCGGCGCCGCCCAGGCGATCATCATGGCGGCGAACCCCGTCGGCTTCATCCTCGGCGGCCTCATCGTCAGCCGGGCGTTCGGGCCGGACCGCCGGCTGAGCCTGATGCGGCCGTTGGCGGTGCTCTCCCCGCTGGCCCTGGTGCCCGCCCTGTTCGACCCGCCGCCCCTGGTGGTGGCGCTGCTCGCCGCCGCCTGCGGGTTCGCCGTCGCCGGCATGCTGCCGGTGGCCAACGGGCTCTTCGTCCGGGCGCTGCCCGACGGCTTCCGGGCCCGCGCCTTCGGCGTGATGGCGACCGGCGTCCAGGTCATCCAGGGCCTGGCCGTCCTGGTCACCGGGTTGCTGGCCGAGCGATACTCCATCCCGCTCGTGGTCGGGGTGTGGAGCGCCGTCGGGGTGCTGCTGATGACGCTCGCCGCCCTGCGCTGGCCGAGCCGGTCGGCGATCGACGCGGCCATCGAGGCGGCCCAGCAGGCGGGCGCGGTGGCCCCCCGGCAGGCGGACGGGGCCACCGGTCCCGCCACGCCGGCGGGCGCGCAGGAGCGGTCCGGGGAGAGCGGGCCGGCGGGCCGCTGGGCGGTCACCCCGGCGAGGCGGGACAGCGGCGGCACACGGTGACCCGACCCACAGCCGGCACCCCCCGGTCGCCCGACGCGGCACCTGGCAGGATGGAACGGTGAATGCCGCAGGTGAGTCCGACCGTCCCGGTGCGTCGATGACCCTCTTCGAAGCGGTCGGCGGCGAGCCCACTTTCCGCAAGCTGGTGGACGAGTTCTACGCCGGGGTCGCCGACGACCCGCTGCTGCGTCCCATGTATCCCGAGGAGGATCTGGGCCCGGCCGCTGACCGGTTGACCCTGTTCCTCATGCAGTACTGGGGCGGCCCCAACACGTACTCGGCGCAACGGGGGCACCCGCGGCTGCGGATGCGCCACGCGCCGTACCGGATCGGCGCCGCCGAGCGGGACGCGTGGCTGCTCCACATGCGCCGCGCCGTGGACCGCCTCGACCTGCCGCCGGAGATCGCCACCGCGCTGTGGGACTACCTGGAGCGGGCCGCCTACTTCATGGTCAACGCGATGGAGGACCCGGCCGGGCCGGCCTGACCCGGCCGGCCGTCGGGCGGCCCGGCGGATGCCAGGCGGCCCGACGGCGTCGGACGGGTACCGGATCGCCCGGCGGGGGTCCGGCGGCTCTAGAGCAGGGCGCCCTCGTCGTGCAGCCAGTCCACGAAGCTGGTGGCGACCGCCGCGCCGCAGTCGAGCATCTCGACCAGCAGCGCGTCGTGTGCCCCGGCGCCGAACGGCACCTGCAACTCCGCGTAGATCGGCAACTGGCCGCGCTCGGTCGGGTCACCGATGTAGGCCTTGCAGAAGCGGCGGGTGTGGTTCCACTCGTTGACCACGCGGTAGGCGCGGTCGGCCCAGTCCGGCGGCACCGTCGCGTGTGGACGGGCCCGCATCACCAGGATCTCGTCCTCCGGACCCTCCAGTGTGACCAGCACGGCGTGCCGCTCCCACATGGCCAGCAGGTTGCCGTCGCCGTCGGCCAGGTAGCGCACGTCGAGCCTGTCGAGTGCGTCGCAGACCCGGCGCAGGGTTACCGGTTCGACCGTGGCGGACATGTCCGCGATCACGGCTCGCTCCGTCGGCGGGCAGTCGTCTGCCGGCTGACGGGGGGTCGGTGGTCCGACCCGGACGGTGCTCTCCACTGTGATCCCGCTCCGCCTTTCCGAGTCGCCGCCGCCGTTGGCGGGACCGGGGCGCCATGACCACCACGGCATCGCTCGCGCACCTCACTCCCCAGCGGATCCAGTCGCCTACGGTGCGTTGGATCCGAGGATGGACGGTACCCGGACAGCCGGGTTGAAGCACCCCCCCAACGGCAGCCCCAGGACAGAAGAATGACAGCGGGTCATCCGAACGGATGAACTCAGACGGGCCGCACGGCAAGATCGGTGGCCTTCTGCGACCAGATCGCTCCGTACGGTCCCACCAGGCCGACCCATCGGCCGACCGTGCGCACCTGGACGTCGCCCCCGCCGACCGTCCCGGTGGACCCCTCGGCGGACCCCAGGAAGCCCATCCGGACCAACCCCTGGACCATCCGCTGGGTCACCTCGACCGGCTCGCCGGGCGGGTCCTCCGGGGTGACCACCACGGGCACGTGGTCGAGCAGCGCGTCCCGCAGCGCCCGCTGCCCGACCGCACGCCCGCCGACGCCGTGGGTGCTGGCGTCGCGCAGGGCTCCCGCCGCCGCCGCCGCGATCCGCCGCAGCTCCGCGCCCGGCAGCGTCTCCACGCGGCGGCTCGCCGTGGGCGGCAGCGGCCACCGCCACCGCTCGTCCCGCCGCGTCGGCAGGGCCGCGCCGCCCGCCGCCAACTCGGCCAGCAACTCGCCGGCCGCGACCGTGGCGTCGCCGGGGCCCTCGCCGGCCACCGTGCGCACGACCAGCACGCCCCACGGCAGACGCCCCCAGAGGGCCGTACGGCCCGTCGCGCCGGCCGACCTGAGCCGGACCGGCGCGCCGCCGTCCAGCCGGACGAGGCGGGCCAGGAAGGCCTCCGCGTCGGCCGCGTCGACGATCCCGTGCCCGCCGGCGACCGTCCCGCCGCCACCGGCCCCCGCCGGGGCCACCGGCCCGTCGGCCGCCGTCACGCCACCGGCCCCTGCGGCGCGTACGTGAGCAGGAACGTCCGCTCCTCCGGGGTGATCCGCCGGGGCCGCTGCCGGGTCAGGTCGAACGGCACCAGCACCGAACGGGCGCGGCTGGCGAGCACGTCGCCGTCGAAGAGCTCGTAGGCGACGGTGAACGACGCGCCCCGGATCTCCTCCACCCACAGCTCGATGCGCACGGTGGGGGCGGCCTCGGCGGTGGCCCGGCCGAGGGCGTACTCGACCGGGCGCAGGTAGTCGATCTCGTGCCGACTGATCACGACGCCGTCGGCGAACGAGCCCACTCCCCACGCCCGGCCGCCGGCGAACATCAACGCCACCCGCGCCTCCTCGTAGAGGGTGAGGAAGCGCGAGTTGTTGATGTGGCCGTACGCGTCGAGGTCGGACCACCGCAGGGTGCAGTGGTAGACAAAACGGTCCGCCACGTCAGTCGCGGGTCAGCTTGCGGTAGGTCACCCGGTGCGGGCGGGCCGCCTCCGCGCCGAGCCGGTCGACCTTGTTCTTCTCGTACGCCTCGAAGTTGCCCTCGAACCAGAACCACTTCGCGGGGTTCTCGTCGTCGCCCTCCCAGGCCAGGATGTGCGTGGCGACCCGGTCGAGGAACATCCGGTCGTGGGAGATGACCACGGCGCAGCCGGGGAACTCCAGCAGCGCGTTCTCCAGGCTGGAGAGGGTCTCCACGTCGAGGTCGTTGGTCGGCTCGTCGAGCAGGATCACGTTGCCGCCGATCTTCAGCGTCAGCGCGAGGTTGAGCCGGTTGCGCTCGCCGCCGGAGAGCACCTTGGTCGGCTTCTGCTGGTCCGGCCCCTTGAACCCGAACGCGGCGATGTACGCCCGCGACGGCATCTCGACCTTGCCGACCATCAGGTGGTCGAGCCCGTCGGAGACGACCTCCCAGACCGTCTTGTCCCCGGCCAGGCCCTGCCGGTTCTGGTCGACGTACGACAGCGAGACCGTCTCGCCGACCCGGACGTCGCCGCTCGTCGGCTGCTCCAGCCCGACGATGGTCTTGAACAGGGTGGTCTTGCCGACGCCGTTCGGGCCGATGATGCCGACGATGCCGTTGCGGGGCAGCGAGAAGGACAGGTTGTCGATGAGCACCCGGTCGCCGAAGCCCTTGGTCAGGCCGTGCGCCTCGATGACCGTGTTGCCCAGGCGCGGGCCCGGCGGGATCTGGATCTCCTCGAAGTCCAGCTTGCGGGTCTTCTCCGCCTCGGTGGCCATCTCCTCGTAGCGGTCGAGGCGGGCCTTGGACTTGGTCTGCCGCGCCTTGGCGTTGGAGCGGACCCACTCCAGCTCCTCGGTGAGGCGCTTCTTCATCTTGGCGTCGCGGCGGCCCTCGACCGCCAGCCGGGCGGCCTTCTTCTCCAGGTAGGTGGAGTAGTTGCCCTCGTAGCCGACGGCCCGGCCGCGGTCCAGCTCCAGGATCCAGCCGGCCACGTTGTCCAGGAAGTACCGGTCGTGGGTGATCGCCATGACGGTGCCCGCGTACTTGGCCAGGTGCTGCTCCAGCCAGGAGACGCTCTCCGCGTCCAGGTGGTTGGTGGGCTCGTCGAGCAGCAGCAGGTCGGGGGCCTCCAGCAGCAGCTTGCACAGCGCGACCCGGCGCCGCTCGCCCCCGGAGAGCTGGGTGACGTCGGCGTCCGGCGGCGGGCAGCGCAGCGCGTCCATCGCCAGTTCGAGCTTGGAGTCGATGTCCCACGCGTCGGCGTGGTCCAGCTCCTCCTGGAGCTTGCCCATCTCCTCCATCAGCTCGTCGGAGTAGTCGGTGGCCATCTGCTCGGCGATCTTGTTGAACCGCTCCAGCTTGGCCTTGGTCTCGGCGACCGCCTCCTCGACGTTGCCGAGCACGGTCTTGGCGTCATTGAGCGGGGGCTCCTGGGCGAGCAGGCCGACGGTGTAGCCGGGCATCAGCCGGGCCTCGCCGTTGCTCGGCCGGTCCAGGCCTGCCATGATCTTGAGGAGGCTGGACTTACCGGCGCCGTTCGGGCCGACCACACCGATCTTGGCCCCCGGGAGGAAGCTCAGCGTCACGTTGTCGAGCACGACCTTGTCGCCGTGCGCCTTGCGCGCCTTTTCCAGGACGTAGATGTACTGGGCCACGGTGCGGGCTACCTCCGTAGGTTGCGACTGGGGTCGGCGGGCGCGGGCGCGGGCTGCGACCTCCGCCCGCCGCCGCCGGCCGGTGGCCGGCCGCACGCACGCCATCGTCAATCCTGACAGGTACGCGCCGTCGCGCCCACATCACCCCGCCCCCGACGCTCCGGACGCGTCGCGCCACCCCTGCTTCCGAGCAGGGGTATCGACAAGATCACGCCAGGGGTTGGACCATCGTGGGAAGGGTAGGTGAGTCCGGCACGGGGCCCCAGAAGCCGCAGCTACGCTCAGTACGCTCATTCGCGGTTGACCCGTCAGCACCCGGAGGTGGCCGAACGTGACCGTCCGCAGCTCCTTTGTCGTAGTGGCGAACCGGCTACCCGTCGACGAGGTGAGCACCCCCGAGGGACGGCAGTGGCGTCGCAGCCCCGGAGGGCTGGTGACCGCCCTGCACCCCGTCCTCGCCGAGCACCAGGGCACCTGGGTCGGCTGGGCCGGCGGCACCGGCGCCGCCCCCGAGCCCTTCGACCTGGAGGGCATCCGGCTACACCCGGTGCCGTTGAGCGCGGAGGAGCTGGAGCGCTACTACGAGGGCCAGTCCAACGCGACGATCTGGCCGCTCTACCACGACGCGGTGGAGACGCCGGCCTACAAGCGCCGCTGGCGCGAGGCGTACCGCCTGGTCAACGCCCGCTTCGCGGAGGCCGCGGCGGAGGTCGCGGCCGAGGGGGCGACGGTCTGGGTGCAGGACTACCAGCTCCAGCTCGTCCCGGCGATGCTCCGCGAGCTGCGGCCCGACCTGCGGATCGGCTTCTTCCTGCACATCCCGTTCCCGCCGATCGAGCTGTTCATGCAGATGCCGTTCCGCACCGAGATCCTGCGCGGCCTGCTCGGCGCCGACCTGGTCGGGTTCCAGCAGCGCCTCGCCGCGCAGAACTTCGTCCGGCTGGCCCGGCACCTGCTCGGGCTGCGCTACGAGGGGCAGATGATCCAGGTCGACGGCCGCCAGGTGAAGGCCGGCGCGTTCCCGATCTCCATCGACACGAAGGAGATGGAGCGGCTGGCCGCCGACCCGGCGATCCAGGCCCGGGCGAAGGAGATCCGCGAGGAGCTGGGCAACCCGAAGACGATCATCCTGGGCGTCGACCGGCTGGACTACACCAAGGGCATCGAGTTGCGGCTGAAGGCCTTCCGCGAACTGCTGTCTGACGGAAAGTTGACAGTTCCCGACGCGGTCATGGTGCAGGTCGCCACGCCCAGCCGCGAGCGCGTGGAGCACTACCAGGCACTACGCGTGAAGGTGGAGCGGGAGGTCGGGCGCATCAACGGCGAGTTCGGCAGGGTCGGCGTGCCGGCGGTGCATTACCTGCATCAGTCGTACAGTCGCACTGAACTGGCCGCGATGTACGCCGCCGCCGACGTGATGATGGTGACCCCGCTGCGAGACGGAATGAATCTGGTAGCCAAGGAGTACGTCGCATCGCGCGCCGACCAGGGCGGTGCACTCGTGCTCAGCGAGTTCGCCGGCGCCGCCACCGAGCTGCGTCAGGCGTTCCTGTGTAACCCGCACGACCCTGACGCGGTCAAGGACGCCTTGCTGAGGGCCGTGCACGTCGAGAAGCCGGAGGCACGCCGCAGAATGCGGACAATGCAACGCCACCTACGCGCCCACGATGTGGGGCACTGGGCGAAGTCCTTCCTCACCGAGCTCGGTGTGCCTCAGACGGAGGACGCGTGAACGCCGCCAGCGAGATCATCACCCCGGCGGCCGGCACGATGGACCCGGAACTGCGCGCGGCCATCGGCCGCATCGCCCGGGTGCCCCAGCTCCTGATCGCCTGCGACTACGACGGCACCCTGGCGCCGATCGTGGAGGACCCGAGCAAGGCCGTGCCGCTGCCGGAGTCGGTGGCGGCCGTCCGGGCGCTGGCCGCCCTGCCCCAGACCACCGTGGCGGTGGTCTCCGGGCGGGCCCTGCGCGACCTGGCCGCCCTCTCCCGGCTGCCCAGCGAGGTCCACCTGGTCGGCAGCCACGGCTCCGAGTTCGACATCGGCTTCGTCGAGCGGCTCTCCCCCGAGCTGATCGCGGTCCGCACCCGGCTGCGCGACGCCCTGCGCGAGATCGCCGCGGCCCACCCGGGCATCCGGCTGGAGCGCAAGCCGGCGAGCGTCGCGGTGCACACCCGCGGGGTGGCCCCCGAGGTCGCGGCGGCCGCCATCGAGGCGGTCCGCGGCGGCCCCGCGACCTGGGACGGCGTCACGGTCACCCAGGGCAAGGAGGTCATCGAGCTGTCGGTGGTCGCCACCCACAAGGGCACGGCCGTCGACCAGCTGCGCACCCAGCTCTCCGCCAGCGCGGTGCTCTTCATCGGCGACGACGTCACCGACGAGAACGCCTTCGGTAACCTGCACGGGCCGGACGTCGGCATCAAGATCGGCCCGGGCGAGACCCAGGCCGGCTACCGGGTCGCCGAGCCGATCGAGGCCGCCCGCGCCCTCGGCCTGCTGCTGGAGACCCGTCGGCACTGGCTCTTCGGCGAGCGGGCGGTGCCCATCGAGCGACACTCGATGCTGGCCAACGGGCGGACCGTGGCCCTGCTCACGCCCGAGGCCAAGGTCACCTGGCTCTGCCACCCCAAGCCGGACTCGGCGGCGATCTTCGCCGACCTGGTCGGCGGCAGCCCGGCCGGGCACTTCAGCGTCGCGCCGGAACGCGGGGGCATCCCGCTCGGCCAGCGCTACCGCTCGGGCACGATGACCGTCGAGACCCGGTGGTCGGGCCTGACCGTCACCGACTGGCTGGACAAGCCGGCCAGGGAGACCACGCCCGACGGCCCGGCCGTCGTGACCGGCGACTCGACCATGGTCCGGGTGCTCACCGGCTCGGGTCGGGCCCGGCTGGAGTTCGCGCCCCGGCCCGAGTTCGGCCAGGTCGCGGTGCAGTTGCAGCCGATCGGCGACGGCCTGCTGGTGCTCGGCTCCAACGAGCCGGTCGCGCTCTACTCGCCCGGGGTCGAGTGGCAGGTCACCAACGACGGCGGCTACGAGACGGCCAAGGCGGTCGTCGACCTCTCCGCCGCCGGCGGGCAGGTCGTGCTGGAGCTGCGCTTCGGCACGCACAGCCTGGAGCACCACCGGCTGCCGGTGCACGAGCGGCAGGCCCTGGCCGAGCAGCCCTGGAAGGACTGGGTGGCCACCCTGCGGCTGCCGAGCACCGCCCGGGACCTGGTGGTCCGCAGCGCGCTGACCCTGCGTGGGCTCTGCCACGAGGCCACCGGCTCGATCCTGGCCGCCGCGACCACCTCCCTGCCGGAGGAGCTGGGCGGGGTCCGCAACTGGGACTACCGCTACTGCTGGCTGCGGGACGCGGCGATGACCGCGCGGTCCCTGGTCGACCTGGGCTCGATCGAGGAGGCCGAGGCGCTGCTGCGCTGGGTCGACGGGTGCATCGAGCGCACCGGCGGGCACCCGGAGCGGCTGCACCCGCTCTACACGGTGGACGGCTACGAGCTGGGCGCCGAGGCCGTCATCGACACCCTGCCCGGTTACGCCGGCTCCCGGCCGGTCCGGGTCGGCAACCTCGCCAACCACCAGCTCCAGCTCGACGTCTTCGGCCCGATCGCGGACCTGATCGCGGCCGTGGCCGACGCGCGCGGCTCCGTCCGCGAGGACGAGTGGCGGGTGCTCGACAACATGGTCGAGGCGGTCCGCCGCCGCTGGCACGAGCCCGACCACGGCATCTGGGAGGCCCGCCTCCCCCCGCGGCACCACATCTTCTCGAAGGTGATGTGCTGGATGACCGTCGACCGGGCGCTGCACGTGATGCGCCAGCACGGCGGCGAGGACCGGCCGGAGTGGGTGGAGCTGCGCGACCGCATCGGCGCCAACGTGCTGGAGTACGGCTGGCACGAGACCGTCGAGGCCTACAGCGTGGCGTACGGGGACGAGGAGATGGACGCCTCGTCGCTGTGGATCGGGCTCTCCGGCCTGCTCCCCGGCGACGACCCGCGCTTCCTCTCCACCGTCCTGCGGATCGAGGCGGATCTGCGCAGCGGCCCGGTCGTCTACCGCTACCACTGGGACGACGGCCTGCCCGGGCGCGAGGGCGGCTTCCATATCTGCACGGCGTGGCTCATCGAGGCGTACCTGCGCACCGGGCGGCGTACCGACGCCGAGGAGCTGTTCTCGCAGATGGTGGACACCGCCGGCCCGACCGGCCTGCTGCCCGAGCAGTACGACCCGTTGGCCGAGCGCGGGCTGGGCAACCACCCGCAGGCCTACAGCCACCTGGGCCTGATCCGCTGCGCCCTGCTGCTGGACAACATGCTCAAGCAGTGACCTGACCAGCGACGACGGCGGCCGGAGACTCCCCAGTCTCCGGCCGCCGTCGTTCATCCCGTCAACTCTGCCCGGTCGAACCCGACCCGCCCCCCGGAATTCCCTCAGGACCAGCCCCGCCGAGGGCGTCGACCACGTCCCCCAGCACCACCACCGCGGGCGGGCGCAGCCCGGCGGTGAGCACGTCGGCGGCCACCGCGCCGAGCGTGGAGCGCAGCACCCGCTGCGCCCCGGTGGTCGCCTCCTGCACGACGGCGGCCGGCGTCTCGGCCGGGCGGCCGTGCGCGAGCAGCGTCGCGGTGATCGCCGCGAGGTTCTTCAGCCCCATCAGCACGACCAGCGTGCCGCGCAGCCCGGCCAGCGCGTCCCAGCGGACCAGGGAGGCCGGCGAGTCGGGCGCGACGTGCCCGGAGACCACGGTGAACTCGTGGGCCACCCCCCGATGGGTGACCGGGATGCCCGCCGCGGCCGGAGCCGCGATCGAGCTGGTCACGCCGGGCACCACGGTCACCGGCACACCGGCCGCCGCGCAGGCCAGCAGCTCCTCGCCGCCCCGGCCGAAGACGTACGGGTCGCCGCCCTTGAGCCGGACCACGAACTTCCCGGCCAGGGCCCGGTCCACCAGGATCCGGTTGATCTCCTCCTGCGCGCGGGACGGACCGTACGGGATCTTGGAGGCGTCCACGAGTTCGACGTCGGCGCGCAGCTCGTCGAGGAGCAGCCCCGGGACGAGCCGGTCGGCGACCACCACGTCCGCCTCGGTGAGCAGCCGCCAGCCCCTGACGGTGATCAGCTCCGGGTCGCCCGGGCCCGCACCGACCAGCGCGACCCGCCCGGGACGGGTCCCCTCCGGCACGGCGGGCGCCGACAGGGCGCCCTCCCGCACCTCCAGCAGGGCCCGGACCGCGTCGCGGACGGCCATCGCCCGGCGCGGGTCGCCCCCGCCGAGCACCGCCACGGTCACCGGACCGTGCCGGGTCACCGCCGGCGTCCAGGCGGTGGCGGCGGCGCGGTCGTCGGCGCGTACGCAGAAGATGCGGCGCTCGGCGGCGGCGGCGCTGACCGACGCGGCGGCAAGCGGGTCGTCGACGGCGACCTGGACCAGCCACGCGCCGTCCAGGTCGTCGGGGGCGAACCGGCGCGGCGCCCAGTGCAGCCGCCCGGCGTCGGCGTGCGCGCGCAGCGCCGGGGTCAGCTCGGGCGCGACGAGGAGGACGTGCGCCCCGGCGTCGAGCAGGGCCGGCACCCGCCGGGTGGCCACCGCTCCCCCGCCCACCACGACCACCCGTCGGCCGGCGAGCCGCAGGCCGAGCGGGTACGGGTTGCCGCTCACGCCGCCGCCTCGCCGCCGGAGCCGATGGTGGGCCCGTTCACTTTTCGGCCACCCCCGCCGAGTCGAACGTGGCGACCTCGTGCAGCACCCGGACCGCGCCGGTGACCACCGGCAGCGCGAGCAGCGCGCCGGTGCCCTCGCCCAGGCGCAGCCCGAGGTCGATCAGCGGCTCCAGGCCCAGCCGGCGCAGCGCGACCGTGGCCCCCGGCTCGGCCGAGCGGTGCCCGGCCACCATGGCGGCCACGGCGGCCGGCGCGAAGGCCGCCGCGGCGAGCGCCGCGGCGACCGCGATCACCCCGTCCAGCAGCACCGGCGTCCGGCGGGCGGCGGCACCCAGGATCAGCCCGGCCAGCGCGGCGTGCTCCAGGCCGCCGACGGCAGCCAGCACGCCCAGCGGATCGGCCGGGTCGGGGGCGTGCCGACGCAGCGCGGCCCGCACGACGTCGACCTTGCGGGCGTACGTCGGGTCGTCGACCCCGGTGCCCCGGCCCGTCGTCTCCGCCGGGTCGATGCCGGCGAACGCGGCGATCAGGGCGGCGGCCGGCGTGGTGTTGCCGATGCCCATGTCCCCGGTGAGCAGGATGCCCGCGCCCGCGTCGATCAGCTCGTCGGCCACCCGGATGCCGGTCTCGACGGCCGCGCGCGCCTCGTCGCGGGTGAGCGCGGCGGTCACCGCCAGGTCCCGGGTGCCGGGGCGGACGTTCGCCGCGACCAGCCGGGGCGCGTCGCGGGTCGGCGGGGCTCCCCCGGCCTCCCCGCCCGGCGCGGCGACCGGGAGCGGGGTGGCCACGCCGACGTCGACCACGGTGACCGAGGCGCCGGCCTGCCGGGCGAACGCGTTGACCACCGCGCCGCCGGCCAGGAAGTTGCCGATCATCTGTGCGGTGACCTCCTGCGGCCAGGGCGTCACCCCCTGGGCGTGCACGCCGTGGTCGCCGGCGAAGATCGCGACTGCGGCCGGCTCGGGCAGCGGCGGCGGGCAGTGCCCGGCCAGGCCGGCGAGGCGTACGGAGAGGTCCTCCAGGGCGCCGAGGGAGCCGGCGGGCTTGGTCAGCCGTCCCTGCAACTCCCGGGCGGCGGCCATGGCCGACTCGTCCGGCGGCGGGATCGCCGCGATCGTGGTCTCCAGCATCATGCCTCCAGGATCTCCGCCAGTACCTCGGTGAACGCGTCGGTGGTGGCCGGGTCGCGCACGGCGACGCGCAGCCAGTCCGGGCCGAGGCCGGGGAAGGTGTCGCCCCGGCGCACCGCCCAGCCGCGTCGCCGCAGGGCGAGCCGCACGTCGGCGGCGTCGGGGACGTGCACCAGCACGAACGCGCTGGCGGGGCGGCCGGCGAAGCGTACGCCGGGCAGGGCCGACAGGCGGGCGACCAGGTGCTCGCGGTCGGCGGCGAGCCGGGCGGCGATGGCGCGCTCGGCCTCGACCGCGACGGGCGTGGCGCAGGCCGACGCGGCGGCCAGGGCGGGGGTGGAGACGGCCCAGAGCGGCTGGGCGGCGGCCAGCCGCTCCAGCAGCGGGGCCTCGCCGAGCAGATAGCCGATCCGCAGGCCGGCCAGGCCCCAGGTCTTGGTGAGGCTGCGGACCACCAGCAGGCCGGGCAGGTCCCGCCGGGCGGCCAGCGACTCCGGTTCGCCGGCCACGCCGGGGGCGACGGTGGTGTCGGCGAACGCCTCGTCGACCACCAGCACCCGGCCGGGCCGGGCCAGGGCGGCCAGGTCGCCGGCGGGGTGCAGCACCGACGTCGGGTTGGTCGGGTTGCCGATCATCACGAGGTCGGCGTCGGCGGGCACCCGGGCCGGGTCGAGCCGGAAGTCGTCGGCCGCGTCGAGCAGCACCCGCTCCACCTGGTGCCCGGCGGCACGCAACGCCGCCTCGGGCTCGGTGAACTGCGGATGCACCACCACCGGTCGGCGTACGCCGGTCAGCGCCCGGGCGATCAGCACGAAGCCCTCGGCCGCGCCGGCGGTCAGCAACACCTCGGCCGGCGGGCGGCCGTGCCGGGCCGCGACGGCCGCGCGCGCCGGCCCCGGGTCGGGGTAAGCGGCGAGGTCGCCGAGCGCGGCGGTGATCGGGTCGGCGAGCCAGTCCGGCATCGCGTCGCGCCGCACGTTGACGGCGAGGTCGACGAGCCCCGGCCCCACCTCGGCGTCGCCGTGGTGGGCGAGGTCGGGTTCGCCTCCGGTGGGCCCCGGTTCGGGGTGGGTCTCGGTCGGCTGACCATGCATGTCCGCGATCCTGCCGGGAAGGTGCCGCGCGGGACAGCGGATCCCGGCGTGGGCCGCATCACCACACGGGCGTTTATGAATATTTCTCAGGTACGAATCGGAAATGTCATAACTTGAGCAGGTGAGCAATCGACCCCTTGCTGCCGCTGGTCGTCTCGTCCCCCTCCTCCGCGCCGGACTGATCGCCGGGATCGTGGTCGCCGCCGTGGCGTACCCGGTGGCCGCCGCCACCGGCCTCGGCGCCAAGGTCACGGCGCACGCCATGGAACACAAGACCAAGATCCTCGCCACCGCGTTGCCGGCCGAGACGTCGTACGTCTACGCGCCGGACGGTAAGACGGTGCTGACGATGTTCTACGAGGAGTACCGGCAGTACACGAAGCTGGCCGACATCTCCCCGAACATGCAGCAGGCGATCGTCGCCGCCGAGGACAACCGCTTCTACCAGCACCGGGGCGTCGACCCGAAGGGCGTCGCCCGCGCCTTCGTGGCCAACGCCCGCTCCAGCGGCGTCTCCCAGGGCGCCTCCACGCTCACCATGCAGTACGTGCGCATGGCGCTGCGGGACAGCGCGAAGACGCCGAAGGAGGTGCAGGAGGCCACCCAGCAGACCAGCCTGCGCAAGGTCCGGGAGATGCGGATGGCGATGGACCTGGAGAAGGAACTCGACAAGGACCAGATCCTGGAGCGCTACCTCAACTCCGCGTACTTCGGGCACCGCGCGTACGGCATCTACGCGGCCAGCGAGATCTTCTTCTCCAAGGCCCCCAAGGACCTCAGCGCCGTCGAGGCGGCCACCCTCGCCGGCCTGGTCAAGTCCCCGTCCGAGTACGACCCGGCCAGCTCGGACCAGAAGGACGCCACCGGCCGGCGCAACTACGTGCTGGACCGGATGGCCCAGCTCGGCTACCTCTCGCCCGACGCCGTCACGCAGGCGAAGACCGAGCCGATCCGGCTGAAGCTGACCTACCCGCCGAACGACTGCGCCTCCGTGCCGGAAAAGTGGAACAGCTGGGGCTTCGCCTGCGACTACATGAAGAACTGGTGGAGCGCGCAGCCCGCGTTCGGGGAGAACCGGCTGGAGCGCATGGACAAGCTGCGCCGGGGCGGCTACCGGATCGTGCTCAGCCTGGACCCGAAGATCCAGGAGGCGGCGGAGAGGAACGTCGGCACCAAGGAGAACACCGGCAGCCCGTTCGCCAACGGCATCGTGGTCTCCGAGCCCGGCACCGGGCGGGTCAAGGCGATGGCGGTGAACCGGACGTACTCGCTGGACCTGAGCGAGAACGGGCAGAGCTCCAACCCCGAGGCCGGGCCGAACATCAAGGCGAACTACCCGAACACCGTGGCGCCCCTGCTCGGCGGCGGCGACCTACCCGGCTACCAGGCCGGCTCGACGTTCAAGATGTTCCCGATGCTGGCCGCGCTCAACGCGGGCATGCCGCTGTCCACCTCGTTCAACGCGCCGCACCGGTACCGCTCCGAGGTCTACGACGGCTGGTCGCCCTCCAACGCCAGCGGCGCGATGAGCGGCAACCAGACCATGTGGTCCGGCTTCGGCAAGTCGGTGAACACGTACTTCGTGTGGCTGGAGGAGCAGGTCGGCGCGGACAAGGCGGTCCGCCTGGCCGAGCAGCTCGGGCTGCGCTGGCGCACCGACGTCGACCGGGAACACGCGTCCCCGGCCAAGGCGAAACAGTGGGGCGCGTTCACCCTCGGCGTCTCCGACGCCACGCCGCTGGAGATGGCCAACGCGTACGCCGCGATCGCCGCGGACGGCCGCTACTGCGAGGCGATCCCGGTGCAGGCGATCTACAACCGGGACGGCACGCCGACCACCTGGAAGACGGCCTCCGGGATCGAACGCGAGGTCGCCAAGCCGCGCTGCCGGCAGGTGGTGGACGCCGACGCCGCCCGCGCCGCCACCGACGCCGCCCGCTGCCCGACCGGCGACACCCCGGCCCGCGGGAGCTGCGGCGGCTGGTCGACCGCGGACAGCGTGCGGGGCACCGTCGGCCGCCCAGTGGCGGGCAAGACGGGCACCACCGACAGCACCCGGTCGGCCTGGTTCGTCGGCTACACCCCGGAGCTGGCGGCGGCGAGCTTCATCTCCGACCCGGACAACCCGTTCAACGCGGTCGGCGACGGCCAGTCGCAGATCCCGATCAAGGCGGTGGCGCAGACCCTGCGCGACGGCCTCAAGGGCCAGCCCACCCGCCAGTTCACCCCACCCTCGGACCGCATAGTCGGCTGAACCGCGCGCCAGACCGGCGGAAGGGCACGGGTCCGCAGGGACGTCCGGCACGGGCTTGCCGGGGGCGTCTGGCACGTTCGCGGGGATGTCCGGCACATGCATGAGCCAAGATGGCTTGTCCATGGCACATGAGTGTGCCAAGATGGCACCATGGACCTGACCCCGTATGTGAGCAACCTCGGACGCGAGTTCGGCACGCTTGCCGAAGCCGGCGGCGACGAGGCGCGTGCGTTGGCCGAGCGCCTGGCCGGGTCGCTCGAGTCGGCGATCCGGATGACGTTGCTGGAGGTGTTGTCGGCCGCCGCCGACGAGATCACCCGGGACCTGGCTCCGGGTTCGGTGGAACTGCGCCTGCGCGGTCGCGATCCGAACTTCGTCGTGACCTCGCCCCCCGCCGAACAGCCCGAGCTCGCTTCCGAAGACGCCGCGGTGACCGCCCACGGCGGGCCGGAGAGCGACCTGCTGGTCGCCGAGGACGGCCCCGCCGCCCGGATCAACGTGCGCCTGCCCGAGCAGCTCAAGGCCGCGATCGAACAGGCCGCGGCCAAGGAGGGGCGCTCGGTCAACGCCTGGCTCGCCCGGGCGGCCGCCGCCGGCTTGCAGCGCTCCGAGCGTGACCAGCGTCCCGAGCCACGCGGCGGCGGGAAACGGGCCAAGCAGGGCTTCACCGGCTGGGTGCGCTAGCCGCACCGCACCCTCTCCTCACCCCACGTCCCCGACCTGCGGGACGACTCACCCACCCATGATGCGGGGACGACCATGCCCAGTTACGAAACGCCCGAACCAATCTCCGTCACGCTCGAACTCGGCGTCGGCGAGGTGCGGATCACCGCGAGCGACCGCGCCGACACCGTCGTCGAGGTCCGCCCCAGCGACGAGTCCGACGAGTCCGACGTGAGAGCCGCTGCGGAGATCCGCATCGACTACGCCAACGGCACACTCCAGGTCACCGGTCCGAGGCGCGCCTTCGACTTCTCCAAGAAGAGCAGGTCGGTCGATGTGTCCATCGCGCTGCCCAGCGGTTCCCAGCTCTCCGCCCACCTGCTGATGGGGGACTTCCGCTGCGCCGGCCGGCTCGGGGAGTGCCGACTCAAGACCACCGGCAACATCTGGCTCGAACGCACCGGCCCGCTGCGCCTGCACACGGGGGCCGGTCACGTCACCGCCGACGAGATCACGGGCAGCGCCGAGATCTCCACCGGCTCCGGCAAGATCCAGGTCGGCGAGATCAAAGGCGCCGCGGAGGTCAAGAACTCCAACGGCGACACCGCGATCGACGCCGTCACCGGCGACGTGCGGGTGCGCAACGCCAACGGTGCCATCGACATCGGGCACGCCGGTGCCGGCGTCGACGCGAAGACGTCCAACGGCGGCATCCGCCTCGGCGAGGTGCTCCGTGGCTCCGTCGTACTCGGGACAGCCGCGGGCGACCTGGACATCGGCATCGCCAACGGCACCGCCGCCTGGCTGGACGTGAACACCGGCTTCGGTCACGTGCGCAACCTGATGGAGAACACCACCCGCCCCGAGGAGACCGACGAGACCGTCGAGGTGCGCGCCCGCACCTCCTGGGGCGACATCACCGTCCACCGTTCCTGACACTTCCGGCGCCCGAGGTGAAGCGATCCATGACCATCACCCGATCCCGACCACCGATCGCCGCAGGAGGGCCGGGGACGTCGCCCGGCGGCCAGGCCGCGGCGAACGGAACCACGATCCGCGAAGTCGTCGGGGAAGACACCGGAAACGAAGAGAGGGCCGTCTGATGACGACACAGCAAGTCCCGGCGATCCGCGTGCGGGGCCTGGAAAAGTCTTACCAGAAGCTGCACGTGCTGCGGGGCGTGGACTTCGACGTGGCGCGGGGCAGCATCTTCGCCCTGCTCGGCTCCAACGGGGCCGGCAAGACCACGGTCGTGAAGATCCTCGCCACGCTCCTCAAGGCGGACGCGGGGGCGGCCAGCGTCAACGCCTTCGACGTCGCCACCCAGGCGGCGAGGGTACGCGAGTCGATCAGCCTCACCGGGCAGTTCGCGGCCGTCGACGAGATCCTCACCGGGCGGGAGAACCTCGTCCTGGTCGCCCGGTTACGGCACCTCAGGAACCCGGGCACCATCGCGGACGAGCTGCTCGAGCGGTTCTCACTGACCGACGCCGCCACCCGGAAGGCGGCGACATACTCCGGCGGCATGCGCCGGCGCCTCGACATCGCGATGAGCCTCATCGGGAACCCGCCGGTCATCTTCCTCGACGAACCGACCACCGGCCTCGACCCTCAGGCGCGCATCGAGGTGTGGCAGGCCGTCAGGCAGCTCGCCTCGCAGGGCACGACCGTGCTGCTCACGACCCAGTACCTGGACGAGGCCGAGCACCTCGCCGACCGCATCGCGATCCTGCACGAGGGCCGCATCATCGTGAACGGCACTCTCACCGAACTCAAGCAGCTGCTCCCGTCCGCCACGGTCGAGTACGTCGAGAAACAACCGACCCTCGAAGACGTCTTCCTCACGCTCGTCGGCGCCGCCGGCAAGGCCGGCGAGCCCGCACTGACCGCAGCATCGGCACCGACGAGCGAGGAACAACGATGACCACGCACTTCTTCGGCGACACCGCCGTCCTGCTGGGCCGATCCCTACGCCACATCACCCGCAGCGTCGACACCATCATCACCACCGCGATCACACCGGTCGCCATGCTGCTGCTGTTCGTCTACGTGTTCGGCGGCGCGATCGACACGGGGTCCGACTCGTACGTGAACTACCTGCTACCCGGCATCCTGCTCATCACCGTCGCGTCGGGCATCGCCTACACCGCGTTCCGGCTCTTCCAGGACATGAAGAGCGGCATCTTCGAACGATTCCAGTCCATGCCGATCGCACGGTCGTCCGTGCTGTGGGCACACGTGCTGACCTCACTGGTCGCCAACCTGATCTCACTCATGGTCGTCACGCTCGTCGCCCTGCTCATGGGCTTCCGCTCCGGGGCCGGAATCCTCGCCTGGCTCGCCGTCGCCGGCATTCTGACCCTGTTCACCCTCGCCCTGACCTGGCTCGCCGTCATCGCCGGCCTCACCGCGAAGACCGTCGACGGCGCGAGCGCGTTCTCCTACCCGCTCATCTTCCTGCCGTTCCTCAGCTCGGCATTCGTACCCACCGACACCATGCCCGGCCCGGTGCGCGCCTTCGCCGAACACCAGCCGGTGACGTCCATCGTCAACGCCATCCGTGACATGTACTCACAGCAGCCCGTCGGCACCGACATCTGGATCGCCCTCGCCTGGTGCGTCGGCATCCTCGTCGTCGCGTACGCCTTCGCCATCGTCACCTACCGCCGCAGGATCGCCTAGTTGGAGCGACGCCGAACGGTAGTGGTACCAGGGCGGCCTCGATGACCTGCGTGGACACCGGAGTCGCCCCGGCGGCCGCGCACCACGAGCCACGCGCGCGTCTGGACCCACAGTCAGCGCAGGTCGGCGGCGACGAAGGACCAGACCTCGAGGTCCACCCGCCCGCCGCCGACGAAGCCGGCGTTGCGGAGCAGGCCCTCGTAGCTGAACCCGGCCTTCTCGGCGACCCGGCGGGAGGCCAGGTTGCCGGGGGCGACCCGCAGCTCGACGCGCTGGAAGCCGTGTTCGAGGATCAGCGCGATGGCGAGCGCGTCGACCGCCTCGGCCGCCAGGCCGAAGCCCCGCGCGTGCGCCGCCATGGCGTAGGAGACCTCCGTGCACCGCGCGCCCCAGTCGGTGCGCCGGGTCCACAGGCAGCCCACCACCCGGTCGTCCTCCCGGCGTACCACCGCGTAGTGGTCGCCGTCGCCGCTGTCGCGCCGCTGCCGCGCCAGGTCGGTGCACCAGGCCAGCCCGTCGATCTGACCGGAGGTGTCGGCCAGCGGCAGCCACCGCTGGGTCTGCCGGTCGGCGAAGACCTCGTCGGCCGCCGCCGCGTCGGCCCCGGTCAGCGCGCGTACCTCGGTGCGGGGCGTGGAGACGGTCAGCGCCGGGAAGCGGCGGACCGCCACCTGGCCGATCACGCGGGCACCCCGTCCGGCCGGGCGTCCGCGGGGTCGGCCGCCGCCGCCACCGCCGCGTCCACGAGCCGGGCCGCCAGCTGCGGGTACGCGGCCCAGTGCAGGGTGAGTTGCGAGGCGTGCACGCCCCGCCAGACGAAGCCCTCGGGCGCCCCGCCGTCCCAGCTCCACGCCGGCCGCGCCCCGGCGCGCGGGGTGAGCACGCCGCGGTGCTCCTTGTGCCCGGCCACGACCGTGCCCGCCGGCCCCACGAGGCTGTCGGTCAGGGCGGTCGCCTGTCGGTAGCCCGCCACCAGGCCGTCGCGGCGCGTCCCCACCGCGTCGAGCACGCCGCACATGGGCAGCCCGTCCAGTTCCCGGGCCAGCCAGAGCAGGCCGGCCCCCTCGGCGACGACGGGTCGCCCGGTGCGGGCCAGCTCGGCGACCGCTATGCAGAGCCGGCGGTTGGCGGAGAGCTGCTCGGCGTACGACTCGGGCAGCCCGCCGCCGACGACCAGCGCGCCGGTGCCGGCGGGCAGCGCCTCGTCGTGCAGCGGGTCGACCGTCACCACCTCGGCGCCGGCCGCCTGGAGCAGCTCGACGGTCTCGGGGTGGCTGTAGCTGCCGCCCGGCGTCCCGGCGACCGCGACGACCGGACGCGACCCGGCGGCCTCCCGCCCGGCCGGCGGCGTCCAGGGCGGCGCGGGCAGCGGCGGGGCGGAGCGGGCCAGGCCCAGCAGCCGGTCCAGCTCGACGGTGGCGGCGACCGCCTCGCCGAGCCGGCGGACCGCGCGGGTGGCCTCGTCGGTGCGGGCGAGCGCGGGCACCGCCCCGTACCGGCGGGCGGGCAGCACGGACGGCAGGTCCTGGCGGCGCAGCGCGCCGTAGACGGGCACGCCGATGTCGTCCAGCGCCTCGCGCAGCAGCTCCTCGTGCCGGGAGGACGCCACCCGGTTCAGGATCACCCCGCCGAGCCAGAGCTGCTCGTCGTACGACCGGAAGCCGTGCACCAGGGCGGCCACCGACTGCCCCGTCGCGGCGACGTCGACCACCAGCACGACCGGGCTGCGCAGCGCGGTGGCCACGGCGGCCGTCGACTCGCTCTCCGGGCGGCCGGCGAGACTGTCGTACAGGCCCATGCTGCCCTGCACCACGGCGAGCCCGGCACCGGCCGCGCCGTGGCCGACGAGGGGGGCGATCCGGTCGGCGCCGACCAGCCGGGGATCCAGGGTCCGACCGGGGCGGCCGGCGGCGAGCCCGAGGTACGCGGCGTCGACGCGGTCCGGGCCGACCTTGAACCCGGCGACGTCGACGCCCCGGTCGGCGAACGCGGCGAGCAGCCCGATCGCCAGCGCGCTCTTGCCGTGGCCGGAGGACGGCGCGCTGAGCACCAGGCGCGGCACGACGGTCATCATCGACTCCCTGCGGGGCGGCGGGGGGACCTGCGGCGGGCCGACCGCGCGGTCCGCCCGCGTGACGATAGCCGAAGCGGCCGCCGGGTGGTCGCCGCCGAACGGGCCCCGCCGGCGGTGTCGGGCACGCCGGGCGGAGGCGCCGGCACCCCCCGCCCGGCCCGGAAGGGGGCTGTCGAAGCGAGTGCCTCCGGTCACAGGGGTAGCCTCGTGGGCGTGTACCGGTTCCTGCTGACGCCGCGCTGGCTGGGCATTCTCGCGCTGACCCTGGTCGCCGCGGCGGTGATGGTGCTGCTCGGCAACTGGCAGCTGGACCGCTACCACGGCCGTACGGAGGTCAACGAGCGGATCGACGCCGGCCTGCGGATGGCCCCGGTGCCGCTGCGTGACGTGCTGCCCGCCCCGACCGGCGGCAGCGGCACGGCCGGCCCCGCCCCCGTCGCGGAGAAGGCCTGGACCAAGGTCACCGTGACCGGCCGCTACGACCCGGCGAACGTGGTCCTGGTCCGGGGCCGCTCGGTGGACCGCACGGTCGGCTTCGAGGTGGTCACCCCGCTCGTGCTGGCCGACGGCACGGCCGTGCTGGTCGACCGGGGCTGGATCCCGCCGGCCCGCGGCGGCGACGCGACCGTCCAGCCGGACGTGCCGGCCCTCCCGCCCGGCGAGGTCACCGTGACGGGACGGGTGCACCTGAGCGAGAGCGGCTCGGTCGCCGTCAACCGGCGGGACGGCAAGCTGGAGACCCGGCGGATCGGCGTGCCCCGGCTGGCCCGGGAGCTGCCCTACCCGGTGCACGGCGCGTACCTGCTGCTCGACGAGCAGACCCCGGCGGCCGACCCCGCCTTCAAGGACGTGCCGGTCGGATACACCAACAACTGGCAGAACTTCGGCTACGTCGTGCAGTGGTGGATCTTCGCCGTGATGACCCTGTTCGGCTACGGCTGGGTGGCCCGCCGGGAGGCCCGTCGGCTGGCGGGCGTGGAACCGCGGCGGCCCGTCGACCGGGCCGCCGAGCCCGCGCCGCAGGGCGCCGCCTGACCCGCCCCGCCGGCCCGCCCCGCCGGCCCGCTCAGCCGGTGACGCGGCCGGCGTGGATGGCGCGTACGGCGTCGATGGTGTCGGCCTCCGCCGCCGTCTTGTCGTCGCGGTAGCGCACCACGCGGGCGAAGCGCAGCGCCATCCCGCCCGGGTAGCGGGAGCTGGTCTGCACCCCGTCGAAGGCGATCTCGACCACCTGCTCGGGGCGGACCCGCACCACCCAGTCGCCGCGCTCGACGGCGAGGGCGAGGAAGCGCTCGGTCTGCCAGCGCAGCAGCTCGTCCGTGAGGCCCTTGAACGTCTTGCCGAGCATGACGAAGTCGCCCGTGCGCGGGTCGCGGGCGCCGAGGTGCAGGTTGGACAGCCAGCCCTGACGCCGGCCGCTGCCCCACTCCACCGCCAGCACCACCAGGTCGAGGGTGTGCCGGGGCTTCACCTTCACCCAGGCGGCACCCCGCCGGCCGGCGTCGTAGGGGGCGTCGGGCGCCTTCACGACGACCCCTTCCTGGCCGGCGTCGATGGCGGCGGCGAACGCCTCGCCGGCCCGCTCCGGGCCGTCGACCTCCATCCGGCCGACCAGCAGCGAGGCGTCGACCGCGGCGTCGAGCGTCGCCCAACGCTCGCGGCCGGGCCGGTCGACCAGGTCGTCGCCGTCGAGGTGCAGCAGGTCGAAGAAGTACGGCGTCAGCACCGTCCCGCCGGTGGACGCGGCGGCGGCGCGCACGGCCGGAGCCACCGGGGCGCCTCCGGCGCCGCTCGGCGTGGTGCGCCGCGCCGCCCGGCTCGACGTCTGCTGGAAGGGCAGCGGCCGGCCCGTCTCGTCGAGCCCGATCGCCTCCCCGTCGAGCACCAGCTCGCGGGCGGGCAGCGCCCGCACGGCGGCGACCACCTCCGGCACCCGGGCGGTGATGTCGTCCAGGCTGCGGGTGAACACGGCGATGTCGTCGCCGGAGCGGTGCACCTGGATCCGGATGCCGTCGAGCTTGACGTCGACCACGGCGGGGGTGCCCGTGGCCGCGAGCGCCTCGTCCACCGAGGGCGCGCTCTGGGCCAGCATCGGCGCGAGCGGGCGGCCGACCTGGAGCCCGAAGGCGCCCAGGGCCGCCGCGCCCCCGTCGAGCGCGGCGACCGCGACCGCGCGCAGGTCACCGGCGAGCAGCAGCGCCCGGCGTACGGCGGCGAGCGGCACGTCGGCGGCCCGGGCGATCGCGTCGGCGAGCAGACCCGCCTGCGCGCCCTGGCGCAGCTCGCCGCTGAACAGGCCGGTCAGCAGCCGCTGCTCCTCGGCGGTGGCGGCGGCGTAGAGCGCGCCCAGCAGCGCCCGGCGGCGGGCCTGGGAACCCGGCCCGCGCACGGCCGCGATCTCGTCGACGGCCGCGTCGACGGCGGCCACGGTCAGGGTCGGCTCGGCGGCCGGCGGCGGCAGGTCACGCAGGCTCGCGAAGCCCACCCCGGTCTGCCGCTGACGCAGCTCGCCGGCCAGCCAGCCGGCGCCCGCCGCGACCTCGGGCGGGTCGAGCGCCCGCAACGCGGCGGCGAGCAGCTCCACCTTGGTCCGCCGGGCCCGGGTGGCGCCGACGGCGGCGGAGGTGGCTGCCAGGTCGAGGAACCGCACGGGCTCCATCCTGCCAGCCACCTCCGACACGACCCGGGCATTGCCGTGCCCGGGCGCCGGGAAACCTCCGCCCGCCAGGGGTGGGCGGGTCAGGCCGAGACGGGTTCCTCGATGCGCAGGCCGCGGGCGCGGATCTCCTCGGCGACCCGGGAGAGCACCGTGTCGAGAGCGACCAGCGCGGCGGACAGGTCGCCGAGCTGTTCCTTGAGCGTGTCCTCGGACCACGCGGAGACGTCGACGTCCCCCAGGGCGCTGACGGCGGCCTCGAGCCGGCCCATCACCTCATTCGTACGCATGTTCGAGAGGCTATAACAACCCGACCGCCGACACACCGCAAACGCCCACATCGACCCGGAAGTTACGGTTCCGACACCTAACGCCCGGCGACGCCCGCCTCGGCGACGTTCTTGAGCAGCAGCGCCTCGGCCAGGCAGACCCGGGCGAACTCCCCGAGGTGCAGGCTCTCGTTCGGGCCGTGCGCCCGGGCCTGCGGGTCCTCCACGCCGGTCACCAGGATCGCCGCGCGCGGGAACATCTCCTGGAAGGTGGCGATGAACGGGATCGAACCACCGATGCCGAGGTCCACCGGGTCGGTGCCGTCCCAGGCGGTCCGGAACGCCGAGCGGGCCGCGTCGAACATCGGGCCGGACGCGTCGATGACGCACGGGTCGCCGTCGTGTTCGAAGGTGACGCTCACCCGCGCACCCCACGGGGCGTGCTTCTCCAGGTGGGCGCGCAGGGCCGCGTACGCCCGCTTCGGGTCGTCGCCCGGTGCCAGCCGTACGCTCAGCTTGGCCCTGGCGGCCGGCACCAGGGCGTTCGGTGCCTCGGCGGTGGTCGGGGCGTCGATGCCGAGCACCGCGAGGGCCGGCTTGGTCCAGAGCCGGTCGGTGATCCGCCCGGTGCCGATGAGGCCCACGCCCTCGGCCAGCCCCGCCTCGGCCCGGAACCGGTCCTCCGGGTAGTCGACGCTCGCGCCCTCCCGGCCGACCAGCCCGTCGACGGCCACGTCGCCGGCGTCGGTGTGCAGGGTCGCCAGCAACCGCGCCAGGGCGGTCAGCGCGTCCGGCACCGCCCCGCCGAACATGCCGCTGTGCACGGCGTGGTCGAGGGTGCGCACCTCAACGAAGCAGTTGACGATGCCGCGCAGGCTGGTGGTCAGCGCCGGTACGCCGATGTCCCAGTTCGCGGAGTCGGCGATCACGATGACGTCCGAGGCGATCTCGTCGCGGTGCGCGGCGAGCAGCCTCTCCAACGAGTCGGAGCCGTACTCCTCCTCGCCCTCGATGAAGAGCACCACGCCGACCGGCAACGCGTCCCCGTACGCGCGCAGCGCCGCCACGTGCGCCATGATGCCGGCCTTGTCGTCGGCGGCGCCCCGGCCGTAGAGCCGGCCGTCCCGCTCCACCGGCTCGAACGGGTCCGACTCCCACAGCGTCAGGTCGCCGACCGGCTGCACGTCGTGGTGGGCGTAGAGCAGCACCGTCGGCGCCCCCGGCGGGGCCGCCTTCTTGCCGATGACCGCGGGCTGGCCACCGGAGCGCACGATCTCGACGTCGAGACCGCAGCCGCGCAGCAGCTCGGCCACCGCCTCGGCGGAACGCTCCACGTGCGAGTGGTCGAAGCCCTCGAACGCGATGCCGGGGATGCGGACGAGGCGTTCCAGGTCGGCGCGGACGCCGGGCAGCTCCCGCTCGACGGCAGCCCGGACCTCGGACTCGGACATGATCGGTGTGGTCATGACCGGCATCGTATGCCGGCCTTACCGACCACATCGCCCGAGCCCGCCGCGACGGGCCTCAGCGGCGGCGCACGTAGTAGCGGTCGGCGTCGTGCGGCAGGACCGGGGCGCCGTCGACCACCAGGTCCGCGCGCGCCTCGGTGCCGTCGGCGGCGAAGTGCGACCGCTCCCCGAGGTGCCAGCGGCGCAGGTCCGGCAGGATTTCCGGGCCGTCGCGCTCCAGCGCCCGGGCCAGCCGCAACGGCGCCGGGGCGGTGACGAAGACGGCCAGGGTGAGGTCCACGGTGGCGGCGGCCCGCGCCGCGCTCACCCCCTCGACGAGGAGCACCGGCGCGACCGGCACCGGCACCGGGCGCGGCAGGAAGGCCCGACGGACCCAGCTGTACCGGCGGTACGCTCCCGCCCGGCCGGCGCGCAGCGGCCCGAGCACCCACTCCTCCAGCCGGGGCCAGAAGGTGAGCTGGTCGTCCCAGCCGTCGAGCAGGTCGTCGGTGTGCACCACCGGCGGCCGGCTGCCGCCGGGCAGGGCGGCGAGGGCGTCCGCGAGCCGCGCCGCGAACGCGCTCTTGCCCGCGCCGCTCGGCCCGTCCACCGCCACCAGCCGGGTCCGCCCCAACCGCGCCGGCCCGGCGAGCACCCGCCGGGCCAGCCGGTCGTACGCCTCGACCACCGCCACCGCCACGAGGCCGACGGTAACCAGGCCGGATCCCCGGCCACCGCGCGGGCCCGCAGGCGGCGTCCGGATCCGGTTGCACCTCGTGGCGCTGGCGGAAGCCCGGCCGCCATGCGAGCCTGCGGTGGCGGGAAGCCCGGCGTCGGCGGCCACGCGGACGCTCCGATCGGGGGTCGCCCGAACGAGCGTTCGTCGGGTACGGCGGGGCGTTCGTCGGGCGGAGCGTGGAACGGGGCGGGATGATCTGCTGGTGTCCCACACCGTGATGAGTCCGGGCGTCGACGCCCTCCTGGAACAGGCCCGCGCCGGGGTACGCCGGCTGACCCCGCACCAGACCGTCGAGGCGGTCCGTACCGGGGCGTTGCTGATCGACACCCGCACCGACGCGCAGCGGCAGGAGCAGGGCGACCTGCCCGGCGCCATCGTCATCGACCGGACGGTGCTGGAGTGGCGCCTCGACCCGGCCAGCGCGTGGCGGATCCCGGAGGCCACGGCGTACGACCAGCGCATCGTGGTGGTGTGCCGGCAGGGCTACAGCTCCAGCCTCGCGGTCGCGAGCCTGCGGGCGCTCGGGCTGCACCGCGCGACCGACATGATCGGCGGCGTGCAGGCGTGGCGCGAGGCGGGGCTACCCATGTCCGACCGCCCCGCCGACATCCGCCGCTGACCGGACCCGGGCCGCCAACCGACTGCCCCACCCGCTGACCCCGCACCCGCGCCCCTGCCGCATGCCTCATGCCGCATGCCGCATGCCGCATGCCGCATGCCGCATGCCGCATGCCGCATGCCGATGATCAAGAGGTTTGCGTCCTGGTTCGCGGCTCCACAGGGCGCAAACCTCTTGATCACTCTCGCCAAGGGGCCGAGGGGTGGGCGGCCGCGCGGTGGGCGGCCGCGCGGTGGGTCGGGATCAGGGGAGCTGTGGGGCTCCGGGTGGGATGAAGGGGAGGCCGGCGGGCGGGCCGGACTCGACGAGGCGCCAGAGGGCGTCGGTGTCGAGGTGCTCCTCGACCAGGTCACCGAGCAGGTCCAGGGAGCGCTCGCGGACGGCGGCGAAGGCGGTGTCCGGGGCCACCGTGAAGCCGGTCCGGCCGGCGAGCCGGGCCACCTCGGTCAGGAACCGGCGACGGAACCCGTCGGACTCGAAGGCGCCATGCCAGTGGGTACCGTGCACGGCGCCCACAACGGCTCCCTCGCCGCTGCCGTCCGCGCAGGTCAGCAGCGGGGTCAGCGCCGGGTCGGCGTGTGAGACGTACCCGTGGTGGATCTCGTAGCCGTGGACCGGGACGTCGCCGCGGGCGGTGCCGACCGACTGCCGGACGGTCTTGCGTGGATCGAAGGTGACCTCGATCGGCAGCAGGCCCAGCCCCGGCACGCTGCCCTGCCGGCTCTCCACCGGATCGTGGATCGCCCGGGCCAGCATCTGGAAGCCGCCGCAGATGCCGAGCAGCGGCTTTCCCGCCGCCGCGTGCGCCAGGACGGCGTCGGCCAGGCCGGTCTGCCGCAGCCAGGCCAGGTCGGCCACGGTCGACTTCGAGCCGGGCAGCACGACCAGGTCGGCGGCGGCCAGTTCGGCCGGCTCGACGGTCAGCCGGACCCGTACGCCCGGCTCGGTGGCGAGCGCCTCGACGTCGGTGGCGTTGCTGATCCGGGGCAGCCGGACCACGGCCACGTCCAGCCAGTCGGTGCCGCGCGGGGCCGCCGGTCGGCCGAGCACCCGGCCGTACGCGAGCGAGTCCTCCGCGTCGAGCCAGAGGTCGAGCGCCCAGGGCAGCACCCCGTACGTCGGTCGGCCGGTGACCTGGCGCAGCATGTCCAGCCCCGGCCGGAGGAGCCCGAGGTCGCCCCGGAATTTGTTGATCACGAAGCCGGCGATCAGCGCCTGGTCGGCCGGGTCCAGCATGGCGAGGGTGCCGAACATCGAGGCGAAGACCCCGCCCCGGTCGATGTCGCCGACCACGATCGTGGGCAGTCCCGCGTGCCGGGCCAGGCCCATGTTCACGTAGTCGCCGGCCCGCAGGTTGATCTCCGCCGGGCTGCCGGCGCCCTCACAGATCACGACGTCGTACGTGGCCCGCAGCTCGGCGAGCGCCGCGTACGCGGTCTCGGCGAGCCGGGGACGCAGCTCGCGGAAGTTGCCCGCGGTGACCGTGTCGACGGCCTCGCCGAGCAGCACCACCTGGCTGGCCAGGTCGCTGCCCGGCTTGAGCAGCACCGGGTTGAACCGCAGGTCGGGGGCGAGACCGCAGGCGGCGGCCTGCATCGCCTGCGCCCGCCCGATCTCGCCGCCCCGGCCGTCCGGGCCGACGACGACGGCGGAGTTGTTGGACATGTTCTGCGCCTTGAACGGCGCCACCTTCACGCCCCGGCGGTGCAGCCAGCGGCAGATTCCGGCGGTGAGCACGCTCTTGCCGGCGTCGGAGGTGGTGCCGGCGACCAGCAGGCCGCCGCTCACCGCCCGCTCTCCCGCCCCGCCGCGGCCACGACGCGCCGCCCGACGCCGACCCGATCGACGACGCGCCGGCCGAGGACGCCGCGACCGACGCCGCTCCGATCGACGCCGGCCCGCCCGAGGACGGATCGTCCGAGGACGAGTTGGCCGAGGACGGATCGGCCTGCGACGCTCCGGTGCGCGGCCCGGCGCCCGACGGCGCCCACCAGCCGGCCGAGGGTCAGCGGGTACGCGGCGGCCAGCCCGAGCGCGGCCAGCCCGACCGCGCCCGAGATCCGGGCGGCCCGCTTGAGGTGTCGCGCCTCGGGGCGGGGGCCGTCACCGAGGAACGGGCGCACCTCGGAGCGCCCGAAGTAGACGTTGCGTCCGCCCAGCCGTACGCCGAGGGCGCCGGCCATCGCCGCCTCGCACTGCCCGGCGTTCGGGCTGGGGTGGTCGTTGCGGTCCCGGCGCCACACGCGCCACGCCCGTTCCCGGTCGCCGTGCGCGGTCGGCGCGACCGCGACGGTGAGCAGGCCGGTCAGCCGCGCTGGCACCAGGTTGAGCAGGTCGTCGAGGCGGGCGGCGGGGGTGCCGAACCGGGCGTACCGCGGCGAGCGGTGACCCACCATGGCGTCGAGGGTGTTCGCCGCGCGGTAGCCGAGCAGGCCGGGCAGCCCCGCCACGGCGCCCCACAGCAGCGGCGCGACGACCGCGTCCGAGGTGTTCTCGGCGAGCGACTCCACGGTGGCGCGGGCCAGCTCGGGCTCGTCGAGCCCGGACGGGTCCCGGCCGCAGAGGTGGCCGAGCCGCTGCCGGGCGGCAGGGAGGTCGCCGGCGCGCAGCGCCCGCCCCATCACGGTGGCCTCGTGCCGCAGCGTGCGCCCGCCCAGCACCGTCCAGGTGCCGGCGGCGACCAGGGCGGCCCGGGCCACCGGCCGGCGCCGGGTGGCGACCGTGGCGGCCACGCCGAGCAGCACCGGCGCGCCGACCGCCAGCGCGGTGAACGCCGCTCCGGCAAGCCGGTCCGGACGGTACGTCCGCCGCTCCAGTGCCCCGGCGGCACGGCCGAAGCCGGCCACGGGGTGGTACCGGCGGGGGTCTCCGAGGAGCGCGTCGAGGGCGTACCCCGCGACCAGTCCCGCCGCGGTCGCCACCGGCGTCGCCTGTCGCACCCGCCACCACCTCCGGCCGGCCAGCCTAGCCGAGCGCCCTGCCGACCCCGGCCGAACACCCGACCACCCGCGCCCCGGCGGCCGTCGTCCCCGATCGCCCGGACCGCGCCGGCCACTCCGCCTCCCCCAATGACCCACGGTCCGGTCGACCACTTGACCGGTCGGGCGGTCGAGCGCGGGGCAGGGGAAGTGCGGGCAGTGCGGGCCCGAGCCGCGACACCCATGATCGTTTGGCGCCGCCCCGGAAGGAACGACGGCGGACGCCCGGCTGCCGTGCAAACGATCACGCATGACCCAGCCGCGGTCGGGCAGCCCCCCGCAACGGTCCACCACGAGCCCGCCGATGCACCGCCCACCGCGCAGCGGGCGGCCCCGACGGGCCGGCTCCGCGCACCGCCCACCGCGCACCGCGCACCGCTCACCCGCGCACCGCTCACCCGCTCACCGCCCACCGCCCACCGCCCACCGCCCACCGCGCATTAGAACGACTCACCCGAGCGCCCCGGGGGACACGCGGGGTGACGACGGCACCGCCGGCGCCACCCCGCCCCCGTCGTGTCACCCGGGCGCGGGCGGTCAGGCGGGCTGCGGCACCCGCCCCCGGCCCCGGCGGCCACGGCCGGCCGGGGAGACGCCCGCCTCGGCCTCCTCGGACGAGGGGACCGACTCCCCCACGGCCACGTCGCCCCGACCACCCCGGGCACCCGGGGCGTCCTCCGGTGCGTCAGTCACCGGCGTCGGGCCGTCGGCCTCCGGCTCCGGCCCGTCGGGCTGCCCGCCGTGGGGATCGTCCGTCGGGTCGTCGAAGGGGTCGAGGGAGTCGTCGCCGGTGGCGTCGGCCGGCAGGTCGTGACCGGCGAACACGCCGAAGTCGGGCTCGAAGTCGTCGTCGAGCGGTCGGCGGTCCGGCAGGACGGGGGCGTCCTCGTCCGGCACCGGCTCGGTCGTCTCCCCGCGCACCCGGTGCTCGGCCTCGGCGTCCTCGACGGTGCTGGTCGTCATCGTCGGCCGGTTGCGCTGGAACCGGCTGCGGCCCCGGGACAGGTCGTGGCCGACGGCGACCGCCTCCAGCTCGTAGAGCGAGCGGTGGTTGCCGGCGTCGTCCGTCCAGTCGCGGGTGTAGAGCCGGCCGCAGACCACCACCGGGTCGCCGACCATCACCGAGGCGGCCACCCCCTCGGCGAGCTTGCGCCAGCAGTTGACCCGGACGCGCAGGCTGTTGCCGTCGACCCAGCGCCCGCTGTCTCGGTCGAGCCGGCGGGCGGTCGAGGCGACCTTGAAGTTGGCCACCAGGGTGTTGCTCTGGGTGGTGCGACGCCACTCCGGCGCGGTCAGCACGTTGCCCACGATCGTGACGTAGGTGTCGAACATCGTCCCTCCAGGGGGAGATCGGGCTTGCCATCGCGAGTCGACTCGGTGCCGAGCCTGGGCCCTCGGCGCGGGCGTCGCCAGCGCCGCGCGCCGAGCCTGTGGACAACCGGACCGCCTGTGGACAAGAACCTGATCAAGGTCCCGGTGTGGTAGGGCCGGGCGACCCTGGGGAGCCCGCACGATCGGCTCGACGATCGGGAGGCGGGGCCGCGCTTCGGGTGCCGCCACGGGCGGGCCACACGTCACGTTCCGGACGGAGCCCGGCGGGGTATGGATTCGATCAACCGCACCGCCGACAGCACCACGAACGAGAGGTCAGCGATCATGAAGATGACCAGCACCGCAGCCGCCATCGTCTCCGGCGAGGTGCGGCGATGAGCGCCGTCGCCAACCCGGCCACCGTGGCGGAGTGCCTGCGGGTCGGCGCGGGGTTCTCCCAGGGCGACCGGAACTGGATCGCGGAACAGTTCGCCACGCTCGACTCCCGGCTGGCCGGCTTCCACGCCGACGCCACCGAGCTGGAGGTGTCGGTCAAGGACCGGGAGGCCAGGGGCCAGAAGGTCACCCTGGAGTGCTGGATCGCCGGTCGGCAGAAGATCGTCACCACCTCCGCCGAGGAGGACCTGCACGCCGCGCTCAACGACGTCCGGGACGACCTGCGGCGGCGGCTCAACGACGCGAAGACCAAGCAGGAGCCGCGGCACAACAAGCACCTGCGTGACGTGCCCCCGCCGGCCGCCGAGGCCGAGGTCGAGCCCGACACGGACCCGGCCCGCGCCGAGGCCGAGACCGTCTGACGCGTACGCCCGAGGCCCCGTCCGCCGGTGCGGGCGGGCGGGGCCGGGCAGCACCCAGGGCTACCGCCCGGTAGCTTCCCGGCGTACCGTCGCGGTCGTGGAACCGGACGTGCTGGGCCCGCCGTACGAGCGGCAGACCATCGACCTGGGCACCGACGACGAGGGACCGGTGGTCGCCACCCTGGTCCGTCGCCGGGCCGACCGCCCGACGGGGCGGGCCGTGCTCTACGTGCACGGCTTCACCGACTACTTCTTCCAGGGCCACCTCGGCGACTTCTTCGCCGAGCGGGGCTGGGACTTCTACGCCCTCGACCTGCGCAAGTACGGACGCAGCCTGCGGCCCCACCAGACGCCGAACTTCTGCCGCGACCTCAGCGACTACTTCCCCGAGCTGGACGCCGCCGCGAGGATCATCCGCGAGGACGACGGGCACGACACGCTGCTCGCGATGGGCCACTCGACCGGCGGGCTGATCATGCCGCTCTGGGCGCACGCCCGCCGCGACGCCGGGATCATCGACGGGCTCTTCCTGAACAGCCCCTTCTTCGACATCAACGCCCCGTGGCTGGTGCGCCGGCCGCTCGCCGCCGCCGTCGGCCGGCTGGGCCGCCGGGCGCCGCGCCGGGTGCTGCCGTTCGGGCTGGGCACGGTCTACAGCGAGAGTATCCACGCCGAACACCACGGCGAGTGGAACTACGACCTGACCTGGAAGCCGCTCGCCGGATTCCCCGTCCGGGCCGGCTGGCTGAACGCCGTCCGCACCGCCCAGCGGCAGCTACGCGCCGGCCTGGACATCCAGGTGCCGGTGCTGCTGGCCTGCTCGACCCGCTCGTTCAAGGGCACGAAGTGGCACGAGTCGGCCGCCCTCGCCGACGCCGTCCTGGACGTCGAGCACATGGTCCGCTGGGCGCCCCGCCTCGGCCGGCACGTCACCGTGGCGCGCTTCGACGGCGGCATGCACGACCTCACGCTCTCCGGCACCGCCGTACGGGAGAAGGTCTTCCAGGAGGTCGGGCGCTGGGCCGACGCGTTCTTCGACGCCGGGCCGACGGTCCGCGCCGGGGAGCGCCCACCGGCGAGCCGGCAGCCGGCGGACGAGGCCGACCCGGCGGGTGCCCCCACGCAGGGCGGCTGAACGCCGCCCGCTGACAGCCCCGCGCGCCACCGATCGCCGACCGCGCCGTCCGCCGCCGGCCGCCCATTCACCGCCGACCGCGCCGGGCCGCCCTCGACTCACGGCGCGTCGACGGCCTCGCGGATGCGGTCGAAGGTCGCCAGCGGGTGGCCGCCGTCGCGGGCCGGCAGCACCAGGCCCAGGCACCGCAGCCCCGGCTCGCCGTCGCCGCCGGCCTGCACGCCGAACACCGGCGCGCCCACGTAGCCGGCCGGCAGCTCCGCCGTGAGCCGGACGGCGTCGCCCACCCGCGCCACCCGCTCGATCGCCACCTCCAGCGGCCGGGCGTCGCCCGCGCCGACGCCGTGGGCGAGCACGACGGCGGAACCCGGCTCCGCGCCGATCCGGGCGATCGCGTCCCGATCGGCCGCGATCGCATCCGGCACCTGTTGGGTACGCCACCGCCAGCCCTCCCCCGCGGCGTGCTCGTGCAGGCCGACGGTGGGCATGACGGCGACGCCGAGATCCTCGTGGTGCCGCCACCGGTCGGCCAGGTCGGGCAGGGCCACGGCGTCGGCGGCCACCCCGGCCGGCTCGGTCACGCTCGCCCGCAGCCCGATCTCACCCGCCCCGGCTCGCGTGAGCGCGTCAGCGGTCAGCAGGTACTCGGACCCCTGTCCGGTGAAGAGGAACGCGGTGCCCTCGCCCCGGTCGCCGTCCCCCGTCCCGGCGTCGGTCCGGCGGACGGGCAGGATCGCGCGGCCGAGGAGCTGGCACAACTCGTACGCGACGTCGTTCTCGATCTCCGGGTCAAGCAGCACCAGCCGAGGGTACGACCCGCCGCGTACCGGCCGCGCGGACACCGGAACCCGGGTGACCGGCGCCGGAGGCGCGTGCGACCCTGGTTCGCGACGTGGCACGCGACCACCCGTTCCACCGGTCACCCGGTGGGCGGCGGTACCCTTCTCGCGCGACACGCACGCGCGCGCCCGTAGCTCAGCGGATAGAGCAGGGGACTTCTAATCCCAAGGCCGCAGGTTCGAATCCTGCCGGGCGC
The DNA here is from genome assembly GCF_049841695.1 of Micromonospora sp. DT178. Lineage (NCBI taxonomy): Bacteria > Bacillati > Actinomycetota > Actinomycetes > Micromonosporales > Micromonosporaceae > Micromonospora > Micromonospora sp. DT178. The sequence goes on from NZ_JBNCKV010000014.1 coordinate 92,002, forward strand.
ACAGATACTTCTCTCGGCCGGGACGCGAATTCCGTCAAGCCGGCTGGACGTGGATGGCTGGCGCGCACTTTCCGAACCGCGTGCAGCTGAGGCCGCCACCTGGCAATACCCCTAGTGGGGGATTCCTCTCCGCTCGACGTGACGTATCCCCTTACCCCTCGTTGCCAACGTTGTCAACGATCAACGCACGGGGGATTACATGAGCAGAACCTCTACCACGTACGGACCGGCCCGCCTCTGCGCGCGGCTGGCCGCCTTCGCGTTGCTGGCCGGCGCCCTGCTGCTGGGCGGCTCGCCGGCCCTGGCAGCGGAGACCATCAACATCAATCCAGGCAACGTGCCGACGACGGCGGCCCAGTCCACTCAGAACTGCAATCCCAACCTGGGCGGCGGGCCCTACGCGAACGAGGACGTCTGGGTGTTCAACCTGCCGGGCAACCCGCAGACCAGCGGCACGTTCCAGTCGGTCACGGCGACGTTCAGCACGCCCGGCGGCGCCGTCACCCGGACGATCCCGACCGATCCCAACAGCGCCATCGTCAACGACATGGGCACCAGCAAGGCCTGGATCAGGCTCCCGGCTGGTTGGACGCTGACCGGCGCCTCGGCGGTCATCTCCGGAACCGGCGACTTCTTCGTGCTCAGCCACACCTGCGCCGCTTCGAACCCCGAGGTGAACCCGAAGCTGACCCTGACCAAGACCGGCACGCCGACCAGCGGTCTCCAGGCCGGTGACAAGGTCACCTACACGTACACGGTGACGAACCAGAGCACCGGCACGGCCAACCCGATCACCAACATCACCGTCAGCGACAACACGGTCAGCGGCATCACCTGCCAGGCCACCTCGCTCGCGCCGGGGGCGAGCACCACCTGCACCGGCACGTACACCGTCACCAAGGCCGACGTGGCCAACGGCAAGATCGTCAACACCGCCCAGGCGACCGGGTTCCTCGGCCAGCAGTTGGTGCCGTCCAACAACGCCACCTTCACCGTCACCACCCAGGAGGCGCAGGCCAGCCTGTCGATCGACAAGAAGGCCCGGGTCGAGTCGGAGTGCCGCGACAAGTGCGAGAAGGACGGCTTCGCGGCCAAGGGCGACAAGATCTTCTACACCTACCGGGTGGCCAACACCGGCACCGTCACCATCACCAACGTCGCGGTCAACGACCCGACCGCCGGCCCGGTGGTCTGCAACAACACCACCCTGGCACCGGGTACGAGCACCGACTGCCACGCCGTCAACCCGCACGTGGTGACCGCGGCCGACGTCAAGAAGGGCAAGGTGGTCAACACCGCCCGGGCGACCGGCAGGTACGACGGCGCGACCGTGACATCCGACCCGGCCACCGTCACCGTCTGCATCCGGCACGGCAAGTTCGACCCCCGCAAGCACGACAAGGACAAGGACGACTGGGACGGCAAGCACGGCAAGGACGGCAAGCCCCACCTGCCGGTCACCGGCGTCGACTCCGCCCAGGCACTCTCGCTGGGTGGCGGCCTGCTGGCCGCGGGCGCTCTCCTGGTCGGAGCCAGCCGACTGCGCCGCAGGGCGACTCAGGCCTGACCCGTACAACGGATTCCAGGCATCGCATCCGGCCCGGAGTGCCACCGTCAGCACGAGCGCGCGGGTAGGTGGGCGAGCGCCTCTGTCTCGCCGCCGCAACCCGCGCGGCCGCCACCGGTGGGTCCACCACCGACGGCGATCCGGGTGACCAGAGATGTCACCTGCCGGCCGGCACGGTCACTGAACTCACAGTGCCCGTGCCGGCCGTGCCCGGTCGCCCGGGCCTGCCGGGCGCCCGGCTGCCGTGGCGCACTCCGGGTCGTCGATCGTGCGCCGGGCACCGCAGCCCGTGGCCACGGCGCGACGGGGACGGTCAGCGGAGCCGGACGTCGAGGGCCGGGAAGTCGTACCAGGTCAGTGCGAAGGACGACCCGCTCTCCGGGGCCACCGGGAACAGGCCCCAGCTGTCCACCCGCTCGCCCGGCGCGATGCTGAAGGACTCGTCGGGCCGCGTCGTGGTGCACCAGGTGGACTCGGGACGCACGGTCCGGCCGTTTGGCAGGACGACCCGCGAGGAGGTGCGGTCCACCTCGGCCGTCGGGCAGCTCACCGGCCACGCGACGGGCGAGCCGTTGCGGTACGTGAGGTTCAGCCGCAGCTTGCCGCCGGTGACCTCCGCGCTGACCAGCGTGACGGTCAGGCCCGCCTGGCGGTAGACCGACTGGTCGAGCGGGTACGTCCGGGCTGCGGGCTGCGACGGCGACGGCGACGGCGACGAGCCGGTGGCCGGAGAGCCCGCCGAAGGGCCGCCAGTGGTGGCAGCGGCAGTGGTGGCGGCGACCGGCCCGGACGTGGTGGGGTCGACCGGCCCGGACGCGGTGCGGTCGGCCAGGTACCAGCCGCCGAGGGTGCCGACGACGGCGAGGCACGCCGTCGCCACGACGACGGCGAGCAGGCCCACGTACCTCTTCTGCACGATCGGCTCCCGGCTCGGTGCGGCGGCGATGGCGTGAAGGTAGCACCAGGGTCCAAAGTCGGCGGTACGTCGGAGGCACGGCGTAGCGTCGGGGCATGGACGTCGACTGGAACGGTGAGCTGCTCGAACAGCTCGACTGGCACTGGCGCCTACAGGCCCGCCCGCGCCTCGACGGGTTGACCGACGCCGAATACCACTGGGAGCCCGTCCCGGGCGCCTGGGGCGTGCGGCCGCGCGGGCGCAGCACCGCCCCGACGGCGGTCGGGCAGGGCGACCACCTGATCGACTTCGCGATGCCGCAGCCCGAGCCCGCGCCCGTCACCACGATCGCCTGGCGGCTCGGGCACCTCGTCGTGGGGGTGTTCGGCGCCCGCGTCGCCGCCCACTTCGGCGGTCCCCCCGTGGACTACGGCTCCTTCGCGTACGCCGGCACCGCCGACGCGGCGCTGGCGCAGCTCGACGAGGCGTACGACCGCTGGGTCGCCGGGGTGCGCGGCCTGGGCCTCGACGGCCTGGCCCGGCCGTGCGGCCCGGCGGAGGGGCCCTACGCGGACCGGTCGCTGGCGACGCTCGTGCTGCACATCAACCGGGAGGCCATCCACCACCTCGCCGAGGTGGCGCTGCTGCGCGACCTGCACCTGCGGCTCGGCTGACCTCGGCGGCGCGCCCCGCGGGCATCCGGTCCGACCCCGGGTGCCATATGCTGCGCCGGTTGTCACGGGGCATGGGAGGACCACATGCGACGCTGGCTGGGCGTCACGGCTTCGGCCGCGCTGGTCGCGGCGGCGGTGAGCGGGTGCGGCACGCCGGCCGGCACCGACGGGGACCTGACCGATGACTGGCGGCCCGTGGCCGAGGCCCGCCAGTTCGCGCCGCAGGCCGGCGAGTGTCACGTGGTCGCCGAGCCGACCGCCTACCTCACCAGTCACCAGCCGGTCGACTGCGCGAAGGCGCACCTGGTCGAGACGTTCCACATCGGCACGTTCAACGGCGACCTGGCCGCCCGCCCGATCCCGCCCCGCGTCGGGTCGGCGGCGATGCGGTCCGCGTTCGCCGAGTGCGACACCAAGGCCAAGGAGTTCGTCCGCGGCGAGTGGCGCGACGCCCGGCTGTCGGTGCAGGTGGCGCCCACGTCGCCGGCCGGCTGGACGGGCGGCAGCCGGTGGTACCGGTGCGACCTGTTCGAGCTCGACGCGGTGAGCGGCGCCAACGGCGACAACGACCGGCCGGTCAACCGGGCGGGCAGCCTCCGTGGCGTGCTGAAGGCGGCCACCCCGCTGCGGTACGGCTGCGCCGAGGAGGACGAGTGGTCGAACCTGCTCGCGGTGCCGTGCACGAAGGTCCACCGCTTCGAGTACGTGGGCGTCTGGACCGCGCCCGACGTGTCCTACGACGACGCGACGAAGGACGAGGACGCCGTCCACGCGAAGTGCCGGCCGGTCATCGCCCGCTACGCGAAGGTGCCGGTCGACGGCATGCTCCGTTACCGCACGGGCAGCACGTACCGGTTCCCGTCCGAGGAGGCGTGGGCGCGCGGCGACCGGGGGGTGCGCTGCTGGTACTGGTCCAGCGGCAAGAAGCTGACCCGCTCGATCGCGGGCGGCGGCACGAAGGTCCTGCCGATCAACTGACCGGGCGTCCGCGGGGGCGGTGCGGGCGGGTCACCGTTTCGTCGGCGGTCCGGATCCGCACCGGGAAGGGCTGACCGACCGGCGACACGGCAGGCACCGAGGGTGATCGCGGGCGGTTACTCGTGCTATTCTCCGGCGTCGATCCCCCCTTTTTGGCCCGGATCGGGTCGTTGTCGCAGAAGGACCCTCTTTCCCGATGCCGGCCGTTGCCGCCCCGACCACGTCGCCCACCACGCTGGACACTCCGGCCGGCGGCGCGTTCACTCTGATCTTCACCCGCCTGCCGGCGCTGCTGCGCCTGGCCTGCGGCCTGGTCGGCGCGGTGGTCGCCCTGTCGGTGCGCACCCCGCCCGTCGAGCCGACGCTGCTGGTTCCGGCCGTCGCGGCCCTGACCGCCTGGTCGGTCTGGTACGCGTTCCGCGCGCTGCGCCACGGCATCGGCCGCCCGATGGTGCTCGGCGACGTGGCGCTGACCGCCGCCGCCTGCCTGGCGATGCCGGTGCTGGTCGCCCCGGAGGTGCTGCCCGGCGAGGTGAGCTGGATCGCGGTGCTGGCCAGCACCACGGTCCTCAACGCGCAGGCCAACGCCCCCATCGGTTGGTCGGTTCCGGCGGGGCTGCTGGTGACGGCGGCCTACGCGACCGGCGCGCACGCCGCCGGCCAGCCCGACGAGGCCGCCGCGCACGCGGTGACGCTGCTGGTGCAGACGGCCTGCGGCGCGCTGATCACCGCCATCATGCGGCGGCGCATCGGTCGGGCCGACGACGCCTTCGTGGCGCACCAGCGGCTCACCCGGGAGGCGCTGGTCGCCCGGACCGCGCGGGACGCGGAGCGGCGGCAGAACCGGGATCTGCACGACACGGTGCTGGCCACCCTGACGATGGTCGGGCTGGGCGCGGTCGCCGGCCCGTCCGCCGCGCTGCGCGACCGGTGCGCCGCCGAGCTGCGTACCCTCACCGCGCTGGCCGACGCGCGGTCCGCGCCCGAGGAGGGGCCGGTGCCGCTGGACGGGCGGCTGCGGGCGGTGCGCGCCCGGCTGCCCGAACTGCCGGTCACCACCGAGCTGGCGCCGTGCGTCGTGCCCGCCCCGGTCGCGGAGGCGCTCGCGGAGAGCACGTACGCGGCGCTGTCCAACGTGCTCCGGCACGCGCCGGGCGCGTCCGCCGCGCTGCGGCTGAGCCGGGTCGCCGAGACCGTCGTGGTCGAGCTCGCCGACGACGGTCCGGGTTTCGACCCGGCGGCCGTTCCCGCGCACCGGTACGGGCTACGCGAGTCGGTACGCGGCCGGATGTCCTCCGTCGGGGGGAGCGCCGAGATCGACTCGCGCCCCGGCGCCGGCACCCGGATCCGGTTGGAGTGGTCCGGTGTCGACTGAAACGACGCCGGTTCCGGCGACGGCGGTGCCGGCGGCGCGTACGTCGGACGCGGGCCGGTCCCCGGTGGACCCGGCGGCGGCGGTGGCCGCCGCCTCCGACGGCGGCGCCCGGATCGTGGCGGTGGTCATCGCGCTGGCCTGGCACACGGCGATCGCGCTGCCCGCGGTGCTGAGTGCGTGGGCGGAGCTGGCCGCGCCGACGGTGGTCCTCGCCGGCTGGCTGCTCGCGGCGGCGATCGGGGTGCTGGCCGGCCTGCGGCTGCTGCGCGGCGCGCGCCTGCCGGCCTGGCCGCTGGCCGCGCTGCTGCTGGTGGTCGACGCGGTGGTGTTCGCGGCGGCCGGTGAGCGGCACCTCTTCACCGCCGCGAACTGGGTGTGGGGCACCCTCGGCTGGTTCTTCGTCATGGTGCTGTGGGGGCGGCGGGCCTCCGGGCTGGTCGCGACGCTGGGCGTCCACGCGCTGATCGCGCTGGCCGGGGTGCTCGGCCACGGCGCGACCGCCCCCGCCGACCTGGCCCGGTACGCCATGTCCGTCTACGCCACGTCGACCCTTCAGGTGGCGGTCTTCGTGGGCGGCACGGCGATCGCGCGGCTGGCCCGGCAGCGGGCCGGCGCGGCGGCGGCCGCCCACGCGGCGGAGGCCGAACGGGACGCCGCCGAACGGGCCCGGCGGGAACGGCGCGCCCGCCTGACGCTGGTCAGCGGTGCCGCCGAGGAGGTGCTCGCGGAGCTGGCCGAGGGTCGGGCGGACCCGGCCGACCCGGACGTGCAGCGGCGGGCGGTGCTGGCCGCCGCCCGGCTGCGCCGGCTCATCGCCGAGTCCGACGACGTGCCCGACCCGCTGCTGCACGAGCTGCGGGCCGCCGCCGACCTGGCGGACCGCAACGGGCTGCCGATCGACCTGGTGACGATCGGCGACCCGCCGCCCCTGCCGGTGCAGGTGCGCCGCCGGCTGGCGGACCCGCTCACCGCGCTCCTGGCCGACGCCCGGGGCTGGGCCCGGCTGACCGTGGTCGCCGGGCCCGACGAGGTGGTGGTCAGCCTGGTCACGCCCGACCGGCCTGGTCCCGACACCGCCGGACCGCCGGGCGACGACGGGCGGGTGGAGTACCTCTACGAGCGGGACGGGGAGATCAGATGGGCGCAGACCCGGTGGCGGGGGTGACCGGCGGTCGACCGGTCGGCGTGGCGATCGTGGACGACCACCCGGTCGTCATCGAGGGGGTCCGCGTCTGGCTGGCCGCCGAGCCCCGGCTGACGGTGCTGGCGACCGGCGACGACCCGGACGCCGTGCTGCGGGCCGCCCCCGACGCCGACGTGGTCCTGCTCGACCTGCGGCTGCACGGGCGGATGGCCCTCGACAAGCTCGCCGAGCTGAGCGCGGCCGGTCGGCGGGTGGTGGTCTACTCGGAGCACACCGACCCGCAGACGATCCTCGCCGCCCTGGACGCCGGGGCGGTCGCGTTCCTGGCCAAGCACGAGGGGCGGGAACACTGCGTGGCCACCGTGCTGGCCGCCGCCAGCGACCGCCCGTACGTGCCGCCGGCGCTCGCCGGGGCGATCGTGGGTGACCCCCGCCCGGACCGGCCCGCCCTGTCCGACAAGGAACGTGAGGCGCTGCTGCTGTGGTTCCAGTCGATGTCGAAGGCGTCGGTGGCCCGTCGGATGCGGATCAGCGAGCACACCGTCAAGCAGTACGTCGACCGGGCGCGGATCAAGTACACCCGAGCGGGGCGACCGGCCGCCACCAAGGCGGCGCTGCTCGCCCGGGCGATCGAGGACGGCCTAGTCCGGCCGGAGGAGATCGGCATCTATCGGTCACAGGCTTCCTACGACCGGCCGACCCCCTAACGGGCGTCATGACAGCCGGCCGGGGGTCGGCGACGCTCGTAGTGAGATGCCGTCGGCACCGGAGGTCATGACGATGCACGATGACGCGTCCCCCTTCTTCATCGCCCCGCACCGCTTCGACGCGGACGACGACGTGGCCCCGGCGCTGGACCGGCGGCACGAGCTGGTCGTCGAGGCCGGTGAGCGGGTGCTCGCCCGGCACCGGCTGCACGCGTCGGGGCACCTGCTCGGCCCGACGGAGGCCCGGCGGCGGTGGACGCTGCCCGAGCCGGTGGCGGTGACCGTCACCGACCGGCGGATCGCGTACATCGGCGGCGGGCCGCAGCTCGCCCTGGTCGACGGGGCCGGTGACGGCGCGCGGCACCGCCGGGGCGTCCGGCTGCCGGGTCTGATCAGCGGTCAGATCCGCTGGCAGTGGCCGTCCCGCCTGGAGCTGCGGGCGGCGGGGCCCGCGGAGCACGCCCGCCTGCTGGTGGTCTGCGACGCGCTGCGCACCATCCAGCAGCCGGCCCTCGGCCTCACCGGCCCCGCCGGGGAGGTCGTCGAGCTGACCCGCCGGGTGCGCCGGGCGGTGGCCGGGTTCCGGCTGGCCCACCCCGAGCTGGTGGACCTGTCGCCGCCCGAGCGGGACGTGCTGGCGGTGCGGGCCGGGTCGGGGCCGGGCGCCGGCGAGGCCCGGATCACCCTGCCCGGGTCGCTGCCGGTCGAGTTCCACTCCCGGGACGACTACTACCGACCGGGACGCTCCGACCGTGGGTGGCACGGGCCCGCAGCCGGCGCAGCATCCGGGCATCGGTGAAGCCGACGGTACGGGCGGCCCCCTCCACGGTGGCGCCGTGCCCGATGAGGTGCTCGGCGCGTTCCACCCGCAGCAGCTGCTGGTAGCCGAGCGGGGTCAGCCCGGTGGCCTGCCGGAACAGCCGGGTCAGCGTCCGCTCGGCCACCCCGCCGACGCAGGCGAGGTCGGCCAGCGGCAGCGGCTCGGCGAACCGGCGGTCGATCAGGTCCTGCACCCGGTGCACGGCGTCGGAGAGGTGGGACCGGTGCCGCAGCAGGGCGCCGGCCTGCGGCTCGTGACCGTTGCGCCGGGAGTGCAGGACGAGGGTGCGGGCGATCCGCGCCGCCACCGCCGGCCCGTGCCGGGTGGCCACCAGGTGCAGCGCCACATCCATGCCGCTGGCGATGCCGGCGGAGGTGACCACCCGCTCGTCGACCACGTAGAGCACGTCGCGGACCACCCGCGCCGCCGGGAACCGGCGGGCCAGCTCGTCCTGCACGTCGTGGTGGGTGGTGCAGCGGCGGCCGTCGAGCAGGCCGGCCCGGCCGAGGGCGTACGCGCCGGCGCAGACGCTGGCGACGGTGCCGCCGCCGGCGTGGTGGTCGGCTAGCCGCCGCAGGTCGTCCGGCCTGACCGGCCCCTGCGGTCCGTGCGCGCGCAGCCGCCATCCGGGTACGACCACCAGGTCGTCGCGGGTCAGCTCGGGCCACCGGAGCCCGGCCACCAGCGGTACGCCCTGCACGGTCGGCACGACCTCCCGGTCGGCGACGTAGTGCAGCCGGTAGTCGTGGCCGAGGTCGGCGGCGGCGGAGAACACCTGGGCCGGGCCGGCGAGGTCCAGCAGGTGCAGCTGCGGGACGAGCAGGAAGACGACCCGGGGCATCGGCTCAGGCCCGCGCGCCGGCCGGAACCGCCCCGGTCACCTCGGCCACGGTGCGGATGGTGGCGAACCGGCCGGCGAGGGCGTACTCGGTGCGGGCGGTCATCTCCTCGTTCGACAGGGTGCGCGGGTCGGCGAGGATCTCCTCCTGCGTGGCCGTGGCCGGCAGGTCCCGGTGCGGGGTCGGGAAGGTCACCGTCGCGTCCGTCACGAAGGTCACCTCGTAGCCGAGGTCGCAGCCGACCCGGGCGGTGGTCTCGACGCACTGTTCGGTGCGGATGCCGCAGACGGTGATCTCGCCGACGCCCGCCGTCGTCAGCAGCTGCTGGAGGTTGGTGGTGGTGAAGGCGTTGTGCGACGTCTTCACCAGCGTGGGTTCCCCCGGGGCGGGCGACAGCCCCTCGATCAGGCGGACGTGCCCGTTGGCCGGATCGAAGACCCCGCCGGTGCCCGGCTCGGCGTGCAGGACCCAGACGACCAGCTCGCCGCGCCCCCGGGCGGCGGCGACGAGCCGGTCCACCTGGCCGACGATTCCGGGATTGGAGGCGTACGCCCAGCTGGGGCGGCGGCGGAAGGACTCCTGGACGTCGATGACGACGAGTGCTGATCTGCTCATGGGTTGAATCCTCGCCGGGTACGCGCCGGCGCGGCAGGCACCATCCCGCCCCGCTGCGGAACGATCCGGCCACCCTGGGGCCCCCGCCGACCGGCCCGCCGGCCGGGGAACCCCCCGTCGGGCGTCGGGTCGATCGGGGAACCCTTCTCAGGCGTCGGGGTCGACCGCGGCGGCCCGGCGGCGGACCTCCAGGTCGGCGGCCTCCTCCAGCGTGGGCGCGGTGCCGCCCAGGTGCGCCGGGAGCCACCAGGTGTCGTCGGGGCCGGCGGGGGCGTCGGGGTACTCCCGCTGGGCCCGGTCGACCAGCGCGGTCAGCCGCTCCTTCAGGTCGACGGTCATCGCGTTGGCGTCCGGGTAGGCCGCCGGGTCCATCGGCTCGCCGATCAGGATCGTGATCGGGGTGTGCCGGCGGGTCAAGGTGCGCGGTCGGCCCTTGGTCCAGAGCCGCTGGGTGCCCCAGATTGCGACCGGCAGCACCGGCACACCGGCCTCGGACGCCATCCGGGTCGTCCCGCTCTTGAGCGACTTGACCGTGAACGACCGGCTGATCGTCGCCTCCGGGAAGACGCCGACCACCTCACCGCGCTTCAGTGCGCTGACCGCCGTCGCGTACGACCCGGCGCCCGCCCGCCGGTCCACCGGGATGTGCCGCATGCCCCGCATCAGCGGGCCGGACACCTTGTGCGTGAAGACGGACTTCTTGGCCATGAACCGCACCAGCCGCTTCGCCGGATTCGCGCCCAGCCCACAGAAGATGAAGTCGAGGTAGCTGACGTGGTTGCTGGCCAGCACCGCCCCGCCCGTACGCGGCACGTGGTGGGCGCCCTCGATGGTGATCTTCAGGTCGAGGACCCGGAACATCGTCTTGGCGGCGGCGATCACGGGCGGGTACACGAGTTCCGGCATGGCGCGAACTTACCCTGCCCGGCTGAACCCCATGCCGACCCGCCGGGCCGCCGCGCCCGGCCCGCTCCCGCCCGCCCGTGCGGGCCGGCCCCCGGTCGCGGGAGGCCGGCGGCGCCCGGTCCGCCCGGTCGCCGCCGGCCCCCGCGGGAGCCGGGCCCGCGCTAGTCGGTGAGCCGGTGCATGTCGAGGCGGCCCCGGGCGAACGCGTCGACGCGGCCCCACCGGCCCGGGATGTCCAGCACCTCGATCCGCCCCATCCCGATCGGCAGCCGGGGCTCCACCGCGAGGTGCCCCTCGTGCGGCTCCAGGCCGAGCATGGTCCGCAGCAGCAGCAGCGGCGTGCCGGTCGACCAGGCCTGCGGGCTGCACGCGGTCGGGTACTCCACCGGGAACTTGGTCAGCTCGCGGGGGTAGCCCCCGAACGCCTCCGGCAGCCGGCCCTCGAAGTAGGTGGCCGCGTCGAGGATGCCGTTGGCGATGACCGCCGCCTCCTCGGCGAAGCCGTACCGGCGCAGGCCCCAGGCGATGAACGAGTTGTCGAACGGCCAGATCGTGCCGTTGTGGTAGCCGATCGGGTTGTAGCGGACCTCGCCCTCGGCCAGCGTCCGCACCCCCCAGCCGGTGAAGAGCCGGGGACCGACCAGGTGCTCGGCGATCTTCTCGGCCCGGTCGTGGTCGACGATGCCGCTCCAGAGCAGGTGACCGATGTTGGAGCTCAGCACGTCGCACTGGCGGCCGTCCGGGTCCAGGGCCAGGGCGTAGTACTGGCCGTCCTCCACCCAGAAGTCCCGGTTGAACCGCTCCTTCAGCGCCGCCGCCTCCCGCTCCAGCCGGTCGGCGAAGTCCGGGTCGCCCCAGAACTCGCGCGCCAGGCGGGCGGCCCGCAGCTTCGCGTCGTACGCGTACCCCTGCACCTCGCAGGTGGCCCGGGGGAACGGCGGCAGCTTGCCGTCCCGGTAGGAGATGGAGTCCCAGGAGTCCTTCCAGCACTGGTTCTCCAGGCCGGTGTCGGTGTTGCGCCGCTCGTACCAGATGTAGCCGCTGCCGACCAGGTCGGCGTAGTCGTCGATCCACTTCAGCGCGGCCCGGCACTCCCGCTCCAGCTCCATGACCAGCTCGACGTCCCCGCTCCACTTCTCGTACTCGTCGAGCAGCACCAGGAACAGCGGGGTCGCGTCCACGGACCCGTAGTACGGCGAGTGCGGCTGTTCCTCGAAGGCGGCGGTCTCGCCGTACCGCATCTCGTGCAGGATCCGGCCCGGGTCCTCGTCGCGGAAGTCGTCGAACCGGGTGCCCTGGAGCGAGGCCAGGATCCGCAGCGTGGTCTTCGACAGGTCCGGCGTGAACGGCAGCGTCTGCAGGCAGGTCAGGATGCTGTCCCGCCCGAACATGGTCATGAACCAGGGCAGGCCGGCGGCCGGCAACGACGCCCCGCCGAGGGAGAGCGGCGAGAAGCGCAGCGCGGCCAGGTCGATCAGGCTGCGCCGGTACGTCGAGGCGACCCGGTCGTGCTGGCTGTTGACCTTGGGGGCCCTGGCGATCCACTCGTCGAGGTCGTGCTTGAGGGCGAGCCGCTCGGTGGTGTGCGCCCGCAGGCCCATCCGCAGGTCCCGCCCGCCCGGGGAGAGCGCCATGGTCTTGACGTCGATCTCGGACTCCCACCGCTCGTTGGGCTGCAGGTGGATGGAGTAGGCGAAGCCCTTGCGGTCGTACCGCGGCGCCGGGGACGCGGAGATCAGCGTCTCGCGGATGAAGTTGCCCCGCCGGTAACCCAGGCGCAGCCGGTCCGACTCGACCTCCGTGTAGATCTCGCCCTTCTTGTTGAGGATCTCGTCCTTGACCTGGAACAGGTCGGCGAAGTCGGACGCCGCCTCCATCCTGATCTCCAGGTCGACCGGCTTCTCGTCGTGGTTGAGGATGGTGAGCGTCTCCCGGAAACTGCCCCCCACCGCCCGCTCCCGGATGATCGACAGCTTGGCGTCGATGTAGTGCGTCGCCATCCCCGGCACCAGGAAGAAGCGGGCCTCGTAGTACTGGAGGTCGTCGTACGACAGGGGGGTGAGCCGGTCGCCGTTCACCGTCAGCACCCACGTCGACAGGTACCGGGTGTCCAGGGAGAAGAACCCGGTCGGCTCGCTCGGTGTCGCCTCGATGTCACCGGTGTCCTCGGACACCACGAAGGTGCTGCCGTCCAGGATCCGGACCGTGTTGCTCTGCGCCATCACCGCACCTCCTGATGGACCTCGAAGTGCCGGCGTGGTCCACGGGCGTCCGGATGGCCGGGAAAGAGCCGCTCCATCTGCACCACCAGTCGGAGGTCCCCGCTCACCGTCATGTCCCCCCGCAGCAGCGCCGCCACCCCGTGCTCGCGGCCGGCGGCGAGCTCCTCGAAGAGCTCGGGGCTGGTCCCGACCACCGTGTCGGCCTCCTGGTCCTCCCGGCTCACCTGGAGCCGGCCGTGGTCGATCCGCAGCAGCCAGTGCGTCGTGTGCGCCCCCTCGTGCAGGTCCAGGCGCAGGGTCCCGGAGGACTTCGCCAGCAGGGGGTCGTACCCCCGCCGGTCGAGGTCCTCGAAGAACCTCGTCGTCGCGTCCACCATCGGGTCCTCTCCTCCCCCCGTCGGTCAATGTCCCGAGCAAGGGGTCCCCGTCCGGTGCCGGGCCAACCTCGCCCGGATGGGGTGAGTCGCCCGTCCGGCGCGTCGCGACGGTGCGGCCCGCTCCCCGTTCCGGGGCGCATCGGCTAGATCACCAGGGTGTCGTGGCGGCCCTTCCACCGGCGGACGTGGCCGCGCCACCCGGCGAGCAGCGCGATGACGGTCCAGCCGACGCCGCCGAGGAGCAGTGCCGCCAGCATGCCGCCGGAGTCGACCCGGTCGGCGGCCTCGAGGTCGACCACCCCGTCCGGATCGGTGAGCACGGCGAGCCTGTCGCCGACCCGGTAGCCGGGGTTGCTGCCCTGATGGACCAGCGGCTCGTCGAGGCGCCCGTCGGCGCCCTGGAGCATGAACTCGTGCCGCTTGCCGACGACCTGCACGTCGACGATGGTCACCTCCTGGCGTACGCCGCGCGCCTCCAGCACCGCCTCAGGGGCGAGCTGCACCGACCCCACGAGGACGAACAGCGCCGGAAGCACCGCGAGGAAGGCCAGCCACGCGGCCCGGTGCAGCAGACGTACGGCGAACACGAAGACCAGGCAGAGAAGCAGGCCGGTGATGATCGGGACGACCGTCGCGCCCACCGCCACGTACGCGACGGCGGTGTTCAGCGCGATCACGACCAGACCGAGCAGCACCACCAGCATCGTCGTCGTGATCGACCTGCCGGCCGACCAGGCTCCCGCCATGGGTCCGGAACGGGTGGGCGGCGCCCCGGCCGGCGCCGTCGTCGTGGATCGGTGCTGGGGCGGCCATCCGCTCGGCTGGCTCCGGCCTGGTGTGGGGGGTTCTGCAGACACGGCAGGATCATAGGACTGGCGGTCCATCACGCCGGGGCGACGACGCCACGCCCACGGTGAAGACGCGACGCCGGCTCCCGCTTCGGGGAGCCGGCGCGCCGCGGCGGACGGTCAGTTGTTCGGTTCGTCGGCGCTGATGTCGGCGAGCACCGACTGCGGTTCCCGCTCCACGGCGAGGTCACCCATCGAGACCAGGCCGACCAGCCGCCCGTCGTCGATGACCGGCAACCGGCGCACGGCGTACGTCCGCATCAGGTCGGCGGCCGCGACCGCGTCGTCGTGCTGGCTCACCGTGATCACGTCCTTGCTGGTGATCCGGTTGAGCGGGGTCGAGTTCGGGTCCATGTTCTCGGCCACGCCCCGGACCGTGATGTCCCGGTCCGTCACGATGCCGATGACGTCGTCGCCGTCGGTCACCACCACGTCGCCGATGGCGCTGTCGCGCATCTCCTGCGCCGCGGCGGTCAGCGTGTCGTTGCCGTCCATCGTCACCAACCGGGTCGTCATGAACTCTCCGACCGTTGTCATGGTGCTCCCCTCTCGGTGTCGGCACCGCCGTCTACCCGCCGACCGCACGGGGTAACGCGTGCGACCCCGGCCCGGGTCAGGCGCGCGGCGGGAGGCCGTAGAGGCGCTCGACGTGCAGCCGGAGCACGAGGCGTCCCTCGGCGACCATCGCCCGCCGGTAGTCGGCCCAGTCCGGATGCTCACCCTGGATCGCCCGGTAGAGGTCGACCAGCTCCGTCACGGTCGCGTCGTCCGGGTCGGCGGCCACCGGCGTCAGCTCGGCGCGCCCCTCCGCGACCGCGTACGCCCAGCCGTCGTCGCTGCCGACGTGGAAGGAGGCGCGCGGGTCCCTGCGCAGGTTGGCGGTCTTGGCCCGGCCGTCGGTCACCGAGACGCGGATCAGGGCCGACGTGCTGTCGAAGGCGTAGATGACGGTGGAGAGCTGCGGACGCCCGTCCCGCTTGAGCGTGGCCAGCACCCCCAGCCGGTGGCCGGCGATCAGCTCCGTCAACGCCCGCTGGGTCTCGTCGTCCGTCACGGCAACCTCCCGCTCGACCGGTCACGGCGTACCCATCGAACCACGGCGGACGCCCCGCCGCGCCCGCGTGCCTGCCGAACGCCGACGCGGCGGGCCGGACGGAGGACGCGGCGGGCCCCCGCCGAATCCGGCGGGGGCCCGGGAAGGACGCGATGGTCAGCGGCGCTCGGCGGCGACCAGCTCGGCGAGCTGCACCGCGTTGAGCGCGGCGCCCTTGCGCAGGTTGTCGTTGGAGCAGAACAGGGCGAGGCCGTGCTCGACGGTCTCGTCGGCGCGGATCCGCCCGACGTAGGTCGGGTCCTGGCCGGCGGCCTGCAACGGGGTCGGCACGTCGGCGAGCGCCACGCCGGGGGCGCCGTCGAGCAGCTCGCGGGCCCGCTGCGGGGTGATCGGGCGGGCGAAGCGGGCGTTGATCTGGAGCGAGTGGCCGGTGAACACGGGCACCCGCACGCAGGTGCCGGAGACGCGCAGCCCGGGGATCTCCAGGATGCGGCGGCTCTCGTTGCGCAGCTTCTGCTCCTCGTCGGTCTCGAAGCTGCCGTCGTCGACGATCGAGCCGGCGAGCGGGAGCACGTTGAACGCGATCGGCCGGGCGAACGAGCGGGGGGCCGGGAACTCCACGGCCGCGCCGTCGAAGGCGAGACCGGCGGCGTGCTCGGCGACCTTGCGGACCTGCTCGTCGAGTTCGGCGACGCCGGCCAGGCCGGCGCCGGAGACCGCCTGGTACGTCGAGACGACCAGGCTGACCAGCTCCGCCTCGGCGTGCAGCGGGCGCAGCACGGGCATCGCGGCCATCGTCGTGCAGTTCGGGTTGGCGATGATCCCCTTGGGGCGTACGGCGGCGGCGTGCGGGTTGACCTCGGCGACGACCAGCGGCACCTCCGGGTCCATGCGGAACGCCGAGGAGTTGTCGATGACGACGGCGCCGGCGGCGGCGACCCGGGGCGCGAGCTCCTTCGCGGTGCCCTTGCCGGCGGAGAAGAGCACGATGTCGAGCCCGGAGTAGTCGGCGGTGGCCGCGTCCTCCACGGTCACCTCGCCGTCCCGCCAGGGCAGGGCGCGCCCGGCCGACCGCGCCGAGGCGAACAACCGCACCTGCTCCGCCGGGAACTCCCGCTCCGCCAGCACCTGCCGCATCACGCCACCGACCTGGCCGGTGGCCCCCACAATGCCGATCCTCATGCCCGCGAGGCTACCCAGCCCGGCGACCCGACCGGGAACGCTTTCCCACCCACCGGGGCCGGCGGCGCTCCCGCCCGGCGGTGGCCGTGGCCACCCCGGGCCGCGACCGGGACGGAACGACACCGCCGGAAGGGCCGGTGGGACGGGAGGATCGTCAGCCGGCGGGGCGGCCCGCCGAAGCATCCACGCCGGCCGCCCCGGACGGGCCACCCGCACCGGGCGGGGGCGGCGCGACCGATGTCACACCGCCCCGGGCCGGTCAGGAGGCGTGCTCGACCAGTTCGCCCAGGCCGGTGGCGACGAGTTCGTCGCGGATCACCGCGGCGTCGCCCTCCACGACGAGGGTGAGCTCCTCCGGGCGCAGGTGCGTGGCGGCCGCCGCGGAGACCTCCGCCACGTCGGCGGCAAGCAGCGACTCGCGCAACCGGGCGTGGTAGTCGTCCGGCAGGTCGTGCACGACCAGGGTGGTCAACGCGGAGGCGATCGCCCGGGGGCTCTGCAACTCGACCGAGAGCTGCCCGGCCCGCCAGGAGCGCGCGACCGCCAGCTCCTCGTCGGTCACCCCGGTCTCCCGGGTACGGGTAATCTCGCCGACCGCCTCGACGACGGCCGGCGCGGTGACCGCCGTCTGCACGCTGGAGCTGACCCCGAAGCGGCCGAAGCGGCGGGACGAGGCGAAGTCGCCCCGGATGCCGTACGTGTAGCCGCGCACCTCGCGGATCAGGTGGTTGAGCCGGGAGGTGAACGCCCCGCCGAGCACCGTGCCGGCGAGCGTCATCGGCACGTGGTCGGGGTGGGAGCGGTGCGGCGACGGGTGGCCCAGCCGCAGCGTGGACTGCACCGAGCCGGGCCGGTCCACCAGGATGATCCGCCGGCCGGGGCGGGTCGGCACCTCGATCGGGCCGCCCCGGTCGACCGGCCCGCCGCCGGTGCCGGCGAACGCCGCCGCGCCGAGCGCGTCCAGGTCCAGCCGGTCCAGGTCGCCGGCGACGACCAGCGTGCCCGGGCGGATGAACCACTCGGAGTGGAAGACCGTGACGTCCTCGACGTCCAGCGCCGCCACCGACTCCGGGTCGCCGTACAGGGGGCGGCCCCAGCGGTTACCGGCGCCGAACAGGTCAGCGCGCAGCGCCGCGTCGGCCCGCGGGCCGGGGTTGGCCCAGTCCATCCGCAGCGCGGTCGCCTCGTCGTCGCGGACCCGCCGGACGTCGTCCGGGTCCAGCTTCGGGGTGCGCACCGCCTCGGCGAGCAGCTCCACGGCGGCGTTCAGCCGCTCCACCGGCACCTGCACGCTGACCTGGAAGGAGTCCCAGTCCAGCCCGATCACCAGCTCGGTGCCGAGCCCTTCGATCGCCAGCGCGTACGCCGTCGCGTCGCGCTGCGCGGTCCCCTCCTCCAGGGCCTTGGCGAGCACCGCGCCGAGCCCCTCCTTGCCGGTCGGCTCGCGGCCGGCGCCCGCGTCGAGCAGCAGCAGGGCCACGGCCAGGTTCTGCCCGGGCAGGTGCGCGGCGACCACCTGACCACCCGCCACGGTGCGGCGGACCACCTGCGGGAACCGGTACGGGCGGGCGGCGCCGGGCCCGGGACGGTCGGCGATCAGCGTCATCAGGGCTTCTCCTCGGGCAGGTAGGTCAGGGTCACCCGGTCGTCGGCGGCGAGCACCTCGGCGGCGGCCTCGGCGATCTGCTCGGCGGTCACCGCGAGCCAGGCCGGCAGCCGCTCCGCGGCCTTCGCCGGGTCGCCGAACTGGGTGGCGTAGCGCCCGAGCGTGTCCGCCCGGCCGTCCACCGTGGCCATCTGCCGCCACCACGAGGTGCTCAGCAGGGACTTGGCCCGGTCCAGCTCAGTGGTGGTGACGGGGACGGTGGCCAACTCGTCGACCACCTCGGCCAGCCCGGCGCCGAGTCGTTCGGCGCTCACCCCGGGGCGGGCCGTGGCGGTGGCGATCAGCGGCGCGGGGGCGTGCGCCAGGTCCACGCCGTACGCCCCGACCAGGTCGGGCTGGGCGATCCGCTCACCGTCGGCGAGGCGCTGGTAGAGGCGGCTGCCCCGGCCGCTGCCCAGGACGGTGGCGAGCACCGTCATCACGTCGTAGCCGGGGCTGCCGAAGGGGTGGGTGCGGTGCGCGACGTAGACGCGCGGCGCCGGCACCTCGGCGGTGACCGTCTCCACGGCGGGTCGGCCGGTGGCCGGGACGGTCCGGCCGTCCGGCGCGGGCGGGATCTCCGCGCGGGGCGGGATCGCGCCGAAGTACTTGTCGGCCAGCGCGAACACCTCGGCGGCCGAGGCGTCGCCCACGACGGTGAGCACGGCGTTGTTCGGCGCGTAGTACGTCCGGTGGAACGCCTGGAAGGTGCCCAGGTCGGCGGCGTTCAGGTCGGCCATCGACCCGATCGTGGCGTGGTGGTAGGGATGCCCGGGCGGGTAGAGCAGCGGCAGCAGCCGCAGCCAGGCGTCGCCGTAGGGCACGTTGTCGTAGCGCTGGCGCCGCTCGTTCTTGACCACGTCCCGCTGGTTGTCCAGCGTCTCCTGGGTCAGCGCGGGGACCAGGCCGCCCATCCGGTCCGCCTCCAGCCACAGCGCCAGTTCCAGGTGCTCGGCGGGGACGGTCTCGAAGTAGTTGGTGCGGTCCGGGTTGGTGGTGGCGTTGAGCGAGCCGCCCGCGCCCTGCACCAGCTTCATGTGTTCGGTCTTCGCCACGTTGACCGAGCCCTCGAACATCAGGTGCTCGAAGAGGTGCGCGAAACCGGTCTGCCCCTCGGGCTCGTGCCGGGAGCCGACGTCGTACCAGAGGTTCACGGCGACCGCGGGGGCGGTGCGGTCCTCACTCACCACCACGCGCAGGCCGTTGTCCAGTCGGGTGGTCTCGATGGGCCAGGGGTAACCGCTGTCGGGCATGGCACGACGCTATCCGATCAGGTGCGCGGGAAGGGACGCGCCGCACGCGGCGAGGCATCGACCGCCGGCGGCCGGGTACCGGGGGAGGATGCCGCCTGCCGCCACCGTGACCGACCGGGCCGCCGTCGCGGTCGACCGCGCGACCGCCGCCCTGACCCGGCTGCGCCGGGCCCGCCTCCTGCATCCCGCGGGCCGCTCGTTCGCGGGCGAGGTCGTCGTCTGGGGTACGTCGGGACCGCCGACCGGGGTACCGCTGCTGGACGGTCCGGGTCGCTTCCGGGCGACCGTCCGGCTCTCCAAGGGCGTGCCCACCCCGGGCGGCTGGCCGGACGTGCTGGGGCTGGCCGTGCGGCTGCACCGCGACGGTGGCCGGCCGTTCGACCTGCTGGTCAGCTCCAGCGGGGCCGCGCCGCTGCTGCGGAACCTGCCGCTGCCCCGGCGGCGCTTCGCGGGGACGTACAGCACGATCATGCCGTTGCGCGCGGGCCGGCGGCGGCTCTTCCTGGCCGCGCTGGCCGACCCGGAGTCGCCCGACCTGGGCCGCAGCCTGGCCGAGGTGGCCGCCGCGGCCCGGGCGGACGCGCCGCGCCTGGTGCTCGCGGTCGCGTCCGCCGTCGGACCGTGGCGTCCGTTCGGGCAGGTCAGCCTCGGTGCCCAGCTCAGCGCCCGGGAGGACGCGGCGCTGGCCTTCGACCCGATCGACAACCTGCCGCCGGGGCTGCGGGCGGTCGGCCCGGTCGCCTGGCTGCGGGAGCACAGCTACCGGGGCTCGCGACGGGCCCGAGGGGCAGTGGCTCAGTCGGGGGGCTCGATGGGGGTCACCGTCTGATCGGAGGTACGCCGCTCCAGCACGGTGTCGGGGGCGGCGTTGCGGTCCTCCTCCCGGAGGTCGGACTCGGCGAGGATGGCCTCCGCCTGCGCGTGGGGGTCGTCGCTGCCGGCCGCCGCCTCCTCCGGCAGGAGGTGTGCGCGGGACTCCACCCGTTCCTGGTCGCTCTGCTCGTGACTCATGACCGCCCACATACCCCGCCGCCGCCTCCGGCACGCCGCATGATCGCGACCGACCCGGCCGGGCGGGCGCGGGCGGAGGCGGGCCGCTCAGGAGCGGAACGGTCCGCGCACCTCGTAGGTGATGCCACCCGAGGAGGAGCCGGACGTGCCGCGCTGCGACGAGAAGTAGAACCGGCTGCCGTCGGGCGAGAACGCCGGCCCGCAGATCTCCGACGAGGACTGGCCGGTGATCCGCAGGAACGGGGCGACCACCCCGGCCGGCGTGATCACGTTGATCTCCATGTTGCCGCCGTCCTCGGCGACGTAGAGGTCGCCCGAGCGGGCCCCGGTGATGTTGTCCACCCCGGTCAGCGGCGCCGTCCCGGAGACCAGCGAGTCGTCGTACGCCAGGTCGATGCGCTGGTTGACCGCGTCGTAGGCCCAGACCCGGTTGTCGCCCTTGGTGGTGAACCAGCAGGTGCCGCCGGCGTACCAGCAGCCCTCGCCGCCGTTGAACCTCTTCGCCCCGGCGACCTGGTCGCGGGTGAGTGTGGGCGAGCCGTCCGGGTCGGGCACCCGCGCCCAGCTCACCGGGCCGCTGGTGCCCGTGCCCGCGACCAGCACCTCCAGGGTGCCGGCGGAGAGGTCGCCCCAGGTGGTCGGCCGGAACCGGTAGAAGCAGCCGCTGGTCTCATCCTCGGTGAGGTAGACGACCCGGCGGTCCGGGTCGCAGGCGGCGGCCTCGTGGTTGAACCGGCCCATCGCGGCCCGCCGCACGCCGGCCCGGCCGCCCTCGGGGTACGTCTCGTAGACGTATCCCCGGCTGACCTCCTCGCCGGAGAGCCAGGTCCCCCACGGGGTCGCGCCGCCCGCGCAGTTGCGGTTGGTGTTCGACAGGATGCGGTACGCCGAGACGACGCTGCCGTCGGCGGCGAAGCGCACCGCGGACGCCCCACCGGTGGTGAGGATCTCGGAGTTCGAGACGTAGATCCAGCCGGTGCCGGCGACGAAGCAGGCGCCGCCGTCGGGCGCGTCGTGCCAGGTGTACGACGTGCCGGGCACCGCCTGCCGGGACCGGGCGATCACCCGGCTGGTGAAGCCGGCGGGCAGTTGGATGCCGTTGGCGTCGGCCGCGCCGAGCGGCCCGTACGGGCTGGCGCCCGGCTGAGCAGGGGCGGCCTGGGCGGCGCCGGCCCAGAGACTGCCGGCGAAGGCGGCGGCGCCGCCGACGACGGTGGCACGCAGGACGGTACGACGGTCCATCGGAAACCTCCGGAGATGCAGCGATCGGTGTCGATGAAACTACCGTCGCAGGCATCGACGAAGGTGAACGCGAAGCGAGTCTTTCCCGACGACCGGGTGGACCTTCCCGCACGGTCGGGTACGCTGGGCCGCGTGACGCGTTCGTATCGATGGTTTAGGCAGCCGGCTCGCACGCCGGTGACTTCACCATGATCTGACGTCACCACATTCGAGCCGGCCGGGCAGGAACTCTCGTTCCTGCCTTTTTGCGTACGAGCAGCCGGCTCGACCCGGGCACCGGCCCCGGGGCACGGTCGGCGGAAGGATTCCCACCGTGACGACCCCGGAGACCGATCGGGTCAGCGATCAGCGGATCGACCGTGTCGTGCCGCTGACCACCCCGGCCCTGCTGCACCACGAGTTGCCCCTCGACGACACGCTCGCCTCGGCCGTACTGGCCGGGCGACGCGCGGTCGGCCGGGTGCTGGACGGCGCCGACGACCGCCTGCTGGTGGTGGTCGGCCCGTGCTCGGTGCACGACCCGGCCGCCGCCCTGGAGTACGCCCACCTGCTGCGCGACGCCGCCGCCCGGGTGGCCGACGACCTGTTGGTGGTGATGCGGGTCTACTTCGAGAAGCCGCGCTCGACGGTGGGCTGGAAGGGCCTGATCAACGACCCCGGGCTGGACGGTTCCGGCGACGTCAACGCCGGCCTGCGTACCGCCCGCGCGCTCCTGCTCGACGTGCTGCGCCTGGGCCTCCCCGTCGGCTGCGAGTTCCTCGACCCGATCACCCCGCAGTACATCGCCGACACGGTGGCGTGGGGCGCGATCGGCGCGCGGACGGTGGAGAGCCAGGTGCACCGGCAGCTCGCCTCCGGCCTGTCGATGCCGATCGGCATGAAGAACCGCCCGGACGGCAGCATCGGCACCGCCGTGGACGCCATCCGGGCCGCCGGCGTACCGCACGTCTTCCCCGGCATCGACGTCTCCGGCACGCCGGCGATCCTGCACACCCGGGGCAACGCGGACGGGCACCTGGTGCTGCGCGGCGGCGGCGGACGGCCGAACTACGACGCGGAGTCGGTGGCCGGCGCCCTGGAACTGTTGCGGGCGGCGGGCCTGCCCGAGCGCGTGGTGATCGACGCGAGCCACGCCAACAGCGGCAAGGACCACCGCAACCAGCCGAGGGTGGCGGCCGACGTGGCCGCCCAGCTCGACGCCGGCCAGCGCGGCATCGTCGGGATCATGCTGGAGAGCTTCCTGCTGGCCGGCCGCCAGGACCTCGACCCGACCCGCGAGCTGACGTACGGCCAGTCGGTCACCGACGCCTGCATCGGCTGGGACACCACCGAGGAGGTCCTCAGCCACCTGGCCGCCGCCGTCCGCACCCGCCGCCGAACCCCCGCCCCCACCCCCGCCTGACCCCACCCCACCTCTCCCCCGCCCACCCCGCCCCGCCCCGCCCCGCCCCGGGTGATCATGAGGTTAACGGCGAAGTCGATCTTCATCACTGCCGCCAACCTCATGATCGCCGCGAGGCCGGCGGGCGAGAGGGCGGGGCGGCGCGGGAGGTGGAGACGGACAGTGCCGCCCCCGGGCCCTAGGGCTCGGGGGCGGCACCGGTGTCGGTGTGCAGGTCGCCTCTCGGCGAGTGGCACGACGCGGCTCCAGCCGGACGGTATTCCGCGAAGGCAATTAGGTGAGGCCCGGGGACACTGGACACACCGACACCTCACTCAACCGGCGACCCGCCGCCGGTGTTCCGGGTCCCCGCCGTGACCGCCGTCACAGGCCGGTGGCGACTCCGCGTCGGCCGGGCACAGCGCGGGCACCGCGGGCACCGCCGCCGGACCCACCCCCGGACCGCCGCCCTCGGCACCGCGGGTGCCGTCAGCACGGCGCGGGCACCGCCGGCACGGCCACGGGCACCGTCGGCCTGGCGCGGGGACCGTCAGTGCGGTGGCGCGGGGACCGTCAGTGCGGTGGCGCGGGGACCGTCAGTGCGGTGGCGCGGACCCGTGGACGGCGAGGCGGTGACGTTTGACCGGTTCGGACGCGGGTAGCTGACCGTCGTGACCGACGACGCACCCGTGACGGACGCGCCCGTGACCGAGGAGCCGGACATCCGGCGCCTCGACGACCTCCTTGAGGATCTCTACCACGGCCAGGAGCGGATCAGCCAGGCGGACATCTACCGCCGGGCCGTCGCCGCCGAGCTTCCCGCGCAGCTTCTCACCCGCATGGCCGCCCTGCCCGAGGGCGAGTACGCCGTGGACGAGGTGGCCGACCTGCTCGGCGGTTCGGTCACCTGACGCCCGGCGGCCCGGGACCGGCACGGCCCTGACGGGCCGTGGCGACCCGTCGTGGGGCGATACCGCCGCCCACCCGTCCCCCGGGGGCGGACGGCCTTCCGCACCGGAGGCCGACGAGCAGTGAGGAGAGCGAGATGTCCCACCACGAGGAAGAGCACGAGAAGCTGCCGGCGCTCGGTCAGCCCCCCGAGGGCCGGGACACGCTGCCGGAGCCCGACTTCGCCAACGAGCACGACCGCACCGCGGTCGACCGGGACATCATCACCGGGGCGGACGCCGACGAGCGCGAGCCGGAGGCCTCCCGTGGCTGGGCCGGCGAGGACCACGGCACGACCCCGACCTGACGCGGCGGCGACGATCACCGCACACGCCGACCCGGCGCCCCGGCAGGGCCACGACAGCGTCCCGGGCCGCCGGGCGGAGCCGAGACAACCGGCGCGCCGGGCACAACAGGCACAGGCACGACGAAGCACAGTCCAGCGACGAAGCAGAGGCACGACGAAGGGGGCCGGCTCAAGCGCCGGCCCCCTTCGTCGTACGTCCTCAGTCCTCGTCGTGGTCGCCGCCCTCGGCGGCCTGCTGCGCCACCGCGTACGCCATCTGAAGGAAGTCCGAGGCGGCCACGGCGGTCAGCGCGGTCGCCACCAGGCGGGTCAGCCGGGGGGCGAGCACCAGCCCGCCGGTGAACCCGGTGGCGACCCAGACGGCGAGGCAGAACGGGCAGCTCAGCAGCTCCCCGATCGCGTGCCGGGTGGAGCTGCCCTGGTCGCGGACCTGCTCCATCACCTCGCCGCTGCCGATCGGCTTGTCGTAGCGGGTGAACGGCGCCCGCAAGGGGCTCGTCACCGCGTCCTTCGTCAGCAGCCGGCTGAGCTTGTGGGTGGCGATGCTCAGCAGCACCACGTCGGCCGGGGCGGGACGCTCGGGCACCGGGCGGCCGGTCGCCCGGACCAGGCCGGCGATGCCGGCGGTCACCCCGGCGTAGGTGCCCATCGCCGCCAGGTAGCCGCCCAGCGGCCGGTGCTCGTGCGGCGCGTACGCCTGGCGCAGCCGCGCCACCTTCTCCTTCAGGGCGGTCACCCGGTCTCCTCGGTCTTCTCGGTGGTGCGGGCCGGCTCAGCCGGCCTGCAGGTTGTCGGCCACCTCGCGGGCGAGGCTGTCCAGCGCCTCGTCGGCCAGGCGCCCGGCGTCCGGACCGCCGGTGAGGTCGAGCCGCGTCCGGGCACCGCCCGCCTGGGCGGGCTCCACCCGGATCTCGGCCGACCACTCCTCGGCGGCGCTCCACCGGGCCCGCAGTTCCTCCGCGCTGACCTCGTCCGCCGGGCTGCCGTCGGCCCGCAGCGGCTCGGGCAGCCACGCCGACGCCCGGGCGGGGTCGGTGGCGGTGTTGAACACCACCTCCGGCGGCGCGGACATCCCGCGCTCGGCGGACGCCATCACGCGTCCCGCAGCCGGTTCGGGTCGACCTCGCGGCCGGGGTGCCGGGCGAGGTACTCGGTCTCCAGCTCGGCGGTGCGCCGCAGGTGGTTGGCGAGCGCGGAGTCCGCCGCGTGGCGCAGGGTGTCCAGGCGGGTGCGGTGCAGGCTGTGCATCTCCCGGATCAGGTCCTCGTCGGCCAGTTCGGCGGGGTCGACGCCGAGCAGCTCGCCGTCGGGCGGATCCGCCTCGCCGGAGGCCCTGTCGTGGACATGGTCGCCGTCCCACTCGGGCATCCGCTGCTCCGGGCTGCCGAAGTCGTCCTGCCGTACCGATCCCGTCATGATCGACCCCCTGCTCTGGTTTGGGCTCGCGTCTAGACGGATGCCCACACCGCAGGGCACCAAACCCTCCCCGCGCCTACGACGCCGCGTCGGAGACCCCGGCGGCCCCCGGTACTCTCGATGCCATGAAACGGCTCTGGACCCCGGCGTGGATCGCGCGCCACGTGGCCATGGTCGTGCTCGTCACCGGTTTCCTGGGGCTGGGCTGGTGGCAGGTCAGCCGGGCCGCCGCCGGCAACGCGATCAGCTGGGGCTACGCGGTCGAGTGGCCGATCTTCGCGGGCTTCGTGGTCTTCGTCTGGTGGCGTGAGGTCCGGCACGCGCTGCGTGGGCCGGCGGCGGCCGCCGCGCCCGAGGAGGCGTCGACCGCCGCCGGGACGCGACCGGCCGACGCCCCGCAGGCCGCCGCGACGCGCCCGGTCGTACGCCGACCCGTGCGGGTCGCCCGCGTGTCCGCGGCTGCCGACGGCGGCGACGACGGCGACCTGGCCGCCTACAACCACTACCTGCAATGGCTGAACGACAACCCGGGCGCCAAGCCCGGTGACTACCCCGGCTGAGGCCGGGCGCGAAAGGACGGACGACGGTGGGCGCAGCCCTGACCCGGTACCGAGTCATCGCCTGGATCGTCGGCGTGGCGCTGATCCTGCTGGTCGTGATCGGCATGCCGATGAAGTACGGCTTCGACGACCCGATCCTGGTGGAGACCGTGGGCCAGGCGCACGGTTTCCTCTACATGCTCTACCTGCTGGCCGCCTTCGACCTGTCCCGCCGGGCCGGCTGGCCGCTGAAGCGGATGGTCCTGGTGATGCTGGCCGGCACGGTGCCGTTCGTCTCCTTCTACGCGGAGCGCCGGGTCAGCTCCTGGGTGACGGCGGAGCAGTCCGGGCGCACCCCGGAGCCGGTGGCCGGCTGACCCCGGCTACCGGGTGGGCCGCCACGGGTCGACCGAGGCGAGCGGGTCCTCCCAGCCGCCGTACCGGTTCATCTCCCGGGCCCGGCGCAGGGCCCGGGTGACCTGGCCGAACTGCCGCTCGTCGTCGCTGCTGAACAGCAGCACCCGTTCGCCCCGGCGCCGGCCCCACAGCTCGTACGCGGGCGGTCGCCACCGGTCCCCCGCCAGCGCGACCAGCACCGGCAGCAGGAACACCAGGCCCAGGACGAGGTACGCCCCCGCGGTGAGCCGTTGCAGCCCGCCGGTGAAGCCGAGCAGCAGGCCGACGCCGCCGATCATGGCGCCGGTGACCAGGACGGCCCGTACCGCGACGCGGTCGTGCGGGCCGCGGCCGGTCTGCAGGTGGGTCAGCTCGGTGACCTGCCAGCTGTTGCGGCCGACGGTGAACCGGTCGACCGTCACGATGATCCCGGGTCGGGCGTAGAGGAGGGTGTTCTTCCGCGCGGTCGTCCGCGATGACCGCGTCTGTCGGGTGGCGCCTTGAGGGTTCACGGTTCTACCTCCCGCGGCTGGTGCCGGGTCGGTTCCGTCGACGGTCCCGCATCGTGCCGGTCGACGGGATTCCCGGCTGCGCGCTTCATTGTGTGGCGCACGTGCCAGCCCGGACGGCGATTTCGGTTCGCGTCCGAGGGCCGCGATCGCGTGCCCCGCCGGTTCCGACCGCCATGTCGGTCTTGTCGGTCATAACGGCTCAGGTTGCGGCGGCATGTGTCGACAACGACGAACGGCATGGATCGCCCGATCGCCGACATTAGCCGCTGCCTACTGCGGCGGGCCGGAGGAGTCGATCACGCACCGCCCCCCTCGTGATCAACAATTTCCGTCACTCGGCCAACATTCGACCCTGCTTCAACTGCGCATCACTCCTGCCCCGGGTTAGGTTGTCCGGGCCGGCCCGGTCGATCGCCGTCCACCCGGACAGCACCGGCCCGGTGTCGCCGGGGGCGTCAGCAGCCCGCGGCGGCCGGTGGGAGAGGAGCCTTCCGCTCTTGTCGTCCCTCAGGAACACGCTGCGCGCCCTGGCGGTCGCCGTGGTGTCGGCCACGCTGCTCGCACCGGCGGTACCCGCCCGGGCCGAACCGTCCCCCGCCGAGCTGACCCGGCGGATCGAGAACTCCTCCGCGAAGCTGGAACACGTCGTCGAGGCGTACAACAAGCTCCGGGAGGAGATCAAGACCAACCAGGCCGCCGTGGCACGGGTGCAGAGCCGGATCGGTCCGCTGGAGCAGGAGACCGAACGGAGCCGGGCGGACGTCGGCGAGATGGCGGTGACCGCGTACAAGACCGGCAGCAACCTGACCACCGCGGAGGCGCTGCTGCGTCCCGGCGGCGCCGACACCCTACTCGACCGGCTGGGCATGCTCGACCAGCTCACGCGGCAGCGGCAGGAGAAGATCTCGAACTTCACGGGCAACCAGCGCCGGCTGCTCGACGAGAAGACCCGGCTGGAGGTCACGCTGGGCCGGCAGGCGGCGCAGGCCCGCGAGATGACCGCCGCGAAGAAGCGGATCGAGCGCGACCTGGCCGAGCTCTACGAGCTGCGCCGGCAGGCGTACGGCCGCGCCACCGAGAAGCCGGCGGCCCGACCCGACAGCGCGAAGGAGGCGCCGGCGGTCTCCGGCCGGGCCGGCGTCGCGGTGCGGTACGCGTACGGCGCGCTCGGCAAGCCGTACGTCTGGGGCGCCGACGGGCCGAACGGCTACGACTGCTCGGGCCTGACCTCGGCGGCCTGGCGGGCGGCCGGCAAGTCGCTGCCGCACAACACCCGGATGCAGTGGGGCGCGGTGGCCCACATCAGCCGGAGCGAGCTGCGCCCCGGCGACCTCGTCTTCTACAGCGGGCTCGGGCACGTGGGCCTCTACGTCGGCGGCGGACAGGTGATCGACGCGCCGAGCGCCGGGCGTAACGTGCTCAAACGGGGCATGAACCTGATGCCCATCCAGGGCTACGGTCGGGTCCGCTGACCCGGCAGAACGGCGAACGGCCGGCGTCCCCCTATCGGACGCCGGCCGTTCGCCGTTGTTCCTACCCTGCTCAGGCTGCCTGTAGCCCCTCGGCCCGGGCCAGCTCGCGGAGCCGGCCGAGCGCCTGGATCTCCAGCTGCCGGATCCGCTCCCGGGAGAGCGAGAACCGCGAGGCCACCTCGGTGAGGGAGTGCTCCCGGCCGTCCTCGAGCCCGTAGCGGGCCCGCATGATGCCGGCCGAACGGTCGTCGAGGTGGTTGAGCAGACCCTCGATCCGCTGCCGCTCCAGCCCCGTCAGGACGATCTCCTCCGGCGACGGCGCGTCGCTGTCGGCGACCAGGTCACCGAGGTTGGTGTCGCCGTCGTCGCCCACCGGGGTGTCCAGCGAGACGGTGTCCTGCGACCAGCGGACCAGCTCGTTGACCCGCTCGACGGTGACCCCGAGGGACGCCGCGATCTGCTCCGGCTCCGGGTCGCTGCCCAGCTCGCGGGTGAGCTGCCGGGCCACGTTGCGCATCCGGTTGACGTCCTCGACCAGGTGCACCGGCAGTCGCACGGTGCGCTCCTGCTGGGCGATCGCCCGGCTGATCGCCTGGCGGATCCACCAGGTCGCGTAGGTGGAGAACTTGTAGCCGCGCACGTAGTCGAACTTCTCGACCGCCCGCACCAGGCCGGTGTTGCCCTCCTGGATCAGGTCCAGCATGGGCATGCCCGAACGCACGTAGCGGCGGGCGATCGACACGACCAGCCGCAGGTTGGCCCGGATGAACAGGTCCTTGGCCCGCTCACCCTCGGCGACCAGCCGCTCCAGGTCGTCCCGGTCGGCGCCGGCGGGGACGCGGTCCTCACCGAGCAGGTGCTCGGCGTAGAGGCCGGCCTCGATGGCCTTGGAGAGGTCCACCTCCTTGGCGGCGTCCAGCAGTGGCGTCCGGGAGATCTCGTGAAGGTAGACGCCGACCAGGTCGCGCTCCTCGGCAACCTCGTCGGTTCGCATGCCGATGTTCTTGTCCACGTTGCCCACGGTCCCCTCGCTCGCGCCGGTTGCCCGGTTCCTTGCCATCCCCACGTCCATCAGCCCTCCCCCGTAACTTCCGCTGTGCCCACCGGTGCTGACACCTACACAACAGTTGAGACGCGCCGGGGATTCCATGTCGTGAGTCGAAAGTGTCACGAATGCCTGATAATCCGCTGAGAGCGCGGTCCATGTTTGCTGTCAGCACCCCGGGTGGCGGCTCTCCGATGGGCACCACGCCAGGGACGACGGATCGACGTGTCGACGTGTCCCGGTCCATGGCAGCACCGCCACGCCCGCGGACGCAGCGACCCGGGTCACCGTCGTGCTGCGATCCTGGTCACTGCGGAGACACGCACAAGTGGACCGGTCGGTTCATCCACGCCCGTGCTAATACCCCACCCCCCGGTGAACAATCCGGGCAGCGGGCCCATGCCCGTACGTGACGGGGGTCGCAGTGCGGGCGGAGGGGAGGGGTCGGCTCAGGAGGCGAGCAGGGCCAGGGCGCCGCGGACCTGGTCGGCGGAGCGGGCCAGGGCGGCCCGCGCGGCGGACACCTCCACCCCGGAGACGAGCGAGACCAGCGCCACCTTCATGTCGCCGTCGGCCTCGTGGAGGGCCCGCCGGCAGATCTCCTCCGAGCAGCCGGTCGCCTCGATCAGGATCGAGATCATCCGACCCCGGAGCTTGGCGTTGGTGGCGACCATGTCGATCATGAGGTTCGAGTAGACCCGGCCCAGGCGGACCATCACGGCCGTGGAGAACGTGTTCAGCACCAGCTTCTGCGCGGTGCCCGCCTTCATCCGGGTCGACCCGGTGACGACCTCCGGCCCGGTGTCCACCCCGATGAAGACGTCCACCGACCGGGCGGCCTCCGCCTCCGGGTTGGCACAGAGCAGCACGGTCGAGGCCCCCTTGGCACTCGACGCGGCGAGCGCCCCCAGGACGTACGGTGTGCGCCCGCTGGCGGCGAGTCCGACCACCAGGTCCCCGGCCCGTACGCAGTCGGCGGCCTCCGCCGCGCCGCCCCGGTCGTCGTCCTCGGCGTCCTCGACCGCCCGCCACATGGCCTCGGGCCCGCCCGCGATGTGGGCGCAGAACCAGTGCCGGGGCGAGTTGAAGGTGGGCGCCAGCTCGGCGGCGTCGAGCACGCCCAGCCGGCCGGAGGTGCCGGCGCCGAAGTAGTGCACCCGGTGCCCGCCGCGCAGGGCGGTCACCGCCAGGTCCACCGTCGCGGCGATCTCGTCGAGGACGGCCGCGACGGCGCCGGGCACCCGCCGGTCCGCCTCGTTGATCACCGTGAGCACGTCCCGGGTCGACATGAGGTCGAGGTCCGCGCTGAGCGGGTTGCGCCGCTCTGTCGGCGCGCCGACCCGGATCACCGGCCGGGCCGCCACCGGGGCCGTCACCTCGTGGGGTTCCACCGCGCCCGCCGTCATGCCCGCCTCCGTCCCGGGCCGACCCGGTGTGACCGGACCGCCTCGGCTGTCGCTTCGAGGGCCTTCCTGGCCCGGGACCGGTTGCGCGCCGCCACCCCGACGAAGAGGCAGTCGACGACGGTGAGCTGGGCCAGCCGGCTCGCCATCGCGCCCGAGCGGTAGGTGGTCTCGCGGGCGGCCGTGGTGAGTACGAAGTCGGCCACCTCGGTGATCGGCGACCGGGGGAAGTTGGTGAGCGCCACCGTGGACGCTCCCCGGGCCTTCGCCTGTTCCAGCACCTCGATCACGTCGGAGGTGGTGCCGGTGTGCGAGATGCCGACCGCGACGTCGCCCCGCCCGAGCAGCGCGGCCGACGTCAGCGCGGTGTGCACGTCCGGGAAGTAGAAGGCGATGCGACCGATGCGGTGCAGCTTCTGCTGGAAGTCCGAGGCGACGAAGCCGCTGGCGCCCGCCCCGTAGACGTCGATCCTTCCGGCGCCCGCGATGGCTTCGACGACCTGCTCGCAGATCGCCGGGTCGAGCTGCTCGGCCGTCTCCTCGACGGCCCGCGCGTCGTTGAAGGCGATGGTCGCGATGATCTGGGCGAGGTCGGCCCCGGGCGGGATGTCGCCGCCGACGACCCGCGCGTCCGGCGGCTCGATCCGGCGGGCGGCCTCGGCGGCGAGCCGGATCCGCAGCTGCGGGTAGCCGTCCATGCCGACGGAGCGGCAGAAGCGGATGACGGTCGCCTCGGATGTCTCGGCGGAGGTGGCGAGGTCGGTGATGGTCCGACGCGCGGCGTCGGCCGGGTCGGCGACCACCAGCCGGGCGACCCGCTGCTCAGCCGGCGACAACGACGGGAGCAGGCCGCTGATGTGGACGATCAGCCCACCCGGCTCGTGACTCGCAGAAATCTTCGGACTCTTCGCCACGGATGAAACTTACTTTCACGAGGCGTGAGCGTCAACCATGACTCCGCGTATTGGGGAAAGTACCGCCTGCCCGGACGTGCCGTTTCGCTCAGCGTGCCATCCGTACCGCCCAGCGCGCCATTCCCGCCGAGGCGGGCGCCTCCCCCGCCGGACCTGCGCGGAAAGGCCGTACGGTCGCCACCAGCCCGCACCCGACCGTCGTGCAGACGATGCCATCCCGCCGCCTCCCGCGGGGCCCCGGCCACCCGGCCGCGACCCGGGCAGCCGGCCCGTGGGCCGGCGGCTCAGCCGGCTCAGGCGGTCAGCCGGATCAGGCGGTCAGCCGGATCAGGCGGTCAGCCGGCCGATCGCGACCGGCTCCGCGCCCGGCGGCGCGGGGACGACGGCGGGCCGGACGTCGCGCCCGCCGGCCGACCGGCCGTCGCGACCGTCGGCGGGCGCCAGCCAGGCCGCCATGTGGGCCTGGATCTGCCGGGAGACCTCCTCCGGCGGGCGCCCGGCGTCCACCACGACGAAGGTCGGGTACTCCGGCAGGGTCCGGTACGCGGTGTCCGCGGCGGTCAGGTAGCGCATGCTCTCGTGGTCGGTGCCGCGCTGCTCGATCCGCCGGTACGCCTCGGCGGGATCGACGGTCAGCAGGAAGGTCACCTGCGGTCGCGGGAACATCCGGTAGCCGGCCCGGGCCAGCCGCTCCCAGCGCTGGCCCCCGTGCGCCCGGATGCTCGCGTACTGGCAGGCGGAGTAGCGGTCCATCACCGCGACCCGGCCGGTGGCCAGGCAGCTCAGCAGGGCGACGGCGATCGCCAGCCAGCGGAGCACGGACTCCACCGCCAGCATGCCGCTGCGCCCGACGAGCCGCTGGGCGTCCGGGCGGCCGAGGCGGTGCGCGAGGCGGCCCAGCCAGCGGCGCCCGCCGGCGTTGCGGTGGTAGGTGGCGGGGCGGCCCGCCGCGGTGAGCGCGTCGGCGAGCCGGTGCGCCTGGGTGGTCTTGCCCGAGCCGTCGATGCCGATCAGGGCGACGGCGCGCAATCGGGCCCTGCCGCGCCGCGCCCCCGGTGATCTGGACACTCTGCACAGGCTATCCGACCCGCGCTCGCGTACCCGGAGATTTGTGCCGTGTCCTCCCGGTTGACCCCGACCGTGCCACCTGCCAGGTGTGGCCCGCCGGGATGCCGGGTACCGGAGTTGGATCAGCCGCCCACCACCATCGACGGGAGACGCCAATGGCAGAGCGCGGGGACGAGAGCCTGGTGCACACGTTGAAGAAGGTCGCCGCCGTGCTCAAGCAGGAAGAGATTCCCTTCGCGCTCGGAGGCAGCTTCGCGGTGTACGCCCACGGCGGTCACTCCAGCGAGCACGACGTCGACTTCCTGATCCGTGAGGTCGACGTGGAACGCTCCCTGGAGGCGCTGGTCGCGGCGGGCTTCACCGCCGAGCGGCCGCCCGAGGACTGGCTGGTCAAGGTCTTCGACGACGGCCGCATGGTGGACCTGATCCACCGGCCGATCGAGACGCCGGTCACCGAGGAGACGTTCGCCGACACGGTCGTCCGGCCGGTCGACGCGATCCACATGCCGGTGCTCTCGGCCACCCAGCTCATGGTGCACAAACTGCTGAGCTTCTCGCAGCACTACTGCGACTTCGCCCGGGGTCTGCCGCTGGCCCGTTCCCTGCGGGAGCAGATCGACTGGGAACGGGTACGCAAGGAGACGCAGCACTCCCCGTACGCGGAGGCGTTCCTGGTGCTGCTGGACCGGCTGGAGGTGGTGCCGCACGCCGGCACCGGCGAGGGAGAGGGGACACCGTGACCGAGCACCGCGACGTCGCCACCGGACCGCCCGACGAGTACGTCGAGGCGGAGATCCACCGGCTGCTGACCGAGGACCCGGACGTGGCCGAGCAGGGGATCACCGTGGTCCGCCGGGAGCGCGGCCTCGTGCTCTACGGCGAGGTCGAGAGCCCGCACCGGCGGGAGGAGATCCTGCGCCGGGTGGCCGAACGCTTCCCCGACGTGCCGGTCACCAGCGACATCGGGGTGATCCGCGCGCAGGCGCCCACGGAGATCGAGCAACTGCCCTGAGGAGGTTCCATGGTGATCCGGATCGCCGCCGTGGGCGACGTGCATCTGGACGAGGACGTGGTCGGCCGGTTCCGGCCGGCACTGGACGAGCTGCCCGAGCACGCCGACGTGCTGCTGCTCGCCGGCGACCTGACCCGGCACGGGACCGAGTCGGAGGCCCGGTGCGTGGCCACCGAGTTCGGCGGGCTGGGCGTGCCGGTGGTGACCGTGCTGGGCAACCACGACCACCAGTGCGACCAGGTGCCGCAGGTGGTCAAGGTGCTCGAGGACGCCGGGATCACCGTGCTGGAGGGCGACGGCGTCGTGCTGGACTGCGCCGGCGGCCGACTGGGCGTGGCCGGGGTGAAGGGGTTCGGCGGGGGGTTCGCCGGCCGCTGCGCCAGCGACTTCGGCGAGCCGGAGATGAAGGCGTTCGTCCGGACCACCACGGAGAGCGCCGACGCCCTGTCCGCCGCGCTGCGGGGGCTGGAGTGCGACGTGCTGGTGGCGCTCACCCACTACTCGCCGGTGCCGGACACGCTCGCCGGTGAGCCGCTGGAGATCTACCCGTTCCTGGGCTCGTACCAGCTCGGTCAGGCGATCGACTCGGCGCCGACCGCGCTGGCCCTGCACGGGCACGCGCACGCCGGCTCCGAGCGGGGCACCACGCCCGGCGGGGTACGCGTCCGCAACGTCGCCCACCCCGTGATCAAGCAGGCGTACAGCGTCTTCCACCTGGGCGAGCACCTCGACCAGGCACAGGTTTCCGGTGTCGGCAGCTCGGGTATTCAGCAAACATGGAGCTGATTCTCTGGATTCTCGCAGTCGTACTCGTGGTCGCCGGCATCCTCGCGCTGTTCCGGCGGCAGATCCTGTGGGGCGTCGTCCTCATCGTGGTCGGCCTGCTCGTCGGGCCGGGTGGTGTGAGCATCTTCAATTGACGAGGCGGCTACAGGCCGCCGTTCAGGACCCACCGGGGTCGTCGTGACCGGAACTCCGTCCTCCCGACAGGAGCCTCCGGCCATGACGACCCCGGTGTCGTGCCGTCCGGAGGGTGACGGCGGGTTTACCGCCCGTCTCCGGCGGAAATATCTCGACCATGGAGATTTCTGGGAGCGCTGAACGGGCCGGCGGCGCCCGGCAGTGGTGGGCACTGCTCGGGTTCGGGGCGGCGGTGTTCGTCGCCGCGGCGATCGGCGGGCTCGGCGTGCAGGGCACCTCGGCCGAGTACGCGAGCCTCGAACAGCCCGCCTGGGCTCCCCCGTCCTGGCTCTTCGGACCGGTCTGGAGCCTCCTCTACGCGATGATCGCGGTGGCCGGCTGGCTGGTCTGGCGGCGGGTCGGATTCGGCCCGGCCCTCTGGGCGTGGACCGCCCAGCTGGTGCTCAACGCCGTCTGGACGCCGCTCTTCTTCGGCGCCGGCCGCTACGGGCTGGCGTTCGTCGAGATCCTGCTGATGTGGGTGGCGATCGGCGTGACGGTCGCGCTCTTCCGCAAGGTGTCCCGCCCGGCGACACTGCTGATGCTGCCCTACTGGGCGTGGGTCACCTTCGCGGCCGCCCTGAACTTCGCCATCTGGCGCCTGAACAACTGAGCCGGGCGGCGCAGGACACGACGACGGAACGGGGCCCCGGCGCGCAGCCGGGGCCCCGTCGCCCGCTCAGCAGCGGGGCACGCCGGGGATGTAGCCGTCGGAGCCCGTGTAGACGTACGCGTCGGCGATGAAGCGGCCGGCGCCGATCCGGTCCCAGATCGTGCTGGTGCCGTAGGTGCCGGTGACGCTGGTGCCGCTGGTCTGGCACTGGATGGTCACCCGGGTGCCGTCGGCGACGGTGCCCACCGCGGCGTAGCCGGTGCCCGGGCCGGAGCGGACGGTCAGCGCCGTGCCGCTGGTGTTGACCGTGCCGGAACCGGTGCTGCTGCCGCAGCCGTTGTCGCTGGTGTAGTTCTTGGTGCCCCAGTAGAGGGCGAGCGCGCCGTTGAACCGCACCTGGATGTCGGCGCCGTTGAGCCGCTGCTCGTAGTGCAGGTGCGGGCCGGTCGAGCCGCCGGTGCTGCCGACCCAGCCGATCACCTTGCCGTAGCCGACGCTCTGGCCCACCGAGACGTTGAAGCCGTTGAGGTGGGCGTAGTAGGTGTGGTAGCCGCCCGCGTGGCTGATCCGGACGTACTTTCCGTAACTGGTTCCGCCGAGGTCGGTCACCCGGTCGACCGTGCCGGGGGCGCTCGCCACCACCGGGTCACCGAGGTCGTCCGTGCGGTTGAAGTCGACCGAATACGCCGGGCTGTGGTTGGTCCGGGTCTGCCCGGACCAGGACTGCCCGCACGGGAACGGGACCTTGAACGTGGGGGCGGCCATTGCCGGGGCCGCCGGGACCACCAGCGCGCCAACGGCCAGCAGACCGGCCGCCAGCAGGCCCAACCACCGCTTGCCCATTCAGCACCTCCTATGTCGAAATCCTTCGATCACCTGCGATCAGCGTGACAGAAAATGACATCGATGGAAAGGGGTCTGGTTCCCGTGTGGGAGCGCGCCCAACAGGGGGCTTACGGGTTTCCGGATTGTTACTTGCTCGTGTCCCGATAGGGGTGGACCAGGCTAGATGCAAGCGCTTACATGTGGTGACGCCCATCGGACCGGCGCGGGTTCGATCCCTGACGCGCCGGCAAGGAAGGAGAACGGCATGGCGTTTGCCAGATCACGCCAGGCTTTCGCGATCGCCGGCGTACTGGGGCTGGCGCTGAGCGCCACGGCCTGCGGCACCGGCAACGACAAGAAGAGCGACTCCGCGGGGGGCTCCGCGGAGTGCGCCGCATACGAGAAGTACGGTGACAACGACGGCAAGAAGGTCACGATCTACTCGTCGATCCGGGACATCGAGGCCGACCGCCTCGCGGAGTCCTGGAAGCAGTTCGAGGACTGCACCGGCATCGAGATCGACCACGAGGGCAGCGGCGAGTTCGAGGCCCAGCTCCCGGTCCGGGTCGACGGTGGCAACGCCCCCGACCTCGCGTTCATCCCGCAGCCGGGTCTGCTCAAGCGCTTCGTCGACTCGGGCAAGCTGAAGGCCACCAGCGCCGACACCAAGAAGATGGCCGAGGAGAACTACCCGGCCGACTGGCTGAAGTACAGCACCGTCAACGGCCAGTTCTACGGCGCCCCGCTCGGCTCCAACGTGAAGTCCTTCGTGTGGTACTCGCCGAAGACCTTCAAGGAGAAGGGCTGGACGGTCCCGACCAGCTGGGACGAGCTGATCAAGCTCAGCGACCAGATCGCGGCGAGCGGCACCAAGCCGTGGTGCGCCGGCATCGAGTCCGGTGAGGGCACCGGCTGGCCGGCCACCGACTGGGTCGAGGACCTCATGCTGCGGACGCAGACCCCCGAGGTCTACGACCAGTGGACCACCCACGGCATCCCGTTCAACGACCCGAAGGTCGCCGAGGCCCTCGACCGGGCCGGCACCATCCTCAAGAACGAGAAGTACGTCAACGGCGGCTTCGGCGGCGTAAAGAGCATCGCCACCACCTCCTTCCAGGAGGCCGGCGTGCCGATCACCACCGGCAAGTGCGCGCTGCACCGCCAGGCGTCCTTCTACGCCAACCAGTGGCCGAAGGGCACCAAGGTGGCCGAGGACGGCGACGTCTTCGCGTTCTACTTCCCGGCCATCGACGCCAGCAAGGGCAAGCCGGTGCTGGGCGGCGGCGAGTTCGTCGCGGCCTTCGCCGACCGTCCCGAGGTCCAGGCCGTGCAGACCTACCTCGCCTCGGGTGAGTACGCCAACAGCCGGGCCAAGATCGGTGACTGGGTGTCGGCGAACAACAAGCTCGACCTGGCCAATGTCGCCAACCCCGTCGACAAGCTCTCCGTCCAGATCCTCCAGGACAAGTCCACCGTCTTCCGCTTCGACGGCTCGGACCTGATGCCGGCTGCCGTCGGCGCGGGGACGTTCTGGAAGGGCATGGTCGCCTGGATCAACGGCAAGGACACCAAGACGGTCCTCGACGGCATCGAGAGCAGCTGGAAGTGATCTGAACCGGGTGGGCCGGTCCGCGCACGCGGGCCGGCCCACCCGGCTGATCAGAGACCTGGGAGGGTCGATGGAGTTCGACTTCGCTGCGGAACAGCCGAAGTTCCTCATGCTGATGTACGGGCTGGTCGCCTTCGTCGCGGTGGTGGGCGGTCTGCTCCTGCTCCTCGACGTGGTGCCGGCCTGGTTCGCCCGCCGCCGGGAGGGGCAGATCATCGCCGCCGCCGCGAGCGGCGCCCCGCTCCCCCGCCGGCGCAAGCCCCGGGAGGGCCTGTTCGCGCTCTTCTTCCTGCTGCCGACGCTGCTGCTGCTCACCATCGGGCTGGTGGTTCCGGCCATCCGCACCACGCTGCTCTCGTTGATGGACGCGAGCGGCAACGACTGGGTCGGGCTGCGCAACTACGGCTGGATGTTCTCCGAGGACTCGATCGTCCGGGTGCTCGTCAACACCCTGGTCTGGGTGCTTCTCGTCCCGCTCGTGGCCACGTCGTTCGGCCTGCTCTACGCCGTGATGGTGGACAAGGCCCGGTTCGAGGCGGTGGCCAAGTCGCTGATCTTCCTGCCGATGGCGATCTCCTTCGTGGGCGCGAGCATCATCTGGAAGTTCGTCTACGCCTACCGGGGCGAAGGGCAGGAGCAGATCGGCCTGCTCAACCAGATCGTGGTGAGCCTCGGTGGCGAACCGAGGCAGTGGCTGCTGGACTCGCCGCTGAACACGCTGCTGCTGATCGTGATCATGGTCTGGATCCAGGCCGGCTTCGCGATGGTGGTGCTCTCCGCCGCGATCAAGGCGATCCCCGCCGACATCGTGGAGGCGGCCCGCCTCGACGGGGTCACCCCGTGGCAGATGTTCTGGCAGATCACCATGCCGAGCATCCGGCCGGCGCTGATCGTGGTCGTGGTGACGCTGTCGATCGCCACGCTCAAGGTATTCGACATCGTCCGGACGTCCACCAACGGCAACTACGACACCAGCGTGATCGCCAACGAGATGTACAACCAGGCGTTCCGGTACGGCCAGAACGGGCAGGGCTCGGCGCTGGCGGTCTTCCTGTTCATCCTGGTGATCCCGATCGTGATCTACCAGATCCGCAACCTCCGTCAGCAGCGGGAGGGCTGAGATGACCACCGCAACGCCCACCGTCGCCGCCGGCACCCAGAAGACCGACGGCCGTGGCACCAGCACCGCCGGACGGGTTCGCAAACGGCTGAACAGCCGCACCGCGACCCTCGTCTCGATCGTCATCGCGATGCTCTGGACCATCCCCACCTTCGGCCTGTTCATCTCCTCGGTCCGGCCGGAGGACGAGATCAAGAGCAGCGGGTGGTGGAACTTCTTCACCAACCCGTCGTTCACCCTGGAGAACTACCAGGAGGTGCTGTTCGGGCGCTCCTCGTCGTCGGGGCAGCTCGCCAGCTACTTCATCAACTCGCTGGCGATCACCATCCCGTCGGTGCTCTTCCCGCTCGCCTTCGCGGCCCTCGCCGCGTACGCGCTGGCCTGGATCAACTTCCGGGGCCGGGACTGGATGTACATCGCGATCTTCGCGCTGCAGATCGTGCCGCTGCAGATGGCCCTCGTGCCGCTGCTGAAGTTCTTCTCCACCGGCGTCACCATCGGCGGCGTCACCGTCATGCCGGCCTGGGACCTGGTCGACGAACAGAAGTTCGCGCAGGTGTGGTTCGCGCACACCTGCTTCGCGCTGCCGTTCGCCGTCTTCCTGCTGCACAACTTCATCTCGCAGCTGCCCGGAGAGCTGATGGAGTCGGCCCGGGTCGACGGGGCCACCCACCCGAAGATCTTCCGCTCGATCGTGCTGCCGCTGATCACCCCGGCGCTGGCCGCGTTCGGCATCTTCCAGTTCCTCTGGGTCTGGAACGACCTGCTGGTCGCGCTGATCTTCGCCGGTGGCGGCAACGAGACCGCTCCGCTCACCGTCCGGCTGGCCGAGATGGCCGGCACCCGGGGCAACGAGTGGCAGCGGCTCACCGCCGGCGCGTTCGTCTCGATCGTCGTACCGATGATCGTCTTCCTG
The DNA here is from genome assembly GCF_049841695.1 of Micromonospora sp. DT178. Lineage (NCBI taxonomy): Bacteria > Bacillati > Actinomycetota > Actinomycetes > Micromonosporales > Micromonosporaceae > Micromonospora > Micromonospora sp. DT178. Next base: position 131,812 of record NZ_JBNCKV010000014.1, read on the forward strand.
TCCCTCCAGCGCTTCTTCGTGCGCGGCCTGCTCGCCGGCAGCGTCAAGGGCTGAGGCGTCTCCGCCGCCGCCGGGCCCACCGGCGGCGGCGGAGCCGGGCGGAGCGGGGGATAGCGTGACGAAGATCGACGATGTCGCACGCCTGGCCGGGGTCTCCACCGCCACCGTGTCCCGGGCGTTGCGCGGGCTGCCGACGGTCTCGGCCGCGACGCGGCGCCGGGTGCTCGCGGCGGCCGAGCAACTGGAGTACGCCGTCTCGCCGAGCGCCTCGCGGCTGGCCGGCGGGCGCACCGGCACGGTCGCCGTCGTGGTCCCCCGCATCACCCGGTGGTTCTTCGGCACCGTCGTCGAGGCGGTCGAGGACATCCTTCAGCAGGCCGGCTACGACCTGCTGCTCTACAACCTCGGCGGACGGGAGCAGGTCCGGCAGCGGGTGCTGCGCACCGCCAACCTGCACAAGCGCGTCGACGCGATCATGCTGGTCGCCACGCCGCTGGGGCCCGCCGACCTGACCGCCCTGACGAAGCTGAAGCTGCCCGGGGTGACCATCAGCTCCGGCACGGTGGTGCCCGGCTGGCCCTGCGTACGCATCGACGACGTGGGCGTCGCGCGGACCGCCACCCGGCACCTGCTCGACCTGGGGCACCGACGGATCGCCCACATCTCCGGCGACCCGGACGACGAACTGGCCTACACCACCCACCTCGACCGGCGGCGCGGCTACCGGCAGGCGCTGCGCGACGCCGGGATGGTCCCCGATCCCGGCCTCGACGTGGAGTCGCAGTTCACCATCAGCGGCGGCACGCGGGCCACCGAGGAACTGCTCCGGCGCGGCGACCCGCCGACGGCGATCTTCGCGGCCTGCGACGAGATGGCGATGGGGGCGATGACCGCGCTGCGCGACGCCGGCCTGCGGGTGCCGCAGGACGTCAGCGTGATCGGCGTCGACGACCACGACCTGGCCAGCGTCCTCGGGCTGAGCACGATCGCCCAGCCGGCGGCGGAGCAGGGCCGGCTCGCCACGCGGATCCTGCTCGACCCGCTGCACGGCCGGGCCCTGCCGCCGGGGAGCAACCCCTATCTCGACACGCCGGGGTCACCGGTGATCCTGCCCACTCGGCTGATCGTGCGTGAATCGACCGCACCACCCCGGGCACACTAACGGGAAAACCGCCGACGCCCGGCAGCATCCGACCGTCCGGCTCGACACACGGGAGAAGGCCCTGAACAGCAACCCGACGCACCAGGACACGCCCGCCGGCCCGGCCACCGGTTGGTGGACCAGGGCCACCATCTACCAGGTCTATCCGCGCTCCTTCGCCGACTCCGACGGCGACGGGATCGGCGACCTGCCCGGCATCACCGCCCGCCTGGACCACCTCGTGGAACTGGGCGTGGACGCGCTCTGGCTGTCGCCGTTCTACCCGTCCCCGCAGGCCGACGCCGGGTACGACGTGGCCGACTACCGCGACGTGGACCCCCTCTTCGGCACCCTCGCCGACGCCGACCGGTTGATCGCCGATGCGCACTCGCGCGGGCTGCGGGTCATCGTCGACCTGGTGCCCAACCACACGTCGTCGGCACACCGGTGGTTCGCCGCGGCGCTCGCCGCCGCCCCCGGCAGCCCGGAGCGCGACCGCTACATCTTCCGCGACGGCCGGGGGCCGGACGGCGCGCAGCCCCCGAACGACTGGCAAAGCGTCTTCGGCGGGCCGGCCTGGACCCGCGTCACCGAGGCCGACGGCCGCCCCGGTCAGTGGTACCTGCACCTGTTCGACTCCGGTCAGCCCGACCTCAACTGGGACAACCCCGAGGTGCGGGAGGAGTTCCTGGAGGTGCTCCGGTTCTGGCTGGACCGCGGCGTCGACGGCTTCCGCGTCGACGTGGCGCACGGCCTGATCAAGCAGGCCGACCTGGCCGACTGGCAGGAGCCGCAGGAGATCCTCTCCGGTCAGGAGATCGACAAGCCGCGCCCGCCGATGTGGGACCAGGAGGGCGTGCACCAGATCTACCGGGACTGGCGGCGCGTGCTGGACGGCTACCCGGACGAGCGGATCCTGGTCGCCGAGGCGTGGGTCGAGCCGGCCGAGCGGCTGGCCCGCTACGTCCGCCCCGACGAGATGCACCAGGCGTTCAACTTCGAGTACCTGCTGGCCGCGTGGACCGCCCCGGCCCAGTACGCGGTGATCACCCGCTCGCTGGAGGCCACCGACTCCGTCGGCGCCCCGACCACCTGGGTGCTGTCCAACCACGACGTGGTCCGGCACGCCTCCCGGTTGGGGCTGCCGATGACCGGCAAGCGGCCCAACGGCATCGGCATCGGCGACCCGCAGCCGGACACCGCGCTCGGCCTGCGCCGGGCCCGGGCGGCCACGCTGCTGATGCTCGCCCTGCCCGGCTCGGCCTACCTCTACCAGGGCGAGGAGCTGGGCCTGCCGGAGCACACCACGATGCCCGACGAGGCCCGGCAGGACCCGACCTGGGCGCGCAGCGGGCACACCGAGCGGGGTCGGGACGGCTGTCGGGTGCCGATCCCGTGGGAGGCCGACGCCCCGTCGTACGGCTTCGGGCCGACCGACGCGAGCTGGCTGCCGCAGCCGTCGCTCTGGGCGGAGTACGCCCTGGACCGGCAGCGGGACACGCCCGGCTCGACGTACGAGCTGTACCGGACGGCCCTGCGACTGCGCCGCGAGCACCGGCTCGGCGAGGGCCCACTGGAGTGGCTCGCCTCCGGCGACGAGGTGCTCTCGTTCCGCAACGGCGCGCTGACCGTGCTGACCAACTTCGGCGACGCCGCCGTGCCGCTGCCCGCCGGGTCCGAGCTGGTGCACGCCAGCGCCCCGCTGGACGCCGACGGTGCCGTGCCCACCGACGTGACGGTCTGGGTCCGCCCGGCCTGACGCGGCAGGGGTCCCCCGGGCAGCGCCACCCGCTGCCCGGGGGACCCTCCTCGTGTCCCGGTCGGCCCGGCCCGCACGCCTACAGGCGCTCGGCGCGGTCGTGCAACAGGTCCCGGACGTCGGCGATGTCGCCCGGCGAGGTCCGCGAGGCCAGCCAGTACATGACGCCCGTCGGGATGAAGAAGAGCTGGAAGGCCGCCAGCCCGACGGCGTAGTTCAGCGGCGGCGGGAAGGCCGCCCGCAGGCCGTGGAAGGCCACCCCGACCAGCCCGTTGCCGGCCGCCCGGCCGACGCCGTTGACCAGGTTGCCGAGGCTGTAGACGGTGCCCCGGTGCTCCGGCGGGTTGACGTCGGCGATCAGGGCGAACCAGTTCGGCGAATTGGCCGAGGTGAGCGCCAGCGCCACCACGGCGGTGAGCAGGCTCAGCCCGACCGTCGGCTCGGTGAACACGCTGGCCAGCACCGCCCGCACCACCGAACCGGCGCCCGCGCCGTCCGGGACGTCGATGCGGATCGGCACGAAGAAGAGCACCAGGTAGAACGGCAGCGCCGCGAGGATGCCGACCGCCGCGACCAACGCCCGGCCCCGGGGCGTACGCCGTTGCAGCGCGTCGCCCACCAGCCCGCCCACGATGGAGAGCACCCCGCCGAGCTGGAACAGCGTGGCGAAGACGCTGCCCACGACCACGGCGGTGGCGGCGGAGTAGCCCTGGTCCTCGGCCCGCTCGGCGAAGAGCACCGGCAGCCAGACCAGCGACCCGAAGGCCGCCTGGGCGGTGAGGCCCTGGAGGATCAGCCAGCGGTTCGTCCGCCGGCCCAGGATCCTCGGCAGGTCTGCCCGGCTGATCCGGTAGTCGTACTCGGCGCCGGTGGCGAGCGCGTCGGCCAGCTCCGGCTCGCTCTGCCCGCGCCGGATGTCGTAGGTGAACAGGTAGGCGAGGGTCGCCGCGAGGCCGACCACGGTCAGCAGCAGGAACGGCCGTCGCCAGTCGGCCGCCCCGAGCAGCCCGCCGACCAGCGTGCCGGCCAGCGTGCCGACGCCCTGGGACAGCCCCCAGAAGCTCATCACCAGCCCTCGGCGGCGGGGCGAGATCAGGTCGGTGACGACCGAGAAGCCGACGGAACCGACCGCGCCCAGCCCGACCGCCGCCACGATCTGCGCGGCCAGGAAGGCGGGATAGTTCACCGCGACGGCGCTGCCGCCCGTGCCGAGCGCCCAGATCAGGGTGCCGAGCATCAGCAGCGGCTTGCGGTTCGCGCGGTCGCCCACGTACGCCCAACCCACCGCGGCCACCGCGCTGGCCAGGAAGCTCACGGCGGTGACCAGGCCGAGCAGGCGCTGCGGCACGTCGAAGGCGGCGGAGATGGGGCCGTACAGCGGGGGCACCAGACCGATCGCCACGTTGTCCAGCGAGGCGAGCAGCACGAAGACCACGACGCTGTAGAACCGGTGCGCGGGCGTCCCGCCCCGGGCCCGCGCCGGCCCGCCCCTGGTCAAGGTCATGAGCGGCAGCCAACCAGGATCAGGTCACGAGCGGGTGACGACGCGCGGGCGCGCCGGGGCGCTCAGAGGTAGCCGCCGATCGCGGGCGGGGCGGCGGGCGCGGCCGGCGTGCCCGCCCGCAGCGCGTACAGCTCGGCGAGGGTGGCGCCCTGCGGCGGCACCCCCGCCGCCGTGCCCAGCCACCCGGTCGCCTCCTCGTACGACAGCGGGCCCACCTCGATCCGGGCCAGGCAGCGCCCCGGGCGGACCACCGCCGGGTGCAGCCGGGACAGGTCCTCGTTCGTGGTGATCGCGACGAGTACCTCGCGCCCCTGCCCGAGCAGCCCGTCGGTCAGGTTGAGCAGCCGGGACAGGGCCTGCCCGGCGGCCTGCTTCGCCTCGCCCCGGATCAGCTCGTCGCAGTCCTCCAGGATGAGCAGCCGCCACCGGCGGCCCGTCCCCTGCTCGCCGTCCTCGTCCCCGACCGCCACCTCGGACAGGTACGCCGTGTCCGCGAAGAGCACGTCCGGGTCGAGCACGGCGTCGACCTGGCACCAGTGGTGCCACTGGCGGGCGAGGGCGCGCAGCGCGGTGGTCTTTCCCGTCCCGGGCGCCCCGTGCAGCAGCACCAGCCGGCCGGACAGGCGCTCCGGGGTGGTCGCCATCAGCTCGTCGAGCGCGTTGCGGGCCGCCGCGGCGTAGTTCGGTCGGATCGCCGCCCACTCCGGCGCGGCGATGGCGCGTACGTCGCGCTGGCTGCCCCGCCGGGGGTTCTGGTGCCAGAAGCCGATCCGGCCGGCGCCCGGATCCTCCGGTTCGGCGGCGCCGTCGACGATCCGGTCGAGGGTCGAGCGACCCACCTCCTCGGAGACCGCCGTGACCGTCACCTCCGCGCCGCGCCCCTTCCAGGTGACCACCCGGGCCGTCCAGCCGTCGCCGGCCAGCAGGCGGGACTTCTGCCGGTTCTCGACCGCCGTGCGCAGCAGCCGCCCGTCCGGGGCGGTCAGCGGCGCGTCGGGGCGCACCCGGGAGAGCCGGACGGTGTGCGACCACGGGTGCCGGCCGGTGACGAAGTCCGCCAGGACGAGCGCGTCGATGACGTCGCAGGGGGTGTCCGCGTCGTCGTACTGGAGCATCGAGGGAATGCCGGTGCCGGGCGCCTCGTCCGCTTCGGGGGTGGTTCGCATCCGTCGATGATCGCGAGCCGGAGCGCGCCCGTACAGTCCTTTACCCCGCCACGGCGTCGACCCGGTCGAGGAAGTGCTCGCGGGCGGCGGCGTACCGCTCCCGGATGGCGGGGACGGGGGCGGCGGCGTACTCCTCGGTGCCGTGGACGGACCACGTGGGGGGCGCCGCGCCGCCCACGGCGACCCAGGCGGCCTGCCGCGCGGCGCCGTCGGCGACGTACTCGCCGGGCGGCGGGACGACCACCGGCACCCCGAGGACCTGCGGCGCGATCCGGCGTACGGCCGCCGAGCGGGCGCCGCCGCCGACCAGGATCACCCGGCGCACCGTGGCGCCCTGGGCGGTGAGCGCGTCGAGGCCGTCGGCGAGGGCGCAGAGCAGCCCCTCGACGGCGGCGCGCGCCAGGTGGGCCGCCGTCGAGGTGCGCAGGGTCAGCCCGTGCACGGCCCCGGACGCCAGCGGCCGGTCGGGCGTCCGCTCGCCCTCCAGGTAGGGCACCATGACCAGCCCGTCCGCGCCGGCGGGGGCGGAGAGCGCCAGCGCGGCCAGCTCGTCCAGGTCGACCCGGAGCATCGACGCGGCGGCGTCGAGCACCCGGGCCGCGTTGAGCGTGCAGACCAGGGGCAGGAAGCGGCCGGTGGCGTCGGCGAAGCCGGCGACCGTGCCGCTCGGGTCGGCGGCCGGGGCGTCGGCGACGCTGAACACGGTGCCGGAGGTGCCGATCGAGACGACCACGTCGCCCGGGCCCGCGCCGACGCCGAGCGCGGCGGCGGCGTTGTCCCCGGTGCCCGGGCCGAGCACCGCCCCGCCGGCGGGCAGGCCCCGCAGGGCGTCGGGGCGTACGGCGCCGGCCGGCTCCGCCGGGCCGAGCACGGTCGGCACGTGCGGCCGCCGGCCGAACGCCCGCTCCAGCAGGTCGAGGCGGTAGTCGCCGGTGGCCGGGGACCAGTAGCCGGTGCCGCTGGCGTCGCCCCGGTCGGTGCGCAGCGCCGCCAGGCCCGGCGCGCCGGCCAGCCGCCAGGTCAGCCAGTCGTGCGGCAGGCAGACCGCCGCCACCCGGGCCGCACGCTCCGGCTCGTGCCGGGCCAGCCAGCGCAGCTTCGTGGCGGTGAAGCTGGCGACCGGCACGCTGCCCACCGCCTCCGCCCAGAAGCGACGGCCGGTCTCCCCGCCGCCGGCCTCCTCGACCAGCTCGGCGGCGGCCCCGGCGGAGCGGGTGTCGTTCCACAGCAGCGCGGGCCGGACCACGTCGCCCGCCTCGTCGAGGCAGACCATGCCGTGCTGCTGGCCGGCGACGGAGACCGCCGCCACGTCGGCCAGCCCGCCGGCGGCGTCGACCGCCGCGCCCAGCGCGGCCCACCACGCCGCCGGGTCGACCTCGGTGCCGTCCGGGTGCGGCGCCCGGCCCTGCCGGAGCAGGGCGCCGGTCTCCGCGTCCCGGACGACGACCTTGCAGGACTGGGTCGAGGAGTCGATCCCCGCGACGATCGGCATCGCCGGCGGCCTCAGCGGGCGCCGAGCAGGTGCTCGACGGCGAGCTGGTTGAGCCGGACGAAGCCGAAGCCCTTCGCGGCGGCGGTGTCGACGTCGAACTCCTCGAACGCGGAACGGTCGGCGAGCAGGTCGGCGTAGCCCTCCCCCGGCGCCAGCGTCGGCGTGCCCAGGTCGGCGACCCGGCTCGCGGCCAGCGCCTCGGCGACCTCCGGGTCCGCCCGGAACGCCGCCGCCCGCTCCCTGAGCAGGAGGTAGGTGCGCATGTTCGCCTCCGCCGACGCCCAGACGCCGGTCATGTCCTCGGTGCGCGAGGGCTTGTAGTCGAAGTGCCGGGGGCCGTCGTAGGCGGGCACCCCGCCGGGACCGCCGTGCTCCAGCAGGTCGACCAGGGCGAACGCGTTCAGCAGGTCGCCGTGGCCGAAGACGAGGTCCTGGTCGTACTTGACGCCGCGCTGGCCGTTGAGGTCGATGTGGAACAGCTTGCCCTGCCAGAGCGCCTGGGCGATGCCGTGGGCGAAGTTCAGGCCGGCCATCTGCTCGTGCCCCACCTCCGGGTTGAGCCCGACCAGCTCGGGGCGGGCCAGGGTGGAGATGAAGGCCAGGGCGTGCCCGACGGTGGGCAGCAGGATGTCGCCGCGCGGCTCGTTCGGCTTGGGCTCGATGGCGAAGCGCAGGTCGTAGCCGGAGTCGACGACGTACTGGCAGAGCAGGTCGACGGCCTCCCGGTAGCGGTCCAGCGCGGCCCGGACGTCCTTGGCGAGGTCGTACTCGGCGCCCTCCCGGCCGCCCCACATCACGAAGGTGCGGGCACCGAGCTCCGCGGCGAGGTCGACGTTGCGCAGCACCTTGCGCAGCGCGTACCGCCGGACGTCGCGGTCGTTGCTGGTGAAGCCGCCGTCCTTGAAGACCGGGTGGGTGAAGAGGTTGGTGGTCACCATCGGGACCACCAGGCCGGTCTCGTCGAGCGCCTTGCGGAAGCGGGCCACGTGCCGGTCGCGGGCGGCGGCGTCCGCGCCGAAGGGCACCAGGTCGTCGTCGTGGAACGTGATCCCGTACGCCCCCAGCTCGGCGAGCCGGTGCACCGCCTCGACCGGGTCCAGCTCGGGGCGGGTGGCGTCGCCGAACGGGTCGCGGGCCTGCCAGCCCACCGTCCAGAGGCCGAAGGAGAACTTGTCGGCGGGGGTGGGACGGGGTGCCATGGCAGACCTCCGAGGTGTCGTCCGCTATTTGTTCAGTGGTTGAATTATTTGGTCGGCCTGTGGCAGTGTCAAGGGGTGACCCGACCCGACGCCCCGCCCGGACCGGTGCGGCAGGGCAGCCTGCGCGAGTGGAACCTCGCCGTGGTGCTCGGCCGGATCGCCGCCGCCGACCGCCCGCCCTCCCGGGCCGAGCTGGCCGCCGGCACCGGCCTCACCCGGGCCACCGTCTCGGCCGTGGTGGAGGACCTGCTCGCCGGCCGGTTGGTCGCCGAGTCGGAGCCGACGCCCCGGACCGGCGCGGGACGGCCCTCGCGGGGCCTGGTGCTCGCCACGGACGGCCCGGCCGGGCTCGGCCTGGAGGTCAACGTCGACTACCTGGCCGCCTGCGTGGTCGACCTCGCCGGCCGGGTCCGCCACCACACCGTGCACCGCGCCGACCTGCGGCCCGTCTCCCCCGCCGAGGCGCTGGCCCGGCTGGCCGACCTGGCCGCCCACGCCCGCGCCGACGCCACCCGCGAGGGGCTCACCCTGGTCGGCGCGGCCCTCGCGGTGCCCGGCCTGGTCGACGACGCCGGCCTGGTCCGGCTCGCGCCGAACCTCGGCTGGCGCGACGTGCCCGTCCCCGCGCTGCTCGGCGGGGGTACGCCGCTGACCGCGCACGTCGACGGCGTACCGCCGCTGGTGGTCGACAACGAGGCCAACCTCGCCGCGCTGGGTGAGTTGCACGCCGGGCCGACCGGCCGGGCCAGCTTCCTGCACATCTCCGGCGAGGTGGGCATCGGCGCCGGGATCGTGCTCGACGGGGCCCTGTACCGGGGCGCGCGCGGCTGGAGCGGGGAGATCGGTCACCTCCCGATCCGGCCCGACGGCCCGCCCTGCCGGTGCGGCGGGCGCGGCTGCCTGGAGACGTACACCGGTCAGGAGGCGATCCTCGCCGCCGCCGGCCTCGCCGGCGCGGACCTTCCGGCGGACACCGCGACGACCCGGCTGGCCGAGCTGGCCGGGGCCGGCGACCCCGGCGCGCTGCGGGCCCTGGCCGAGGCGGGAACCGCCCTGGGGGTCGCCGTCGCCGGCGTGGTGAACCTGCTGGACCTGGACACCGTGGTGCTCGGTGGCGGGTACGCCCCGCTGGCGCCGTGGCTGCGCCCGCCGGTGCTCACCGAGATCTCCCGGCGGGTGCTCACCGCCGCGTGGTCACCGGTCACCATCCGCCCGGCGGCCCTCGGCGCCGCCGCCGCGGCCGTCGGCGGGGCCGGGTCGGTGGCACGCCGGATCCTGGCGCGCCCTGCCGGCTGGCTGGCCCGACCGGCCTGAGCCGGATTCCTCCGATGGCGGCGCGACCGCGCCTCGGTACGCTTGCCCCGAGGCAACGACCCCCATCCGAGGAGTGCACGACCAGCATGCGCACAGGTCGACAGACCGGGGCGCCCGGCGAGCGGCGGTGACCACCGCCCCCGGGGGCGGTGACACGGGCCCGGCCGACGGCGGGCAGCCCGCCCGCTCCCGCTCCGGCCTCTCCCCCGGCCCCGCGCGCCCGGCCGACTCCCGGCTCACCCGGGAGGTGCTCGACGGGCTGACCGAGGCGGTCGTGACCGCCGACCGGGCGGGGCTGGTGACCCTGGTCAACGCGATGGCGACCGCGCTCCTCCCCGAGGTCGTGCCCGGCACGGACCTGCACACCTGCCCGATACCGGCCATGGCCCGGTCGGTGGGCGCCGGGGCGGACAGCTTCGACGCCGAACACGGCGGTCGCCGGCTGCGCGGCGTACGACGCGACCTGGCCGACGGGCGGCACGCCTGGTACGTGCGGGACGTCACCGAGGAACACGCGCGCGCCGAGGCGCTGAGCGCCGAGCGGTCCCGGACGACGTTCCTCGCCCAGGCCGGCAGCCGCCTCGGGCTGTCCCTCCAGCGCGAGCAGACGCTGCGGACCACCACGACCCTGCCCGTGCCCTACCTGGCCGACCTGGCCATGGTGGTCCACCTGCCGCCCCTGCCCGCGCAGGGCCAGCCGCACTGGACCCGGTACGACGGGATCGATCCCGCCCCGGTGACCGGGCTGGCGACCTGGTCGCTGACCGGCTCGCTGCCCGGCCTGGCCGAGGCGCTGGCCGGGCACCCGGTCGGCCCGGCCCCGTGGCCGGACGCGGAGACGGCCGCCCTGTCCACCGTGCTTCCGCCCGGCTTCGGCCGGCCGGGCACCGTGCTGGTCAGTCCCATGCGGGGCGCCGGACGCACCACCGGCGCCCTGGTGCTGGTCCGCCGCGCCGGGCGGGCCGGCTTCGCCCGGCGCGACGTCGAACTGGCCCGGGAGTTCGCCGCCCGCGCGGGCGCGGCCCTCGGCGCCGCCGAACTCTACGGCGAACAGGTCCACCTCGCCCGCGTCCTGCAGAACAGCCTGCTCCCGCCCGACCTGCCGGCCGTGCCGGGCGCCACGCTCGCCGGCGGGTACCGGGCGGCCGGGGACCGGCTGCGCATCGGCGGTGACTTCTACGATGTCTTCCCCATCCCCGGGGGCGCGATCTTCGCCCTCGGGGACGTGGCCGGCAAGGGCGTCGGCGCGGCCGTCCTCACCGGGCGGGTCCGCCAGTCCCTGCGGACCCTGCGCCTGGTCGAGCAACGGCCGCTGGAGTTGATGCGGCTGCTCAACCAGGCGCTCTTCGACGCCCCGGACGCGGCCCGCCGCAGCCAGTTCACCACCCTGCTGCTCGGCACCCTCGACGCCGCGCCCGACGGCGGGTGCACCGTCCGGATCGCCGGCGGCGGCCACCCGTCCCCGCTGCTGCTCCGGGCCGACGGTGGGGTCGCCCCGGTCACGGTCGGCGGGATGCCCGTGGGCGCGCTCGCCGCCGCCCGGTTCGCCGAGGCCGAACTCCGCCTCGTCCCGGGCGAGTTGCTGCTCGCGTACACCGACGGGGTGGTGGAGGCGCGCGGCGGCCCCGGCGGCCAGGAGATGTTCGGCGAGGAACGGCTGCGCGCGGCGCTGGCCTCGGCCGCCGGGCTGGCCCCGGCCGCGCTGGTCGACCGGCTCCTCGAGTCCGTCGACGAGTGGCTCGACGGGCAGAGCCAGGACGACATCGCGATGCTGGCCGTCGCGGCGGCAGCGCCCTGACCGGCCGGACCGTCGCGGCCGGGCGACCACCGGCCGCGCCCGGCCCTTCGGTGGACCCGGGCGACGCGGGAACGCGTGCCCCTCCGCCCGGGTCAGGCCGACCTGGCCACCTGCGGGCCGTCCCCCGGCCGCTCCTGCGTCGGTAGACCGACCGGGCGCTCGCGCGACACCGCCGGCCATGGGTCGGCGGCCTCGACGGACTGTACGGAGGCGTTCCGGTGCCGCGCCGCCTCGTCGAACTCCCGCATGCCCCGCAGCAGGGCCTGCCGCCCCTCGTCGGTCATGTCGGCGAGGATCGCCGCGAGCTGCTGGCGCCGGTCGTCCCGCAGCTCGGCGAGGAGCCGGCGGGACTCCGGGGTGAGGTGCAGCGAGATCTCCCGCCGGTCGAACCGGCCGGGCTCCCGTTCCAGCATGCCCGCCGCCACCAGGCGGTCGCAGAGCCGGCTGGCGGAGGAGAGCAGCATGTCGAGCCCGGTGGCCAGGCCGCGGAGGTTGATCCCCTCGTGCTGCTCGACCAGCATGATCGCGCGCAACTGCGCGCCGGAGACACGACTGGTCGTCCGCTCCCGCGCGGCCTCCCAGACCGTCAGCAGGGCGTCGGCCACCGCGTCGAGCTCGACGGCCATACTCGTCTCGGGTCCGGAGGGACCGTGCACATCCGCCATGGTGGGCCCGAGACTACTCCGTATCCCCAGGTCTGGGCTCGTGACGAGGGAGTGATGATGAGCGAACCGGTCAACCGGGCACGGCAGGTCCTCAACGAGGCGCCCGCCGACCTGCTGCTGGACCGGATCGCCGGCGTCCTGGCCGCGGCCTACGGGATCGACCGGGTGGAACTGCTCCAGGTCGACTACCGGCTGGCGGCGCTGCTGCCGCTCGTCGGGGACGAGCCCGTCACCGCGCCGGGGCACCCCGCCTGGCGCTGCTTCGACCACCAGGCCCCGATCGTCGCCGACGACACCGGCTACCTCCCGGTGTCCATGCGCGGGGAACGCCGCGGCGTGCTGGTGGTGACCCCCGCGCCGACCCGGCCGGCCGCGCTCGACGAGCTGACGGAGATCGCCACCGCGTTCGCCCACGAGATCGCCGCGGTCACCCCGGGCACCGATGTGTACCGGTCCGCGCGGCGTAGCAGGCGGCTCACCCTCGCCGCCGAGATGCAGTGGGAGATGCTCCCGGGCCGCAGCCGGACCCGCCCGTCGTTCAGCCTGGCCGGGCAGCTGGAACCGGCGTACGCGGTGCGCGGCGACAGCTTCGACTGGTCCGACGACGGCAGCCGGGTCTGGTTGGCGACCATCAACGGCACGGGCGAGGGGGTGGCCGCCGCGATGCTCACCTCGCTCGCCACCCACGCGCTGCGCAACGCCCGCCGGTCCGGGCTCGGCCTCGCCGACCAGGCGGCCCTCGCCGACCAGGCGGTCTACGACCTGCACCGGGGAGACCAGCACCTCGCGGCGCTGCTGATGGAGCTGGACCTGCGCTCGGGGCTGCTCACCGTGGTCGACGCCGGGTCGCCCCGCCTCGTGCTGCTGCGCGACGGGCAGGTCCGGGAGCTGCCGCTGGAGGCGCAGTTCCCGCTCGGCATGTTCGAGGCCACCGACTACCGGGAGCAGCGCTTCGAGCTGTGCCGCAACGACCGGCTCTTCGTGGTCAGCGACGGCGTCATCGACGCCACCGGGCAGGACATCCGCTACGGCGAGACCGCGCTCGACCGGTTCCTGCGCCGGACCGGACCGATGGAGCCGCTGGACGCCGTCCGCTCGCTGATCGGCGACCTGCGCGCGTTCGTCGCCGGCGACCTGACCGACGACGCGGTGGTGGTGTGCCTGGACTGGACGGGCCCGAAGGACTGAGCGTCCGGCCGGCGACGACGGGGCTGAAGGCGACGCGCGGCGCTCAGTACGCCCCGCGGCTGTTGACCACCGCGCCGAAGGTCTTCCAGAGGATCGTCAGGTCGGCCGCGAGCGACCAGTTCTCCACGTAGTAGAGGTCGAGGCGGATGCCGTCCTCCCAGCTCAGGTCGGAGCGGCCGCTGACCTGCCAGAGCCCGGTCATGCCCGGCTTGACCAGCAGCCGGCGGGCCACGTCGCCGTCGTAGCGGGCCACCTCCGAGGGCAGCGGCGGGCGGGGGCCGACCAGGCTCATGTGCCCGAGCAGGACGTTGACCAGCTGCGGCAGCTCGTCCAGCGACCACTTGCGCAGCAGCCGCCCGATGCGGGTCACCCGCGGGTCGTCGCGCATCTTGAACATCAGGCCGTCGGTCTCGTTGCGGGCGGCCAGCGCGGCCAGCAGGGCGTCGGCGTTGACCACCATGGTGCGGAACTTGTAGACGCCGAACTCCCGCCCGCCCTGCCCCACCCGGGTCTGCCGGAACAGCACCGGCCCCCGGCTGTCGATCTTGATGGCCAGCGCGATGGCGGCCAGCAGCGGCAGCAGCAGCGTCAGGGCCACCGACGAGACGGCCCGGTCAACGAAGCCCTTGACCAGCTTGCGGGCCCCCCGGAACTCGGGCGCCTCGACGTGGATCAGCGGCAGGCCGGCGACCGGCCGGGTGTGGATGCGCGGGCCGGCGACGTCGGTCAGCGCCGGGGCCACCACCAGGTCGATGCCGGTGCCCTCCAGCTGCCAGCCCAGCCGCCGCAGCCGGGTGGCGGTCAGCTCGCCGGAGGCGGTCACCGCGACGGTGTCCGCGCCGATGGCGGTGGCCGCCTCGGGGATGCCCCGGAACGACCCGACCACCGGCACGTCGCCCAGCCGCTGCGCGACCGGGGCGAGCAGCGCGTCCGGGATGCAGGCGCCGACCACCTGGTAGCCCGCGTACGGCTCGCGCCGCAGGGTGTGCACCAGCTCCAGCACGTGCGCGGTGTCGCCGACCACCAGCACCTTGCGCGACCAGCCGGCGCCCTCGGAGCGCGCCCGGTGCAGCCGCTTGCGAGCGGCGAACCGGGCCAGCTCCAGGCCGAGCATGCCGACGGCGAACGAGATGCCGAGGAACCCCCGGGATACGCCCACGTCGGCGATGTAGCCGGCGATCGCGATGCCGCCGGCGAGGCGCAGGCTGGCGGTGCCGACCCGCCGGTACTCGTCGGCGCCGTAGCCGAGGACGCGGTCGTCGTAGCAGCGCAGCACCCGCAGCGAGACCAGCCAGGCGAGGACCAGCCCGGGGGCGACCAGGACGTACGGGATCTTCGAGCCGCCGGGGGCGTCGTCGCCGAACCGGGCCACGTATCCGACGAGCACGGCGACGGTCAGGACGGTCGTGTCCAGCACCACCAGCGAGCGGACGTAGGCGCGCTCACGGGTGCGGGCCGGCCCCGGCCGTGGCTCGTCCGGTCTCGACGACGTGCTGGCGGGGGTCAACAGCGTCGCTGAGGTCACCGGCCCTCCCCACTTCGGTCGCCGACGGCCCGTACGACGGGCCCGGGTCGCGGGTCGGCCGTAGGGGCACCAGGACATCGTGCCCCGGCGACCACGCTCGCCGATTGCTTCGGACGCATTACCGTCACTACTTTCCCCGAGGAACCCCTTGCGGGGAAAGGGCCCACGGCACCGGATCCCGTGCGGCGGGTCCGCCCCGCGCTGCGTTGCGGCTCAGGCCGGGGCCTTGCGCAGCGCGATCGCCTTGAGGAAAATGTCGCCGATCTTGGTCGGGTCCTCGGTGACGAAGGCGCCTCCGCCGGTGACGTCGGTGATCGACTTCAGCTCGGCCTTGCTCACGTCGCTGCCGATACCGATGATCACGACCTGCACCGGCCGCTCCGGGTCCTTGATCTTGTTCAGCTCGCCCAGCAGCTTCTGCTGCGAGATGCCGTCGGAGTCCTCGTTCTTGCCGTCGGTGAACAGCACGATCGAGTTGACCCGGCCGGGCTCCCAGTTGTCCTGCACCTTCTGGTACGCCGCCAGCACGGTGTCGTAGAGGCCGGTGTCGCCGTCCGACGACCGGATCGAGCCCAGGGACTGCTCCAGCTTGCCGCGCTGACGGGACAGCGGCCCGATGGCGAGCAGTTCCCGGTGGTCGCGGGGGCCCACCAGTTGGGTGGAGAACGTCCAGAGACCGATCGACCAGGAGTCGTCGAAGAGGTTCAGCCCCCGCCGGGCCGCCTCGACGGTCACCTGCTGCCGGGTCGCGTTGCCGGCGTTGGCCACCTTCTCCTTCATCGACCCGGAGACGTCGATGACGGCGAGCATCCGGCCGGACTGGGTGGCGATCGACCAACTGGAGACCGCGCGCTCCATGGCCTGCGGGTCGAGCCCACCCGGAGCCGATCCGCCGCCGTTGGCCGGCGGGGCCGGCGCGCCGCCGGCCGGGCTGGGCGCCCCCTGCGGCGCGTCGAAGCCCGCGCCCCAGTTGCCGTCCGGCGCGCGCAGCGACCGGCTCGCCAACTGGTCACGGAAGTCGTCGGTGACGAGCACCTCGTAGAGCACCCTCGCCGCCGCCGCCTTGGCCGGTTCGATGCCGGGCAGCACCGCGTACGGGTAGTCCAGCGGCGCGGGCGCCGGCTCCAGGTAGAGCGCGGCCAGCCGTACCGGCGGCTTCTTGCTGTTGTACTGGATCACGTCCTCTTCCGAGAGCGCCGCCGCACCCAGGCTGCTCGCGATCGTCGTGGGATCCGAGGCGGTGGGGAACCGGGCGAGCAGGTCCGGCCGCAGCGCCGAGCGGTCGGTGGCCAGCGCCCGCAGCGCGGCGACCTTCTCCTTCTCCGCGTCGGGGCCGCCGGAGGCGCTGGCGGCAGCCGTCAGCGAGAGCAGACCGGACAGGCCGGCGGCGTCGCGGGTCGGTTCGACGATCCCGGTGCGCAACGGCTTGTCGCTCTGCACCTGCTGCAGGAGCTGGGTCCAGCTGAACTTCTTCTGCGGCCAGCCCAGCCGCGTGGCGATCGGCTCCGGCATCGCCACGACCACCGGGCTGCGCGCGATGGACGCCCCGTTGCCCGGCTCGAAGGCGGTGGCGCCACCGGTCTTGAGCCGCAGCAGCCAGGTGGAGGAGTCGGGCACCCAGACGTCCGGGCTGACCGACGTGCCGCTGGCCTGCCCCACGCCGGCCAGGGTGACGCCGTGCTTGGCGGCGACCGTCGCGGCCACGTCGACCGGATCGGACGCCGCGACGTTGACCGCGATGCAGGTGCCGCCGACCGCGGCGCCGTCCTTCACCCACCGCGCAGCGGCGGCGTCGACCGCCGGGGCCAGCTCGGCCGCGACCGCGACGGACAGCTCGATCCGCCCCGAGCAGTTCGGTTGCGCCAGCTGCTGGTAGCCGAACCAGCCGCCGGCCGTGACGGCGAGGACGCCCACGGCAGCGGCGGCGGTGGCTGCGTGAAGATTCGTACGCATGCGATGGCGGCCTGCTGACACGGTGACCATCTTGCGGACCCGCCGGGACGACTGCCACGGGCCGTTCGGACGAAAGTTACGCAGGAGAAATAGTTGATCGCCAAATTGCTACGATGAGTGACGACACCGCCCCGTCGCGTCGATCTCGTGGACATGATGGCTGGTCAGGGCACCACACAGGTGGGGCTCGTCACAGCCACCGGCTCCCCGACCGGAGCCGGGACGCCGGTGCCCGGGTCCACCCGGAGGACCCGGATCATGTCGGCCCGCTCGTCGGCGACGTAGAGGTGCTCCCCGGCCAGGGCGAAGTGCCGCGGCCACTCCCCGCCCGTGTCCACCTCGGCGACCAGCTCCGGCAGCTCGCCGGCGACGGCGAAGACCGCGACGGTGCCCACCCCCCGGTTGGCGACGTAGAGGAAGCGTCCGTCCCGCCCGACCGCGATCTCCGACGGCTGGACGGGCCCGGGCCGGTCGCTGGCCTCGACGCGGCCCCTTTGGTGCAGCGCACCGTCGCCGGTCAGCTCGTAGGCGGTGACCGAACCGTCCAGCTCCCCCGCCACCCAGCAGCGCCGCCCGTCCGGATGCCGGGCCAGGTGCCGGGGACCGACGCCGGCGGCCGTGCGCACCCGGGGCGCCCGGGGCACCAGCCGGCCGGAGGCGGCGTCGAGGTCGTAGCGGTAGATCGAGTCGGTGCCCAGGTCGACCGCGAGCAGCGGGCCCCGGCCCGGGTCGGGGTTCACCATGTGGGCGTGCGCACGCTCCTGGCGCTCCCGGTCCGGCCCGTGCCCCTCGTGCTCCACCAGGTCGCTGCGCTCGCCGGGCACCCCGTCGGGGTCGAGGGGGAACACCGCCACGCTGCCGCCGCCGTAGTTGGCCACCACGAGGTGGCCGCCGTCCGGGACGACCGCCAGGTGGCAGGGCTCCGCGCCCCCGGTGGGTCGGGTGCCGAGCGGGGTGAGGTCACCGCCGGCGCCGACGCGGAAGGCGCTGACCTGCCCGTCGGGCAGCTCGTTCACCGCGTAGAGCACGGGCAGCCGCGGGTGCCGGGCGAGGAAGGAGGGCGAGGGGGTGACCGCGACGGTGCCGAGCGGGGTCAGCTCACCGGAGACGGGGTCCCGCCGCGCCGCGACGATGCCGGCGGCCCGGCCCCCGCTGTGCGCCGTGTAGCCGCCGATGTGGACGATCTCGTCCTGACCTGTCACCGTATCCGCCTTCCGCCGGTTCCTCCGTCGATCCCACCAGCCTTCCCACCCGGCCGCCCGCTTAGCCCCGAAAACCCCGCCCAATCGCGGCGGCCCGCCGTGGGACGCCCGCCGGGACGCCGGCTCAGGCCGCCGGCACAGGCTCGCCGCGCTGCCGGGCCACGTGCTCGACCAGCGCGATCAGCACCTCCTTGCCGGACTGCCGGTCCCGCGCGTCGCAGAGCACCAGCGGCACGTCGGGGTCGAGGTCCAGCGCCTGGCGTACGGACTCCAGGCTGAACCGGCGGGCGTCGTCGAAGCAGTTCACCCCCACCACGAACGGGACGCCCCGCTGCTCGAAGTAGTCGATCGACGGAAAGCAGTCGGCCAGCCGGCGGGTGTCGGCGAGCACCACCGCCCCGAGCGCGCCGAACGCCAGCTCGTCCCAGAGGAACCAGAACCGGTCCTGGCCCGGGGTGCCGAAGAGGTAGACCTGGAGGTCGTCGTTGATCGTGATCCGGCCGAAGTCCATCGCCACCGTGGTGGTCGACTTCGCCTCGACGCCGGAGAGGTCGTCGGTGCCGATGCCGGCACCGGTCAGCACCTCCTCGGTCTGCAGCGGCCGGACCTCGCTGAGCGCGCTCACCAGCGTCGTCTTGCCGGCGCCGAACCCCCCGGCGATCAGGATCTTCAGCGCGAGCGGGATCCGGGAGCCGGATCCGGTTCGGTCATAGCGCACGGAGTCCACTGACCACCGCCTTGAGGATGTCGTCGTCGGGCAGGTACGCGGCGGCCGTCGGCTGGTGCACCGCGACCAGCCCCCGCGCCAGCAGGTCGCCGAGGAGCACGCGGACCACGCCCACCGCGAGGTCGAGGTCGGCCGCGAGCTCCGCGACGGGGACCGGTCGGGCGGCCAGCTCCACCAGGCGCCGGTGCTCGGGGTGCAGCTCCGGGTGGACGGTCGGGTCGGCGGCCGCCTCGGCCAGCACGTACGCGACCAGGTCGAAGCCGACCGCGCCCGACCGGACCCGGCCGCCGGTGAGGGTGTAGGGCCGCACGACCGGGCCGGCGTCGTCGTCCAGCCACTCGTGCTGCGGCCCGGGCGACTCAGCCCGCATCGGCGGCCCCCGCCGTCGTCCGGGCCGGGGCGCTGAGGTTCTCGCCGACCCGCGTGACGAGCATCGCCATCTCGTACGCCACGAGGCCGATGTCCGCGTCCGCCTCGGCGACCACGGCCAGGCAGGCGCCCTGCCCGGCCGCGGTGACGAAGAGGTACGCGGACTCCATCTCCACCACGGTCTGCCGGACCGCCCCGCCGGCCACCTGCCGGCTCGCGCCCCGGGCCAGGCTGGAGAAGCCGGACGCCAGCGCGGACAGGTGCTCGGCGTCGGCACGGTCCATCCCGGCGGAGGAGCCGATCAGCAGCCCGTCCGCCGAGAGCACCACCGCCTGTCGGGCGGCCGGCACCCGTTCCACCAGATCGTCGAGCAACCAGTCGAGATCGGCGCTCTGCCTCGTCGGATGCATCAGGCGTCCCTCTCAGTCGCGGTCATGGGTTCGGTGTCCACCGGCCGCTCGGCCGGCGTCGTGCTCTGGTCTTCGCGCGGCGGGTCCGGCCGCCCGGCGGCGGGGGCGGCAGCTCGCGGTGTCGTCCCGGTGGCCGCCGCGCGGCCACGGGCGGTGCCGGCCTGGAGGGCGGACATGATCCGCCGCGCCTCCTCCGGGCTGCGCGGGGCGGGACTCTCGATCACCGGTTGCCGCAGTGTCGGGCCGTCCAGCGCGGATCGCCCCGTGCCGTCCCCGACGGACGGCTGCTCCCCGCCGGTGTCCGGGTGCCGGGGCCGGACCGCCGGGGGCCGCCGGCGCACCCGACGGGGCAGCCCGTCGATCTGCCCGGCCGCCTCGACCGGGACGGGACCGCCCGGGGCCGCGCCGTCCGGTGCCGGACCGCCCGTGGTCGCGCCGTCCCGGCGGCCCGCGGCCGGGGCCGGCCGCGCGGGGCCCGTGCCGGCGTGCGCGGCGCGGGAGGAGGCCGCGGCCCCGGTGGAGGATGCCGTGGTGGGCCCGGCGGAGCGGGCCGGGCGGGGCAGCGTGCCCAGCCGGCTCGCCCGGGCGAGCCGCCGCTCCTCCGGCGTCGCGGCGGACCGGGGCGCCACCGGCGGGCCGCCGGTCGCGGGCAGGGCGGGCTCGTCGGTGACCAGGTCGGCGGGGATGAGCACCACGGCCGTCAGCCCGCCGCCGTCGGACGGGCGCAGGCGTACCCGGACCCCGTGCCGGGCGGCGAGGCGGGCCACCACGAAGTGTCCGAGGCGGGCGGTCTCGGACGGCTCGAAGTCGGGCGAGCGGGCCAGCCGCCGGTTCGTGTCCTCCAGCGCGGCGGCGGACATGCCCAGGCCCCGGTCGGTGATCTCCACCGCGTAGCCGTTCGCCACGTGCTGCCCGGAGACCTCCACCCGGGTCTTCGGCGGCGAGAACGCGGTGGCGTTCTCGATCAGCTCGGCGAGCAGGTGGATCACGTCGCCGACGGCCCGCCCCAGCACGCCGGCGGGTGCCACGGCGGTGATGTCGACCCGGTCGTACGACTCGACCTCGGAGATCGCGCCCCGGACCAGGTCGACCGTCGCGACCGGGTTGCGCCAGCCCCGCCCGGGGGCCGCGCCGGCCAGGATGACCAGGTCCTCGGCGTGCCGCCGCAGCCGGGTCGCGAGGTGGTCGACGCGGAACAGCTCCGCCAGCTCGTCCGGGTCCTCGGTGTGCCGCTCCATCCGGTCGAGCAGCGCGAGCTGCCGGTGCACCAGCCCCTGGCTGCGCCGGGCGATGTTGAGGAACACCTCGTTGAGCCCCCGGCGCAGGGTGACCTCGTCGACGGCCGACTGCACGGCGGTGCGCTGCACCTCGGTGAACGCCCCCGCCACCTGGCCGATCTCGTCGCCGCCGTACTCCAGCGGGGGCGCCTCCCGGGCGACGTCGACCTGCTCGCCCCGGCGCAGCCGGGCCACCACGTCCGGCAGCCGGCGCTCGGCGGTCTCCAGGGCGGCCGTGCGTACGCCGCTGAGCCGGTGGGCGAGGTTGCGGCCGACCCGCAGCGCCACGAGGACCGAGACCACGACG
Organism: Micromonospora sp. DT178; assembly: GCF_049841695.1. Classification (NCBI taxonomy): domain Bacteria; kingdom Bacillati; phylum Actinomycetota; class Actinomycetes; order Micromonosporales; family Micromonosporaceae; genus Micromonospora; species Micromonospora sp. DT178. The sequence goes on from NZ_JBNCKV010000014.1 coordinate 152,808, forward strand.
GCGGCCAGGCCCAGCACTCCGGCGGCGGCGAGCCGGACCAGGATGCGCACGGCCGACGGCACCGACCGCTCGGCGAGCCCGTCGGCCTGCGCCAGCTCGAACTCCCGCAGCGCCTCGTGCACCGCCTGATAGCTCTCCTGCCAGGCCGCCGGGTCCACGGCCGGCCGGGTGGCGGAGCCGGGACCCACCAGCGTGTCCTGCATCGCCCGCAACCGGCCGAAGGCCGGCCCCTCGGTCATCCGCTGGAACGCGGCGCGCTCGGCGTCCGGCAGGTCGGCGATCGCCGTCTCGGCGAGGAACCGCTGGTTGGCGACGGTCTGCACCAGCTGGAGGTGCTCGCCGTCGGCGAACCGGCCGGCGGTGAACGCCCCGGCGAGCAGGGCGTCGGTCTGCCCGAGCAGCTCCCTGGAACGGCCCAGGCCGGTGACGGCGAGCGCCTGCCGGTTGAGGTCCCGGTCGGGCAGGTTGGCCATCGCGGAGAACGCCTGGAAGGCCGAGTTGATCATCCCGCTGTAGAGCCCGACCGCGCCGGCCCGGTCCACCGTCCGCCGGTCGATGAACCCCCGCCCGGCGGGCAGCGCCTCCAGCGCGGTGACCAGCTGGTCGAGCCGGGCGTCGAGGATGTCGTCGGCGGCGTCGCGCAGCTCCTCCCCGGCGACCCGCCGGCGCAGCTCCGCGATCGCCCGGTCGGTCCGCTGCCGCTGCTCGGCGAGCCCGGGAGCGGCGTCCTCGCTTGCCAGGTGGACCACCGAGAGCCGGCGCTCCCGTTGCAGCTCGGCCACCACCGTCTCGCCGGGACGGCCGAGGTCGTAGAGGAGCGTCCGGGCGGCGAGCAGATCGAGGGCGGGCCCGAAGGTGAGCGTGGTGGCGAAGATCCAGAGCGCCAGCAGCGCGGTCACCGGCACGACGACCAATGCGGTCAGCTTCGAGCGGATCGGCCAGTCGCGGGTGTTCAATCAGACCTCGCCCGGAAGGTGTGGCTGCGGGGGCGCCGGCGCCGGCCGGGCAGCGTCGCGGTCGGACTGTTCCGGCCCGCGGTGCCGGGCAGGTCCGGCTGACGCCTTGGGCAGGATACGTAATCCTCGCCCGATGCACTACCGTCCGTCGCGCCCGGCCCACCGGACGAACGTCCATCGTCGACGAACGCCCCGCCGGCGGGCCGGCGGGGCGTTCGTGGGCGGTGCGGATCAGGCGTCGACGGAGATGCCGAGGCCCTCGGCGACCCGGCGGCCGTAGTCGGAGTCGCACTGGCTGAAGTGCCAGACCATCTTCTCCTGGATGTGCTTGTCGCACTGGGCCAGCAGGGTGGTCAGGTTGAGGATCAGGTCGTCGCGCTCCCAGTCGGCCATCTCGCGGTAGCGCCGGCCGGCCTGGGAGTAGTTGTTCTGCCGCTCGATCGGGGCCTTCATGACCTGGCCCGAGACGAACGGGCGGTACTCCCGGTAGGACTCGTCGGCCTCCCGGAGACCGGCCACCGAGGACGGCTCGAAGTTGATGTGCGGGTTGGCACCGCGGTTGTCCACCCCGTACGACATCTGGCCGCCGGTCTGGTTGGTGCTGACCCGCACGTCCTCGCGCGGCCGGTTGACCGGCAGCTGGAGGTAGTTCGGGCCGACCCGGTAACGCTGGGTGTCCGAGTAGGAGAACGTCCGGCCGACCAGCATCTTGTCGTCGGAGAAGTCGATGCCGTCGACCAGCACGCCGGTGCCGAAGGCGATCTGCTCGTTCTCGTTGTGGTGGTCGGTGATGTTGCGGTTGAGCGTCATCATGCCGACCGGCAGGTAGGGGAAGTCCTCCTCCGGCCAGATCTTGGTGTCGTCGAGCGGGTCGAAGTCCAGCTCCGGGTGCTCGTCGTCGCTCATGATCTGGACGTTGAGCTCCCACTTCGGGTGGTCGCCGCGCTCGATCGCCTCGTAGAGGTCCTTCGAGGCGTGGCCCAGGTCGGTGGCCTGGATGGCGTCCGCCTCGGCCTGGGTGAGGTTGTGCTCCCCCTGCTGGGACATCCAGTGGAACTTGACCAGCACGCCCTCGCCCTCAGCGTTGACGAGGCGGTAGGTGTTCACCCCGGAGCCGCGCATCGTCCGGTAGTTCTTCGGGATGCCGTACGGGGAGAAGAGCCAGGTCAGCATGTGCATCGACTCGGGCGTGTTCGACATGAAGTCGAAGATGCGGTTCGGCTCCTGACGGAAGGTGACCGGGTCCGGCTTCAGCGAGTGGATCACGTCCGGGAACTTGATCGCGTCGCGGATGAAGAAGACCTGGAGGTTGTTGCCCACCATGTCCCAGTTGCCGTCCTCGGTGCGGAACTTCACGGCGAAGCCGCGCGGGTCGCGCGCCGCCTCGGAGGAGTCCCGGCCGCCGATGACGGTGGAGAAGCGGATCGTGACCGGGGTCTTCTTGCCCCTGGTCTGGAACAGCTTGGCCCTCGTGTAGGTTGACGCCGGCACGGCCTGATCACCGGTTCCGATCGTCCCGTACGCCTCGAACTCGCCGTGCGCGACGAAGCCGCGGGCGTGCACCACCCGCTCCGGGATGCGCTCCCGGTCGAAGTGGCTGATCTTCTCCAGGAAGTGGTAGTTCTCCAGCGTCGCCGGGCCGCGCGAACCGACCGTCCGCTGCTGCTGGTTGTTGTGCACGGGGTGACCCTGGCGGGTCGTGAGGATCGGCCTGTTGGCCTGCGGGTCGCTCATGGCTCTCCTCCTGATCGGTGTGGCGGCTGGCGTCAGTCGTGCTGGGGCCGGCACCCGGGGCACCGGCCCCAGTAGGTGACCTCGGCGAACTCCACCGCGAAGGCGGCGGCCCCGGGGTCGAGGCAGGGCCCGGGGGCCCTGCCGCGCCGGGTGTCGACGATCGCGCCGCAGTCCCGGCAGACCAGGTGGTCGTGGTCGTCCCCGCCCAGCTCGTACCGGGCCGGTCCGCCGGCCGGGGCGAACCGGCGCAGCAGGCCCGCGCCGGTGAGCGCGTGCAGGACGTCGTAGACCGCCTGGCCCGAGATCCGCCCGAGGCGGGCCCGGGCGAGTCGGGTGATCGTGTCGGCGTCCAGGTGCGGCCGGTCGCGCACCGTGGCGAGCACCGCGAGCCGGGGCCGCGTGACGCGCAGCCCCGCCGCCCGCAGGCGTTCGACGTCGGATCCGACCGGCATCACCCCACCCAAGCGCGTTTTCTGGAATGAGTCAAGTTTTGGCGGCCGATCACGCTGTGTGACTCGTCATGCTGTGGCGGGGAATCAGCAGGGGTCGGATCCGTCGGGTCGCGGGGTCGGGTTCGTCAGGAAAGTGCGCCGGAACGGGATTGGCGATCAGTGAGCGGAGGGAATACCACCTGATGAAGGAGGAGCCATGTCGCCCACGCAGATAGTCGTCATCGTTCTCGTCGTGCTGGTGATCGCGGCCGTAGCCGTGGCCGCCCGGTCGTACGCCCGCCGCCGCGCGCTGCGGTCGCGGTTCGGTCCCGAGTACGACCGTGCCGTCGCCGAGCAGGACAACCGGAGCGCCGCCGAACGGGAACTGCGGGAGCGGGAGCGCCGCCACGCGGAGCTCACGCTGACCCCTCTCGCCCCCGAGTCCCGGGCCCGGTACTCCGCCGCGTGGGAGGAGCTCCAGGTCCGCTTCGTCGACTTCCCCGCCGAGACCGTGGGTGAGGCGGACGAACTGGTCACCCGGCTCATCGCGGAACGTGGCTACCCCACCGGTGAGTTCTCCGACCAGATCGCCCACCTCTCCGTCGAGCACGCCCGCACGCTGGGCCACTACCGCGACGCCCACGAGATCCACCTGCGCAACTCCCGGGGCGAGGCGAGCACCGAGGAACTCCGCCAGGCCGTCGTCCACTACCGCGCCCTCTTCGCAGACCTGCTCGGCGAGGAGCCGGTCGGCGCCCGACCGTCCGCGCAGCACGACCCGGACAGCCAGCACGACGTCACGAGCCGCTAGGAGGATGACCATGCGCCAGGAAGAGCAGCGGGTGGGCAACGAGCACCCCGAGGCCGTCCGCTCCGAGCCGGTGCCGGTGCCGCCTCCGGGCGACCGGGCCGGCCGGGCCGACGTACCCGAGGACGTCCTCGACGACCGGGGCACCTTCGACGATCCGGCGGTCGCCGACCGCGACCGGACCGACCGCGACGACGAGCCGTCGCGCGGCCGGGACTCCGGCAGGGGCCGGCCGGACGACCGGGACGCGGACCGCGACCGGGCCGGGTTCCACGAGCCGGGGCCGGTGCCGACCGCCTTCGGGGCCACCAGCGTCGGCGGCGCGGTCGCCGCGTCCGCCCTGGCCAGTCCCCTTCCCGAGGACGAGCCCGACCCGCGTACGGAGTCGACCGCGCGGCCGGGCGACGGCGCCGTGGACGGCCCCCGGGAGGGCCGCCGGGCGGACCCGACCGCTGAGTTCCACCGTTCGGTCGGGCTCGGCGACGACCGCTCCGACGACCGGCAGGCCCGCCGCGACGGCGCCGCGGTGCTGCCGCCGGACGCCGCCGACGGCCGTCCCGAGCGCCGGGCCGACGTGACCGGGTGGGCCGGCGACCCGGAGGGCGGCGCGGCCGGTGCGGCCGGATACGGCAGCGCCACGCCCGCCATGGTCGACCCGGACGCCGAGCACGCGCCGGCCGGACGCGCGGCCACCGGGGAACTGGGGTCCGCCGGGACCGACCGGCCGGCGGGCGCGACGGTGGCCGCCGAACCGGCCAGCCTCTTCGACCCGACGACGGCGCAGGGCTTCCGGGACCGCTGGCGCAACGTCCAGCTGCGGTTCGTGGACGATCCCCGCGCGGCGGCCGGTGAGGCCCAGTCGCTGGTCGACGAGGCCATCCAGGCGCTCTCCTCGGCGCTGTCCGCGCAGAAGAACAAGCTGGGCGGCTGGCAGGACGCCGGCTCCGCCGACACCGAACAGCTCCGGATGGCCGTCCGCCACTACCGCGACTTCCTGGACCGGGTGCTCGGACGCTGACCCGGTTCCCCGCAGGCGCCCCCGGCCGATCGGCCGGGGGCGTCTCGGCGTCCGGGTTCCACTCGCGGGGACGGCGCCCTGACGGGACGCCTCCGGGCAGGGGCGTCCTTTTCGTGCCCTCCCGGGTCGGCAACGGGGTGCGGGCGGGTTTTCGCCGCCGCAGGCGTGAAACTGCGCGTTCGGGGTAATTGGGCGCGCGCGCACTCATCCGGCACGCGCGGTCGACGAAGGGTTACCGGGATGGACGGCGATGGCCTGCGGCTGAACATGAACGTCCTGGACTACGGCATCCTGGCGCTCTACTTCGTCACGGTGCTCGGTGTCGGCTTCGCCGCCCGGCGGGCCATCAAGACCAGCGTCGACTTCTTCCTCTCCGGCCGCTCCCTGCCCGCCTGGGTGACCGGCCTGGCCTTCGTCTCGGCCAACCTCGGAGCGTTGGAGATCATCGGCATGGCCGCCAACGGCGCCCAGTACGGCGCGATGACGCTGCACTACTACTGGATCGGCGCCGTGCCGGCGATGGTCTTCCTCGGCATCGTGATGATGCCGTTCTACTACGGCTCCAGGGTCCGCAGCGTGCCCGAGTACCTGCGGCTGCGCTTCAACCGCCCCACCCACCTGCTGAACGCGCTCAGCTTCGCGGTCGCCCAGGTGCTCATCGCCGGGGTGAACCTCTACGCCCTGGCGCTGATCATGCAGGCGCTGCTCGGCTGGCCGCTCTGGGTCGCCATCGTGATCGGCGCGCTGATCGTGCTGGCGTACATCACCGTGGGCGGGCTCTCCGGGGCGATCTACAACGAGGTGCTCCAGTTCTTCGTGATCATCGCGGGCCTGCTGCCGATCACGATCCTGGGACTGGTCAAGGTGGGCGGCGTCTCCGGCCTGATGGACGCGGTGCGCGAGTCCAAGCTGGGCGAGGCGGGGTTGCACACCTGGCAGGACACCGGCGGCACCGACAACCCGCTCGGCGCGCACTGGATCGGCATCGTCTTCGGCCTCGGCTTCGTGCTCTCCTTCGGCTACTGGACGACCAACTTCGCCGAGGTGCAGCGCGCGCTGTCGGCCAAGAACATGAGCGCCGCCCGGCGTACGCCGATCATCGCCGCGTACCCGAAGCTGCTCATCCCGGTGGTCACGGTGATCCCCGGCCTGGTCGCCCTCGTGACGGTGCAGGGGCTCGGCGCGGAGAGCGGCGACCTGGTCTACAACAACGCGATCCCGCTGCTGATGCGCGACCTGCTCCCCAACGGCGTGCTGGGGATCGCGGTGACCGGCCTGGTCGCCTCGTTCATGGCCGGCATGGCGGCGAACGTGAGCGGCTTCAACACCGTGTTCACCTACGACATCTGGCAGCAGTACGTGCGCCGGGACCGCCCGGACGACTACTACATCCGCATCGGCCGGTGGGCGACGGTCGGCGGCGTGCTGGTCGGCATCGGCACGGCGTTCATCGCCGCCGGGTTCAGCAACATCATGAACTACATCCAGGCACTGTTCTCGCTGTTCAACGCGCCGCTGTTCGCCACCTTCATCATCGGCATGTTCTGGCGGCGGATGAGCGCGGCGGCCGGCTTCCTCTCCCTGCTGATGGGCACCCTGGCGGCGCTGGCGACCTACCTGCTCTACAAGGCCGGGGTGGTGCACTTCAACTCCGACCTGGAGGAGAGCTTCTGGGGCGCCGGCATCGCCTTCGCCACGGCGGCCGTCGTCGCCGCCGTGGTGACCCCGTTCACCGCGAAGAAACAGGACGAGGACCTGCGCGGGCTGGTCTACGGCATGGGCGCCGTCGACATGAAGGGCGACCTGCTGACCGGGGACGCCGTCTGGTGGCGCTCCCCGGTGCTCCTCGGCCTGATCGCGGTGGCGCTGTCCCTCCTCCTCTACGTGCCGTTCTTCTAGGAAGGGGTGCTCGGCCATGAGCATGGAAAACCTCAACCCGCACGGGCACGACCGGTCGGTCGAGGCCACCGAGGAGGCCCGCCGCCGCTCGGCCGCCGCCCGGCTGTTCGACATCCGCCGGGTGATCGGTGGCCTCTTCACCGCGTACGGGGCGATCGTCACCCTGATCGGCGTCTTCGACGGCGATTCCGCCGTCCAGAAGGCGCAGGGGGTCCGGATCAACCTCTGGGCGGGCCTCGGCATGCTCGCCTTCGGCGTGCTGATGCTGCTCTGGCAGTGGCGCAATCCGGTCGAACCGCCGGAGACCTCCGACGAGGAGCGCTGAGCCGCCCCGCCGACCCCCGGCATGGGCACCGCCACGCCGGGTACGCGAGCAGGATCAGGAGACCACCTGGCGACAGGAGGGCAGCGACATGACGGACCGTGACCGTGACCGACCGCTGGAGGAGAGCCCGGAGGTGGCCGCGGCGGTCGAGGACGACACCGGCATCCCGCAGCTGATGACCGGCGGCGGCGCCGACCGCGACACTCCGTCGTTCACCGGGCCCGGGGACGAGGCGGGTGGCGACGAGCTGATCGGCGACCCGTACGCCGCCGGCACCGGCGCGACCGGCACCGGCACGGGCGCGGCCCCGGACAACATCCGTACCGGGGCGGAGCAGCCCTGGGAGCCGGAGGACCTGGTCGCGGCCCGGGGGCAGGACCTGACGCCGGAGAACGTCGAGCGGGCCCGCCGGGACCTGGCCGAGCTGGGCCGCGCGGCGATCGAGAAGACGGTGCCCTGACCGGCGTACGCGAGGGGCCCCCGGCCCGACCGTCGGACGGTCGGACCGGGGGCCCGGGGAACCTGCCGCTGGAGCGCCTCACCTACTGCCAGCGGCGGGTGGGCACCGCTCTCAGAGCGCCGGGTACGCGTTCTGCATGAGCTGCGCGAACTGCGCCGGGAACCAGGCGCCCGAGATCGGGGCGTCCGGCAGGGCGCCGCTCATGCTGTTGCCGTTGCGGGCGTTGCCGGTGTAGGTCGGGTCGCACATCCGGTCGAAGCCCTTGCCCTCGTTGTTCGGGATCTCCTTGCTGGAGCCGTCCGACTCGCCCGGGGGCTTCACCCAGACGTACGCGTCGATGCCCGGCTCCGGCGCGGCCTTCGGGCGCTCGCCCAGGCCGGCCCCGGCCTGGTTGCACCAGTTACCGGCGTGGATCCGCCGGTCCACCCGGCCGCCGTTGACGTACGTGTCCACGCTGGTCGTCGCGCCCGGGCCGGTGGGCCGGGCGGAGCCGCCCCAGCCGTTGCGGGACGTGTCGATCAGCATGCCGATCTTCGAGTCGAAGCCCTTGGCGACGAGCTCGTTGCGGAACGCCTGGGCGAACGAGAGCTCGTCCACGTAGAAGTTCCAGTCGATCCACTTCGACTGCCGCACGCTGGTCCCGTTCACGTTGTCCGTGATCTTGACGTAGGGCTCGCGCAGCGCCGAGTAGTTGGCGGTGTTGACGATGAAGCCGTGGACGTTGTTCACGTTGCTGCCGGAGGCCACGGAGGCGTCCTTCAGGATCTGTGCGGTCGGGCTGAAGTTGCTGTCCCAGCCGATCCAGCCGTGGTGGGCGGCGTCGATGTAGTTGTAGACGTTGCCGATCGCGCCCAGCTTCGACAGGGCGTACCCGACACCGTTGACGTAGGCGCCGTTGGCCTTCACCGTGTCGCACATCGCGGTGCCGCCGGGGTTGCCGGAGGTGTTGGTCACCAGGTTCGGCAGCGAGTCGATCTCGATGATGTTCACGATCCGCAGGCCGGCGTACTTCGGGTCGGCCTGGATCGCGGCGATCGGGTCGATGTACTCGGCCTTGTACCGGGGCAGCTCGTCCGCGCGCAGCTCACCGTTGGAGGCCAGCGCGGCACAGTCCCGGCCGGGCAGGTTGTAGATGACGAACTGGATGTAGTCCGCGCCCTGCTCGAGGGCCTTGTTCAGGTGGTCGCGGACGCCCATCGCGCCGTTGGAGCTGCTGTCCGGGGTGCCGTTGATGGCGGCGATCCGGTCGATCCACACGGCGGTCGGGTTGTTCGACACCCGGTTGCCGCCCGCGACCGACTCGGCCTTGGCCTTCCACTCCGGGTTCACGTACCCCTGGGCGTTCAGGTAGGGGTTGTCCACCTTCTGCCCGGGCGGCGGGGTGGTGGGCGGCGGGGTGGTCGGCGGCGGCGTCGTGGGGGGCGGCGTCGTCGGCGGCGGGGTACTGGGCGGCGGGGTGGTGGGGTTGGTGCCGCCCCCGTTGCAGGTCACGCCGTTGAGCGTGAACGAGGTGGGCTTGGGGTTGCTGCCGCTCCAGGCCCCGTTGAAGCCGAGGCTCACCGTGGCGCCGCTGGCCACCGCGCCGTTGTAGGACTCGTTCTGCGCGGTGACGTTCTGGCCGCTCTGCGACCAGCGGGCCGACCAGCCCTGCTGCACCCGCTGGTTGCCGTCGGGGAAGGTGAAGCCCAGCGTCCAGCCGTTGAGGGCGTCGCCGATGTTCTTGATGTTGACGGTGGCGGTGAACCCGCCCTGCCAGTCGCTGGTCGTGTACGACACGTCGCACTGGGTGGCGGCGTGCGCCACGGTGACCGGCAGGGTCACCAGTCCGCCCGCGACCAGAGCGCCCGCGCCACCGAGCGCGAGGGCCCGGCGGGGGCCGGACAGCCTTCTCCACACATTCATGCCACTGATCTCCTTGGGCGAGACCGGATCCGCGAACGGCCCGGCGTTACGGCCCGATGGGCGTCCTGCGCGGACGTCCGCCGGTACCACGGGTTCTTCGGGGGTGTGCCCGACCCGGTCGGGCGTTTGGTGGTGGTCCGACCGGCGACGATTGGGCCGGTCGGGAGGCGGGACGTCGTCCGGCGGACCGGTGCCCTCGACTCCTGCCTTTCGCGGTGTGGCTCCCCGAACCGCGTGCAGCGATTCTTGCATGGGAGCGCTTCCATGGCAATGCCTCGATGTGACAGGAGGGCCCGAAGGGGACGCCGGTGCCGGCGGGGCGGAGGCGACGGGACGGGACGGCCGGGCGGGCACGGGCCGCGCGACCGGCCCTCCGGGCGCCACAAGGGCGGGAACCACCCGAGCGAGCCCGACATGCCGCCAAAGCGGCGTAGCGCCCCTAGCGCGCTTAGCCTGCCGAAATACCAAAACACGAATCTTTCCCTTCATAGCTCGTGAAACGGTCTAACGTCGTCCGTAGCTCGGTTGTCGCCGGGCTCAGGACAACAGGGATGGAGTGACGCAGGTCATGGCAAACAAGATGCTCGGGAAGGTCGTTGCTGGCGCGGCCCTCGGTGGCGCCTCCTTGCTCATGTTCACGCCGGGGATCGCGTTCGCGGACGGCCACCACGACGACGAGGGCAAGGTCTACGCCAAGCCCCACGTCGTCAAGGCGGGCGACACGGTCAAGCTGCTCGAGGTCTGCCCGGACCGGCAGGAGCACGCCTTCGTGTGGTCGAAGGTCACCGGCAAGGTCGCGCTCAAGCCGGCCGAGGGCCGTACCGACTGGCGTGGCGGGGAGGAGGACTCCCGCGACCACGACAAGGGCCGGGACCACGAGGACAAGGGCCGCGACCACGACAAGGGCAAGGACCACGAGGACAAGGGCCGCGACCACGGCAAGGACGACAACGGCAAGGACCAGAGCCCCAAGCCGCAGCCGTCGGCCAGCGACACCAGCAAGCCGCAGCCGCCGGCCAACGGTGGCCAGCCGACCGCCGACGGCCAGGGTGGCGGCGCCGCCGACGCCGAAGCCGGCGCCGAGGGCGACCGCGACTGGAAGGGCTACGAGCACGGCCAGGACGCCGAGGGCAACCGCGGCGACAAGGGCGACCGTGAGGGCCGTGAGGGCCGTGAGGGCCACGACGACAAGTACGGCTCGGGCAGCAACGGCTCCGACGAGTACGACCGCGCGGACCGCAAGGACCACGCCGGGTACGGCTCGGACAGCAACGGCTCGGACGAGTACGACCGGAAGGGCCACGACAACGGCTGGTCGGACGAGGAGTCCGAGGGCAACGGCAACGGCAAGGACAAGGACAAGGACCGCTGGGAGCACAAGCGGGACTTCGTCTACTACGGCGAGGCCAAGGTCTCCGAGGACGCCCAGCCGGGCCGCTACGAGCTCAAGGGCTCGTGCGGCGAGGGCGAGCTGGTCGTGCTGCCGCGCGGTGGGGTCGACGGTGGTGACGGTGGCGTCGGCGCCGGCACCGACCGGGGCCTGGCCGCCGGTGGGGCGAGCCTGATCGGCGCGGCCGCCCTGGGCGGCCTCGTGCTGATGCGCCGGCGTCGGACCGATGAGTCCTTCGTCTGACATGACGGCGACACCGGCCGGCGGCCGTCACGGGAGACCGTGGCGCGCCGCCGGCGCGGCCGTCGTCGTCGTGGTCGCCATGGTCGGCGCCGGCCTGATCGGCGCCTCGGCCAAGACCGGATCCGCTCCCCGCCCCCCGCAGCCCCTGGCCGCGTCCGCCAGCACCGGGCCGGCGGTCGCCGACGCGCCGGACCCGGACGTCGCCGCCGGCACGGGCCTCGCCCGCTCCGCCCCCACCACGATCGCCATCCCCCGGATCGGGGTCGACGCCGCGATCATGCCGCTCGGCACCAACCCGGACGGCACCGTCCAGGTGCCCCCGCTGGAGCGGGCGCAGCTGGCCGGCTGGTACGAGCCGGGGCCGAGCCCGGGTGAGATCGGCAACGCGGTCATCGTCGGGCACGTCGACTCGGCGGCGATCGGGCCGGCGGTCTTCTTCTCCCTCGGTGCGCTGCAACCGGGCGACACCATCACCGTCACCCGGGAGGACGGGCAGCAGGCCACCTTCACGGTCGAGTCGGTCAAGGCGTACCCGAAGACGGAGTTCCCGACCGAGCAGGTCTACGGTCCCAGCGACCGGCCCGGCCTGCGCGTGGTCACCTGCGGCGGGACCTTCGACCAGGCCGCCGGCAGCTACCCCGACAACGTGGTCGTCTTCGCCTCCATGCCGGCCTGAGCCGGCAACCGCGCGGCACCCTCCCAACCCGCAAGACACGACGCGGTCCGGCCGGTCGGAACACCGACCGGCCGGACCGCGTGCCGTGCGCGTCAGGCGGCGGCGGAGGTCCGCACCAGGGTGCGGATCTGGCGCAGCAGCACCGACAGTGCGGCGAGGTCCGCCCGGGACTCGTCGAACTCCCCCATCGCCCGCTCGGCGCGGTGGATCGAGGTGGCGTTCGACTGCTCCCACTGGAGCACCCGCTCCTGCGGCGACAGGTTGCCGGAGGTGGAGTCGAGAACCTCCGCGGTCAGCGCGGCCAGCGCGGCGTACAGGTCGTAGCGCAGCGCCATCCGGGCCAGTGTCTGCCAGCGGTCCTCACGCGGCAGCAGGGAGATCTTCGACAGCAGCGAGTCGACCCGGAACCGGTCGGAGAGCACGAAGTAGACCGAGGCCACCTCGCCCACGTCCCGCCCGCTGCTCGCCGCGGTCTCCACCACGTCGAGCAGGCCGAAGCTGTACATCAGCCGGGTCGCCTGCTCGGCCAGGTCGCGCGGCAGCCCCCGCTCGGTCAGCGAGTCGATGTGCGCCGCGAGGGACTCCCGCTCGCTGCCGTAGAAGCGCTCCTCCAGGTCGGGCAGGAGCCGGGCCACCCCGTCGCGCAGCCGGGCGATCTCCGCCGGCACGTCGATCGGCGAACGGCGGTTGGTCACCAGCCACCGCACCGCCCGGTCGAGCAGGCGCCGGGTGTCCAGGTAGACGCTGGTCTGCAACTCGGGGTCGATCCGGTTGTCCAGGGCCTCCACCGCGTCCCACAGCGCGCGCAGCCCGAACACCTCGCGGACCACCACGTACGCCCGGATCACGTCCGCCGCCGAGGCGGCCGTCTCCTCGACCACCCGGAAGACGAACGAGATGCCGCCCCGGTTGATCGCCTCGTTGACCAGCACCGTCGTCACGATGTCCCGGCGCAGCCGGTGCTGGCCCATCCGGTCGGCGAACCGCTCGCGCATCGGCGTCGGGAAGTAGTTGACCAGGACCTCGGTCGTCCACTCCTCGTCCGCGAGCCCCTCCGCCAGGATCTCCGTCTCAAGGACGATCTTGACGTACGCGAGCAGCACGGCGAACTCCGGCGCGGTCAGCCCGGACTCGGTGCGCACCGCCATCTCGTCGTCCGGCGGCAGCGCCTCCAGGGACCGGTCCAGCGCCCCCGAGCGCTCCAGATCGGTGATCATCCGCCGGTGCACCGGCAGCAGCGAGGCGGCCTGCGCCTGCGCGTTGTTGATCGCCCGGGCCTGGTCGTAGTTGTCCCGCAGCACCAGCTCGGCGACCTCGTCGGTCATCCCCGCGAGCAGCTCGTCCCGCTCGGGCAGGGTCAACGCGCCGTCGCCGACCGCCGTGTTCAGCAGGATCTTGATGTTCACCTCGTGGTCGGAGCAGTCCACCCCGGCCGCGTTGTCGATGAAGTCCGTGTAGATCCGCCCGCCGGTCTGGGCGTACTCGATCCGCCCGAGCTGGGTCCAGCCCAGGTTGCCGCCCTCACCGACCACCCGGCAGCGCACGTTCCTGCCGTCCACCCGGATCGCGTCGTTGGACTTGTCGCCCACCTCCGCGTTGGTCTGGCTGGAGGCCTTCACGTACGTGCCGATGCCGCCGTTCCAGAACAGGTCGACGGGCGCGGTCAGGATGGCCTTCATCAGCTCCTGCGGCGAGAGCTGCGTCACGTCGCCGTCAAGGCCCAGCACCTCGCGGACCTGCGGCGAGATCGGCACCGACTTGGCGGTACGCGGGTACACGCCGCCGCCGGCGGAGATCAGCGCCCGGTCGTAGTCCTCCCACGACGAACGGGGCAGGTCGAACAGCCGCCTCCGCTCGGCGTACGAGGTGGCGGCGTCCGGGTCCGGGTCGAGGAAGATGTGCCGGTGGTCGAACGCGGCCACCAGCCGGATGTGCTCCGACAACAGCATCCCGTTGCCGAACACGTCGCCGGACATGTCGCCGACACCGACCACGGTGAAGTCCTGGGTCTGGGTGTCGTGGCCCATCTCGCGGAAGTGCCGCTTCACCGACTCCCAGGCGCCCCGGGCGGTGATGCCCATCTTCTTGTGGTCGTACCCGGCGGAGCCGCCGGAGGCGAACGCGTCGCCGAGCCAGAACTGGTGCGCCGTGGAGATCTCGTTGGCGATGTCCGAGAACGTCGCCGTGCCCTTGTCCGCCGCGACCACCATGTACGGGTCGTCGCCGTCGTGCCGGACCACGTCCTCCGGCGGCACGATCTCGCCGCTGACGATGTTGTCCGTGACGTCCAGCAGCGCCGAGATGAACTCCTTGTAGCAGACGACCGCCTCGTCCCGGTCCCCCGGCTTCTGCTTGAGCACGAAGCCGCCCTTGGCGCCGACCGGCACGATGACGGCGTTCTTCACCATCTGCGCCTTGACCAGGCCGAGCACCTCGGTGCGGAAGTCCTCGCGGCGGTCGGACCAGCGCAGCCCGCCCCGGGCCACCGGCCCGAACCGCAGGTGCACGCCCTCGAAGCGCGGCGAGTACACGAAGATCTCGAACTTCGGCCGCGGCGCCGGCAGGTCGGGGATCGCCTGCGGGTCCAGCTTGAGCGCCACGTACGACTTCGGCCGCCCGTCGGAGCGCTTCTGGTAGAAGCTGGTGCGCAGGGTGGCCTGGATCATCGTCAGGTAGGCGCGCAGGATCCGGTCCTGGTCGAGGCTGGCGACGTCGTCCAGCGCGGCCCGGATGTCGCCCACCAGCTCGGCGCTGCGCTGCTGCCGCTGCTCGTGGCCGTCCGCGCCGGGCGCGAACCGCACCTCGAACAGCTCCACCAGCAGGGCGGCGATCCTCGGGTACGCGATGAAGGTCTGCTCCATGTACTCCTGGGAGAAGACCGTGCCGGCCTGGCGCAGGTACTTCGCGTACGCGCGCAGCACCACCACCTGCCGCCAGGTGAGACCGGCGCGCAGCACCAGCTCGTTGAAGCCGTCCACCTCGGCCTCGCCCCGCCACGCCGCCGCGAAGGCGTTCTCCACGTGCGGGCGCACCTCGGCCAGCTCCTGGTGGCCCTCGGGCAGCCGCAGCCCGAAGTCGTAGAGGTAGACCCGACCGTCGATCCGGTCCACCTCGTGCGGGTGCTCGTCGACCACCTTGACGCCGAGCGAGTGCAGCACCGGCAGCACGGCGGAGAGCATCATCGGCTCGCCGTAGCGGTAGACCTTGAAGCGGACGTCCATCGCCTCGTCGACGTCCGGCCCCCGCCCGCCGGCCCGCGGCGCGAGCTGCTTGCGGAACAGGTGCATCTCCAGCTGGCCGGGCTCCTCCAGCAGCTCCAGCTTCGCCAGGTCCTTCATCGCCTCGTACGGCGTGTGGCCGTCCTTGTAACCCTCGGGGAAGGCGTCGGCGTACCGGGTGAACAGGTGCTTGGCCTGCTCGTCGCCGAGCTTGCGCTCCAGCACCAGCCGGTAGTCGTCGTCCCAGAGCCGGGTGGCGTCGGCCAGCTCCTCGGCGAGCAGGTCGGCGTCGATGTCGCCCGGGACCTTCGTCGGGTCGGTCCGGACGGTGAAGTGCACCCGGGCGAGCATCGACTCGGTGACCCGGGTCGTGTAGTCGACCCCGAGGCCGTTCAGCTCGCGCAGCAGGATGTCCTGCATCCGCAGGCGGTTCTGGGTGGTGAACCGGTCCCGGGGCAGGTAGATCAGGCAGGAGATGAACCGCCCGTACGCGTCCCGGCGCAGGAACACCCGCAGCTGCCGGCGACCGGCCATCCGCAGCACCCCGATGACCGCGTGGTAGAGGTCCTCGGTCTTGATCTGGAACAGCTCGTCGCGCGGGTAGGTCTCCAGGATCTGGAGCAGGTCCTTGCCGGAGTGGCTGCGCTGGCTCAGGCCGGAGCGGTCCAGCACCTCGGCCACCTTGCGGCGGACCACCGGCAGCTCCTGCACGCTGGTCCGGTACGCGGCCGTGGAGAACAGCCCCAGGAAGCGCCGCTCGCCGATCACCTCGCCGGCCTCGTTGAAGATCTTGAAGCCGATGTAGTCGAGGTAGGCGGAGCGGTGCACGGTAGCCCGCGAGTTCGCCTTGGTGATGATCAGCAGCCGCTTCTCGGTGACCTTGTCGTGCGCCTCGGGCGTCATCGACGACAGCGGCCGGGCCTCCGGGGAGTCCTGGCGCAGGATGCCCAGCCCGGTGCCGAGCACCGCCTCCAGGGCCTGCCCGCTGCCCCGTTCCCCGTCCCCGGCAGCCGACTCGCCGGTGTCGACCAGCCGGTACTCCCGGTAGCCCAGGAACGTGAAGTGGTCGTGGGCGAGCCAGCGGAGCAGCTCCACCGAGTCCGTGATGTCCTTCTCCGGCACCGGCGGCCGGTTGTCCGACGTCCGCGCGGCGGCCAGCTCGTCGGCGAGGGCGAGGGCCCGCTGGCGCATCTTCGGCCAGTCCTCCACCGCCTCCCGCACGTCGGTGAGCACCCGCTGGAGCTCCCGACGCAGCCTGTCCCGCTCGGCGGCGTCGCGCACCGGGTCGATCTCGATGTGCATCCAGCTCTCGACCAGGTCGCCGGCGATGGCGTCGTCGGGCTCGACGTCGGCGGAGACCTCGACCAGCCGGCCCAGCGGCTCGCGCCGGACCACCACCAGCGGGTGGACCAGCAGGTGCACGTCCAGGTGGTGCGAATTGAGCAGGGCGGTCACCGAGTCGACCAGGAACGGCATGTCGTCGGTGACGATCTCGATGACGGAGTGGTGCTGATCGGCGTCGGGCTCGTGGATGCGCAGCTTCAACTCGCCCGGTACCCGCTGCTGGGCGAGGTCGCGGTGCGCGCGGGCCGCCTCCAGCATCTCCTCGGCGGTGAAGCCGATCAGCTCCTCGTCCGGCGCGAACCGCCAGAAGCGGCTGACCAGGGTCGCCGCGTCGTGGTCGTCGCCGGCGAGCGCGACCGCCTGGGCGACCAGGCGCTCCACGTTGGGAACCGGCTCGTCGAGTTCGTTGTCCTCCACGTCGTCGGCCAGCGCGTCGGCGGGCAGACCCAGATCGTAGAGGGTGTCGATACTCGAACCGGTCATCCCGGTCACTCCTGTGTCGAGTCGGCCGAAGCCGTCCCCGTCGGTCGCCGAATCGAAGCTGTCGTCCCGGCCGGTGTCATCCTGCCGGAGGTCGGGTCCCGGTTTGATCGCCGGACGCCGGTCCATCGGTGCCACTCCCCTCGACCCACCGCATTGTGGGTCACTCTGCCGCCCAGCCTAGGCCCTGCCGTTCCGCCCCTTGCTCGGCGGACCACAGTGCGGACGTCCGGTTCCGGACTTCGTCCTTTCACCCGTTGCGGGTACGAGGTTGGCCGGTTCGGGAGTACCCCGCCACCAGTCGTTCATCACCCGGGCGACGGCTCTCTTTCCGCACGTCCCGGTGCGGGGGGACGGTGCGGACGGCGCCGCCGTACTAGCGTGCAGGGCAGTTCCGAGATCGGAGAGCTGCTCCATGCGCCTGTCCTACCCCCGCCGCCCCCGCCGCAACCGGCTCCGCCCGTCGCTGGCGCTGCTCGCCGCGACCACGCTCGCGGCCGGCGCCCTCACCGCGTGCTCGGGCGGTGACGGGCCGGAGCGCAGCGTCGACGCGTTCCTGGCCGGTTGGCGCTCGGGCAACCTCCAGGCCGTCGGCTTCGTCGACCCGACCGGCGCCAAGGTGCCGGCGGCCGACGTCGCCCGCGAGCTCAAGGAGCTCTCCGGCGAGCTGGCGGCCACGCCGCCGACGCTGACCCGCCGGGGCGAGGCGAAGGTGACCAAGGACGTCGCGACCGCGGTGGTCAAGGTCGACTGGGCCCTCCCGGGCCAGACCCGCTGGGCGTACGAGCGTCCGGTGCGGCTCAGCCGGGGCGGCGAGGAGTGGCGGGTGATCTGGGAGCCGCAGGTGGTGCAGGAGCAGCTCACCCGGGGCGACCGGCTGGGGCTGCGCCGCGACACCGCCACCCGGGCCGCGGTGCTCGACGCCGCCGGCCGGCCGATCGTGGCGCCCCGGCCGGTGGTGCGGGTCGGGCTTCAACCGAGCGAGGTCACCGACCTCCCGGGCCTGACCCGGAAGCTGGCTTCGGCCTTCCGGGCGATCCGGCCGGCGATCACCCCTCCGGTGGACCTCTCCGGGCTGCCCAAGCGGCTCGCCGACGCGGATCCGGGCGCGTTCGTCGAGGTGGTGACGCTGCGGGAGGAGGCGTACCGGCAGATCAAACCGCGCATCTACGACCTGCCGGGCACCAAGTTCCGCAGCGACAAGCTCGACCTGGCACCCACCCGGGAGTTCGCCCGGGCGGTGCTCGGCTCCGTCGACCCGGCCCAGGCCGACGACCTCGCCCAGCACCCCGACCGCTACGAGGCCGGCGACCTGGTCGGCCACGGCGGACTCCAGGGCCGCCACGACGAGCGGCTACGCGGCGTGCCGGGGCTGACCGTGATCACCGAGCGCCCCGGGCCGGACGGCACGCTGGTGCCCACCGGCACCGAGGTGTTCCGCAGCGAGCCGAAGCCGGGGCAGCCGGTGAAGACCACGCTCGACGTGGCCACCCAGAACGCGGCCGACACCGCCCTGCGCGGCGAGAAGCGCCGGGCGGCGCTGGTGGCGGTGCGGATCAGCGACGGCACGGTGCTCGCCGCGGCCAACGGTCCCGGCGGGGCCGGGGAGAACCTGGCCTTCACCGCCCAGGTCCCGCCGGGCTCCACCTTCAAGATGGTCAGCGCGCTCGGCCTGCTCGACCGGGGTGCGGTCACGCCGGACGCGACGGTGGACTGCCCGAAGACGTTCACCGTCGACGGCAGGCCGTTCAAGAACTCCGACAACTTCGCGCTGGGTCCGGTGCCCTTCCGCACGGACTTCGCCAAGTCCTGCAACACCGCGTTCGCCGCGTTGGCGCCGAAGCTCGGCCCCGACGGGCTGGCCGCGACCGGCCGTTCCCTCGGGCTGGAGGGGCAGTGGGACGTCGGCCTCGACGCCTTCACCGGCAAGGTCTCGGCGAACGGCGGGGCGACCGAGCAGGCCGCCGCCGCCATCGGGCAGGGCACCACGCTGGTCAGCCCGCTGGCCATGGCGTCGGCCACCGCGGCGGTCGCCCGGGGTCGCTTCGAGCAGCCGAAGCTGGTGCTCGACCCCGCCCCGGCCCAGCCCGCCACCCCCGGCCCGCAGCTCAAGCCGGAGTCGGTCGAGGGGGTCCGGGCGATGATGCGGGAGGTGGTCACGGCCGGCTCCGGCAGCGCGCTGCGGGACGTGCCGGGCGCGCCGGTGCACGGCAAGACGGGCACCGCCGAGTACGACGACAACCCGGCGCACACGCACGCCTGGTTCGTCGGCTGGCAGGGCGACGTCGCGTTCGCGGTCTTCGTCGAGAAGGGCGGAGCCAGCACCGCCACCGCCGTCCCGGCCGCCGAACGCTTCCTCCGCGCCCTCTCCCGCTGACCAGTCCCGCATCGGCACCTAGACGTACGACCCCCGTCAGCAGCCGCGGCGCCCTCCGCGCCCGGCGGGATCGGCAGCCGACACCGTCCACAACCCGGCGGCGTCCGCACCCAGCGGCGTCGGCACCAGACACCGTCCGCGCCCCCCGTGTGGTCGGCATCCGGCGCGGTCCGCATCGGGCACCGTCGGCACCGTCGCTTCGCGGTTCACCCGGCCACGTCCTGGTCGGCACAGGTCCAGCACCGCCAGGGGGGACAGCTGCGGATCGAGGTCCGCCGGCAGCACCGCCGTCGTCCGATACTCGACGGCGACGGCGACGGCGACGGCGACGGCGAGGGCGAGCGCCTGTGCCGTTGCGGCGGCCCCGGCGGGCGCGCGGTCCCACCCAACCAGTCCGACGCTGTCGAGCTGCCCCTACAGACGGGGCAGGCGCCGACGCGGTCCGGCGCACGTCCAGCCATCCACCGGTGGAACGTCACGGCTGTCAAACCCCGCCGGTGACAACCATGACGTTCCACCGGTGGGCCTGGGTGCCACCGACCGCCCGAATCGGACCCGACAGGCGCACCGGCCCTAGCTCAACCGCCTCTGCCCCGACCAATCCGGGCACATTCCACCAGCCGCCCCGCTCCGATCGGACTCGACGGTCCTGGTCGGGGTCACGATGGCGGTGGGCAGGCGCATCATCGGACTCGGCAGGCGCATCGGCCCTACCTCAACCGCCTCTGCCTCGCCCCGCCCCGCCCCGGCACGTCCCACTAGCCGCCCGCCCCGGCCCGCCGGCCTCGACAGGCCCGCCGGCCTCGACGGCGCACCGACCCGGCCTCGACCGTCCCTCCCTCGTCCCGGCCCAGGCACATGCCGCCAGCCCCGCCCGCCACGACGGACTCGGCAGGTGGGCGCACAGATGGGGCAGCTCGACAGGGAGTCAGGCGATGCCGGCGGCGGACGACGAGGGGCCGTCCTCGGGCGCGGGCAGCGGGTCGCCCGGGTTCAGGCCCGCGAGCGGCGCCCGGCGTAGCAGGCCCGGGCCGGCGGAGGCGGGCGGGCCGACGGGTTCCGGCACGGCGGGACCGTCGGAGGCGACTGCGACCGGGGCCACCGGCCCGAGCGGCCGGAGCGGGGCTGGCGGAGCACCCTCGGCACGTTCCTCGCCGCCGCCGGGGTGCCGGTCGTCGCCGTCGCTTCCTGGAACGAGGGCGGGAACGAGCGCCGGGGCGGAGGCCGACGAGTGCATGACCGGGACCTCGGGACGGCCGTTGCTCCGCCGCGCCGAGGGCACGGCCGAGACCGGGGGCACAGCCGAGACCGAGGGCACGGCCGAGACCGAGGGCACAGCCGACTCGGCAGACGCCGAGAACCCGCCGGGGGCGGCAGACGCCGAGGGCGCGGCCGAAGCGGCAGACGTCGACGGTACGCCGGGGGCGGCAGACGGCACGGTCGGGGCGGCAGACGCCGAGGGCACGCCGGGGGCGGCGGACGCCGAGGGCACGCCGGGGGCGGCAGACGGCGACGGCACGGTCGGGGCAGCGGACGCGGAGGGCCTGGTGGGGGCGGCCGACCGGGACGGCCCGGACGAGGCGGCCGACGCCGACGGGCCCGGCAGCAGTCGGGGCGGCAACGCCGTCGGCGCGGAGACCGGGCGCAACCCGGCCACCACGGTGTTGACGATCTCGGCCGCGTACGCGCCGTCCGGGTCGTAGTCGGGGTCGAAGACGGTCAGCTCGACGCCGAGGCAGTGCGGGGTGTCGACGAGGCCGGCGAGCAGGATCTCCAACTCGGCGAAGGCGATGCCGCCCGGGTCGGGGGCGTCGACGGCCGGCATCACGGCCGGGTCCAGCACGTCCACGTCGATGTGCACCCAGTAGCCGGCGCAGTCGGCGAGTTGCTCGTGCGCCCACTGGGCCGTACGCGCGGCGCCCTCGGCGCGCAGCGCCGGCACCGGCCGGGTGGTGATCCCGGCGGCCTGGAGGTCCAGGCGGTACTCGTCCTGCGCCCGGATGCCGAGCACCACCACGTCGATGTCCCGGAAGTACGGCCGGCGCCCCTCGATGGCGGCCAGGTCGGCCTGCCCCCGCCCGGTGACCAGCGCGAGGTCCTCGCCGGCCGCCGCGCCCACGTAGGAGGCGTTGCCGGGGTGCCGGAAGTCGGAGTGGCCGTCGACGAAGACCAGCCCGATGCGCCCGCCGACCGCCTCGCCGAGCCGGTGCATGGCCAGCGCCGAGCCGAGCAGGATGGAGCAGTCGCCGCCGAGCACCAGCGGGAACTCGCTGCGGTCGATGATGGCGCCGATCCGCTCCGCGAGCGCCACCGAGTAGTCGGCGATCTCCCGGGCGTGGCAGACCCCGTCACCCGGTCGCCAGTCGCCGGGGTCGTAGCGGGGCGCGGTGAGGCAGCCGGCGTCGCGGGCCCGCAGCCGGGCGAGCAGCCCCTGGTCGCGCAGCGCGCCCGGGGCCTTGCCGCAACCGGGGACCGAGGTGGACGTGGGTGGGCGCAGGCCGAGGTTGCTGGGCGCGTCGAGGACGGCGATCCGGCGCATCATGGGCTCCCGTCCTCGAGGTGTCGGGCGGGCCGGCCGGAACGCCGGCCCGCGCTGGCGTGCTACGTGCTCACAAACAGGGCGTGGTGCTCAGAACAGGGCGCTGGCGAGGGCCCGGCGCGCCGAGGCGACCGCAGGGTCCTCCGGGCCGGCGACCGTGAAGAGGCTGACCAGGTGCTGGCGTACCTTCTCCCGCTCGTCACCGGCGGTGCGGCGGACCAGGCCCACCAGGCGGGCGTACGCCGCCTCGGCCTGACCGCTGAGCACCTCGATGTCGGCGGCCAGGAGCTGGGCCTCGACGTCGTCGGGGTTCGCCTGGGCGGCGGCGATCGCCGCGCCCGGGTCGGCCCCGGCCACCCGGCGGGCGAGCCCGACCTGGGCGAGGCCCGCCTCCGCCGCGGCGTCCGCGGGCGACTCGGCGAGGATCTTGCGGTACGCCCGCTCGGCCGCGTCGAGGTCGCCGCTCATCAGGGCGTCGTCGGCCTCGTCGAGGCGCGGGTCCTCCGGCTCGGCGACGCTCACGCCACCGGCCTTGAGTACCGCCTGGATCCACTGCCGAAGCTGCGCCTCGGGCACCACTCCGGAGAAGGCGTCGATCGGCTGGCCGCCGACCACCGCGTAGACCATCGGGATGCCCTGTACGCGGAACATCTGGGCGATCCGCGGGTTGGCGTCCACGTCGACCTTGGCGAGCACCCAGGCGCCGCCGCCCTCGGCGGCCAGCCGCTCCAGCACGGGGCTCAGCTGCTTGCACGGCTCGCACCACTCGGCCCAGAAGTCCACGATCACCGGTGTGG
Source organism: Micromonospora sp. DT178 (assembly GCF_049841695.1). Classification (NCBI taxonomy): domain Bacteria; kingdom Bacillati; phylum Actinomycetota; class Actinomycetes; order Micromonosporales; family Micromonosporaceae; genus Micromonospora; species Micromonospora sp. DT178. Next base: position 175,405 of record NZ_JBNCKV010000014.1, read on the forward strand.
TGAGCGAGCGCTCGAGAACCTCGGACTGGAATGTCGCCTCGCTCACGTCGATGACGGCGACGCCGCCACCGGCGCTGCCGGGAAACTCGGCGGAGGGGGCGGACTGTGCCGGGGTGGCGGGGCGGGCGGGGGCCGGTGCGGGGGTGCGCAGCGCGCTGAGGTCGACCGCGCCGCGGGTGAAGATCGACGAGGTGATCCGTGGGTCGCTCATGGTTACCTAGTCTCGCACGCGACCCGCCGAACTCAGATCAACCGCGACGGCGACAGTTGCGACTGTCACGGCTGCTCCCGCCCTTCCCCGCGCCCCTGCCCGACCATCCCGCCCGGCACGCCGCGATCCCGCACCTCGGTCCTCGGTACGAGGCCTGTCGCGGCGTCCGCCGGGACACGAGGTGCGGGATCGCGGATGCGGGATCCGGGTCGGGGAACGGGGGTCAGAAGCGGGCGGGTTCGCGGTAGACGCCCCACTCGGCGCGCAGGGCGTCGCAGATCTCGCCGAGGGTGGCCTCCGCGCGTACGGCGTCCAGCATGGCCGGGATCATGTTGCCGTCGGTCCGGCCGACGGCGACCATCCGCTCGATCGCGGCCTTGACGGCGGCCTCGTCGCGGCCGGCCTTCCGCTCGGCGAGCACCCGGCGCTGCTCCAGCTCCACCTCGTGGGAGATGCGCAGGATCTCCAGGTCCTTGGCGACCGTGCCGGTGTGGCAGTTGACGCCGACGATCCGCTTGTCGCCCTTCTCCAGCGCCTGCTGGTAGACGAAGGCGGACTCGGCGATGTGGCCGGTGAACCAGCCGTCCTCGATGCCGCGCAGGATGCCGGAGGTCATCGGGCCGATCCGGTGCGGGCCCTCGCCGCCGAGCTGCCGGATCCGGGCGAAGATCTCCTCCGCCTCGGCCTCGATCTTGTCGGTGAGCGCCTCGACGTACCAGGACCCGCCCAGCGGGTCCGCCACGTTTGTCACCCCGGTCTCCTCCATCAGCACCTGCTGGGTACGCAGGGCGATCTCGGCGGACTCGTCGGTGGGCAGCGCCAGGGTCTCGTCCAGGGCGTTGGTGTGCAGCGAGTTGGTGCCGCCGAGCACCGCCGCGAGTGCCTCCACGGCGGTACGCACCACGTTGTTGACCGGCTGCTGGGCGGTCAGCGACACCCCGGCGGTCTGCGTGTGGAACCGCAGCCAGAGCGCCTTCTCGCTGGTCGCGCCGTAGACGTCGCGCAGCCAGCGGGCCCAGATCCGGCGGGCGGCCCGGAACTTGGCGATCTCCTCGAAGAAGTCGACGTGCGAGTCGAAGAAGAAGCTCAGGCCGGGCGCGAAGACGTTGACGTCCAGCCCCCGGGAGAGCCCCAGCTCGACGTAGCCGAACCCGTCGGCGAGGGTGTACGCCAGCTCCTGCGCTGCGGTCGAGCCGGCCTCGCGGATGTGGTAGCCGGAGACCGAGAGCGGCTTGTAGCGCGGGATCTCCCGGGCGCAGTACTCCATCAGGTCGCCGATCAGGCGCAGGTGCGGCTCCGGGTCGAAGAGCCACTCCTTCTGCGCGATGTACTCCTTGAAGATGTCCGTCTGCAGCGTGCCGTCCAGCTTGGACAGGTCGGCGCCCTGCCGCTCGGCGGCCACCAGGTACATGCAGAACACCGGCACGGCCGGCCCGGAGATGGTCATCGACGTGGTGACCCCGGCCAGGTCGATGCCGTCGAAGAGGGCCTCCATGTCGGCGGCGGTGTCGATGGCGACGCCGCAGTGCCCCACCTCGCCGAGCGCCTGCGGGTCGTCGGAGTCCCGGCCCATCAGCGTGGGCATGTCGAAGGCGACGGAGAGGCCCCCGCCGCCGGCGCCCAGGATCATCTTGTAGCGCTCGTTGGTCTGCTGCGCGTTGCCGAAGCCGGCGAACTGCCGGATCGTCCAGGTCCGCCCGCGGTAGCCGGTCGGGTAGAGGCCCCGGGTGTACGGGTACTCGCCCGGCCAGCCGATGCGCTCGAAGCCCGGGTAGGCGACACCCTCCGGCGGCCCGTAGACCGGGTCGACGGGCATCCCGGAGAGCGTGGTGAAGTCGGCGTCCCGCTTGCGCGCGGCGTCGTAGCGGGCCTGCCAGCGTGCCCGTCCGGCGGCGATCTCGTCGGCGTTCATCGGCGGGGCTCCTCCTCGAGTCCTCGACTGCACTGCGAGTGTAGAGCCCAGACCTGAACGATCGCTAAGTAAGTTCGTACCGGCAGGTAACCTGCGCCGCCGGGCGCGTCACGCGGCGGGCTCGGCGGAACCGCCCAGGGCCACGTCGTCGACCCTGATGTTGACCTCGTCGACCCGCAGCCCGTACGCCTCGACCGCCCCGGCGACCTGCGCCCGGACCTCGGCGGTCACCTGCGGCACCGCGCGGCCGGCCTCGATCACGATGACCAGGTTGACCACCGCCGCGCCGTTCGTGACGTGGGCCGAGCAGCCGCGCCGGGCGTCGCCGACCTGGTCGAGGCCGACCTTGTCGAGCACCGCGTTGAAGAACCGGGCCACGTCCCCGCCCAGCTCGACCACCCCGGGCACGGACCGCGCGGCGGCCACCGCGATCTTCTCCACCACCTCGTCGGAGACGAGCGTCGTCCCGCCCGGCACCGCGTCCGGCGTCACCGACAGCTCCTGCGTCGCCTCGTCGCCCATCGTCTCCCCACTCCGCCGCGCACCGCCCCACGCCGACCGTGGAGCGGTGCGAGCGTACTAGCTCGGGGTGTCCCTCAGGAGCCGAGTTGGGCGAGCAGCTCGTCGGCCGCCGCGTACGGGTCGAGGGTGCCCTCGGCCACCTTCGCGGCGAGCGCCGGCAGCTCCGTACCGTCGCGCAGGGAGCCGATCCGGGCGCGGAGCACGCCCAGCGCGATCGCCTCGACCTCGGCGGCGGCCCGCGTCTCCTGGCGGCGGCGCAGCTCGCCGTGCTCGACCAGCCAGCCACGGTGCTTGTCGATGGCGGCGGCGATGTCGTCGATCCCCTCGCCCCGGGAGGCGATCGCGCGCACCACCTGCGGCCGCCACTGGCCCGGGCCACGCTCGCCCAGGGCGATCATGCCCTGGATGTCGCGGTAGGTGGCGTCGACGCCGTCCCGGTCGGCCTTGTTGACCACGAAGACGTCGGCGATCTCCAGGATGCCGGCCTTGACCGCCTGGATCGCGTCACCCATGCCCGGGGCGAGCAGCACCAGCGTGGTGTCGGCCAGCGAGGCGACCTCCACCTCGGCCTGCCCGACGCCCACGGTCTCCACCAGCACCACGTCGCAGCCGGCGCCCTCCAGCACCCGCACCGCCTGCGGCGTGGCCGCCGACAGCCCGCCCAGGTGGCCCCGGCTCGACATCGACCGGATGTAGACGCCCGGGTCGGTGGCGTGGTCCTGCATCCGGACCCGGTCGCCGAGGATCGCCCCGCCCGTGAACGGGCTGGACGGGTCGATGGCCAGCACGCCCACCCGGTGACCACGGGCGCGCAGCGCCCGGACCAGCTCGTTGGTGGTGGTCGACTTGCCCACCCCGGGCGAGCCGGTCAGCCCGACCACCTGGGCCTGGCCGGCGTACGGCGCGAGGGCCGCCGCGATGCGCGGCAGCGTCTCGTCGCCCGACTCGACCAGGGTGATCAGCCGGGCCACCGCGCGGGGATCACCCGCGCGGGCCCGCTCGACCAGCATCGGCACGTCCCGGCTGCGGCGCACCGGGGGTGCGCCCGCCGCCGGGACGTCGTCGACGATCTCGCTCACTGTGCTGCCTCTACGGGATCGGCCGGCCGACGGTCAGTGACCGCTCTCGCCGGGGGCCGGGACGTGGATGATCAGAGCGTCGCCCTGGCCGCCGCCGCCGCAGAGCGCCGCCGCGCCCGTGCCGCCGCCCCGGCGCTTGAGCTCCAGCGCGAGGGTGAGCACCAGCCGGGCGCCGGACATGCCGATGGGGTGGCCCAGCGCGATCGCCCCGCCGTTGACGTTGACCTTGTCCGGGCTGACCCCGAGGTCACGGGTGGACTGGATGCCGACCTGGGCGAACGCCTCGTTGATCTCGATGAGGTCCAGGTCCTCGATGCCGAGCCCGCCCTTCTTGAGCGCGTGCTGGATCGCGTTGGACGGCTGCGAGTGCAGGGAGTTGTCCGGGCCCGCGACGTTGCCGTGCGCGCCGATCTCGGCCAGCCAGGTCAGCCCCAGCTCCTTGGCCTTGGCCTTGCTCATGACGACCACCGCGGCGGCGCCGTCGGAGATCGGCGAGGAGGTGCCGGCGGTGATCGTGCCGTCCTTGGCGAACGCCGGGCGCAGCTTCGCCAGCGACTCGACGGTGGTGTCCGGGCGGATCCCCTCGTCCTCGCTGATCACCAGCGGGTCGCCCTTGCGCTGCGGGATGACCACCGGGGTGATCTCGTCGGCGAAGTGGCCGTTCTTCTGCGCGGCGGCGGCCCGCTGGTGGCTGGCCGCGGCGAACGCGTCCTGCTCCTCGCGGGTGATGCCGTGCCGTCCGTTGTGCCGCTCGGTGGACTCGCCCATCGCGCAGCTGTCCCAGGCGTCGGTGAGCCCGTCGAGCGCCATGTGGTCCTTGACCACCACGTCGCCGTACTTGTAGCCGCCGCGCTGGCCGAGCAGCAGGTGCGGGGCGTTGGTCATCGACTCCATGCCGCCGGCGACGACGATGTCGAACTCGCCGGCGCGGATCAGCTGGTCGGCCAGGGCGATCGCGTCCAGGCCGGAGAGGCAGACCTTGTTGACGGTCAGCGCCGGCACGGACATCGGGATGCCGGCCTCGACCGCCGCCTGGCGGGCCGGGATCTGCCCGGCGCCGGCCTGGAGCACCTGCCCCATGATCACGTACTGGACCTGGTCGGGGGCGACGCCGGCGCGCTCCAGCGCCGCCTTGATCGCCACGCCGCCGAGTTTGGTCGCCGGGAGGTCCTTGAGGTTGCCCAGCAGGCGCCCCATCGGGGTCCGCGCGCCGCTGACGATCACCGAAGCCATGCCTGCCTCCGAGGGGGTGCCGACCTGTACGCCTTAACGATTGTTCGGTCAGACTAACGCCATGGCTGAGAACTCCCCCGCCGAGACCGCTGCCGACTATGTCACAGACATCGGCCTGCGCCGCATCGACCACGTCGGGGTCGCCGTCGCCGACCTGGACGCCGCGATCGACTTCTACCAGCGCACCTTCGGGATGCGCTGCGTGCACACCGAGGTGAACGCCGAACAGGGCGTACGCGAGGCGATGCTCGCCGTCGGCCCGGACGCCGAGGGCGGCTGCGTGCAGCTGCTCGCCCCGCTGACCCCGGAGTCGACCATCGCCAAGTTCCTCGACAAGAAGGGCCCGGGCGTGCAGCAGGTGGCGTACACCGTCGAGGACATCGACGCCGCCTGCGCGAAGCTGCGCGAGCGGGGCGTGAAGCTGCTCTACGACACCCCGAAGCGCGGCACCGCCAACTCGCGGGTCAACTTCGTCCACCCGAAGGACGCCGGCGGGGTGCTGGTCGAACTCGTCGAGCCCGCCGCCGGGCACTGACCCCCACCTCCGGCCCCCGCCGACCGGGCGGGGGCCGGAGCCCACTCCCCCCGCCGAGCGCGCCGGTGCGTGGTTCCACCGCCGCCCGGACAGCACCACGCATCGTCCAATGCAGTTTTTCACAGAGGACTTCCGGCCCTACCTACTGTTCAGTAACGTCCCGCCCCACAGGAGCGCGGCCGGTACCGGATGTGTCGGACACCGACATGGCGGTGCGCCGCACCGACGCCGACGATGGCAGCACCCAGGCCCGCGTGGGCGGGGTGCGGACGAACGGGAGGTCGACGTGCAGGACATCCTCGAAGCGATCATGGCGGCGGAGGGATCCGACCAACCGGAACGGGAGCTCGCCGGAATCGCCGGCCTGCCGGTACCCGAGTCGTACCGCGGCGTGGTGGTGCGCGCCGACGAGACCCGGATGTTCGACGGCCTGGCCACCCGGGACAAGGACCCGCGCAAGGCGCTGCACGTGCAGGAGGTGCCGACGCCGGAGCTCGGGCCGGGCGAGGCGCTGGTCGCGGTGATGGCGAGCGCGATCAACTACAACACGGTCTGGACCAGCATCTTCGAGCCGCTGCCGACCTTCAAGTTCCTCCAGCGCTACGGCCGGATCTCGGAGCTGACCCGCCGGCACGACCTGCCGTACCACGTGGTGGGCTCGGACGCGGCCGGCGTGGTGCTGCGCACCGGGTCCGGCGTGACCCGGTGGAAGGCCGGCGACGAGGTCGTCGCGCACTGCCTCTCCGTCGAGCTGGAGGACGCGGCCGGGCACGACGACACCATGCTGGACCCGCAGCAGCGGATCTGGGGCTTCGAGACCAACTTCGGCGGCCTCGCCGAGCTGTGCGTGGTCAAGGCCAACCAGCTGATGCCCAAGCCGCGCCACCTGAGCTGGGAGGAGGCGGCCAGCCCCGGGCTGGTCAACTCGACCGCGTACCGGCAGCTGGTGTCGCACCACGGGGCGAACATGAAGCAGGGCGACGTGGTGCTGATCTGGGGCGCCTCCGGCGGCCTGGGCGGCTACGCCACCCAGATGGCGCTCAACGGCGGGGCGATCCCGGTCTGCGTGGTCTCCTCCCCTGACAAGGCGGAGCTGTGCCGGCGGATGGGCGCCGAGCTGGTCATCGACCGGGCCGCCGAGGGATTCCGGTTCTGGAAGGACGAGCAGACCCAGGACCAGGACGAGTGGCGGCGCTTCGGCGAGCGGATCCGGGAGCTGACCGGCGGCGATGACCCGGACATCGTCTTCGAGCACCCGGGCCGGGAGACCTTCGGTGCGAGCGTCTACGTGGCCAAGCGCGGCGGCACCATCGTCACCTGCGCCTCCACCAGCGGTTTCCAGCACCAGTACGACAACCGCTACCTCTGGATGCACCTCAAGCGGATCGTCGGCAGCCACTTCGCCAACTACCGGGAGGCGTGGGAGGCCAACCGGCTGGTGGCGCTGGGCAGGATCCACCCCACGGTGTCCAAGACCTACGCGCTGGAGCAGACCGGCCAGGCCGCGTATGAGGTGCACCGCAACGCGCACCAGGGCAAGGTGGGCGTCCGCTGCCTCGCCCCGTCGGACGGGCTCGGCGTACGCGACCGCGAGCTGCGCTCCCGGCACGAGGACGCGATCAACCGGTTCCGCGGTCACTGACCCGACGGATGAGGCGCCGTCGACCATTGCGGTGAACGGCGATTGCCTTTCCGCCGGGCCGTCGGACGCTCATTCGAGTGACCCGCGCCATGACACGACAAAGGGCCGCGGGGTGCTCCCGCGGCCCTTTTCCGATGTCACGCTCCGTGCCGTCCGACCCGCCCGGGACCTGCCAAGATCGGCGATCTGTCCGGCCATCGGCGGACCCGCAGTTGACCATGTAAAGAGGACACGAAAGCTCGGCACCGCTCTTGCGAAGCACCCTGGGGGGTCTGCGAGTATGTCCCAATGCCCCAGCAGTCCTCCCCTCTTGCGTTCTTCGATAACGCGAACTCGCAGCCCGATTTCACCGTTGGCCTGCGCGGCTACAACACCCACCAGGTCGATGACTTCATCGGCCGGATGACGGCCGCGCTGACCCAGTCCGAGCAGGCCCGCGCCGAGGCCGAGCAGCGGATGAACGACGCCCAGCGCCGCCTGCGCCAGGCCGAGCAGCGCATGAGCGCGCTGGAGCAGAAGCTCGCCGACACCAACAAGCAGCTCGAGGAGAACAGCCGGCCCACCCTCTCGGGCCTCGGCACCCGCGTCGAGCAGATCCTCCGGCTGGCCGAGGAGCAGGCCAACGACCACCGCAACGAGGCCAAGCGGGAGTCGGAGGGCATCCTCTCCGCCGCCCGCCTCGAGGCGCGCGAGATCACCGACAAGGCGCGCGCCGAGGCGGCGGCCATGAAGGCCAACGCCGAGCGGGAGGCGGGCAGCGTCCGCACCGCCGCCGAGCGCGAGGCCGCCGAGGTCCGCGTCCAGGCCCGGCGCGAGGCCGACACGCTGCGCGCCGACGCCGACCGGGAGACCAAGCAGCTGCGCACGGTCACCGCCCACGAGGTCGCCGAGCTGAAGTCCACCGTCGAGCGCGAGGTCGCCACCCTGCGGGCCACCGCCGAGCGGGAGATCACCCAGCAGCGGGCGAAGGCCGCCCGCGAGGCCGAGGAGAAGCGCGCCGAGGCGACCAAGCTGCTCACCGACGCCCGCGACAAGCGCGACAAGGACCTCCAGGCCTTGGAGCTCCAGCTCGCCGAGCGCCGGGAGAAGGCCGAGCGCGAGGAGTCCGAGCGGCACGCCGCGCAGGTCGCCCAGACCCAGAAGCTGGTCGGCGAGGCCGAGCAGCGGGCGCACGCCGCGCAGGAGCGGGCCAAGGAGATCGAGCAGCGCGCCGAGGCCCGCCGGGTCGAGTCGGAGCGCACCGCCAACGAGACGGTCGACAAGGCCAAGGCGCTGGCCGACAAGACGCTCACCGAGGCGAAGGCCGAGGCGAACCGCCTGCTCACCGAGGCCCGCACCGAGGCCGAGCTGACCACCCAGGCGGCCCGCCGCGAGGTCGAGGACCTCACCCGGCAGAAGGACGCCGTCACCTCGCAGCTCGGCCAGATGCTCTCCGGCCTCGCCGGCATCGTGCCGGGCGTGCCCGCCCAGCCGCCGGCCGCACAGGCCAAGCCGGAGGCGAAGAAGGCCGACAACGCCGACGAGCGGGTGGCCGCGGAGACCGCCAACTGACCCAACCGACCCACCCGACCGGGGCATGATCCGCGGCGCGGGGTGACACCGGGTGACCGGTGCGCCCCGCGCCGTATGCGTTTTCCCGTAAAGCGAATTGCCCGGGCGTGTCAGTAGTGAAGTAGGTCCTATCCGGGGCGTCCGTATCGCCCCAGCCGGACGGGTTGCGTGTGAGGATGGGGGCATGTCGCACGGCGAGGAACTGTTCGCTCTCGGCGGGGACGTGACCACGGAGCCCAGCTTCGAGTCCGCTCTGCGGGGGTACGAGAAACGACAGGTCGACCGGTACGTCGCTCGCGCGGAGCACGAGATCGCGGCCTTGGCGGCCGAGCGGGAACAGGCCTACACACAGATCCACAAGCTGGCCGGCCAGGTCGAGGTGCTCCAACGCGACCTCGCCCAGGCGCGCAAGTCGTCCGGGGGGCTCGAGAACGTCTCCTACCGGCACCTCGGCCCGCGGGTGGAGCAGATCCTCACCCTCGCCGAGGAGCAGGCCGACGCGATCCTGGGCGCCGCCAACGAGGAGATCGAGGCTCGCCGGGCGGCCGCCGAGCACATCGTCGAGGAGGCCCGCGAGCAGGCCGCCACCGCCCTCAAGGACTTCGAGATCGCGCTGGCCGCCCGCCGGACGGAGGAGGAGCGGCACACCGCGGCCCGCAAGGCCGAGGCGGACGCCGCCGTCCGGACGGCCAAGGACGAGGCCGCCCGGCTCCGCAAGGCCGCCCAGGAGGCGCTGGCGAAGGCCCAGCAGGAGGCCACCCAGCTGCGGGACGCTGCCAAGGAGATCCACCACCGGGCCCAGCAGGAGGCGACCAAGCTGCGCGAGGCCGCCAAGGAGGTGCACGCCAAGGCGCAGCAGGAGGCCACCCAGCTGCGCGAGGCCGCCAAGGAGGTGCACGCCAAGGCCCAACAGGAGTCCAGGCGCCTGGTCGACCAGGCCACCGAGGCGGGCCGGGCCACCCACGCCAAGGCGCAGCGCGACGCCAAGCAGATCATCGACGACGCCGCCGACGCCGGCCGGGCCACCCGGGAGAAGGCCCGCCAGGAGGCGGAGCGGCTGACCACCCAGGCGGCCGAGACGGCCAAGCGCAACCGCGCCGAGACCGAGGCGTACGTGCAGCGGATGCGCACCGAGACCGAGGCGTACGTGCAGCACGCCAGGGCCCAGACGCAGCAGGAGCTCGGCGCCTGGCGGGCCGGGGTGGAGCAGGAGGTCAACAGCCGGCGCGAGGCCGCGGACCGCGAGCTGACCCAGCGCCGCGCGGCGGCCGAGCAGGAGTTCACCAAGCGCCGCGAGGAGCTGGAACAGCAGTACAAGACCCGGCTCGCCGAGCTGGAGAAGCAGCACACGAGCCGGCACGACGAGCTGGAGTCCGGGTTCGAGGCGCGCCGCGCCACGCTGGAGGCGGAGTACACCGCCCGGAAGAACGAGATCGAGCAGGGTGCCGCCGCCGTCCGCCAGGCCGCCGAGCAGGACGCGCTGACGATGCGCCGGCAGGCCGAGGAGGAGGCCGCGGCGCTGCTCGGCCGGGCCGAGTCGGAGGCGACCGACAAGCGCCGCAAGGCCGACGAGCACGTGGCGACGTCGCGCCGGCAGTTCGAGGAGTACGCGGCCACGACGCAGCAGCACCTGGCCACCACCCAGCAGCACCTCGCCGCCACGCAGCAGGAGGCCGCCGCCAGCCGTCAGCAGCTCGCCCAGGTGATGCTGGAGATCGCCCAGGCCCAGCAGGAGCTGGCCGACCTGCGGCAGGAGACCTGGAAGTCCCGGCAGGAGTCCGACGAGCTCCAGCGGCAGGTGGCGGAGCTGCGGTTGGGCCTGCTCGGCGCGGCCGACCGGCCGGGCGGGACGGACGGCGCCGTCGCCCCGGTGGTGGCGGACGGCAAGCCGACGCCGGCCACGGCGAACGGCGGCAGGCCCCGCCCCGACGCGGACAAGTCCCCGGCCGACAAGCCCTCGGCGGGAGCGGACGCGACGGACAAGGCCCTGGCGGAAGCGGGCACGGGCGCGGCCACTGCGGGCGCGGCCACTGCCCCGTCGGGAGCAGGCGCGGCCACTGCGGGCGCGGCCACTGCGGACAAGACCCCGGCGGGAGCGGGCTCCCCGGACAAGGCCCCGGTCGGCGCGGCCGGGGCGACGGGCTCCGCGGCGGCCGGGTCCCCCTCGGGCGGCAAGCCCGCCGCCGGCAAGGTGGAGCCGGAGGACGCCGGGCAGCCGGCCAAGGGCCGGATCGAGCCGGCCGACGCCGGGCGGCCGGCCAACGGCAAGGCCACCGTGACCACCGTCGACGGGGGCACGGCCAGTGCCGGCGTGGACGGGGAGCCGACCGTGGCGGCGGTGCCCGGCGAAGGGGGCCGGGACGCCACCCCGACGAAGATCACCAGCACCGGCGAGAACGGCAAGCGCCCGGCGAAGCCGACCACCGACGAGCGCAGCGCCAAGCCGAGCAAGGTCGTCGTGGAGAAGGACTGACCGCTCCACCGCCCCGGTCGCCTGGCAGATCTTGGAAGAATCGGGCCCCTCCAGGGGCCGTCCCTTTCCAAGATCTCAGGACTCGACCCTGCCCGCACCCAAAGGGCGCGGAGGGGCGGCGGTGGGCGGTCCCGGTGGCGCGGGTCGGGCCCGGCGACACGGTCCGGTCCGGGTGGCACGGCCAGGTCCCGGTGGCACGGCCAAGTCGGTCGGGTCGGGTCGGGCGACACGGTCGGGCCGGGCGACACGTCGGGTCGGGCGACAGGTCGGGGTGGGCCTGCAGCGTACGCTCCCGGGTGGGATCCGCCGACGTGAGCCGTGATCGGGCCGTCCAGCGGGAGTCGATCAGGGAGGTCCGATGGCAGACGACGGACTGACGGCGCCGAGCGGCGACCGGGAGCCCGGCAGCGCCCCCGGACCGGCCGACAGGAACCGGAAGCCGGAGCACGCCACCGCGCCGGAGCACGCCGCCTCGCCCGAACACACCACCTCGCCCGGGCACACCACCGCGCCGGAGCACGCCGCCGCTCCCGAACAGGCCGACAGGACGACGGACACGACGCACACAACGGGCACGACGGGCACGACGGGCACGGCGGGCGGCGGCGGGCCGGCGGCGAACGGATCGGGCCGGTTCGGCACGCCGGGGCGGCCGCTGAAGCGCAGCAGCTTCCTGGTCGGCTTCACCGGCGCGGCCGGGGTGCTGCTCGCGTACGCCCTCTATCTGGGCCTGCGCAACGCGGCCGGCATCCTGGTCCTGGTGGTCATCGCGCTCTTCCTCGCCGTCGGCCTGCATCCCGCGGTGGTCCGGTTGCGGTCCTGGGGGCTGCCGCACGGGATCGCCGTGGCGGTGGTCGCGCTGACGGTCGTGCTGCTGCTCTGCGGTGGCGTGTTCGCCCTGGTGCCGCCGATCGTCACCCAGAGCGGGCAGTTCATCGAGCAGCTGCCCAGCTACCTGGAGGCGTTGCGCCGCAACGAGACGGTCAACGACCTGGTGGTCCGGTACGACCTGATGGAGCGGTTGCAGAACGCGGCGAACGCGAACACGGTCGGGCAGGCCCTCGGCGGGGTGCTCGGCGGCGCCCAGCTGGTCTTCGGCACGGTCTTCCGGGGGCTGACCGTGCTGGTGCTGACCATCTACTTCCTGGCCTACTTCGACCGGCTGCGCGACCTGGGCTACTCGCTGGTGCCCCGCTCGCGCCGGGAGCGGGTGCAGCTCATCGGGGACGAGATCCTGACCAAGGTGGGCGCGTACATGGTCGGCGCGCTCAGCATCGCGGTGCTGGCCGGGATCTCCACGTACGTGTTCGCACTGATCGTCGGGCTGCCGTACCCGTTCGCGCTGGCCGTGGTGGTCGCGGTGACGGACCTGATCCCGCAGATCGGCGCGACCCTGGGCGCGGTGATCGTCAGCCTGGTCGGTTTCGCCACGGACCTGCCGATCGGCATCGCCTGTGCGGTGTTCTTCCTGATCTACCAGCAGGTGGAGAACTACCTGATCTATCCCAAGATCATGCGCCGGTCGGTATCGGTCAACGAGGTGGCCGCCCTGGTGGCCGCCCTGCTCGGGGTCTCCCTGCTGGGGGTGGTGGGCGCGCTGATCGCGATCCCGGCGGTGGCCGCGCTCCAGCTCATCCTGCGGGAGGTGGTCCTGCCCCGGCAGGAGTCCCGCTGACCCCGCCCGGCCCGGTCGGTCGCGGTGGACCGGTCGGTCTGGTCCGCGACGGGAGCGCGGGGCGGAGGGTGGGTCAGCCGGCCTGGCCGGCGGGCGGGCCGGGCACCGGGCGGTCCGCGAAGGAGGCCACCGTGCGGTCGGCGTACGCGCTGACGTCGCCGGTCTCCATCGGGCCGTCCCAGGTGGTCGGCAGCGGCACGGCGGCGGCCGGGTTGACCCGGCGGACCACCTCGTCCAGCACGGTCTCGGCGTCGCCGACCCAGAGGTGCTTAGCGCCGGGCACCCCGACCACCTCGGCCTGCGGCACCGCCGCGAAGCGCTCCCGGGCCTCGTCGGGTCGCAGGTAGTCGTCGAACTCGGGCACCAGCGCGGTCAGCGGCTTGCCGGACTCCGCCCAGTGCTCCAGGTCCGCCGGGGCGGAGAAGCGCAGCGGCGGGGAGAGCAGGATCGCCCCGACAACGGCCGGGTCGCAGCCGTACTTGAGGGTCAGGTCGGTGCCGAACGACCAGCCGAGCAGCCAGACGTTCGGCAGCTCGTGGAACTCGGCGTACTCGATGGCGGCGGCGACGTCGAAGCGCTCGCCGACCGCGTTGTCGAAGGCCCCCTCGCTGGTGCCGCGCAGGCTGCTGGTCCCCCGGGTGTTGAAGCGGAGCACCGCCAGGTCGGCCAGGGCCGGCAGCCGCCACGCCGCCTTGCGGAACACGTGGCTGTCCATCATCCCGCCGTGCGTCGGCAGCGGGTGCAGGCAGACGAGGGTGCCCACCGGCTCACGGTCCAGCGGCCGGGCCAGCTCGCCGACCAGCCGCAGACCGTCCGCGGTGTGCAGCTCGATGTCCTCGCGGTGCCCGGGCAGGATGGAGGACGCGCGGATCGGTGTGCTCACCCCACCAGTCTCGCCGGTGCGGCCGGGAACCGCCGGGCGGGGCGGAAACAGCGTGATCCAGATCGCTCAGCCGTAGCGGGGAGCGCCGCGACCGCGCTGGACGACCGGCCCGCGCCGGTCCCGGGCCCGCCAGCACCCGCTGTGCCAGTGCCGCCGGTCGGTCAGGTCGCCCCGCCCGTCCGCCGGCCACGCCACCAGGTGCGCCACCCCGGGCCGGATCTCCTGGTCGCAGCCCGGACAGCGGTACGTCTTGGTGGAGGCGCCGCCGCTGATCCCGCGTACCTGCCAGTCGCCGTCGCGCCACTGCTGCACCGAGGCGACGCCTTGGCGGACCCGGTCGGAGTCGAGGTGCGCGGCGTCATCGCGGCGGGGTCGGTTGCGACGGGGGCTCACGCTTGCCAAGCGTACGTGCCGGCGGCGGGGCCGACCCGGGGCGGGCGGGCCGGCCCCCGACTCCGGTCAGTCCCAGGTTCGCGGGTCGGTGAGGTCCGGGGCGACCTGCGCCCCGCCCAGCACGACGGCGGCGTCCGCCTCGGTGAAGCCCTGGCTCGGCCAGCCGAAGCGGGCCGTCAGGTGCGCCTTCGGGAAGCCGAGCAGTTCCAGCTCGTCCCCCTTCGGGTAGAGGTAGGCCGCCCGGCCGCCGATCGTCCGGTTTCCTTCGGCGCGGCTGCCGGCCATCTCGCTGTGGTACTGCAACCGCACCTGCATCCAGCGCTCCCCGGGCCGGGTGACGCGCAGCAGGACGTCGAGCGAATCCGGGAAGCCGATCGCGTTCACCTCACAGCCCGCGAGCCCGGCGTCCGGCGGCAGCACGCCCAGCCGCAGCGGGGACGCGCACCGGTGTACCGCGTCGAGGCGCAGCGCCGACCGTGCCGTCCGCAGCACCGAACCGTCGTCGGCCACCGTGTAGACCCGCGCGTACAGCCCGGGGACCGGCTGCCAGCGTAGGAACCACCCGGGCTGCGCGCCGGGCCCGGGCGAGGGCACCTGCCGCACCTGGCCGTCGAAGGCATCGGCGCCCGCCGGCGCGGCCGGGTAGGTCATCCCCTCGTGGCGCATGTCCTCCACCGCCTCGGCTGTCCGGGCAAGGTCGAACGCGACCTGCCGGCCACCGCCGAGATCGAGGCGGGCGCCCTCCGCCCCGGCGACGGACTGCCAGGTGAGCCAGCGGGCCCGGGCCGGGTCGACCGTGAAGTGCAGCAGATGCGGGTCGCTGCCGACAAGGTCGGGCTGGGCGGCGGCGCCGGGTACCCCGTGCACCCGGGCCGGCGCGGCGACGGCGACCGCCGGCTCGGCGCCCGGCCACCGTGGTCCGGGCACCGGCCCGAGAGCGCCGGCGCCGGCGAACCCGAGCACGGCCACGACCCCCAGCGCGCTGCCCGCGCCGATGCGGCGGCGTCGGCGACGGACACGCCCCCGGGCCACCGCCCGCGCGGTGAGCCGGTCCGTGTCGACCGTTCCCTCGGCGCGCTCCCGCAGCGTCCGTACGATCCGCTGGTCGAGGTCGGTCACGGTCGGCTCCCGTTCGTCGTCGGGACGCCGCAGCGCTCCCGGAGATTTGTGAGCGCCCGCATGGCGTGGGTGCGGACGGTGACCGGCGAGCAGCCGAGGATCTGGGCGATGGTCGCGTCGTCGAGGTCCTCGTAGTAGCGCAGCACGAGCACCGCCCGCTGGCGGACCGGCAGCGCGAGGACGAGCCGCCACATCGCGTCCCGGTCGGCCGTCTCGCCGCTCAGGTCGCCGTGCTGCGGGCGTTCCGCGAAGTCGGCGACGGCCAGTTCGCGGTTCGTGCGCCGGCGCCACCAGGAGTTGTTGGCGTTGACCAGCATCCGGCGCACGTACACGTCCGGCCGGTCCGCCCTGGCGATCCTCCGCCAGTGCACGTACGCGCGGGCCAGGACGTCCTGGGTGAGGTCCTCGGCGCGATGCTCGTCCCCCGTCAGCAGCCGGGCCAGCCGCATCAGGGCGGGACCTCGGCTGCTGACGTACTCCTCGAAGGTCACACCACCCAGACGCCGTCACCGGCCCGAGGTGTTGACCCGTTCAGCGACGGGTGTGGTCGCGGAAGCCGCGGCCGCTCTTGCGGCCCAGGTAGCCGGCCGTGACGAGGTGCTCCAGCAGCGGCGCGGGCGCGAAGCCCGGCTCGCGCAGCTCCAGGTAGAGCTCGCGCTGGATGGCCAGCGAGACGTCCAGGCCGACCACGTCGAGCAGCTCGAACGGGCCCATCGGGTAGCCGCAGCCCAGCTTCATCGCGTGGTCGATGTCGTCGGCGGTGGAGTAGCTCGCCTCCAGCATCTTCACCGCGTCGTTGAGGTACGGGAAGAGCAGCGCGTTGACGATGAAGCCGGACCGGTCGCCGCAGACCACACCCGTCTTGCCCAGCCCGGCACAGACCGCGCGGGCGGTGGCGGTGGTCTCCGCCGAGGTGCGGATGGTCTCCACGATCTCGACCAGCGGCATGACCGGCGCCGGGTTGAAGAAGTGCAGCCCGACCACGTCGGCGGGCCGCTGGGTGGCCATCGCGACGTCGATCACCGGCAGCGAGGAGGTGGTGGTGGCGAGCACGACGCCCGGCTTGCAGATCTCGTCGAGGCTGGCGAAGAGGGCCTTCTTGACGCTCAGCTCCTCGACCACGGCCTCGACGACGAGGTCGACGTCGGCGAGGTGGTCCAGGGTGGCCGACCAGTTGATCCGGCCGAGCGCGGCGTCCCGGTCGGCCTCGCCGAGCTTGCCGCGCACCACGCCCTTGTTGAGCGAGGTCCTGACCGCCTCGAAGACCTTGGCGGACTTCTCCGCGCCCCGGGTCACCGAGACGACCTCGTAGCCGGCCTTCGCGAAGACCTCGATGATGCCGGTGGCCATCGTTCCGGACCCGACGACGCCGACCTTCGCGATCGCGGCGGCACCGCCGAGCGCGGCCTCCGACGCCACCGGCGTCTGCTCGTCGGGTACGACGACCGGGGAGCCCGGCCGCTCGTAGGTGTAGAAGCCCCGGCCGGACTTGCGGCCGAGGAGCCCGGCGGTGACCATCTGCTTGATCAGCGGCACCGGGGCGTGCCGGCGGTCGCGCCCGCCGCGCCGGTACATGGTGTCCAGGATCTCGTACGCGGTGTCCAGGCCGATCAGGTCCATCAGCGCCAGCGGGCCCATCGGCAGGCCGCAGCCGAGCTTCATGGCCGCGTCGATGTCCTCGCGGGTGGCGTAGTGCGACTCGAACATGCCGACGGCGTGGTTGAGGTAGCCGAAGAGCAGCGCGTTGGCGATGAAGCCGGCCCGGTCGCTGATGGTGACGTCGACCTTGCCCAGCCGCTTGCAGAGCGCCTCCACGTCGGCGACCACGTCGGCGGAGGTGACCACCGTCCGGACCACCTCGACCAGCTTCATCACCGGGGCCGGGTTGAAGAAGTGGATGCCGATCACCTGGTTGGGCCGGCTGGTGGCGACGGAGATCTCGGTGACGCTGAGCGACGAGGTGTTGGTGGCCAGGATCGCCTCGGGCTTGCAGACCCGGTCCAGCTCGGCGAAGATCCGCTGCTTGAGGTCCAGGTGCTCGGGCACCGCCTCGACGACCAGGTCCACCGAGTGCAGCGCGTCCAGCCCGACGGCGAACCGTACGCGGCTCAGCAGCGCGTCCCGGTCGGCCTCGGCGAGCTTGCCCTTGGCCACGGCCCGGTCCGTCGACCCGGTGAGGATGGCCCGGCCGCGTTCCAGTGCGTCCTCGGAGATCTCCACCGCGACGACGTCGACCCCGTTGCGCGCGAAGACCTCGACGATGCCGGCACCCATGGTGCCCAGACCCACAACGCCCACGCTGGTGAAATCACGCGCCACGACCAGCCTCCTCAATGCTCCGCACGGCCGCGTTAACGACCATTAAGGTTATGCGCGCGAGTCTGCCACGTGACGCTGAGTTGTCGAGGCGCCGTGGGAAATTTCACGAGCCCAGCGGGCTGCGCGCGCCGCCCGGCGGGGCCGGTCGACTCACCGTCGGTCGGCTCGCCGCATCGGTCGGGCTCGCCCGCCGATCAACCCGCCGCCTCGGTCAACCTCAGCAGCTCGACGCCTCGGTCAACCTCAGCAGCTCGACGCCTCGGTCAGCCTCAGCAGTTCGGCGACGAACTCGGCCGGCCGCTCCAGGTGCGGGCTGTGCCCGCAGCCGGGCAGCAGCACCTCGCGGTACGCCCCGCCGGCCGCCGCGTAACGCTCCAGCACCGCCCGGGTCTGCGCCACCATCGGCTGCGCGGGGCAGGCCGCCTCCCCCGGCCAGCCGGGCACCACGCCCAGCGAGCCCAGGTGGGCCAGGTCCATCATCGCGGTGTCCGAGACGATCACGTCGGCGTCCCCGTGGACCCAGGTGACCGGCGGCTTCCCGGCCACGGCGACCAGTTCGTCGGCGATCCGGAAGTGCGCCGGGGAGAGGGCGTTGAGCACGCCGCGCCGCCCCGGGGCGGTGCCGGGCCAGTTCGCCGAGGCCACCGCCGTACCGGGGTAGTTGTCGTCACCGATCGCGGTGGAGAGGAGGCTGTCCAGCAGCAGTTCCTCGTCGTCGCCGAGCGAGGCCGGGTCCGCCACGTAGGTGGCCCGCAACACGGCGCGCGGGCTGGTCGGGCTGTCCACGCCCCGGTCGCCGGCGGCCAGCCACTTGACGAAGTCCCTGTTGGCGGTGCCGCCGCCGGTGCCGGCGAAGTCGGGGGTGGTCGGCGTCCCCGTCAGGTCCCGGGTGCCGCCGTAGCCGTACGGCGAGACCGGCGCGGCGAGCAGCAGCGCGCCCACCCGGTCGGGGTGGTCGACGAGCAGTCGCATGGCCACCCCGCCGCCGAGCGAGTGGCCGACCACCACCGGCCGCGCGCCGGGGGCGAAGAGGGACGGCTCGTCGAGCAGCGCGGCGACGTCGTCGGCGAAGTCGCGCAGCCCTCGGGTCGCGTCAACTCCGACGGTGTCGGTCAGCCCATAGCCGCGCAGGTCGGGCGCGACCACCCGGAGGGTGGCCGGCAGCCGCCGCACCAGCGGCTCCCAGAAGGCCGCCGACGAGCAGTTGCCGTGGATCAGCAGTACGGGAACGCCGTCCGGCGGACCGGCCACCCGTACCGCCTGGGTGATCCCGTTCGCCGACACCTGCCGCTGTCCGGTCTCCATCCGCCGGATGCTGCCACGGGGGCGCCGGACGCGTCCATGGGCCGGCCCGCCACCTTCCACCACCGGGAGGTGTGCGCCGGCATCCGCCGTCGGCCCCGGTCAGGACGGCGCGGACAACACCGCCGGAACCGCCGCCGGCGGCACCGCGCCGACGCCCGGCGCGGACAACACCGCCGGGACCGGCACCGCGTCGACGCCCGGCGCGGCCGGGGCCGCGATCGGCAACGGCAGGGTCGGGCGGCGGTCCCGGCGCGGCCCGTTGAAGCTGAAGCCCACCGGGTCGGTACGCGCCACGCCCGGGTCGTAGACGCGCAGCTCGGTGCGGCCGAGCCGGATCACGTCGCCGTCGGCCAGCCGCTCCACGCCGGTGATCCGCCGGTCGTTCAGCCAGGTGCCGTTGGTGGAACCCAGATCCGCCAGGGCAGCGCCTTCGCCCGTCAGCCAGACCTCGGCGTGCCGGCGGCTCAGGTGGGCGTCGTGCACCATTATGTCGGCGGTCGGCGCCCGGCCGATAACCTGCCGCTCAGGGCCCACCCGGACACTCAGCCCCCGCATCGCCCCACCGGCCACCGTCAACAACGGTCTCAGTTCCGGATGTTCCTCCATGGAAAGTCAGCCTCCACCCCGCGCGGTCACCCCACGCGTCAGCCTGCCATCACACGGTAGTCGCCCTCCACCGCCGCGTGGTCACCTGCGCGCCCCCGGCCGGACACCTCGCGTTCGGCGGTTCGGCGCGCTCCGGCGGAAGAATCATCACAAGTCCGGCCGACCCTCGTCCACCCCGTCCCACCGCCACCCGGCCGGTCCGGCGGGCGGGACCGGGCCACCGCGGCCCTACCGGCGAGTAATTCTCGGGTCTAGACTTCCGCCATGACGGCTGTACGTGTCCCGGGCACCCCGGTCATCGAGGACGGTCGGCTGGTGTCGACGAGCCCGGCGACCGGCGCGGAGGCCGGACGCCTGCCGGTCGCCACCGCGGAGGACGTGGGGCGGGCCGTCGACCGGGCCCGAGCGGCCGGACAGTGGTGGGCCGGGCTCGGCTTCGGCGGGCGCAGGGAGCGGCTGCTGCGCTGGCGCAGCCTCCTCGCCCGACGGATCGAGGAGATCGCCGAGCTGGTGCACGTCGAGGGCGGCAAGCCGGTCGCCGACGCCGTCGTCGAACTCGTCACCGCCGTCGAGCACGTCGACTGGGCGGCCCGCAACGCCGGCCGGGTGCTGGGCCCCCGCCGGGTCCGCTCGCGGCTCGTCCTGGCCGAGTTCTCCGCCCACCTCGAATACCAGCCGTACGGCGTCGTCGGCGTGATCGGCCCGTGGAACTACCCCGTCTTCACCCCGATCGGCTCCGCCGCGTACGCGCTGGCGGCGGGGAACGCGGTGGTGCTGAAGCCCAGCGAGTACACCCCCGTCGTCGGGCAGTGGCTGGTCGACACGTTCGCCGAGGTGGTGCCGGAGCAGCCGGTGTTCACCGCGGTGCACGGGCTCGGCGACGTCGGGGCGGCGCTCTGCCGCTCCGGGGTGGACAAGGTGGCCTTCACCGGCTCGTCCGCCACCGCGCGGAAGGTGATGGCGGCCTGCGCCGAGTCGCTGACGCCGGTGCTGCTGGAGGCGGGCGGCAAGGACGCGATGATCGTCGACGCCGACGCCGACCTGGACGCCGCCGCCGAGGCGTGCGTCTGGGGCGCGCTGACCAACGCCGGCCAGACCTGCATCGGCATCGAACGGGTCTACGCGGTCGAGCCGGTCTTCGACGCCTTCGTCGGCAAGGTCGTCGAGCGGGCCGGCCGGTTGACCGTCGGCCCGGACGACGCGGACATCGGGCCGATCACCATGCCGAGCCAGGTCGACGTGATCCGCCGGCACATCGACGACGCGCTGGCCCGGGGCGGCCGGGCCGTGCTCGGCGGGGCCGACGCGGTGCAGCCGCCCTACGTACGGCCGACCGTGCTGGTGGACGTCCCGGAGGACTCCGCCGCCGTACGCGAGGAGACGTTCGGTCCGACCCTGACCATCAACCGGGTCCGCGACGCCGACGAGGCCGTCGCCCGGGCCAACGCCCTGTCGTACGGCCTGGGGGGCTCGGTCTTCGGCCGGCGGCACGCGGTGGCGATCGCCCGGCGGCTGCGCTCGGGCATGGCGTCGGTGAACTCGGCGTTGACCTTCGCCGGGATGTCCACCCTGCCGTTCGGCGGCGTCGGCGACTCCGGCTTCGGGCGCATCCACGGCGAGGACGGGCTGCGCGAGTTCAGCCGCGCCAAGGCCATCACCCGGCGGCGGGCCCGGTCGCTGCTGCCCTCGACGACCTTCGAGCGGACGCCGGCCGACGTCGCCCGGCTCGTGAAGGCCATCAAGGTCATGTACGGCAGGTGACTGTCGGATAACCGATCATGAATGCCCGCGCGTGTGTCCAACGTGGTGGGAGCGGTACATTGCGTTAAATGCGCCCCCATCGATTGCGCTTCCACCTCGTCGACAGTGACCGGTCGTGGAGTGCCCGGCAGCGCCGTCGCCGCGCCGACTGGCTGGCCCGCACCTTCCCCGACCTGGAGAAGATGCACATCATCGACCTGGGTGGCCGGCTCGGCACCTGGACCCGCGCCGACGTGCGGCCGGCTCGCGTACACGTGGTCAACCTGGAGCGACCGCCCACGGACGTCCCGGAGTGGGCGGAGGTCGACCGGGCCGACGCCTGCGACCTGCCGGCCCGGATCACCGGGCGCCGCTACGACCTGGTCTTCTCCAACTCCGTGCTGGAGCACGTCGGGGGGCACGAGCGGCGGCTGCGCTTCGCCGACGCCGTGCGCAGTCTCGGCGACCGGCACTGGGTGCAGACGCCCTACCGCTACTTCCCCATCGAGCCACACTGGATCGCGCCGGGGATGCAGTTCCTTCCCGTGCGGCTGCGGACCGCGTTCGCCCGCCGCTGGCCGCTCGGGCACAAGCCGACCCGCAGCCACGAGGCCGCCCTGCACCAGGTGCTCTGGACGGAACTGCTCGACCGCTCGCAGATGCGGCACTACTTCCCCGACTCGCGGATCCTCGTCGAGCGGGTGGCCGGCCTGCCCAAGTCGCTGATCGCCGTCCACGCGGACGGCCCGCCGGAGCCGCCCCGCTGACCTGCGGCGGACCGGCCTCCGACGGCGGGCGGCCCGTCAGAAGAGGGTGAGCTCGTCGCGCTCGATGCCGCGCAGCCTGTCGTAGTTCACGACCACGCAGCGGATGCCCCGGTCCGTGGCGAGCACCCGGGCCTGCGGCTTGATCTCCTGCGCGGCGAAGACCCCGGCGACCGGGGCGAGCAGCGGGTCGCGGTTGAGCAGTTCGAGGTACCGGGTCAGCTGCTCCACGCCGTCGATCTCGCCCCGGCGCTTCACCTCGACGGCGACGGTGCCGGACGCGGCGTCCCGGCAGAGCAGGTCGACCGGGCCGATCGCCGTCATGTACTCCCGGCGGATCAGCGTGAACCCCTCACCGAGGGTCTCCGGGTTGGCCGCCAGCAGCTCCTGGAGGTGCGCCTCCACACCGTCCTTGCGCAGGCCCGGATCGACGCCCAGCTCGTACGAGGTGTCCTGGAAGATCTCCTCCAGGGTGATCCGCAGTTCCTCGCCCGCCTTGTTGACGACCCGCCAGACGCCGGGGGCCTCCTCCAACCGGCAGGGCGGGCTCATCCAGTTCAACGGCTTGTACGCCCGGTCGTCGGCATGGATCGACACCGACCCGTCCGCCTTCACCATGAGCAACCGGGTGGCCGGCGGCAGGTGGGCCGAGAGCCGTCCGACATAGTCCACCGAGCACTTCGCAATGACCAACCGCACCCGACGAGGGTAGCCGAGACCCCGGCCCGCGCCACCGAGCGGCACTGGCGCGCCGGTGCGATGCTGAGACGGTGCTCGAAGTTCTCACCGGTACCGGTCTCGCCGCCTCGGCGGGGCTGAACGCGTACATCCCCCTGCTCACCATGGGCCTGCTGGCCCGCTACACCAGCCTGATCGAACTGCCCGGCGGGTGGCAGTGGCTGGGCAACGGCTGGGTGATCGCGATCCTGGCGGTGCTGCTGGTCGTCGAGGTCGTCGCCGACAAGGTCCCGGTGGTCGACCACGTCAACGACGTCGTGCAGACCGTGGTCCGGCCGACCGCCGGCGGCCTGGCGTTCGGCGCCGGCTCGTCGTCGGAAACGGTGACGGTGAGCGACCCGGGCAGCTTCTTCTCGTCCAACCAGTGGGTCCCCGTGGTGACCGGGGTGGTGATCGCCCTCGGCGTACACCTGTTGAAGTCCGCCGCCCGACCGGTCATCAACGCGACCACGGCCGGCGTCGGCGCACCCGTGGCCAGCACCGCCGAGGACGCCACCAGCGTGGCCATGTCGGTGGTGGCGATCATCCTGCCGGTGCTGGTGCTGGCGTTCCTGCTCGGGCTGGTCGTCTTCGTCTTCTGGTTCATCCGACGCCGCTCCGACCGCCGCCGCGAGCGTCAGGCGGCGCGGGCCGCCGGCTTCCGCGTCTGACGACTCCGGACATGCCGCTGGCCGGCACCCCGGGTGGGGTGCCGGCCAGCGGCGTTCATGTCTTGCTGTCAGCTGTTCCAGTGCTCGGCGACGAGGTCGGCGGCCTGCTGCT
>NZ_JBNCKV010000015.1:0-188326 GCF_049841695.1 Micromonospora sp. DT178
GCCAGTCCGGGGTATAAATCAATTTGGCACTGGCTTATCAAGCACCCTGTTGAGTTCTCAAAGAACAACCACACACCGCCCGGAAACCCCACACCGTGGAGCCCCCGACCCGGGGCATTTCGTTCACCGCACCCGCCGCTTCCCGCGCCGGGCACTTTTACTACGTTACCCGGTGGTTTCCGCCGTGTCAAACCGCTTCGTAGCGATCCGCACCACTTCAATCCCATTTCCGGGCATCCCGACGGCGTCGGCTCTCGCCGACGGTCTTCGGGAAGTTCGGCAGACCGGCCGCTTCACGGTTTCCCGCGAGCCGCCCGGTTCCCTGCCGGCCGTGAACCCTACCCGGCCGGTTCCGCCTCGCCAAATCCGCCTCGCGACGGATCCGGGGCACCGCCCGTATCGGCCCCGGTGGGAGAACCCCCACCCGGACCGATGGTCCCACCGCGCTCCGGCCTGGCCAGGATTTTCACCCTGTTCGTCCGTTCCGCGCTGGCAGAGAGAAAGTTACGCCCGCCCGACAAGATCGTCAAATCCGGGGGGCGAGTGCCGCGTCACACCGTCCCGTCGGCGGCCAGGGCGGCGGCCGTCGCCTGGTCGAGCGCACCGTCGGCGACGACGACCCGGTGCCGCCCGGTGCGACTCGTACCCGCGGTGATCACCCTGGGCCGGTCGAAGGCGAACGCCACGCAGACCCCCGGGTACATCGCGGTACGGACGAACCAGCGGTCGCCCTCCGCGAGCCCCGCCAGCACGAGCGTGTACGCGGCCCCGTCCGGTCCGGTGCCGGCGAAGGCCAGCCACGGCGCGGCGCTGCCGTTGACCGCGTCCTCCCCCTCGGCGGTGGCGGTGTACACCCGCGCGGGTGTCGCGCTGGCCGCTCGCCAGAAGAAGCCCCCGTAGCCGGCGCCGCCCGGGCGTCCGTTGGTCGCCGGGCTGCCCAGGGTGACGTCCCGGTCGGCGGGGGCGGTCAGCGTGTACCCGACGTCGAGGGCCCAGGCCCGCTCGCCGACCCGCTGCGCGGCCAGCTCCCGCCGCTCGGTGAGCAGCACCGCCGCGTCCCGGTCGCGCCACTCCAACCGGTGCGCCAGCCGTTGCGGGTCGCGGGTCTCCCAGCGGGTGTGCGCGATCCGGCCGTGGTCGTCGCGCCACGTGTAGCCGGTGTCGCGCACGTAGGTGCGCCCACCCCAGAGGTTGGTGCCGTCGACGTCCTGCACGGCCAGGGACACGCCGAGGTGCCAGACGTGGTCGGCCGGGAACGCGTCGGTGACCACCGTCCCGCCCAGGGTCCGCACCGGGTGCAGGTACGGGCGGGGACCGTGCCGGGGGTCGATCGCCGGATCGACGACGTACCGGGCCACCGGCACGTCCTCGACGCTGAGCTGCCGGTCGTTCTCGGTCAGGCCGGCCCGGCGGTCCTCGCCCGTCACGACTGTCCCACCGGGGCGGGCACGGCCCGCCGCGCGACGGCGTGCAGCGCGGCGACCACGTATCCGGCGAGGATGGGCAGCGCGACCGGGATGACCAGGACGGCGAGCAGCGCGGCGACGGCGCCGACCCCGCCGGCGGCCGCCCAGGTGCCCGGGCGGGCGCGGCAGGCGTCGGCGGCGACGCCGGCGGCCTCCCGCCAGCCGCGGCCACCGCGGCGGCCGACCTCCACCACCACCAGCGCGGCGTACCCGGCCAGGGCGGCGGCCACCACGACGGTGACCAGGAGCAGCGGTGCCCCGCCGGGGACCCGGCCGCCGGCCAGCGCGGCGACGTTCACGGCGAGCAGCCCGAAGGCGGCGACCGTCAGCACGCTCACCCCGACGCCGGGCAGCAGGGCGCGGCCGTACCGGGTCAGGTTCTCCCGCGCGGAGGGCCAGGACCCGACGGTGTACCGGTCGTGCACCGCCGCGCTCGCGGCGGCCACGGCCGCCGCCGCGGTGACCACCGGCAGCGCCGCCAGGGTCAGGACGATGCCGAGCACGGCCAGGTCCGTGGCGTCGGTGAGCACGTCCCGCCAGTCGCGGCGGGCCGGCCCGTCCTCCCGGTCCGGCCCGTCGTCGCGGTGCGGCCTCATCCCTTGAGTCCGCTGGTGTTGATGCCCTCCACCAGCATCCGCTGGAAGGCCACGAAGAACAGGAACACCGGCAGCAGCGAGAGCACCGACATGGCGAACATCGGGCCGACGGCGCTCTGGCTCGTCGAGTCGATGAACAGCGTCAGCGCCACCGGCACCGTGTAGTCCTCGAGGTCGGAGAGGAAGACGAGCTGGCGGAAGAAGTCGTTCCAGGTCCAGATGAACGAGAAGATCGCCGTGGTGACCAGCGCCGGGCGGCTCAGCGGCAGGATCACGTGCCGGAAGATGCCGAAGGCGTTCGCACCGTCGATCTTGGCGGCCTCGTCGAGTTCGCGCGGGATGCCCCGCATGAACTGCACCATCAGGAACACGAAGAACGCCTCGGTGGCCAGGAACTGCGGGATCAGCAGCGGCAGGTACGGCCAGTCGCCGCCCACCAGGCCCAGGCTGCGGAACAGGATGTACTGCGGCACGATCAGCACGTGCCCGGGCAGCAGGAGCGTCCCGATCATCACGGCGAACCAGACGCCGCGCAGCCGGAACCGCAGCCGCGCGAAGGCGTACGCGGCGAGCAGGCAGGAGACGCCGTTGCCGATCACGGTCAGCAGGCTGACCATCGCGCTGTTGAGGAAGAACCGGCCGAAGCTGAAGTCGAAGTTCGTCCAGCCGTCGGCGTAGTTGCCGGGGGTGAACTCGTTCGGCAGCAGGCCGATGTTGTTGACGATCTCCTCCTGGCTCTTCAGGGACGTACCGATCATCCAGAAGAGCGGGTAGAGCACGACCGCGACGATCGCGATCAGGATGAGCAGGCGCACGGCCTGCCCGCCGCCGCTGGCCCGGCGCGGACCGCGCGGGCCGGTCGTCGCCGGGGCTGCCGTCGGGGTTGCCGTCGCCGTCACCGGTCCTCCCCGTCCGAGTAGTGCACCCAGAACCGCCCGGTGCTGAAGAAGATCGCGGTGATGATCGCGATGGCGAGCAGGAAGACCCAGGCCATCGCGGAGGCGTAGCCCATCTCCAGGTTGGTGAAGCCGGTGATGTAGAGGTTCAGCGTGTACATCAGGGTGGAGTCGACCGGGCCGCCGGTGCCGTTGCTGAGCACGAACGCGGCGGTGAAGCCCTGGAAGCCGTTGATGGTCTCCAGCACCAGGTTGAAGAAGATCACCGGCGAGAGCATCGGCAGGGTGACGGCGACGAACTGCCGCCACTTGCCGGCGCCGTCGACGGAGGCCGCCTCGTAGAGCTCGGTGGGCACCTGCTTGAGGCCGGCCAGGAAGATCACCATGGGCGCGCCGAACTGCCAGATGGCGAGCACCATCAGGGTCTCCAGCGCCCAGTCCGGGTCGTTGACCCACGGCTTGCCCTCGATGCCGAAGACGCCCAGCAGCGAGTTGAACGCGCCCTCGCGGTTGAACATGTTCACCCAGACGATGGCCAGCGCGACGCTGCCGCCGAGCAGCGACGGCAGGTAGAACAGGCCGCGGAACAGCCCGACGCCGCGCCAGGCGCGGTTGAGCAGCAGGGCCACCCCGAGTGCGGCCGCCAGCTTCAGCGGCACGGCGATCAGGGCGAAGGTGAGCGTCACCCGCACCGAGTGCCAGTACGACGGGTCGGCGGTGAACATCCGCTCGTAGTTGGCGAGCCCGACCCACTCCACCTCGGAGAAGGGGGTGAGGATGTCGTAGTTGGTGAAGCTCAGGTAGAGCGACAGGAGCATGGGTATCGCCGTGACGGCCAGCAGGCCGAGCAGCCAGGGCGACAGGAAGACGTAGCCGGCCAGACCGTCCCCGTGCCGGGCCCGCCCGGCCCCGCGCCTGCCGGCGGGGGTCGGGACGGATCCGGTACGTCGTCGGGTCGGGTCGGGCGCCGTGGTCAGAGCCACGAGCCGATTCCTCTCGGTAGCGTCAGGGTCAGGCGATGGCGGACTTGCAGGCGGCGATGAACTGCTCCGCCGCCTGGGCGGAGCTGATCCGGCCGTACTGGGCGTTCTCGGCGGCCTTGATCAGCTCGGAGCGGACCTTGCTGTGCCCCTTGAGCGGGACCTGCGGCGCCTCGCCGAACTTCTGGGCCAGGTCGGACTCGACCTGGATCGACTGCTTCATCGCCGGGTCGGTGACGTCGTCGCTGACCACGCGGCGCAGGTCCAGGTTCGACGGCAGGCCCCGGTCGGTGCCGAGGATCTTGACCGCCTCGGGGTCGTTGGCCAGGAAGTTGATCACGTCGACCGCGACGTCCTTGTGCTTGCTGCCCTTGAACACGGACCAGTACATGGAGGCGCGGGCCCACTGGGCGCTCGGGTCGCCGGGGTAGGCGATGACGCCCAGCTCGTCCTTGGTGTTCTTCTTCAGCTCCGGCATCTGGTTGACCCAGACCCAGCTGGTGCCGGCCTTGCCGGTGACCACGAGCTGCTTGGTGATGTCGGTGGCGTTGCCCTCGTGGATGACGTCGGGGGTCGGGGTGGCGCCCCGGTCCCGGGCCCCCTTCCACAGGTCGAACCACTTCGTCACGTCCTCGGCGGTGAAGCCGAGTTCCTTGCCCTTGTAGAGGTCCTTGCCCTGCTGGCGCAGCCACACCCAGAACGCCTTGTAGTCGGCGCTCGGGTCCTGGGTGCCGGGCACCTTGGTCTTCTTCGCCACCAGCTCGGCCCAGGCGATGTGCTCCTCCCAGGTCATCCCGGTGGTCGGCTCGGGCAGGCCGTTCTTGGTCAGCAGCGTCTTGTTGTAGACCAGGCCCTGGGTGTTCTCCCCCGCGGCCACACCGGCGAGCTTGCCGTCGACCACGCCGTACTGCCAGAGGCTCTTGGGGAACTTCGACACGTCGAGGTCGCCGGAGTCCTTGTAGGACGTCAGGTCGAGGGTGGTGCTGCGCGAGGCGTACTCGGCCAGGTAGTTGTCGTCGATCTGGAAGAGGTCCGGCGGGTTGCCGCCGGCGGTGAGGGTGGCCAGCTTGTCGAAGTAGCCCTGGTTGGCCTGCCAGGTCTTCTCGAAGGTGACGTTCGGGTGCTTCTTGGTGTAGAGGGCGAGGGCCTCCTCGGTCAGCTTCGCCCGGGCCTCACCGCCCCACCAGAAGACCGAGAGCTTGACCGGGGCGTTCGGGTCGTTGCTGGCCTCCTCGTCGCCGCCGCAACCGGCGGCACCGAGGACCAGGGGCAGGGCGACGACCGCGGCGAGCATGCCGCGGATCAACCGCCGTCGGCGGACGGGGGTACGGTGAACGGGCACGGCCTGCGTGCCAGTGGTGGGGGGCGTTGCGGGGTGCATGTGCGCTCACTCCTTGGCGTTAGGAGGCGACGACGCCACCGGTGGCCGCGGTCGGGCGACCCGGGCCCGCAAGGCGATGCGGGCCCGGGACGACCAACTCGGCGTCGGGACGGTTCCGACCGTCCGCCGGCGCGGCGGCGGTCGAGTCGCGGATGACCAGTTCGGTCTGGAGCATTACCTGTGCGGTGGTACGACGGTCGTCGCTCGTGACACCCCGACCGCCGCGTGAGCCACGGGCGGCGACGGTGTCGTGTTGCAGGAGCATGTCGACGGCCGTCCGGCCGGCGGCCGCGTTGGGCGTGGCCACCGTCGTCAACTTGGGCCGGGTGAGCCGGCTCAGGGCAATGTCGTCGATGCCGACGACGCTCACGTCCTGCGGGACGCGCATCCCGACGGCGTCGAGCCCTTCGATCAGGCCGATCGCCATCAGGTCGTTGTAGGCGAGGACCGCCGTGGCCTCGCTGCGGCGGACCATCTCGGCGAGGGCCGCGCCGCCGGTCTCGGTGGGCTGGTTGGGCCCGAGCACGGTGAACTCGGCGCCGCCGGCCCGCGCCGCGACGCCGGCCGCCCGGCGGATCTCCCGGCTGGTCCACGAGCCACGCGGCCCGCTGAGCAGCGCGATCCGTCGGTGGCCGAGGCCGAGCAGGTGCTCGATGGCCGACCGGGCGCCCTGCCCGACGTCCATGGTCACGCACGGCAGGCCGGCGACCTGCCGGTTTATCACCACCAGCGGCACCTCGCGGCTGAGCTGTTCGATCATGCTGTTGCTCATCCGCGGGCTGCACAGCAGCACCCCGTCCACCTGCTTGGCCAGCGCGTGGACCAGCTCCTCCTCGGCGATCGGGTCCTCGTTGGTGTCGGCCACGAACACGTGGTAGTCGCGCTGGCGGGCCTGGCTCTCCGCCGCCTTGATCAGCGGCGGAAAGAACGGGTTGGCGATGTCCGCGATGATCAGGCCGATGTTGTGGGTGCGGCCCGTGATCAGGGCGCGGGCGGCGCGGTTGGGCCGGTAGCCGAGCTCCTCGGCGCAGGCCAGCACCCGGCCCCGGGTCTCCGGGTTGACCAGGTGCGGGGCCGAGAACGTGCGGGAGACCGTGGAGATGTGCACGCCGGAGGCCCGGGCGACGTCTCGGATGGTGGCTGGCACGGCGGGGCCCTTCGTCCAGTGTGGCTGGGGTCACGTCAGGTGTCGCCAATTAATGCAAACGGTTGTGCCGGTGTCAACGGGCGATGGTTACAGATGCGTTTCGGCCACGCTCCCACCATGTGCTCAAATGCGTATCAAATCGGATCTATGCCGCCGGTTTGGCATCGATCGTTGACGCCGCCGCGCGCCTCGTGGTTATTTCGCTGCAAACCTTTGCAGCAACACGGGAGGCGGTCGACATGTCGTCCAGCACCGGTCAGCGGGTCCGACACGCCCTCGTGGGCACCGGGTCCCGGGCCGAGATGTTCGTCCGGGCGCTGGTGCGCGACCACGCCGACACCGCCGAGCTCGTCGCGTTCGCCGACGTCAACCAGGCCCGCATGGACGCCCACAACCGGTGGCTCGGCGAGCTGGGGCACCCGCCGGTGCCGACGTACCGGGCCGACGAGCTGGCCGCCATGCTCGCCAAGGAGCGCGTCGACGTGCTGGTGGTCACCAGCGTGGACGACACCCACGCCGCGCACATCGACACGGCGCTGCGCGCCGGCTGCGACGTCATCACCGAGAAGCCGATGACCGTCGACGCCGCCGGCTGCCGGCAGATCCTCGACGCGGTCGCCGACACCGGCCGGCAGGTGCGGGTGGCGTTCAACTACCGCTACAACCCGCTGCACGAGAAGCTGCGCGAGCTGCTCGCCGGCGGCGCCGTCGGCGAGGTCGGCTCGGTGCACTTCGAGTGGCTGCTCGACGTGCGGCACGGCGCCGACTACTTCCGCCGCTGGCACCGCGACAAGGCGCACTCCGGCGGGCTGATGGTGCACAAGGCCGGACACCACTTCGACCTGGTCAACTGGTGGCTGGACGCCACCCCCGTCGAGGTGTACGCCACCGGCCGGCTCTTCTTCTACGGCGAGGCCGGCCGCCGGCACGGCTACGCCCGCGACTACGACCGGGCGCACGGCTCCCCCGCCGCCGCCGACGACCCGTTCGCGCTGCGGCTCGACGCGCACCCGAAACTGCGCGAGCTCTACCTCGACGCCGAGGCCGAGGACGGCTACCAGCGCGACCGCAACGTCTTCGCCCCGGGCGTGGACATCGAGGACGACATGGCGGTGCTGGCCCGCTACTCCACCGGCGCGACGATGACCTACCACCTCACCGCGTACGCCCCCTACGAGGGCTACCGGGTGATGGTCAACGGCAGCCGGGGCCGGCTGGAGCTGGAGGTCGTGGAGAGCGACCACGTCAGCCCGGCGTCCGCCGGCGCGCTGAAGGGCGCGGCGCTGCACGGCGACGAGGCCGCCGCCGAGGCCGGCTCCGCCACGCTGACCCTGCGGCCGTTCTGGGCGCCGCCGCAGGTCGTACCCGTGACCGGGCACACCCGCTCCGGGCACGGCGGCGCCGACGCCCGGATGGCCCGGGTCCTCATCGGCGGCGAACCGGACCCGATGGGGCGGGCGGCGACCGCCCGCGACGGCGCCCTCGCCCTGCTCACCGGGCTGGCCGCGAACCGGTCCTTCACCACCGGCGCCCCGGTCCGGGTCGCCGACCTGCTCGACCTCTCCTGAGCCACGAACACCCTCCGAGGAGCCCCACCCGTGCCCACGACCGACCTGCTCTTCCCCGCCGACCCCGCGCAGCGCGCGGTGGCCCGTCGGCTGTACGCGCTGGCCGCGCCCCAGCCGATCATCTCCCCGCACGGGCACGTCGACCCGGCGATCCTGGCCGAGGACCGCCCCTTCCCGGACCCGGCGCGGCTGCTCATCGTGCCCGACCACTACCTCACCCGGATGCTGCTCAGCCAGGGCGTCCCCCCGGCCGACCTGGGCGTGCCCACCGTCGACGGCAGCCCCACGGAGCCCGACGGGCGCACCATCTGGCGACGCTTCGCCGCGCACTGGCACCTGTTCCGGGGCACCCCCTCCCGCCTCTGGCTGGAGCAGACCTTCCGCGACGTGTTCGGGGTGCACACCCCGCTCTCCCCGGCCACCGCCGACGCCGTCTACGACGAGCTCGCGGCCCGGCTCGCCGAGCCGGAGTTCCGGCCCCGGGCGCTGTTCGAGCGGTTCGGCATCGAGGTGCTCGCCACCACCGAGTCGCCGCTGGACGACCTCGGGCAGCACGCCAAGCTCGCCGCCGACGGCTGGGGCGGGCCGGGCGGCCGGGTGATCACCACGTTCCGGCCGGACAACGTGGCCGACATGGAGTTCGACGGCTGGGCGGACAACGTCGCGCGGCTCGGCGAGATCACCGGCGAGGACACCGGCACGTACGCCGGCTACCTGGCGGCGCTGCGCCAGCGGCGGGCGGCCTTCATCGCGGCCGGCGCCACCTGCACCGACCACGGCCACCCGACGGCGCGCACGCTGGCACTGGGCGCGGACGAGGCGGCGCGACTCTACGACAAGGGCCTGCGCGGGGTCGCCGACGCGGCCGACGCGGAGACGTTCCGGGCGCACATGCTGCTGGAGTTCGCCCGGATGTCGCTGGACGACGGCCTCGTCATGCAGCTGCACCCCGGCGCGGTGCGCAACCACAACCGCTGGCTGTACGCGCGGCACGGCCGTGACGTCGGCGGCGACCTGCCGCAGGCCACCGAGTACCTGCACGCGCTGACCCCGCTGCTGGACGCGTACGGCAACGACCCGCGGCTGCGGGTGGTGCTCTACACCCTCGACGAGTACACCTTCAGCCGGGAACTCGCGCCGCTGGCGGGCGGGTACGCCGCCCTGTACCTCGGCGCGCCGTGGTGGTTCCTGGACTCGCCGGAGGTGCTGCGCCGCTTCCGCGAGTCGGTCACCGAGTCCGCGGGCTTCTACAACACCGCCGGGTTCGTCGACGACACCCGCGCGTTCTGCTCCATCCCGGTACGCCACGACGTGGCCCGTCGGGTCGACGCCGCCTACCTGGCCCGGCTGGTCACCGAGCACCGCCTCGGCGAGGACGAGGCCGCCGAGACCATCGTCGACCTGGCGTACCGGCTCCCGAAGAAGGTCTTCAAGATCGGAGAGAATGTCCTGTGAGTGTCACCGTCACCGCCGTCGACGTGCACGACGTGCGGTTCCCGACCGCCGCCGCCGGCGACGGATCGGACGCGATCAACCGGGGCGACTACTCGGCCAGCTACGTCGAGCTGCGCACCGACGCCGGCGTCACCGGGGCCGGGTTCACCTTCACCAACGGTCGCGGCAACGAGCTGACCTGCGCGGCGATCCAGGCCCTCGCCCACCACGTGCGGGGCCGCACCGTCGAGGAGATCTTCGCCGACCCGGTGGCGTTCTGGCGCTCGCTCAGCGCCGACGTGCAGCTGCGCTGGCTGGGCCCGGAGAAGGGGGTCATCCACATGGCCACCGGCGCGCTGGTCAACGCGGTCTGGGATCTGCGGGCCAAGCTGGCCGGCAAGCCGATGTGGCAACTGCTCGCCGAGCTGCCCACCGAGGAGCTGGTGGCCAGCATCGACTTCCACCACATCACCGACGCCATCACCCCGGACGAGGCGGCGGCCATCCTCGACAAGGGGCTCATCGGGCTGGACGAGCGCCGCGCCGGGCTGGAGCGCGACGGGTTCCCCTCGTACACCACCTCGGTGGGGTGGCTGGGCTACCCCGACGACAAGGTCCGGGCGCTGACCCGGCAGGCGTACGCCGACGGGTGGCGGGCGATGAAGATGAAGGTCGGCGGGCCGCCCGCCGACGACCTGCGGCGGGCGCGGATCATCCGGGAGGAGATCGGGCCGGACGCGCTGCTGATGATGGACGCCAACCAGGTCTGGGACGTCGACGAGGCGATCACCAACATGGCCGCGCTGGCGGAGGTGGACCCGTACTGGATCGAGGAGCCGACGCACGCCGACGACATCCTCGGGCACGCCCGGATCGCGCGGGCGGTGACCGGGCTGACCGACGGCCGGTGCCGGGTCGCCACCGGTGAGGTGGCCGCCAACCGGGTCATCTTCAAGCAGCTGCTCCAGGCCGAGGCGATCGGCGTGATGCAGATCGACGCCTGCCGGGTCGGCGGCGTCAACGAGGTCCTCGCCGAGATCCTGATGGCGGCGAAGTTCGGGGTGCCGATCTGCCCGCACTCCGGCGGCGTGGGCCTGTGCGAGTACGTCCAGCACCTGGCCGTCTTCGACTACCTGCGGGTCGGCACCAGCCTCGACGGCCGGATGGTGGAGTACGTCGACCACCTGCACGAGCACTTCGTCGACCCGGTGCGCACCCGCGAGGGTCGCTACCTGCTGCCGCAGGCGCCCGGCTACAGCTCCACCATGAAGCCGGAGTCGATCGCCGAGTTCCGCTTCCCGGACGGGCCGGTGTGGCGGTGAGCGTCGGCGCCGCCCGGCTCGGTCTCGGGACGCTGCGTCGGCTGCCGACGGACAGCCGCCCGCTGCTGCGCCCGGGCAGCGTGCCGGCGGGGATCGTCCACCTCGGGTTGGGCGCGTTCCACCGCGCCCACCAGGCGGTGTACACCGAGGAGGCCATGGCGCGGGCCGGAGGCGACTGGGGCATCGTCGGCGTGGCGCCACGCAACCCCGACGTGGTGACGACGCTGGCCGCGCAGGACAACCTGTTCAGCGTCACCAGCACCAGCGCCGAGGGGTGCCACACCCGGGTCGTCGGCGCGCTGGCCGGGACGCGGCACGCCGCGGGTGACCCCGCCGCCGTGGTGGCGCTGCTGGCCGACCCGGCGATCCGGGTGGTCACTCTCACCGTGACGGAGAAGGCGTACCAGCTCGACCCGGTGACCGGCCGGCTGCGGCCGGACCCGGAGGTCGCCGCCGACCTGCGCACCGACCGGGCGCCGGTCACCGTCCCGGGCCTGCTGCTGCGCGGGCTGCTCGCCCGGGCCGCCGCGCAGGGCCCCCCGCTGGCCCTGGTCAGCTGCGACAACCTGCCCGCGAACGGCCGCCGGCTGCGCGGCCTGGTCGAGCAGTCGGTGGCGTACGCGGGGGTGCCGGAGCCGCTGGCCGGCTGGGTGCGGGAGTGCGTCAGTTTCCCCGGCACCATGGTCGACCGGATCGTGCCGGCCAGCACGGCGCAGACCCTCGCCGACGCCGAGCGGGCCCTGGGGGTGACCGACCTGGCGGCGGTGGTCGCCGAGCCGTACCGGCAGTGGGTGATCGAGGACGACTTCCCGGGCGGCCGACCGGCCTGGGAGCGGGCCGGCGCGGTGCTCACCGCCGACGCCGGGCCCTGGGAGCGGCTGAAGCTGCGTGCCCTCAACGGCGTGCACTCGGCCGCCGCCTACCTGGGCGCGCTGGCCGGCCGGGAGACCATCGCCGACGCGCTGACCCTGCCGCACCTGACCACGGTGCTGCGTCACCTGGTCGCCGAGGACGTGGCGGCCAGCTTCGACCCGCCCGAGGGCGTCTCGGTCGTCGCGTACGGCGAGGAGGTGCTGACCCGGTTCGCCAACCCGGCGATCCACCACCGCACCCTCCAGGTGGCCATGGACGGCTCGCAGAAGCTGCCGCAGCGGATCCTGCACACCATCGCCGACCTGCGGGCCGGGGGACGGTCGGCGCACTGGGCCACGCTGGTGGTGGCCGCCTGGCTGCGCTTCGCGCAGGGCCACGCCGACGACGGCAGCCTCCTGCCGCTGGCCGATCCGCTCGCCGAGAAGATCCGCGCGGCGCTCGCCGCCGGCCCCGGGACCCCGGCGGGGGCGGTCGACGCGGTGTTCGCGCTGCGCGAGGTCTTCCCCGCCGAGGTCGCCGAGGACGACGACGTACGCGCCGAGGTGACCGGGTGGCTGACCGCCCTGCAACGGCACGGGGTGGCCGCGACGCTGGCGGGCGCCCGGTGACGGCCGCCGCGGGGGCGACGCCGGGAGGGGCCGACGCCGTGCCGAGGGTCGCGGTCGCCGGGGCCAACGGGCACGGGCGCTGGCACCGGCGGGTCATCGCCCCGCTGCACGCCGCCGGGCGACTGCGGCTGGTCGCCCTGGTCGACGTACGCCCGGTCGAGGACGACCCGGCGGCGCCGGTGCCGGACGGCACCGAGGTGCACACCGACCACCGGGAGATGCTGCGGGCGGCGCGGCCGGACGTGGTGGTGGTCTGCACCCCGCCGCACACCCACCTGCCGATCGCCCTGGACGTGCTCGCCGCGGGCGCCGACCTGCTGCTGGAGAAGCCCCCGGTGCTGTCCACCGCCGAGCACCGGGAGCTGGCCGACGCCCTCGCCGCGACGGGCCGGGCGTGCCAGGTGGGCTTCCAGGCGCTCGGCTCGGCGGCGCTGACGGAGCTGACCGACGCGGTGCGGGCCGGGCGGCTCGGTACCGTCACCGGCATCGCGACCGTGGCGGCCTGGCAGCGCTCCGACGCCTACTACGCGCGGGCGCCGTGGGCCGGGCGGCGCACGTTGCACGGCCGGCCGGTGCTGGACGGCGCCCTGGCCAACCCGCTGGCGCATGCGGTCATGCAGTGCCTGGCGGTCGCCGAGGCCGCCGGGGAGGGGCCGGTGGTGCCCGCGCGGATCGAGGTGGAGCGCTACCGGGTCCGGCCGATCGAGGTGGACGACACGGCGACCCTGCGGGTGTCGTCCCGCTCGGGACCGCCGATCGTCGCGGCGGTGACCCTGGCCGGGGAGGACTTCGTCGCCGGGGAGGTGATCGTGACCGGCACCGCCGGCCGGGCCGTGCTGGAGTACCCGACCGACCGGTTGCTGCTGCCCGGCGACGCCGCCGCGCGCGAGGTGCCGGGCCGGCGCGGGCTGCTGGAGAACCTCCTCGACCACCGGGCCGACCCGGCGGTGCCGCTGATCGCGCCCCTGGCGCGCACCGCCGGGTTCACCGCGGTTCTGGAGGCGGTCACGACCGCGCCCGAGCCGGCGCCGCTGGGCGGCGACCTCGTCACCGCCACGGGCGACGGCCCGCAGCGGGTGCTGACCGTGCGCGGGATCAACCGGCTGCTGCGCCGGGCGGCCGACGAGGGGGCGCTGCTGTCGGAGCTGGCGGTGCCGTGGGCGGTGGCGCCGCACCGCACGGACCTGACCGGGCAGGAGGGGGCCGCAACGCACTGCAACTGAACCGCCCGCCTGACGCGGGTCCATATCGGATATAGCGGCGTCATCCCGACCGAGGGCGGTCGGGACGATACCGGACGATTTGATCAATTGCAACACTTCTGCACACGTTTGTCATTGACTCGCATAAATCGCGAAACCTACCGTTGCCACATATCAAACAGGCGACGAACAGGTGGTCCGATAGATGTGGAAGCAGACACTGGGCGCGGCGACGATCGCCGTCGCGCTCGCGGCGACATCCGGGAGCGCGGCGGCGGCCCCGGCCCCGGACGGCGCGGCCGCTCCGGCTCCGGGCGGCGCGGCCGCCACGGCCGGCGGGCTCTCCTGGGCCGCCCGGCACCTCGGCCGGCAGGCGCTGCCGGCCGGGGACGGCTGGGCGGCTGAGGGGACCGGCACCACCGGCGGCGCGGCGGCGACGCCGGAGCAGGTGCACGTCGTCTCCAGCCGGGCCGAGCTGGTCGCGGCCCTCGGCGGCGACAACGCCACCAACCGGGGCAACGCCACCCCGAAGATCATCTACGTCGGCGGCGTGGTCGACGGCTTCGAGGGTCCCGACGGCAGCACGCTCGACTGCGCCGACCTGGCCGACCCGGAGTACTCGCTGCCGGCGTACCTCGCGGCGTACGACCCGGCGGTCTGGGGCCGGGTGGCGCCGAGCGGGCCGCTGGAGGCGGCGCGGGTGCGCTCGGTGACGAACCAGACCCGGCAGACCCAGATCAACGTCGGCCCGAACACCACCATCGTCGGCCTGCGCGACGCGCGGCTGACCGGCCTGACGCTGATGCTCGACGGCGCGCACAACACGATCGTGCGGAACCTGACGTTCGACGACGCCCGGGACTGCTTCCCCGCCTGGTCCCCCACCGACGGCGCCGCCGGCAACTGGAACTCCCAGTACGACCAGATCTCGGTGCGCCGCAGCGAGCACGTCTGGATCGACCACAACTCCTTCACCGACGGCGACAACCCGGACAGCGGCCAGCCGGTGCACCTCGGCCGGCCGTACCAGGTGCACGACGGGTCGGTGGACGTCACGCACACCGCGAGCCTGGTGACCGTCTCGTACAACCGGTTCGTCGGGCGGGACAAGGTCATGCTGATCGGCTCGTCCAACACCGTCGGCCCGGACGTCGGGCGGCTGAAGGTGAGCCTGCACCACAACCTCTTCGACGGGGTGCTCCAGCGGCTGCCCCGGGTGCGCTTCGGCCAGGTCGACGTGTGGAACAACCACTACCGGCTGGCCGGCGACGGGTTCGAGTACGCGATCGGCGTCGGGGTGCAGTCCGCCGTGGTCGCCGAGAACAACTTCTTCAGCCTCGCCGCCGGCGTCGTGGCCGACGACCTGCTCTATGACTGGGGCGGCACCGCCGTCACCACCCGGGGCAACTGGGTCCGCGCCGCCGGGGACCGGGCCCGCCCGGTCGACCTGGTGGGCGCGTACAACGCGGCGCACGAGCCGGACCTGGCCCCGGACGCCGGCTGGACGCCGACCCTTCGACGCGGCCCCGTGCTGCCGGCACCCGCGGTGCCGGTGGTCGTGGGGGCGCTGGCCGGCGCGGACCGGCTGCCCCTGTAGGACGCCGGCCGCCGCGCCGTCCCGCGCGGTGGCCGGACGGCCGGTGGGCCGCCGCGTCCGGCGCTCAGCGCGGCGGCCCACCGGTGCCCACCCCACCACCAGGAGGTCCACCATGAACCGGACACCCCGTCCCCGGACGCGCACACCGAGACTGCTCGGCGCGGCGCTCACCGCCGGCGCCCTGGCCGTCGGCACGGTGCTCGCGACCACCTCGTCGGCGCACGCCGACACCCTGCTCAGCGACACGTTCTCCGACGGCGCGGCCGACGGGTGGTCCCGCTCCGGCGGGAGCTGGTCGGTGGTGACCGACGGCTCGTACGCCTACCGGCAGTCCGGCACCAGCAGCGACGCCCGCGCCCTGGCCGGCGCCGGCACCTGGACCGACTACGGGGTGCAGGCCCGGGTCCGCCCGACGGGCTTCGGCGGGGCGAACCGCCACGTCGGGGTGATCGCCCGGGCGCAGAGCAGCAGCAGCTACTACGCGCTGGTGGCGACCGCGAGCGGCGGGGTGCAGCTGATCCGCCGCTCCGGCGGCGACCCGGTGTCGCTGGCCTCCGCCCCCGCCGGGATCACCGTCGGCAGCTGGGCGACGCTGCGGCTGGAGGCGGTCGGCAGCTCGTTGCGCGGCTACGTCGACGGCACGCTGCGGGTGCAGGCCACCGACGGGGCGTTCGCCGCCGGGCGGGTCGGCCTGGCCACCTCGTACGCCAGCGCCACCTTCGACGACGTCGAGGTGGACACGGCCACCGGCGCGCCACCCACCGGCACGCCGACCGCCGGGCCCTCCCTGCCGCCGACCGGGCCGCCGATCGACCCGGGCGCCCCGCCGGTCGGCTTCGCCTCGGTCAACGCGCTAGGCCAGAACGGCACCACCGGCGGGGCGGGCGGCCCGACCGTCACCGTGGACACGGCCGCGGAACTCCTCGCCGCGATCGGCACGGCCGGCCCGTTGAACGTGCGCGTGGACGGGATGATCGCGCTGCCCGGCCCGATGCACGACGTCACCTCGGACAAGACGATCGTCGGCGTCGGCGCGAACTCCGGCATCACCGGCGGCGGGCTGAACATCGGCCTGCCGGTCAGCAACGTGACCAGCCCGCCGGCGAACGCCGTGCACAACGTGATCATCCGGAACCTGAACTTCCGCAACACCGTCGACGACGCGATCAACGTGCAGATGTTCTCGCACCACGTCTGGATCGACCACAACGACCTGGCGTACGGCTACGACGGGCTGATCGACGTCAAGCGCGGGTCCAGCTACGTCACCGTGTCCTGGAACCACACCCACCACCACACGAAGAACATGCTGCTCGGCCACGACGACGGCAACGCCGCGCAGGACGTCGGCAACCTGAAGGTCACCTACCACCACAACTGGTTCGACCGCACGCCGCAGCGCAACCCCCGGGTCCGCTACGGCGACCCCGTGCACGTGTTCAACAACTACTTCGTCTACAACACCGACGTGGGGGTGGCCTGCCAGCTCGACTCCGGCTGCGTGGTCGAGGGCAACTACTTCGAGGACGTCGAGGTGCCCTGGTCGATCAGCTACGCCGGGGACCGGGGCCGGATGATCGCCCGGGACAACGTGCTCGCCGGCACCAGTGAGCCCGGCGACGCGGGGGGCACCGTCCAGGAGCCGCGCACGTTCTACCCGTACACCCTGACCGAGCCGGCCACCGTGAAGTCCGTCGTCACGGCCGGTGCCGGCACCGGCAAACTCCCCTACTGACCACGCCCGCGCGGGCCGTCGGACCCGGTCGGCGCCGGGTACCGGCCCGGCGGCCCGCGGCGCACCACACCCTAAGAGATCGATGTTCGTCGATCATTTGATCACCACCAGGGAGGTCCCGTGCACAACTCCGACACTCGTCGGCGGAGGCATCGCCGAGGGTTCCTCACCGCGATCGGGGCCGCGCTCCTCGCGGCCACCCTCGCCGTCGGCGTGGCCGCCACGGCCTACGCCGACACGCTCTTCTCCGACGACTTCTCCGACGGCAACTCGTCCGGCTGGACGGCCTCCGGCGGAAGCTGGTCGGTGACCGGCGACAGCGCGCGGGCGCTGCGCCAGAGCAGCACCAGCAGCGACGGCCGTTCGCTGGCCGGCACATCGAGCTGGACGGACTACTCGGTCCAGGCGACCGTCCGGCCGACCGCGTTCAACGGGTCGAACCGGTTCGTCGCGCTGCTCGCCCGGGTGCAGAGCAGCACCAGCTACTACTACCTGGCGCTGCGCAGCAACAACACCGTCGAGCTCAAGCGGCTGAGCGGCGGCTCCTCCGCCACGCTGGACACCGCGTCCGTGCCGGTCGCCGCCGGCACGACCTACACGCTGCGGCTGGACGTCGTCGGCGGTTCACTCAAGGGCTACGTCGACGGCACCCTGCGCACCGAGGCGACCGACAGCGCGTACGCCAGCGGCCGGATCGGCGTGGCGACCTTCTACGCCAGCGCCGACTTCGACAACGTGCGGGTCGACTCGGGCGGCGCCGGCCCCTCCCCGACGCCGACCAGCCCGACGCCCACGCCGACCGGCGACCCGGGCAACCCCGGTTCCAACGTGGCCGACGGCTGGGCCTCGGTCGACGCGTGGGGCCAGAACGGCACCACGGGCGGCGCCGGCGGACCGACCGTCACGGTCACGACCGCAAGCCAGTTCATCACCGAGGCGGCCTCCAGCGGCCCGAAGGTAATCCAGGTCAACGGGATGATCGCGCTGCCCGGCCCCATGCACGAGGTCACCTCGGACAAGACGATCGTCGGCGTCGGCGCCAACTCCGGGTTCACCGGCGGCGGCCTCAACATCGGCCTGCCGATCGACAACGCGGTCACCGCGCCGCCGGCCAACGCCGTGCACAACGTGATCATCCGGAACCTGAACTTCCGGAACTGGGCGGACGACGCGATCAACGTGCAGATGTTCACCCACCACGTCTGGATCGACCACAACACCTGGACCACCGGGACGGACGGCGGCGTCGACATCAAGCGCGGCTCGTCGTACGTGACGGTCTCCTACAACCACGCCGACGGCACCGACAAGAACATGCTGCTCGGCCACGACGACGGCAACGCCGCCCAGGACACCGGCCGGCTGAAGGTCACCTACCACCACAACTTCTTCGACAACACCAACCAGCGCAACCCGCGCGTGCGCTTCGGCGACCAGGTGCACGTGTTCAACAACTACTACCTGAACACCGGCAACTACGGCGTCGCGTCGACCGAGAACGCCGGCGTCATCGTCGAGGGCAACCACTTCGAGAACGTCGACGACCCGTACCACCTGGCGGAGGGCTCCTCCGGCGACGGCCGGCTGGTCGCGCGCAACAACTGCCTGGTCAACTCCGGCGCCGGGCAGACCGGCGGCAGCGTGAGCAACCCGCCGTACGCGTACACCGTGGGCACGGCCTGCGACATGAAGGCCCTGGTCACCGCGCAGGCCGGGGTCGGCCGGGTCGGCCTGCCCGGCAACCCGACCACCCCGCCGCCCAGCACCCCGGCGCCGAGCACCCCGGCGCCGACCCCGACGCCGACCTTGCCGCCGGCCGGGGACCTGGTCGGCTGGGCCACCCAGAACGGCGGCACCACCGGCGGGGCCGGCGGCCAGACCGTCACCGTCTCCGACGGCCAGGCGCTCGCCGACGCCCTGGAGTCCTCGTCGCCGCTGGTCATCCGGGTCACCGGGTCGCTGACCATGCCCGACACGATGAACGACGTCCGCAGCAACAAGACCGTGCTCGGCGTGGGCGCCGCGACGCTGGACAACGGGCTGAACATCAGCGGCGCGAGCAACGTCATCGTCCGCAACCTCACCTTCCGGGGCTGGGACGACGACGCGATCAACGTGCAGGGCTCGCGCAACGTCTGGATCGACCACAACACGTTCGACGGCGGCTACGACGGCGCGGTCGACGTCAAGCGGGCCTCCGACTTCGTGACCGTCTCGTGGAACCGGGTCACCAACCACACCAAGAGCATGCTGCTCGGCCACGACGACGGGCACACGGCCGACATCGGCCACCTGCGGGTCACCTACCACCACAACTGGTTCGACGGGAGCAAGGAGCGCCACCCGCGCGTCCGGTTCGGTGACCCGGTGCACGTGTTCAACAACTACTACTACGGCGCGGACTACGGCGTGGCGTCCACGATGGGGGCCGGGGTGCTGGTCGAGGGCAACCACTTCGAGAACGTGACCCGCCCCACCGCCGTCGGCTACGCCGAGTCGGGCCCGGGCGATCTGGTCCAGCGCAACAACATCTTCACCAACTCCGGCGCGCCGGAGAGCGCCGGGGACGTCGCCCCCATTCCCTACCCGTACCGGCTCGACGACGCGAGCGGCGTCAAGGCGGCCGTGACCGCCGGGGCCGGCGCCGGCCGGATCAACCCCTGAGACGACCCCGGGGAGTGGCGGTCGGGCCGACCGCCACCCCCCGGGGCGCGCAGCCCGCCGGGGCCCGGGCGGGCTGCAACAGACCTGCACGTGCCGGGGCATTGACCGTTCTCTTCGCGGAAACATAATCTGAGGCCCACGCGGGGAAGCGCTTTCCAAGCAGCTGACCTCCCCGTCGAGCCTCGCCGGAT
The DNA here is from genome assembly GCF_049841695.1 of Micromonospora sp. DT178. NCBI lineage: Bacteria > Bacillati > Actinomycetota > Actinomycetes > Micromonosporales > Micromonosporaceae > Micromonospora > Micromonospora sp. DT178. Next base: position 19,661 of record NZ_JBNCKV010000015.1, read on the forward strand.
CCGGGCGTCCGACGCGCGGGCCGGCGGGTACCGGTCCCGGTCGCACCACGTACCGTCCCGGCCCTCCCCTCGGGCCACGGACCGCGGACCGCCACACCGAACCCCTTGCGAGGAGAAGAACATCGTGCACCTCAGACGCACTCACCGACGGGCCCTGGCGGCGGCCTTCACCGCCGGGGCGACCGCCGCCGTGCTGGCCGCCGGCATGGGCTCGTCGGCCTCCGCCGCCGCCGTCTTCTCGGACGACTTCAACGACGGCGACGCCAGCGGATGGTCGAAGTCGGGCGGCACCTGGTCGGTGGTCACCGACGGCTCCGGCGTGTTCCAGCAGTCCAACGCGGGCAGCGAGCTGACCCGGCAGTTCGCCGGCCAGACGAGCTGGACCGACTACCAGGTCCAGGCGCGGGTCAAGCCGCTGTCGTTCGGCTCGTCGAGCGGCCTGGTGGGCCTGGCCGCCCGCTCGGCCAGCAGCACGAAGATGTACCGGCTGGCCCTGCTCGGCTCAGGCCGGGCCGAGTTGCAGGCGGTCAACGGCAGCCAGATCACCTCGCTCGGCTCGGCCTCCGTGGGGGCCGCCGCCGGCAGCTGGTACACGCTGCGCATCGAGACCGCCGGCAGCACCGTCCGGGGCTTCGTCAACGGCACGCAGGTCGGCTCCGGCACCAGCGGCCTGGCCTCCGCCGGCCGGATCGGGCTGGTCACCTCGTACGCCAGCGCCAGCTTCGACGACGTGGCGGTGGACACCTCCGGCGGGTCCACCCCGACCACGCCGCCGTCGACCACCGCGCCGCCGACCACGCCCCCACCGACCACTCCGCCGCCCACCACGCCGCCGCCCACCACGCCGCCGCCGACGAACCCGCCCGCGAACTGGCCCACGCCGACGGCCAACGTCAAGGTCGACGCCACCATCGACGTCCCGGTCAGCCTCGACGGCGGGCTCAAGCGCTACTACGGCATCGGCGACGGCGGGCAGGGCGAGAGCCAGGACCCGATGTTCGTGCTCGCCCCCGGGGCCACCCTGCGCAACGTGATCATCGGCGCCCCGGCCGGCGACGGCGTGCACTGCGAGGGCAACTGCACTCTGATCAACGTCTGGTGGGAGGACGTCGGCGAGGACGCCGCGACCTTCCGGGGCGGCACCACGTACACGGTGGACGGTGGCGGGGCGCGCTCCGCCAGCGACAAGGTGTTCCAGCACAACGGCTCGGGCACCGTGTACATCCGCAACTTCCGGGTGGAGAGCTCCGGCAAGCTCTACCGGGCCTGCGGCAACTGCTCCACCTCGTACCAGCGGCACGTGGTGATGGACAACGTCACCGCGACCTCGACGAAGATGCTGGCCGGCATCAACACGAACTGGGGCGACACCGCCCGGTTCAGCCGGATCACCATCCTCAACGACCCGAACCGCACGACCCGGATCTGCGTGAAGTACAAGGGCGTGCCGAAGGGCAGCGAGCCGAGCGAGATCGGTGAGGGCGCCGACGGCACCAACTGCCTCTACTCGGCGTCGGACATCACCTGGCGATAGCCCCTACCAGGGCGACGGCGGCCCCGCGGACCACCCGGTCCCGCGGGGCCGTCGCGTGGGGTCACCCTTTTCGCGGGGGCGTGCGACCGCGACGGTAGCGTGGCGCCACAGCACGGCCCGTGGGGCGGATCTCCCCGCCGGCGCGGCGCTCGCGATCGTACGGAGGAGGATGCATGTCCCACGGCGACGACCCGTTCGCGGCACGCGAGGACGCGGCCGCGCGGCCGAGCTTCGACCTCGCGCTGCGCGGCTACGACAAGCGGCAGGTGGACCGCTACGTCGAGCAGGTCGACGGCGAACGGTCGGCGCTGGCCGCCGAGCGGGACCGGGCCTCGGCCCAACTCCGCGAGCTGACCGTCGAGGCGCACCGGCTGCGGGCGGAGATGACCGAGCTGCGGGACCGGCCGGCGCAGCCGGACCGGGCGTCCTTCCGCGACCTCGGTCCGATGGTCGACCAGATCCTGGCCCTGGCCGAGAAGCAGGCCGGGGCCATCACCGACGCCGCCGGGCAGCGGGCCGCCGAACTCGAGGCCGAGGCCGAGCGGGTGCTCACCGAGGCCCGCGAGCAGGCCACCACGACGCTGCGGGAGCTGGCGGAGGAGGCGGCCGCGCGGCGCGACGAGCACGACCGGGAACACGAGGAACGCCGCGCCAACGCCCAGGCCGAACTCACCAGGATCCGCGAGGCGGCGGAACGGCTGCGGGCGGCGGGCGAGGCGGCCCACGACCACGCGCTGCAGGAGGCGAAGCGGATCGACGAGCAGACCGCCCAGCAGGTCGAGCAGGCCCGCGTCGAGTCCGAGGCGTTCCTGGCCTCGGCCCGCACCCAGATCCAGCAGGAGGTGCAGGCGGCGCGCGCGAAGACCCAGCAGGAGCTGGGCCAGTGGCAGGCCGGCGTGGAACGGGAGATCAACGAGCGGCGGGCCGCCGCCGAGCAGGAGATCGCCGAGCAGCTCGCGTCCGCCGAGCGGGAGCTCGGCGCCCAGCGTACGGCGGCCGAGCAGGAGATCGCGACGCTGATCGCGGAGGCCCAGCAGTACGCGGCCAAGGTGCGCCAGCACGTCGACGAGCAGGCCGCGACCCACCAGCAGCAGCTCGCCGCGACGCAGCAGGGCATCCGGGACCGGCGGGAGGCGCTGGCCCGGATGCAGGCCGAGCTGGACGCCGCGCAGCAGCAGCTGGCCCAGGCGCGGCAGGAGAGCGCGGCCGTCGAGCACGAGTTCGCCGAGGTGCAGCAGCGTCTCGCCGAGACCCGGCAGGAGCTGACCGACGAGCTGCGCCGCCTCGACGAGGCACGCCGGACCGCGGACTCCGCCGAGCAGCACGCCAAGGAGGTCCGCGCCCGGGTGAAGCGGGAGGCGAAGCGGGTGGCCGACCTGGCCGCGGCGGCGGTCATGGCGGCCGCCACGGGCGGCGCGGAGACCGCGGAGTACCCGCAGGTCGCGGCCCGGCCGAGGCCGGAGCGGCCGGCGCCGGCGCCGGTGGCGGTGGCGGTGGAACGCGCCGCCGACGCGGCCCCGGACGGCGGCGACGACGCGGCGTCCGCCCCCGCCGACGGCTGGCGGGCCCCAGCCGAGGCGCCGGCGCCGCAGCCGGCGAACCAGGTGGTGACGGCCGGCTGACCGGGCGCCAGGTGGTGACGGCCGGCTGACCGGGCGGCGGCCGACCGGCCCGGCACGGGGCAGACGGCGGTCGGCCGCCACGGCCCGCACCGGTCAGGGACGCATCTCGTACGCGCCGCTGAGCGCCGCCACCCGCGTCCACATCCGCGCCGTGCGCCCCGGGTCCGCCACGGGCCGGCGGACGTGCGCCAACGCCCAGGCGGCCTGCTCCCCGGTGGTCGCCGCCCGGCCGTGCAGCTCGGTGGCGTACGCGGAGAAGTCGCGGACCAGGACGTCGAAGATCTCGTCGAGCACGTCGCGGTCCAGGCCGGTCAGCTCGGCCTGCTCCAGGATCAGGTGGCCGTAGACGATCAGCGCGAAGAGCTGGCCCAGGGCGAGCAGGAAGTCGAGGTCGCGCTGCTGCTCATCGCTCGGGGCGTGGGCGGCCAGCAGCGCGCAGAAGCCGTCGGCCTGCTCGCGGAAGCGGGCGACGTTGGGCACCCCGGCGTGGGCGTCGTAGGCGGCGCGCCAGTCGTGGAACCGGATCGCGCCGAGGCCCCGGGCCGGGCCCTGCCGGAAGAGGAACTCGTCGTCGGCGGCGTCGTGCCGCCTCGGCACCGGCGGGTGCTCGGCCGGATGGAACAGGTAGTTGGCCATGAACTTCATGATCAACGTGAGGTTGACGTGCACCGTCCCCTCGAGCTTGGGCAGCCCGCGGATGTCCTTGGCGGCCTTGTCGAAGTAGGTGTCCGCCTCGAAGCCCTTGGCGGCGATGACGTCCCAGAGCAGGTCGACGACCCGCTCTCCCTCGGTGGTGACCTTCATCTTGGTCATCGGGTTGAACAGCAGGTAGCGGCGGTCGTCCGGGCCCGCCGAGCGGAAGTAGTCGACAGCGCGGTCGCTGAAGAGCTTCATCGCGACCAGGCGGGCGTACGCGTCGGTCAGCTCGCGCCGCACGTGGGGGAAGTCGGTGACCCGCCGGCCGTAGAGGACCCGGTTGTGGGCGTGGGTCACGGCTTCGTACATGGCGTGCTCGCAGATGCCGATCGAGGCCGTGCAGAGGTTGAACTTGCCCACGTTGACGGTGTTCAGCGCGGCGTCGAACGCGGCCCGCCCGGTGTGCAGCACGTCCTCGGGGCGCACCGGGTAGTCCGCCAGCCGGAACTCGCTGACGTACATCTGCGCGTTCACCACGTTGCGGACCAGGTGGTAGGCCCGATGGCGGCTGTCGGCGGCGAAGAAGACGTAACCGTCCGGCCCCTCGACGTCGGCCCGGCGACCGAAGACCGAGACCAGCCCGGCGACGTTGCCGTTGCCGATGTAGTACTTGGCGCCGGTGGCGCGGAACCCGCCGTCGCCGTCGGGGGTGAGGACCATGTCGGTGGAGTAGATGTCCGCGCCGTGGGCGCGCTCGGAGAGGCCGAACGCCATCACGTGGCCGTCGGCGAGCAGCCCGGCGGCGCGGGCCCGTGCGGCGGCGTTGTCGCTCTGCCAGACCGGGCCGAGGCCGAGCACCGTGACCTGCCAGGTGTACCAGTAGCCGAGCCCGTAGAAGCCGAGGATCTCGCTGAGCGCGGCGTTGCGCGCGGTGTCCCAGCGCTTCGCCGGGTCCCCTCCCCCGTCGGCGGCCGGCGTGCAGAAGGCGGCGAACAGCCCCTCCTTCGCGGCGAAGTCCAGGAAGTCGGCGTACCACTCGTGCCGGTTGTAGCTGTCGAGCAGCGCCTTCTTGCCCCGGCCCTCGAACCAGTCGACGGTGGCCCGCAGCAGCCGGCGGGAGGTGTCGTCGAGGTGGGCGGGGTCGTAGGTGTGCGGGTCGAGCAGGAGCGAGTCCGCCACGGCGGGACTCCCTTCGGTGGGTGGGTCAGTGGTCCAGGGTGCGCAGGGTGGCCAGCACGTCGTCGAGCCAGGCGAGCACCATCCGCTCGTACGCGATGCCGCCGCGCAGCACGACGTGCTGGAGCGCCGCGGCGGCGTCGGGTGCGGCGGGGTCGGGGAAGTCGCGCCGCTCGCCGGCCAGGTAGCGGGCGAGCGTCTCCTCGTGGGTGGCGCGGTAGCGCTCGACCTCGGCGACGAGCGCGGCGCGGCCGGCGGCGTCGTCGAAGGCGGCCCCGCGGATCTTGACGGCGAGCTCGTGCCGGACCGCCTCGGGTTGCACGGGCGCGCGCAGCCAGCCCACCAGCGCGGACCGGCCGGCCGGCGCCACCGAGAAGGACCGCTTGTCCGGGCGACCGTCCTGGCTGACCTCCTCGGCGGTGACCCAGCCGTCGGCCTCCATCCGCTTCAGCACCCGGTAGATCTGCTGGTGGGTGGCCGTCCAGAAGCGGCCGATCGAACGCTCGAAGCGCCGGGCCAGCTCGTAGCCGGAGCCCGGCCGTTCGAGCAGGGAGACCAGGATCGCGTGTTCGAGCGCCATGCCCGCCATCCTGCTATGCAACGAGTTGCATAGCAAGCCTGCATCGCAGTGGTCCAACCAGTTGACGGGTTGATGTGCGCTGCGCCACACTCCTCGGCATGGCCTTCGCTCCCGTCCCCCGCTCGTCGGTCTCCGACCACGTCTTCGGCCAGGTCCGCGACGCCATCGTCAGCGGCGCCTACCGCCCGGACGAGGCGCTGCCCGGCGAGCGGGAGCTGGCCGCCACCTTCGGGGTCAACCGGCACGCCGTGCGGGAGGCCCTGCGCCGGTTGCAGCAGCTCGGCCTGGTGCGGGTCAGCCAGGGCGGCGCCACCCGGGTGCTGGACTGGCGGGTGCACGCGGGGCTCGACCTCGCCCTGTCGCTCACCCGCTTCCACGACACCCTGCCGGTGGACACCCTGGTCCGCGACATGTTGGAGATGCGGGCCTGCATCGGCGTCGACGCGGCCCGGCTCTGCGCCGAGCGCGGCGACCCGGCGGTGCGGGCCGCGATCCTGCGGGCCGTCGAGGAGTACGCGGACCTGGCACCCGACCTGGCCGGGATGGGCGAGGCCACCATCGTGCTCTGGCGGCACATCGTCGCCGGCTCCGGCAACACCGCCTACCTGCTGGCCTTCAACAGCCTGGTGGCCGGCGCGCTCGCCGTCGGCGAGGTGCCGCCGCAGCGACGCGCCGCGGAACTGCTCGACGTCGCGGGCCACCGCCGGCTCGCCGACGCCGTCGTCACCGGCCGGGCCACCGACGCCGCCCGCGAGGCACGGGCCCTGCTCACCGCCCCCCTCACCACCCCCACCGCAGCACCGAGAAGGGAAGCCCGGGCATGATCCCCGCCGTGCTCTACGCCGTACCGGCGTTCCTGCTCCTCATCGTCGTCGAGGCACTCTCCTACCGGTTCGCCCCCGACGACGACGAACGCGGGTACGAGCTGCGCGACACCGCCACCAGCCTGACCATGGGCGCCGGCAGCCAGGTCATCGGCGTGCCGTGGAAGCTGGCGACGATCGGCCTCTACGCCGCCGCGTACACGGTCACGCCACTGCAGCTCTCCCCCACCAGCGTCTGGACGTGGGTGCTGCTGTTCTTCGCCGACGACCTCGCCTACTACTGGTTCCACCGCTCCCACCACGAGGTGCGGCTGCTCTGGGCCGGGCACGTGGTGCACCACTCCAGCGTCTTCTTCAACCTCTCGACGGCGCTGCGGCAGAGCTGGACCCCGATGACGTCCGTGCCGTTCTGGCTGGGCCTGGCGCTGCTCGGCATCCCCCCGTGGATGATCTTCCTCCAGCAGTCGGTCAGCCTGCTGTACCAGTTCTTCCTGCACACCGAGCGGGTCGACCTGCTGCCCCGCCCCATCGAGTGGATCTTCAACACGCCGTCGCACCACCGGGTCCACCACGGCGCCAACGCCGAGTACCTCGACCGCAACTACGGCGGCATCCTGATCGTCTGGGACCGGCTCTTCGGCACCTTCGAGCCCGAGCGGGCCACCGTCCGGTACGGCCTGACCAAGAACATCGACACGTACAACCCGCTGCGGGTGGCGACCCACGAGTACCGGGCGATCTGGGCCGACGCCCGGGCCGCCTCGTCCTGGCGGCACCGCCTCGGCTATGTGCTCGGCCGACCGGGCTGGCAGCCCGCCGCGCACGCGCAGCCGGCGGTGGCCCGGTGAGGCGCCTCTGGCCGTTCGGCGTGGTGGCCGCCGTCGAGCTGATCGGCGTGGCGGCCGACTCGACCCTCCTGCAGTGGCTGGCCAAGCCCCTACTCGCGCCGGTGCTGCTGGTCCACCTGCTGCGGGTACGCCGGCGCGTCGATCCCGTCGCCGTCGGGCTGGTCTTCGCCACCGGCGGAGACATCGCGCTGCTGGTCTCCGGCGACACGGCGTTCCTCGTCGGCATGGGGTGCTTCCTCGGCACCCAGGTGGCCTTCCTGACCGCCTTCCTGCGCCACCGGCGGCCACCGTTCGTCGCGATTGCCGCCTATCTCGCCTGCTGGGTGGCGGCCAACCTGGTGCTGTGGAACGCCCTCGGCCCGCTGCGGCTGCCGGTGCTCGGCTACAGCCTCGCGCTCAGCCTGATGGCCGCCGCCGCGGCCGGCGTCTCCCGGCGGGTGGCCCTGGGCGGCGGGCTGTTCCTGATCTCCGACCTGCTGATCGGGCTGGAGGCCGCGGGCTCCCGTGCGCCCGCCCACGGCCTGGCCGTGATGACCACCTACATCGCGGCCCTGCTGCTGATCACCACCGGATGGGTGGCGGCCACCGCCGAGCGCGTCCGGCCCGGCACCGGCAGCAGCCCCGCCCGCGCCCCGGGGCCGGCGCCCGGCAACGCCCGCTAGCCGGCCCGACGACGCCCCCGGTCCATCCCGGACCGGGGGCGTCGTCGGCGGCGCCGGTCAGTTGTACGGCATCGTCGGGAACCAGCCGACGCCGAAGATGGCCGGCACCCGCAGGTCCCAGTACACGACGGTGAAGACGCCCAGCGCGACCAGCAACGCGCCGGTCACCGTCGCGGCGCGGCGCGGCGACGCCATCCAGGCGAGGAACCGCCCCCGGCTCACCAGGATGAGGATCGCGAAGAGCGCCGCGACGATGAGGACGTTGCCCAGCGACTGCAGGGCGAAGGCGAGCGCGCCGTACCCGGGGTTGCCCGTGTCGACCGCCCAGTGGAACAGCTTGTTGAACAGCGGGTACGGCCGACCGACCAGGAAGCCCCCGACCAGGGCGCCCATGACGACCACCCGCGCCACCGGGCGCCTCGCGAAGACGTCCGGCAGCAGGCCGAGGGCCGCCAGCCCGAGGTAGGTCAGCGCGAGGCCGATCAGGCCGAAGACCACCGAGGACTGGATCAGGCGTACGGGCATCCCGCCGACGGTGTCCGTGGAGAGCTGCGGCAGGCGCTCGCCGAGCAGCACCCCCAGGGCGCCGTAGGTCGCCGACACCGCCAGCATGCCGACGGTCAACCAGGCGACGGGCCGCAGCAACGACCGCACGCCGTGGCGGTGGCCGGTGGCGCCGGCCTGGCTCATCGGGCCGACCGAGGCCGCCATCGCGATGTTGCAGGCGGTGAAGGTCCCGGCGAAGCCGGACACGAAGGCGAACAGCAGCCCCGCCGCCGTACCGCTGATGGCGGTGCCCTTCGCGTCGTGGCCCAGCAGGGTGTCGGCGACCGTGTCGCCGATCACCGAGTCCACCAGCTCGAACGACCAGAGCACGGCGAGCAGCACGCCCGCCGCCGCACTGATCACCGCCGTCCGTCCGGGGCGTGCCGCCGGCGGGTGTACGGATGTCACCGACGCACCTCGCGGTGGGGCCTCGGGGGTGGGGTGCACGCTCATCGCCTCGCTTCCGTCTGTGCTGCGGGTCGTGGGACGAGGTCCGTCGCCGGCGGACCCATGGGTCGCGCCGACGACGGGCCGACGGTGGATCAGGTGACGGCGGGCCGCGCCGCCGGTGTGTTCGCACTCCGGGAGCGGTCACGCAGCCAGATGCCCCACCAGAGCAGACCCCGGACGAGACAGACGATCGTCACGGCGAAGAAGAGCGTGTAGACGACGTTGAAGGTGATCAGCACGCCGTACACGGCCGCGACGCTCGCGCCGAACATGAACTGGGCCCGCCCTGAGCTGGGGGTCGTGCCCGGGTCGGTGATCATGTAGTTGGTGAACAGCACGAACGCGACACCGGTGATCGGCAGCAGGGCCGCCCAGAGCGCGACGTCCCAGATGAAGTGGCGCACCAGCGCCTGGATCACGAAGCCGCCGACCCAGCCCACGACCAGCGGGATCTTCTTGGTCAGCACTCCGTTGAGCACCGTGCCGGCCGTCAGGATGACCAACGGCACGAGGATCCGGATCATGTCCGGGACGTCCTCGGTGAAGTGGTACGGCGGGGCGATGTTGACCCAGGAGAACGCGACCAGCGTCACCGTGATCCCGAAGTTGGACGGGTTCATGAAGTGCCGCATGCGCCCCTTGATCGGCGCCAGGAAGATCGCCTTCTGGCCGATGGCGACGACCACCGCGAAGGCGATCGGCCAGAAGTTGTCGTTGGCGTAGAGCAGCATGTTCGCGGCGAGCGCGGTGATGTGGGTGGGCAGCAGGAACGTGTACATGCCCCAGGCGCCGTTGCCGGCGAAGGCGGGCGGGCGCTTGTTCGCCCGCGCCGTGACCAACTCGACCACGATCTCCGTGGCGTAGCCGACCGCCAGGGCGAGCAGCGGCCAGGTCCAGGGCTGCTCGAAGCCGAGCACCGTGTACCCGAGGATGTTGAAGATGCTCATGGAGATGGCGAAGTTGCGCAGGGCCAGGTAGCGGGGGTCCCGCCGGTCGACCCTCGGGGGCGCTCCAGGCGTGGCCGCCACCGCCGCGTTGCGGTCGAAGGTGACGGTCGGCACCGGGCTGACCGGCGCGTCGGCGACCGCGGTGCCCCCCACCCCCCGCGCGTCACTACCGGTACGGGCGGCGCTGTCTCGGACGTCGGTCATTTGGGCATCTCCTGGGCTTTGTCCGTGAGCATGATCGTGTGCCAGCCCGCGGCGAGGTCGAGGGTCTGCTTGTGTACGCCACCGGAGAGGTCGCGCCAGGCGATCTCCGCCGAAACCGGCTTGTCGCCGGCGTCGCCGAGGCCGAAGAAGACGTCGAAGCTGCGCTTGCCGGAGTGGCCGCTGCCTCCGTCGAGCTGGGCGATCCGGGTACGACCGTCGGCCGTCTTCACCCGCACCTGGGCGCCGTAGGCGGGCGTGCCGCGGCCGTCGTCGGCCGGACGGCACAGGCGCAGGCCGAGAAAGTTGCCGCGGCCGGGCTTGTCGTTGCGGTAGTACGAGGGAGCGGCCCACTGGCGGGCCACCGCGAAGTCCTGGCCCCCGTCGCCGTTGGTGTCCGCGACGGCCACGCCGCGGCTCGGGGTGCTGTCGGTCATGCCGAGTTCGGCGGCGATGTTGGCGTACCGGCCGTTGTCCTCCCGGACCCAGAAGGCGAACGGCTCGGAGCCGGCGATGTCGTCACCCATTCCCGCCTTGGGCCACATGGCCGGGTTACGGAGCATCAGGTCGTTGCTCATGGCCAGTTCCTGCAGCCACGACCAGCGGTTGATCTTGCCCTTGACGAATCCGGCGGTCTGGACCACCGACATCTCACCGCTGTTGTCGAAGTCCGCCATCTTGGCGTCCCAGCCCCAGCCGACCCACGCCATGTTGAGTTCGGCGGCCTTGTTGTCGAACACGGCCTTGCCCTGGCTGAGCCGGTTGCGGGCGTCGGCCAGGCTCGACGAGTTGTTGCGCCAGACGAAGTTGCTCTCCTCCAGGCCCCAGGAGGAGGTGATGTTGCTGACGAACATGTCGAACTTGCCGGTGCCGCCAAGGTCGCCGAACTCGATCGACATGCCCTTGAAGGAGTCATGGCCGACCACCATGGACTTCGGGGTACGGTGACCCCGGCGCCCCTCCGCCACCTTGAACTTGATCTCGCCCGGGCGGGAGACGTTGTGGAAGAAGCGGTCGCGCCCGAAGTCGTTGGCGAGGTACAGCTCGGGCAGCAGGTCGCCGTCGATGTCGGCGGAGCCGGCGCCGAGGGTCCAGCCGGTCGAGAACTCCGGCGGGATCGCGACCTGTTCGACGTACGTCACGCTCGGGTTGTCGCCGCTGGTGGCGGCGGTCCAGCGCAGCACGTGCGCGCCACCGGCGTTCTGCGCCCGGGACAGCGAGTGGTTCATCTCGACGTTCGGATGGCCGGCCGGGTCGAGCACCTGGCTGTCCGGGAAGTAGTTGAAGACGCCGATGTCCGGGCGGCCGTCGCCGTCGAAGTCCGCGACCGCGACCGCGTTGGTGTTCCAGAACTTGCCCTGGTACTCGCCATTGGAGGACGCGGACGGCTTGCCGATCAGCTCGGTGGGCAGGAAGGTCCCCTTGGTCAGCGGCGCCCTCGCGGACGCCCGGTGCAGGAACACCACCGGCGTGCGACCCCAGTAGTAGACCAGCAGGTCGGTCAGCCCGTCGGCGTTGAAGTCGCCGGGCACGCAGCCCATCGGGGCCATCGACTTGTGGGTGGGCAGCGGCGCCGGGTCCAGCACGAAGGGCGCGTACCGGGCCGGTCCGTCGGGCGCCGGCGTGACGACCACGCTGTCGCTGCGGGTGTCGACGAGGCAGAGGTCGTTGGCGATCATGTCGCCGTCGAGGTCGTTCGCCGACACGGCGGCGCCGACGGACGACACCCACGCCCGAATGTGCTCGTACTCGGGGTTCACCGTGCGTATGGTGCGCTCCGGCAGGCCGGGCGGCAGCGCGATCGGCAGCTCGGTGAAGCCGAACCGCGACGCCAGCGTCTGCCGTTCCTCGGCCGACGCGCTGGGCAGCCGGGCGACGACGAAGAACGCGGCCACGAGGACCAGCACGAAGACGGCGGGAGTGATTCGGCGAATCACGCCGACGGGTTGGGATGGCAAGGGCTTTCCCTTCAGATTCGGCCACCACCCGGATTCGCGCGGCGGCTGATATGCCGTGCGGCCGGGTTTGGCGACGGGCAGTTGTCGGCGGCTGAAGAGTGGCGCGATTTTCTGCCATCATCCGCCAGCATTTGCTGCCGCCGGATCAGGGCTTTAACCACACGGGGAGCTACGGTTCACGTGGTCAGCGCTGCCAATTCTCCAACAGTCGAGGCATGACGTGCGGTCCCTTCACGATGCCTGGCGAACCGTATGCGAAAGTCGCCGGCCGACCCACTTATGGTCGCGGGAGCACGGCCCGATTTCTTCTCAAAAGTTGCTCAGTGGCCGACTGCGCCGGATGGGCGACCGCATCAGGGATCAGACCGTCACCCGTTAGGCCCCCGCACTCAATCGTGATCGGGAAATCGCATCGCGACGTGGCGCTCGTGCGCCATGCGACGCAGTGCGGACAGGGCGACGCCGAACAGGACGCTGCGCAGGAGTGCCGGGCCCTTCTCGACACCACCCTCGTCGGCGGCCAGGTCGAGTTCCGTCATGACGAGCTGTTCGGCGGCGCGGGCGTAGGGGACGAAGAAGGTCACCTCGGCCGCGCAACCGAGGCTGCGCAGCCCCGCCAGGACATGGGCCAGCACCTCGCCGGCGGGGGTGGCCTCGGTGGACCAGCCGAGGGCCTCGGCGAGCTCCGCCACCTCGATGCGTGCGCAGTCCACGGCGGCCCGGCCCAGGGTCGTCGGGCCTTCCAGGTAGAGGGTCCGGTCCAGGACCTTGTAAGCGTCCCGCATCGTGGCATCGTCGTCGTCGATGGCGGACAGGATCTCCCGGACGGAGGACAGGTCCAGTCCCCCTATCCCGGTCAGGGTCCGGATCAGGCGGATCCGCCGCAGGTGCCGATCGCCGTAGTCGGCTTGGTTGCGGCCGGTGGGCAGGCCGGCCGGGAGCAAGCCCTCACGCAGGTAGAACTTGATCGTCGGGACCGACACGCCACTCTGTCGACTGAGTTCCGAGATACGCACGCGTCCTCCGCCCCTGGCGAACGTTTCGGCAATCTTGTCATAGAGATCGATCGGTAGCCATGGATTGATAGCGACCCCTGGCGGCGGCAGACACGACGTGGACCGGACCGCACGGACGCCTGATCACCTCAGATCAGAACACGCCCCGGATGTCCGAAAAATTATGCTAAAGATAGATAGAAAGCAACACGGATACTGGCACGTGCCACAATACGATAAGCAATTCTAGCGATCTTCGCCTCGAACGTACAGTGGAACGTGCCAATTTCGGGCAAGAAATGATAAGCCCCGGGCCGTCACTCCTGGCTACGCTTCGATCGCAGAAAGTGTTGACCGGGCGACTGGCCTCGGCTAGCATCGATTACGGTTAGCGGGGAATGGTGGCGGTCGAGACCACGAATCATTCGGCCAAATTCGCCACATCCACACAATGTGATTGTCCGCAATCCGGGGGAGACAAATGCACGACACAGCAGAGCAGGCAGTGGAACGAGCCATCGACACTATGCGGAGCAATTTATCCGAGCAGTTGACGGTGGACGACATGGCACGAGCGGCCATGTTCAGCAAGTTCCACTTCACGCGCATCTTCCAGCGGGTCACCGGGATCTCTCCAGGTCGATTCCTGTCCGCGATCCGCCTGCAGGAGGCCAAACGGCTGCTCACCACGACAAGGCTCAACGTCACCGACATCAGCCTCCGGGTGGGCTACAACAGCGTCGGAACCTTCAGCACCCGCTTCACCAAGAGCGTCGGCCTGCCGCCCACCATCTACCGACGCATGGGAGGCTTCGCTCCCCGTATTCCCACGCAACGCCCGACGGGCGTATCGCAGGGCGTCATCACCGGACGGATCACCGCACCCCTCGACGGGCCCGTACCGGGGCTCATCTTCATGGGCCTGTTTCCGCACCGTATCCCCGAGGGCCCGCCGGCGCGGTGCGCCATCCTGGAGTCGCCCGGCGTCTACCGTTTCGCGAACGTGCCCGACGGCACCTGGCACCTGCTGTGCCATTCGGTCTCGGGAGACGTGCTGCGCCTCCAGCAGAACAGGGTGATGGTGTCCTCGGTGGGCCCGCTGACCGTCCGCGGACAGCTGACCCTGACCGCGGACGCCCACCTCAAGCAGATGTCCAAGATCGATCCACCGGTGCTCCTGGCCCTGCTCGACAGCCGGAAGGCGGCGTTCGAACGGCAGGACCAGGCCAAGGTGCACGCCGCCTGACCCGCCCGAGGGCACGAACAGTTTTCGGTAGCTTTCCACACCGGGCCGCCGACGCCGACAGGCGTCGGCGGCCCCGCGCGTTGCCCTGCCCCGTCGCCGCGCGTCGGGCACGGGCAGCAAGCGGGACAGACCACGGATGGGCGCGGGTAGGCGGGCCGGCAACGGGGCTGGACGGACAGCGCGGGTCCCGCGGACGCCGGAGCGGCCGCGGGACCGGTGGACGCGGATCAGCTGACCTTGTGGACCGTCATCGGCAGGCCGCCGCGCACCCGCAGCGACAGCATCGGCTCGGGCACCACCGGCCGGCCCGGCACCCCGGCCAGGCGCACGTCCCGCAGCAGCATGGCCAGGACGAGGGTGGCCTCCATCATGCCCAGGTTGTTGCCCACGCAGAACCGTGGGCCGGCGCCGAAGGGGATGTACGCGTACCGGGGACGCTCCGTGCTGCGCGACGGGTCGAAGCGGTCCGGGTCGAACCGCTCCGGCTCGTCCCAGAACCGGGGATGCCGGTGCAGGGTGTACGGGGAGATGAGGATGTCGGACCCCGCCGGAACGTGGTACCCGCCGATCTCGTCGGCCTCCTGGGCCTTGCGGGGCAGGAGCCAGACCGGCGGGTAGAGCCGGATCGCCTCCTCCACCACCATCGCCGTGAACCGCAGCCGGTGCAGGTCCTCGTACCCGGGCAGCCGGTCGCCCAGCACCGTCACGGCCTCCTCGCGGACCCGCTGCCGGATCTCCGGATGCCGGTCGAGCAGGTGCAGGCTCCAGCCCAGCGTGCTGGCCGTCGTCTCGTGCCCGGCCAGCAGCAGCGTGACCAGCTCGTCGCGCAGCCGCTGCCGGGCCACCCGCGGGTCCTTCTCCAGCCGGGTCGAGATGATCAGGCGGGAAAGGACGTCGTCCCGACCGTCCACGTTCCGGCCCCGGCCGGCGACAAGTTCGTCGACGACCTGCTGGAGGTGGCGGCGGGCGCGCCGGAACCGCAGCTGCCGGGGCAGCGGGATCCACGGCGGCACGGCGCTGAGCGTCTCCAGCTCGAACATCGCCTGGTCCTGCACGGCGGCGAACGAGCCGCCGACGCCGTGGAAGCCGCTCAGCTCGGCGTCGAGCAGGGTCCGGCCGAGCACCCCCAGGGTCAGCGTGGTCATCTCCTCCAGCACGTCGACCGGAGGGCCGCCGGCCCGCGCCGCCAGCCGCTCGACCAGCAGCGCGGCCTCCTCGCCGATCACCCCGGCGTACTGGGCGAGCCGTCCCTTCTGGAACGCCGGCTGGATCACCTTGCGCTGCTTGCGCCACAGCTCACCCTCGCTGGTGAGCAGGCCGTCACCGAGCGCCCGGCGGGCGTGCACCAGGCCGATGCCCTTCTGGTAGTTGGCGCTGTTGTCGGACAGGACGTGCTTGGCGTGGTCGGGGTGGTTGAAGAAGTAGAGCTGCTTGGGACCGACCGGCAGCCGGGCGGCGTCGCCGTACCGCTCGGCCGCCAGGGTCATCATCCGCAGCCGGTCCCGGCCCATCAGGACCAGCATGTGCAGGCCGGCGGAGCGGGGCGGGCCCGGCGGCGTGCGCCGGGCCCCTTCCTCGATAGTCGTCATGCCGCCTCACTCCGCTCCCGCTCGACCTGACGGAACCGCCCGGAGAGGAAGAGCAGGGCCTCCCCGTCCGCCCGGCGCTCCAGCGAGAGCAGCCGGCCGAGGAAGATGGTGTGGTCGCCGCCGTCGTAGGAACGCCACACCTCGCACTCGAAGTGGGCGAGTGCGCCGCTGATCAGCGGCGCACCCGTCGTCGCGCCCGGGCGCCAGTCGACCTGGTCGAACTGCTCACCGCCGAGCGGCCGCCGCCCGTCGGCGAAGTAGCGGGCCACCGTCTCCTGGTCGTCGGTCAGCACCGACACCCCGAACTCCCGGGTCTCGGAGAGACAGGCGTGCATCACCGCGTTCCGGTCGACGCACACCAGCACCAGCGGCGGATCGAGCGACACCGAGGTGAACGAGTTGGCGGTCATCCCGTGCGGGGTGGCGCCGCCGACGGTCACCACCGTGACACCGGTGGCGAAGGCGCCGTACGCCCGCCGCAGTGCCGTCACGTCGGAGGTCCCGGCGGTGAGTGTTCGCTGTACGTCCACGACGTCTCCTTCTCGCGCCGTCAGGAGCGCCGCGCCGAGGTGTACGGCGCGAGCGCCGTCACCAGTGCCTCCGGCACCCTCGCCGGCGCGGTGCGGGTGTTCGGGCCGCGCATGCAGGCGATGCGCTGCCGGCCCCGGGCCACCAGCGTCTCGCCGCCGTCCCGGTCGAGCTTGACGTAGTCGAAGCTGAACTCGAGCTGGGTCTGCGCCAGCTCCTCCAGGCGCATCCGGATGGACAACTCGTCGAATGCCGTGATCTCGGCGAAGAACTCGCAGTCGACGCGCAGGGTGAACAGCTTCAGGTCGTCGCGTACGTCGGCCAGCACGTCCGGGGCCCGCTCCTTCAGGAACATCTCCCGGCAGCGCCCCTGCCAGCGCAGGTAGTTGACGTAGTACACGTTGCCGACGAGGTTGGTCTCCTCGAAACCCACCGTGTGCAGGTACTCGAAGTACTTGTCCATCGACTAGGCCCGTCCTTCCGTGAGGATCGCGAACGCCATCGGCTCAGGCAGGTCCCGCACGGTCGTGACGAGCGTGGCGATCCGCAGGTCGCCGGAGGCGAAGACCAGCCAGCCTGCCCGCTCCGAAGGCACCGCGACCAGCGGCGCCCGGTGCGACAGCCCCGCCTTGCGCAGGCACTCGATCGCCGCCCACACCCGCGTGGCCGCCGCGTCCAGGGACTCACCGCCGTCGGCGGCGCAGAGCCGGGCGAGGTCGACGTGCGCGCCGAGAAGCCCGCGCCAGACCGACTCCTCCCGGGCCCGTACCGCCTCCACGTCGCAGGCGAGCGGTCCGGTCCCCACCACGCACAGCGTCAGGTTCTCGCTGTGCGCGGCCGACAGGGACCGCCCGTCTGCCAGCTCGGGGCGGCCGTCCGGCCGGTACGTCACCTCGACCGGCCCGCCCGCCGCCCGGCCGGCAGCCAGGGCGGTGCGCGCCCGCCGCCTGCGGGTCTCGTCCGCCGTGCTCTGCCCGGCCTGCCCGCCGGGCCCGGACGGCTCCGCCGGACCCGGCTCGACCGCGACCGCCACGGCACCGCCGACCAGGTCGCCGACGGCCCGCTCCAGGTACGACCCGAGCAGCGGTGCCACCCACGGTCCGCGGCCGTCCCTCTTGCGCACCGCCCGCAGCCGCAGGCCCTCCCACCGCTCCACGACCGCACCGTCGGCGGCGCGCAGCGCGATGTCGTACACGTAGGTGTCGCCGTCACGGCTGCGCTCCTCGGCGCAGTAGCGCAGCTCCTCCGCCTCGGTCAGCCGGCTCCCCGCCGGGTGCAGCCGTTCGATCCCGGCCGGCAGCAGCGTCGCGTCGGGGACGCAGACCTGGTTGCCGTGCATGAGGGCGTCCCGTACGCCGGGGTCGCCGAGGAGCAGGGTGGCCGGCAGGTAGTCGGCGAACCACCGGGTCTGCGGCGCCGTGACGACGTCGGCGTCGACGTGCCGGGCGGCCGAACGGTGGTAGCGGCGCAGCCGCTGGAACCGCCCACCCTGGAACAGGATGTCGCCGTACAGGTCGGTGGCGGGCTCCAACGGCACGCTCGGCAGCCCGGCGGGCACCTGTTCGGGCGGGCCCGCCGGCGGTCGCGCCCCGGTGAAGTGCAGCCGCGCCCGGAAGTGCGCGGCGCTGAACTCCGTCTCGGCGCTGTAGATGACCGCGTCCACGACCCCGTCGTCGACCACGAGGGTGGCGACCCGGATGGTGGTGCTGCCGTCCGGCGGCACCACGACGGGCCGCAGGAACTCGGCCCGCTCGACCACCGGCGTGTCGGTCCGTCCGGTCAGCGCGGCGGCGACCTGGGCCATCGCCTCCATCCCGAACACCGCCGGGAACAGCAGGTTGCCGTCCAGCCGGTGGTGGTCCAGGTAGAGATCGGTGACCGGCTTGAGTTCGGCCTCGGTGACCAGCTCGACACCGTGGTAGCGCACGAGCGGCCGGTCCACGAACCGCAGCAGCGGCAGCTCCGGAAGGTCCATCCGGACCGTGTCGATGCCCTCGGTCCGCCCGCTGACCACCACGACGGACGGTGCCTGCGGATCGGCGAGCAGGCGTCGGAGCATCGCCACCCCCTGGTCGGGGGTGACCGGGGTGATCCCGTCGCGGGTGAGCGCCTCGACCACGGACAACCGCTCACCCATGCCGACACCGGACCACACGGACCACTCGAGGCAGAGGCTGCGGCAGTGCGGGTGGCGTCGGCCGAAGTCGACGGTGAGCTCGGCCAGCCAGTCGTTGGCCGTGGCGTAGTGCGCCTCGCCGCGCAGGCCCGCCCGGCCGATGATGCTGCCGAACGTCACCAACAGGCGCAGCCGGTCGCCGTCGACCGCGTCGAGCACGGCGCGCAGGCCGTCGACCTTCGGCGCGAACGTGCGGCGGAACGCGTCCATGGTGAGACCGGTCAACGCCGCCGGCTCGTTGCGGCCCGCGCCGTGCAGCACCGCCGTGACCGGTCCCAGCTCGGCGACGAGCCCGTCGACGGCCTGCCGCACCTGCTCCGGGTCGACCACGTCGGCCCGGGCGTAGCGCACCCGCACGCCGGCGTCCGCCATCCGCTTGAGGTTCGCGGCCAGCTCGTCGTCCTGAGCGGGGTCGGAGCGGCCGAGCACGGCGAGGCTGGCGCCGCTGTCGACGGCCATCGCCAGGGCGCACTCCGCGGTGATGCCCTTGCCGCCGCCGGTGACCAGCAGCAGGTCCTCGGCGCCCAGCGGCTGCCGCGTCTCGGCCGGCCGCACCGGCAGCCCGCGCAGGGTGGGCACCTGGCGCCGCCCGGCGGCGTCGTAACGGACCTCGGCGAAGCCGTCGGTGGCGGCGACCTCCGCCGTCACCCGGGCCACGGCCTCCGGCACCGGCGGGGTGTGCACGATGGTGGTCCGCAGGTGCGGCGCCTCCAGCCGTAGCGTCTTGGCCAGCCCGGCCGCGCCGGGGCCCTGCTGGACGAGGACGAAGCGGGTGCCGGGGGCGGCGGCGGCCGCCGCCTGCGCGCCGCGCAGGGCCAGTTCGAGATCGGCCTCCGCGCACTCCTCCGGCAGGCACACCAGCACGCCCGCGCCGAGGCCGGCGGTCTGCAGGGCCACGCGCAGCGGCTCGGCGAGCGGATGGCCGGCGGGGGCGAACAGCTGCCAGGGTCCGTCGGCCTCGGCCCGGGCAGCCACCGGGGCCGGCGCCTCGTCGAGGTCCACCGACCAGGCCCGGCACCAGTCGGCGACGCCGTGCACGATGCTCGGGCCGGACGCGTCGGTGTCCCGACCGGTCCGGGCGAGCTGCTCCAGGGCCTCGGCGAGCTGCCCGACGGTGGCCGTCGCGAAGTTGGTCGGGGTCTGCGCGGCCGGCACGCCGAGCTGCTGCGCCGCCTGGTTGACCAGCTGGCCGACGGTGATCGAGCTGAGGTGCAGGTCGTCGAGGAGCTGGCTGCCGTCGTGCACCATCTCCAGCGGCAGCTCGGCCCGCTCGGCGGCCAACCGGCGCAGCAGTTGCAGGCTCGACTCGCCGACCGGCTGCTCCGGCTCCGGCTGCGGCCCGTTCGCGGCCGACGGACCCGCCACCCGGACGCCGGCGCCCTTGGGCAGCCTCACCACCGGGGCTGACTCGCAGGGGCTGGCGAAGAAGCGGAAGTGCTGGCCCACCTCGAGCGGCCGGACCAGCCGGTCGTGGAAGAGGGCGCCCTCCACGCCGCCGGCGCCGACGACGTACGCGGCCGCCGCGACGCGCAGCAGGCCCGCCAGCGACTCGTCGTCGGTGTTGAGCGCCACCGCCGGCAGGTCGGTGCCGGCCGACGCGAGGCCGGAGAGCACCTGCCCCGGACCGACCTCGACGAACAGGTCGACCTCCTTGGCCGCCAACGCGACAGCCTGGCTGAACAGCACCGGATCGGTGATCTGGCGGTGCAGCAGGGCGGAGACGTCGGTGTCGTGGGCGAGCGGTTCGCCGGTGACGGTGGAGACGACCCGCCGGGTGACGGGCCCGAACCGCTCCCCCGCCAGCGCCTCGAGGAAGGCGTCCGCGGCCGGCTCGACCAGCGGGGAGTGGAACGCGTGCGACACCGACAGCCGCGTGGTCCGCAGGCCGGCGGAGCGGGCCCGCTCGCAGGCGTCCTCCACCGCGGCCTCCGAGCCGGCGATCACGGTCTGCTCCGGCCCGTTGTACGCGGCGATCACCACGGACAGGCCGGCGATCAGCCCGGCCACCCGCTCCGGCGGGGCGCCGATGTTGGCCATCGTGCCGGAGGCGCTGTGCTCCCCCATGGTCCGGCCGCGCACGCCGGCGACCCGGAGCAGGGCCTCCTCGTCGAGCACGCCGGCCCAGTGCAGGGCGGCGATCTCGCCGAGGCTGTGCCCGACCGCGACGGTCGCGTCGAGGTTGAGCAGCGACAGCGCCCGCAGGCCGGCCAGCGAACCGGTGACGATCCGCGGCTGGGCCACCGCGGTGGCGACCATGTCGCCGGTGCGCGGCAGCGCCGCCCGCTGGTACACCTCATCCACGTCGGCGAATCGGCGGCGCAGCGCACCGCCCGAGGTGCCCTTGCCGGACCCCTGCCCGGGGAAGAGGAAGCCGATGCGGCCCGGGCCGCTCACGTGGCCCAGGAAGCAGCGGCCGTCGGAGGAGAACAGGCGCACCTCGCCGGCGTCGAGGGCGTCGCAGATCCGGCGCAGCTGCCGCTCGGCGTCCTCCGGCGAGGAGACCACCACGCCCGCCCGGTACGGCAGGTCGCGCAGCTCCCGGTGCAGGGTGGCGGCGAGGTCGCCCAGCTGGGCGTACGACACCGTGGGCGCGAACTCGACGAGGCGCTGCAACCGCTCGCGCAGCTCCTGCGGGCTGCCCCCGTCGACGAGCAGGAGCTCCACGTCCTGCATCGAGGCGGCGAGGTTGCGGAAACGGCTGTCCAGCCGGGACGGGCGACGCGGCTGCCCGTTCTCCAGCACGATGTGGGTGTTGATGCCGCCGAAGCCCATCGCCGTCACGCCGGCGCGGACCGGCAGGTCGCGCGGCCACGCCTCGGCCTTGCGCAGGGCCCGCAGCGCAGACTGCTCGGCGGTGAGGATCTCGTGCGGGTCGACGCAGCCGATGGTGGGCGGCAGGATCTCGTGGTGCACCGCCATCGCGGCCTTGATCAGGCCGGCGACGCCGGCCGCCGCCTTGGTGTGCCCGATCATGCCCTTGATGGAGCTGATCGCGGCCTGCGGGGAGTTCTCGTCGGCGGTGCGCCGGGCCAGCGACAGCGCCTGGAGCTCGGTGGCGTCGCCGACCGCCGTGCCGGTGCCGTGGCCCTCGAAGAGCCCGACAGTCTCGATGCCGAACCCGGCCCGTTCGTACGCCCGGCGCAGGGCCAGCTGGTAGCCGGCGACCTCGGGCCGGGTGATGCCGCCCTTGCCGTCGGAGGAGATGCCCCAGCCCGCGATGGTGGCGTAGATGCGGTGTCCCGCCTGGCGGGCCTCCGACTCGCGCATCAGGACCACCATGCCGCAGCCCTCGCCGGGCCAGAACCCGTTCGAGCCGCGGTCGTAGACCCGCATCTCGCCGCGCGCCAGCGCGCCGGTCTTGGCGAAGCCGATGATCTCGAAGGGGTCGATGGAGAGGTCCACGCCGCCGGCGACCGCCACGTCGACCTCGCCGTCGGAGAGGGTCTTGCACGCGGTGGCGACGGAGAGCAGGGACGAGGAGCAGGCGCCGTCGACGGTGTAGCCGCCGCCCTTGAAGTCGAAGTGGTTGCAGATGCGCCCGGCGATGGTGTTGGACAGCCCACCCGCGAGGGTGTCCTCGTCGACCTCCGGGAACGGGCCCTTGAAGGTCGCCTCGAAGTCGTCGAGGAACGTGGTGAGCTGGTCGTCGTCCCAGTCCTGTTCCTTGAGCGCGGCGGCGACCATGCGGCGCACGTACGGCCAGCGCAGCCGCAGCTGGTTGGCCCGGGAGAACTCGCCGGTCAGCGTGTTGCCGACGACCACGCCGGTGCGCTCGCGGGGCAGTCCCTCCGCCATCGGGAACCCGGCGTCGGCCAGCGCCATGGCCGCCATGTCGAGGGCGAGCCAGTGGGTGAGGTCGGTGGAGCGGTAGGTGCTTCCGGCGACCTTGTACGCGATGCGGTCGAACTCGTAGCCCTCGATGACCGCAGCGTTGCGGGCGTAGAAACGGTCGGGCGTGGCGGGGTCGGGGTCGTAGTAGTCGTCCAGTCGCATCCGTTCTTCGGGCAGTCGCCGGAAGGCGCGGCGGCCGGCGACGGCGTTCTCCCACAGTTCCCGAGGGGATGTGGCGTCCGGGTAGCGGCACGCCATCCCCACGACAGCGATCCTGGTCACGAGGTCTCTCCGTTGTCGCGCGTAGTGGTGGATCGCCGGGGCATGGACTCGCTCGGGACTCGGGGCGCCACGCTCAGCACCACCCCTCGAATTCCGCGGCGATGGCACGTCGCCACCGCTCGTAGGCGGGTTCCGCTCCGTGCGGTTCGTCGGGCACGGTGACGTCGGTGGCCTTCGCCGCCTCGGCGGTCGACACGCCGCAGAACACCTGGGTGGCGATCTCGTTGTGCGGAACGACCAGACCCGCTCGTACCCGGGCCCCGGCCGCGAAGGCACTGCCCTGGGCGAGGTCCACGCGGTAGTCGCCGGCGCGGTCGCGGAAGCGGCGCAGGTCCGCCTCGGTGGTCCCCCCGGCATAGGTGGCGGCGAGGCCGGCCCCGGCGTACAGGTCGGCCCGCCGGTGCGCCGGAAACGCGCCGAAGATCTCCGTCACCCGGTCCACGTCGGTGCCGCCGACGAACCAGGTGGCCCGGCCGATGCCCTGGTCGATGACCCGGTCGGCGTACCCCTGCGGACCGTCGGCCGGCCAGGGGAACCGCGGATGGCGGTACTGCCCGTACACGTACCGGTCGGTGTGGAAGTACGCCTGGTGGAAGCCGTAGCCGTCGAGCACCAGCCAGCGCAGCAGCGGATCCGGGGCGTGCAGCCGGCCCCAGCGCATCCGGGGCACCCGGGCCATCGCCCAGCCGACGCCCACGTAGATCATGTAGACGTGCGCGTCGCCCCGGCCCGCGAGCAGGTTCGCCACGTGCCGGGGGCGGCCCGGCCGCAGCGCGTCCCGGACGGCGAAGCCCATCCCGGCGCCCTCGTACGCGAAGCCACGAAAACGCGTCGGCACCGTTTCGAGGCGACGTTCGGCGGCCGCCGCGGTCGGCGCCTCGGCGGCGTATCCGTAACCGGTGAGGAATGAAGCGCCGACGGTTTCGAGCAGCGCCTTCGATTCCTCGTCCTTGACATGGAATCCGCGTACGTCCATTTTCGTGTCGGAGATATTTGGCGTCAGGATTCTGCGCCGCAGATCACGCAGGCTCTGCATCGCACGTTCCCCCAAAGGGTCGGTGTTTCCGTCGAACAGGGATGGACATCTGTTTTGATGATGACAAGCGCGCGATGAGTTGATTTCTTCAAATTTGCGCATTCATCGCACCTATTCGAAACGTTCACGTCCGCCCCGGACTCCGTGGGTCCACGGAGTCCGGGGCGGCACGGCGGGCGACGCGGGCGGGCTCAGTGGTCGTGGCCGACGCCGGCCGGCTCGAAGTGCGCGCGGACGTTGCGCCGCCAGAGCTCGTACGCCGGCAGCCGCCCGGCCGGCTCCGCGCGGACCGCCACGTCGTCGGCGAGAGCCGCGGCGGCGGCCACCGAGCACCCGCCGAGCGCGTGCATGGCCGCCTCGCTGTGCGCCGGCACGTGCCCGGCGTGGCTGCGGGCCTTGGCGGCGAAGACCGCGCCCTGGGCCAGGTCCGGCGCGCAACCGCCGGCCTCGGCGCGCAGCGCCACGAGCGCCTCGGCGTCGGCGCCGCCGGCGAAGGTGGCGGCGAGCCCCACCCCGCTCCACAGGTCACCGTGCCGGTCGGCGGCGAAGGCCCGCACGGCCCCCGCCACCTCCACGGTGCGGGCGCCGTGGATGAACCACAGCGCCCGCCCGAGGCCCTGGTCGGTGGCCCGCGCGAAGTAGTCCCCGTGCCCCTGCCACGGGTACGCCGCCAGCCGCTCCTGCCGGGTCACCCACCGGTCGAGGTCGAAGTAGGCCCGGTCGAACCCGTAGCCGTCCACGGCCAGCCAGGTCATCGTCGGGTGGTACGGGGAGCCCGTGAGATCGGGCACCACGTGCCGCCAGAGGGGCCGCGGCAGGCGCGCCATGGCGAACCCGATGCCGATGTAGGCGAGGAAGAGGTGGGGCGCGCCGGGCCCCCGGAGCAGATCGCGGGTGCGGGTGCCGCGCCGGGGCCCCATGACGTCGAGGATGGTGCAGGCCATCGTGGCGCCCTCGTAGGCGAAGCCGAGCAGTTCCCGGTCGACGAGGGCGAGCCGGCGCTCCAACTCCCACGGGTCGCGGGTGTCGATGCCCCACTCGAACCCGCAGACCACCGACTGCGGAACCGCCTCCAGCCGGCGGGTGACCTCCGTGGCGGGGCCGGGGAAGCCCCGACGCGCGAAGGTCACGTCCGCGAGCGTCGGCGCCATCAGCAGTCGACGTACGGAGCCCAGTACCGTCGGCATGGCAGATCCCCCTGTCGGTACGACGACGCCGGCCCCGGCCGGCGGGTGACTTCATCGTCGCCGCGCGCCGGCCGGGGCCGCCTCTTCCGCTGTGCGCTCATCCGCCGCCGCGGACTGCCGCGCGGGCCGTCACCAGCCGTTGCGGCGCCGGGATGGTCGCCGTCCGGGCCGGGTCACGGGCCCTCGACGGGGCCCGCCCCGCGCCGTGGCCGCAGGAACATCAACAGCAGGGCCACCCCGACGAGACCCAGGTCCAGCAGGAGGAGCACGCCGTTGATGCCGTCGATGCGCGCGTGGTCGTGTCCGGCGCCCGCGGCCGGGTCGTCGATCGGCGCGGCGACGGGGCCGGCCGGGACGGCGCCGGGGGTCACGGTGAAGCCGGCGAGGCCGGCGACCTGCCGACCGTCGGGCAGCCCGGCGCGGTAGGCGACCCGGTAGGCGCCCGGGCCGGCGTCGCGCACCGGCACGACCAGGCGGCCGTCGCGGACGGCCGGTCTCCCGGTCGAGACGGTCGCCCCGGTCGGTCCCGTGACGGCCAGGTGCACGTTCTCGGCCGAATCGGCGCCGCCGAGCGTGAGCGTCACCTCGGCGGGCGCGGCCCCGACGACCGACCCGTCGCCCGGGTCCAGCAGCAGTCTCCGGCTCGCGGCCGGGCTGCCGAAGACGAGCAGCGCCAGGACCGACAGCACGACACCGGCCGCCACGACGATCGCCGCCCGCTGCACCGCCCCGACCGACGTCGCCGGTGCGGGCGGTTCGGGCCGGCGGGCGTCGTCCACGGTGGTCACGAGGGCTGCGCCGCGGCCTCGGGCTGCCGGCAGCTGCACCACATCTGCTCCGCCTCCGCCACGGAGGGCCGCAGGTGCAGGTACATCGCGATCACCATCGGCACGAAGACGACCGTGTTGTAGAACAGGTGCAACTCGACCCGGGGGATCACGACCTGCAGCAGGCTGGTGGGCACGGGGCTGTCGAACAGGTGCCGGCCGGTCTGCGCCTGCAACAGCAGCAGCAGGTGCTCGATGTGGTGCCAGAACTGGATCGCCAGGGCGGTCGTCCACCAGCCCCGGCTACGCCCGACGAAGCCTGGCCGCAGCATCCACATCCCCACGAGCATCACGATCGCGTAGCCGTAGTGCAGCCACTCCGAGCTGACGAGCCACGGGAACGGCATGCCGAGCACGCCGCGCGCCTCCGGCCGCGACCAGCCCAGACCCCAGATCTGGTACGCCTGCACCAGGTGCTCGGCCCAGTGCGCCAGCACGATCAGGAGAAAGAGGTTCAGCGCCGTTCGGTGGTGCGCTCCGTTCAGAGTCGCCCAACGCCCGGACGCGCCGGGCAGGGTCGTCTGGTTGCTGGTCACGTTTCCTCCTCGAAGGGTGACGGGCGCACGAGAGCGCCTCACCTTCACCCAGCGTGTCGACCCGGACACGCGCAAACGCCTCCGATGTTGCTCAGTCCGGGTCGGGAATCCGTCAGACCGGCTCCGGCGAGCTGGCGGGGGCGTACCACGCGCCGACCCGGCGGGCCGCCGCGAAGCTGGCCCAGGCGACCGCGTCGACCAGGGCCGCGTCGCCCGGCCGGTGGCGGCGGAACTCCGTGACCACCTCCTCGTCGACCTGGTAGGAGGCGAACGCGGTCAGCAGGGCCAGGCGGCCGGCGGCCCGCTCCGCCTCGGGCAGCGGCGCTATCAGCCGTTCGCACCACTGTCGACTCAGGCCGGTCTCCTCCCCCCGCCAGGCGTCGAGGCGCTCCGTGACCAGCTCCCGGACGGCCGGCGGAACGGCCCGCTCGCCGGCCGCCTCGAACGCCGCGTAGGCGCGGGCCATCGCCCCGGCCACGTGCGGGCTGCCCGCCGCCCAGCCGGCCTCCGCCGGCAGCGGGGCCGGCGGCAGCAGCCCCACCGAGCGGCCCGGCGCCCGGGGGTCGCGCAGCGTCCCCTGCATGATCCAGCCGATGCCCCGCTTCAGGCGCCGCCGTGCCCGTGGCGCCAGCCCCGGCGGGAGCAGGAAGTTGGGGAGGAAGACGTTGACCACACGGGCGATGTAGTGGAAGCCCACGACCACGCCGACCAGCTCCGGGCGGTCCCGCTCCGAGAACGGCAGGACCGGCCGCGGGGTCCGCGGCTGGTGCGCCGTACGGGCCCACTCGGCCGCGTCGCGGATGCGCCGGTCGGTGATCTCGGCGAGCCGGTCGGCCACGATCGCCTCCGCGTCGTGCTCGGTCGACAGCTCGTAGAGCCCGACACTGTGCATGTCCACGCAGTACGGACAGATGTTCGCGACCGACACGGCGGCGGCCACCGCCTCCTTGGTCGCCCGGTCCAGGGGCTCCGTCGGCAGCAGCGGCTCCCGCATGACCATCCAGTACGCGGCCAGCACCTCCGGCGACGGGGAGTGCAGCTGCGCGGGCGGCACGACGAGCTGCATCTCCTGCGCGACCTGGGCGTACACGGTCTCCACCAGCCCTCGTGCGGCTCCCGGCGGGACCGGCGTGACGTAGTTGACCTGGCGCTGGACCACCGACGAGGCCACCCGACGAGCGATCATGATCTGCCTCCTGCTCCGCGCGGCCCCGTCGGACGGTCACGACGGCGGCTCCCGACGACTGCGGCACTGCCAGTATTGGGAGTCCGGCGGCCCGGACGACGCGGTCGGCACCGGTTGAGCACCTTCGGAGAAGGCCCCGCCAGCGGGGCCTGCCGATGATGGCGACGACCCAGTCCCCCACCCTCGGGAGTCGCGATGCTGGTCCTGGTAACCGGTGGCACCGGATTCATCGGCTCCCACTCGACGGCCGCCATCCTCGGTGGCGGCCACCGCGTCCGGATGCTCGTGCGTGACCCGTCCCGCGCCCGCCGGATGCTGACCGCGCTGGGCGCCCACGCCGAGCGGGTCGAGCTGGTCACCGGCGACGTCACCGATCCCGCCGCCGTGGCCCGGGCCGCCGAGGGCTGCGCCGCCGCGCTGCACGCCGCCGGCGTCTACAGCTTCGACTCCCGGGACCGGGCGCGGATGGCGGCGGTCAACCTGCGCGGCACCGAGGTGGTGCTCGGGGCGGCGCGGGCGGCGGGCCTCGACCCGATCGTGCACGTCTCCACCTTCGGGGCGCTGCTGCCGGCCGCGCGGTCGCCGCTGACCGTCGACTCGCCGGTCGGCGCGCCCCGGGAGGCGTACCTGCGCAGCAAGGCCGCCGCCGAGCGCGTCGCCCGCCGGCACCAGGACGACGGGGCGCCGGTGGTGATCACCTACCCGCTGGCCTCGCTCGGGCCCGACGACCCCCACCTGGGCGACCAGACGACGCGGGTGCGCAACGTGCTGCGCGGGCTCATGCCGCTGTGGCCGACCGGCGGCTTCCCCGTCGGCGACGTGCGGGACGTGGCCCGGCTGCACACGGCGGTGCTCGAACCCGGACGCGGTCCCCGCCGCTTCCCGGCCCCCGGCCGCTACGTCACGACCCGCGAGTTCGTCGACGCGCTGCGGCGGGTCACCGGCCGGACCCTGCCCACCCTGCGGCTGCCGGCCCGCGCCCTGCTGCCGATGGGCCACCTGGTCAGCGCGGCGCAGCGGCTGTCGCCCGTGCACCTGCCCGCCGAGCACGGCGCCATCTACCTCTGCGCCACCGCCCGCCCGATGGACGCCACGCCCACCGAGGAACTGCTCGGGCCGGCGAGCCGGTCGCTGGACGAGACGATGACCGACACCGTGCGCTGGCTGCACCGCACCGGGCGGCTGAGCCGGCGCCAGGCCGGGCTCGCCGCGCTCCCGGCGACCGCCGCGCCGCACCGGGCCGCCAACCCGCTCTGACCCGCCCGACCTCCGCGACCGGCGGCGCCCCGCCGCGCGGACCGGTCGCCGCAGCTGGCGTTGCCGGAGAGGCGACTCGGGTGACCGGCACCGGTCGGCGTGGCCGCACATTTGCGTGACGCGCTACCGCGCACAGTTTTCGCTGACCTTTCCCGGCCCGCCGGTGATCGGCCTCAGCAAAACAGGAGGTGCGTCCCAGCTGCGTCGGTAGCCAGGATTATGCAGAACTTCGCGCACCATCCGCGCCGCACGGAGTAATTCCGGGCGGCCACTATTTCACCCCTTGCTTCCGTCGCCTTTACCGGCGCTGGCAAAAGGCTGCCCGAAACCGATTCGGCGGGACTAGAGACCGACGCGCCCGCCCCCAGAAGGAGGTAGCGCCGTGCAACCGGAAACACCCGAGGAACAGCAGGCGCGCGTGCTGACGTTGGAGGCGTTCGCCGACACCATCATCCCCGGGACGAAGCGGTCCGCCGACGACCGGGCGATCGCCGGCGTCTCGCCCGACGGCGGCGCGGTCGAGTCGGGGGCGCTGGCCCTGATGGAGGACCCGGCCGGCGGGGTGTCGCTGATGCTGGGCACGCTCAGTGAGGCACTCAACGCGCACGCGACCGGGTACGCCGAGGCCAACGGCCTGACCCTCGACCCGGCGGTGCCGCCCTTCGTCGGCCTCGCGTTCGACCACCGCACCGCGCTGCTGAGCCGCCTGCTCGCCCCGGACAACCCGGAGAAGGAGATGTGGGTGGGGCTCGCCCTGTTCAGCAACATGGCCTACGACAGCGCAGCCCACATGAACACGCGCGACGCACTCGCCGCAGGGCACCCGGGGCTGCTGGCGATCGGCATCACCAGACCCGACGACGACGGACTGTGGCGGTTCCCCGAGTACTCGTACGGACGCCCGCTGTCGCGACCGCACCCGCACACCACCCCCACAGGGAGTCCGGCATGACCAGTGGCGCAAGCACCGACGTCGTGGTGATCGGCAGCGGCTTCGGCGGGGCGATCCCCGCGTACCACCTGGCCGCGGGCGGGGCGCGCGTGGTGGTCCTGGAGCGTGGGCCGTGGCTGTCCAGCGAGGAGTTCGACCACGACTTCAAGCTCGGCTCGTCGTACACCCGGATCTTCGACTTCACCGTGGGCGACGGGATGAGCGTGCTCGGCGGCAACTGCGTCGGCGGTGGCAGCGTCGTCTACTTCGCCACCATGCCGCGCGCGCCACGGTTCGTCTTCGAGCGGCAGGGCAGCATCGGCCGGCGGATGTGGCCGGCGGCCATCACCCGCGACACCCTCGACCCCTGGTACGACCGGGTCTGCGAGGCGCTCCCGATCACGATGCAGAGCTGGGACAAGGTGCCGTACGCCGGCGGCCTCTTCGCCGCGGCCTGCGCGCACGCCGGGCGCACGGCCAACCCGGTGCCGTCCGCCGTGGACGTCGACAAGTGCACCAACTGCAACTGGATGATGGCCGGGTGCCGCTTCGACGCCAAGCGCTCCCTGCTGCTGAACTACCTGCCGGCGGCCCTGGCGCACGGCGCCGAGATCCGGCCGCTGCACGAGGTGCAGCACCTCTCCCGCACCGACGACGGCGGCTACCGGGTGCACTACCGCGTGGTCGACGGCGAGGACTACCGGATCCTGCACGACAGCGGGACGATCGACGCCAAGATCGTGATCGTGGCCGCCGGGGCCGGCGCGACCCCGGTGATCCTGCAACGCTCGGAGCCCACCCTGGGCACGATGCCCTCCGCCGTCGGCCGGTACTTCTCCGGCAACGGGGAGCGGCTCAACACGGCCGTCTTCGACGACGACCGGGTCCGGGAGGTGCTCGGTCTCAGCCGGCCCGACGGCCGGGGATACGACGCCAACCAGATCGGCCGCGGACCGACGGTGGCGACCTGGGACAAGCTCGACCCGGACCTGCCCGAGTACGAGCGGTACTCGCTGGAGCAGCTCTTCTTCCCGCTGGGGCTGGGCACGATCCTCGCCCAGGTGCCCGACGCACATGGACCGAGCTGGTTCGGCCTGGCCAAGAAGGACATGCTGCGCCGCTGGCAGTCGTGGCTGACGCTGTTCACGATGTCGGAGGACGACAACGAGGGCGTCTTCGGACCGCCGCCGGCGACCGGCAACGCGGACCGCATCTCCCAGCAGATGCTCGGCCGGGGTCCGCTGCGCTACCGGCCCACCGCCAACACCCTGCGGGGCTGGGCCGCCGCCGACGCGGACGCCCGGGACATCCTGGAGCGCGACGGGCTGGCCCGGGTGATGCCGTGGACCAACGACGTGGTGGGCGCGTACACGGTGCACCCGCTGTCGTCCTGCCGGATCGGCGACGACCCGGCGACGTCCGCCCTCGACGACCGGCACGAGCTGCGGCAGCACCCCGGCGTCTTCGTCACCGACGGCTCGGCGGTGCCGGGCGCGCTCACCGTCAACCCGGCCCTCACCATCGCCGCGCTCGCCGAGCGCGCCGTGCCCGGCATCGTCCGCGCGGCGCAGGAGCGCGGCGTGCCGGTCACCTACCACGGCTCGCTGCCCGAGGGGACGGTCACCGCGGTGCCCCAGGTCGTGCCCGGCTAGGACCACGACGGGCCGGGGGCGCGCCGCCTCCGGCCCCCGGCCCGCCCGACCAGGAAGGAGACCGATGGGCAGGCGACTGGCTCGGGTGACGAGCCGCACGATGCTGACCCACGTCCGGCACGTGACGCCGGTAGCCCCGGACGCCGCCGACGGGCCCGTCGCCCGGGTCTACCGGCAGATGGTCGACGACTTCGGGGTCTTCGCGCCCCCGGTGCTGCTGCACTCCCCCGCCCCCGACGTGCTGCGCGCGTGCTGGCTCATGCTGCGCGAGACGCTGCTCGCCGAGGGGCTGGTCGGCCGCGACGCGAAGGAGGTGGTGGCCACCGCCGTCTCCGAGAGCAACCGGTGCCCGTACTGCGTGGAGGTGCACGGCGCGACGGCGGCCGGGCTGCTGGGCGACGCGGGCGGGTGGCTGGCGGCCGGGGTCGGCGGGATCGGCGACCGGCGGCTGCGGGCCCTGGCCGAGTGGGCCCGGCACAGCGGGGCCGACAACCCGGCGCGCCGCCGTCGGCCGCCCTTCCCTGCCGAGCACGGGCCGGAGCTGATCGGCGTGGTGGTGGCCTTCCACTACCTCAACCGAATGGTGAGCGTCTTCCTCCAGGAATCCCCGTTGCCGCCCACGCCGGCCGGGATGCGCACCGGGGTCCGGCGCACGGCCGCCCGCATCATGGGGGCGCTGGCCCGCGCCGACCGGCCGCCCGGTCGTTCCCTGGAGCTGCTGCCACCCGCCCCGCCGGAGGCCGACCTGGCCTGGGCCGTCGGCCAGCCGCACGTGGCCGCCGCCTTCGCCCGCGCCGGCCAGGCGGTCCGCCGTCGCGGCGAGGCCGCCCTGCCGGAGCACGTCCGGCGGCGGGTACTGGCCTGCCTGGCCGACGCCCCGCCCCCGGAGCCGGGCGGCGGGCGGTGGGTCGACGCCGCCGTCGCCGAGCTGTCGCCGGCCGAGCGACCCGCCGCCCGGCTGGCGCTGCTGACCGCGCTCGCGCCGTACCGGGTCACCGACGCCGACGTCGCCGCCTGCCGTACCGGCGGTGCCGACGACGCCACGCTGGTCGCGGTCACCGCCTGGGCGAGCCTGGCCGCGGCCCGCCGGATCGGGGCCCGGCTGTACGAGGACGGCCCCGCCCCGCCCCCGGCCGGCGTACCCGGCGCCGACCTCGCCGTCGGGGAGGAGGCCTCGCGTGCGGGCGAGTCGTGATCCGGGGCCGGCCGTCGACGCGGTGGGGACGCCGCCGCGGGCGAGGGCCGGCAACCCGTGGGCGGCACTGCTGGTGCTGTGCCTCGGCAACTTCCTCATCCTGCTCGACACGAGCATCGTCAACACGGCCGTGCCCGACATGATGCGGTCGCTGGACACCGGCATCGACAGCATGCTGTGGGTGCTGAACGGCTACCTGCTGGCGCTGGCGTCCCTGCTCATCGTCGCCGGGCGCCTCGGCGACCTGTTCGGTCCGCGTACCGTCTTCATGGCCGGCATGGCGGTGTTCGCGGTGGCCTCGGTGCTCTGCGGGGCGGCCCAGTCCCCGGGGCAGCTCATCGGCGCGCGGGTGGTGCAGGGCGTGGGTGCCGCGGCGCTGCTGCCGCAGGCGCTGGTACTCATCTCCGGCATCTTTCCGGCCGCACGGCGCGGCGCCGCCTTCGGCATCTTCACCGCCGTCGCCGGCGTGGCCGCCGTCAGCGGACCCACCCTCGGCGGGCTCGTGATCACCCGGTTCGGCTGGGAGTGGATCTTCTACCTGAACGTGCCCCTCAGCGTGGCGGGCGTCGCCCTGGCCTGGTGGCTCGTCCCCGACCTGCGCACCCGCCGGCCGCGCCACCTCGACGTGCCCGGCGTGCTCCTGGCCACCGCCGCGCTGGTGGGCCTCATGTACGCCCTCATCGAGGGCGAACGGCACGACTGGGGCACGGTACGCGGGCCCGTGAGCATCCCGGCGATCCTGGCCGCCGCGGCGCTGTGCGGGATCGCCTTCGCGCTGCGCGAGCGCCGGCAGCGGGAGCCGCTCGTCCCACCCGGCCTGTTCCGCCTGCGCAACTTCGCCCCGGCGACCCTGATCACGCTCGTCAGCTCGTTCGGGCTGTACGGCTTCCTGCTGGTCTTCGTGATCGAGACGCAGTCGCTGCTCGGCATGAGCCCGCTGGAGTCCGGTCTCGCCGCGCTGCCCTGGACGCTGGTGCTCAGCGCCGTCGCGCCGGTCGCCGGGCGGCTCACCGACCGCCTGGGCGGCCGGCGCCTGCTCGCGGGCGGGCTCACCGTGTACGCGCTCGGCGTGCTGGGCATGGCGGTGCTGGTCACGCCGCACTCCACCGTCGGCACGTTCGTCGTACCGCTGATCGCCGTCGGCATCGGCATGGGGGCGTCCATCGCGCCGACCACCACCGAGGCCATGCGCGAGGTGCCCGCCCGGTTGGCCGGCGCCGCCGCGGGCGTGCTCAACACCGCCCGCCAGGTCGGCGGCGCGCTCGGCGCGGCGGTCGTCGGGGCGGTGCTGCAACACCGGCTGGCCGACACCCTGCCGGAGGCGGCCCGCGCCCGGGCGGCGACGCTGCCTCCCGAGGCCCGGGCGGCCTTCCTGGATGGCTTCGGCGCCGCCGAGCAGGGCATCAGGCTGGGCGCCGGCCAGGCCGGCGGTTTCGTCGTGCCGGCGGGAACGCCGCCGGCGCTGGCCGACCGGTACGCGGCGCTGGCCACGGACGCCTTCAACGCCGCGTTCCTGCCCGCCGTCCGGCCGGCGCTGGCCGTGGTGGGGGGCGTCCTGCTGCTCGGCAGCCTGGTCGCGTTGCGGTTGCGCGGGCACCCGGCGGTGGGGGCCCCGCCCTCGGCACAGCGGGAGAAGACGCCCGCCCCACCCCCTGCCGATGATTGAGGCGGCGGCGCCGACGCGGCTGCCGATCTCTTTCCTTCCCCCGTCGACCATCGGGCGCGCAGCGCCGGCGACGTGCACTCGACACCCGCAGCGAGAGGATCAGCGCGTGACAGATCAGGATGTGTTCGCCGCACTGGAGGCCGAGGGCGACGACGTCGACCGCATGCTCGTCGACCTGGACGACGCGGGGTGGCGGACGGCCACCCCGGCCGAGGGCTGGACGGTCGCGCACCAGGTCGCGCACCTGGCCGCGACCTTCCGGATGGCCGGGCTGGCGGCCTCCCACCCGGA
Organism: Micromonospora sp. DT178; assembly: GCF_049841695.1. NCBI lineage: Bacteria > Bacillati > Actinomycetota > Actinomycetes > Micromonosporales > Micromonosporaceae > Micromonospora > Micromonospora sp. DT178. The sequence continues at coordinate 54,056 of NZ_JBNCKV010000015.1, forward strand.
CAAGTTCCGGGCCCTGACGGGCCGCCTGAGCGACGACTTCGACGCGAACGTGGACGCGGCGATGGCGCCCTACCTGGCCGAGGCGCCCGCGGCGCTGATGGACCGGTGGCGTACGGAGCGGGCGGCCGCGGAGAAGGCGCTCGCCGCCGTCGAGCCCGGGCAGTTGGTGCCCTGGCTCGTCCGGCCGCTCCCGGCGCCGGTGCTCGCCGCGGCCGGGATGATGGAGCTGTTCGGCCACGGCCAGGACATCGCCGACGCCCTCGGGGTACGCCGCGAGCGCACCGACCGGCTGCGCCCCCTCGTCGAGTTCGCCGTGCGCACGTGGGACTTCGGCTACCAGGCGCGCGGTCTGGCCACTCCGGACGTCGCCCTGCGCTTCGAGATCACCGCGCCGTCGGGGGCGCTCTGGCGGTTCGGCCCGTCCGACGCCGAGCAGGTCGTCACCGGTCCCGCCGCCGACTTCTGCCTGCTGGTCACCCGACGACGGCACCGCGCCGACCTGTCGGTGACGGCGGTGGGCGCCGAGGCCGAGCACTGGCTGGACATCGCCCAGGCGTACCGGGGGCCGGCCGGTCCCGGCCGGGCTCCCGGGCAGTTCGCCGACTCCTGACCGTCCGTGGGGCGACCTGCGCGTAGCCGACAGGATCCCGCGCCCCGGCGGGCTCCGCCAGCGGTTGCCCCGTGTCGAAGGGGCCGTCCGACGGACGGCCCCTTCGACATGGGGGCGGGGCCCCGCCGGTGTTCAGCCGACGACCTCCGCGCGGCGGCGGTCGTACCGGCATCCGGTTGCCCCGCTCCGGACCAGCTGCGTGTCGCCGGGCCTGATCCACGTGTCCCGGCGGCCGGCGACCCTCGAATGCACGCAGCTGCGCCGTTTCCGGGCGAGGCCGGGCACGACCGGCAGCCGCGGACGGAGCGTCACCGCCGGATCAGAACCTCCGGCAGCGGCTTTCGGACCAGGTCCGGCACCGTGGCGTCGGGCGCCGGATACCCGACCGGCATGACCAGGTACGCACGCTCCTCCGGCGGCCGTTCGCACACCTCGTTGAGGAAGCGCATCGGGCTCGGCGTGTGCGTCAGGGTGGCCAGGCCGGCGTGGTGCAGCGCAGTGATCAGCACGCCGACCGCGATGCCCACGGATTCCTTGACGTAGTAGGGCTTCGGGGACCGCGGGCCCTGGTGCACCTCGAACACCACGATCACGACCGGCGCCACCTCCAGGAAGGGCTTGTGCCAGTCCGTACCGATCGGGGCGATCGCCTCCAGCCACTGCGCCGACGCGCGCCGGGCGTAGAACTCACGTTCCTCGGCCTCCGCGGCCTCCCGCAGCCGGCGCTTCCGGGCGGCGTCGGTGACCACGACGAACCGCCACGGTTGCAGGTTGGCGCCGCTCGGCGCGGTCGCCGCCGCGCGGATCGCCTCCTCGATCACCTCCATCGGCACCGGCTCCGGCGAGAAGTGTCGGATGGAACGTCTGGCGGCCATCCGGTCGGCGAAGGTACGCGCGCGACGCACCATGTCCCCCGCCGCCATCGGCGAGTCGGGTGCGAGGTCACCGGTCGTGCGAGCCATGAGCGCCTCCCCGGGGCGATCGACGGATCCAGCATCGCCCAGCGGCGCGGGGCGCGTTTACGAAACCGTGCGGACTTCGACCGCCGAGCGGCGGACGCCACGCGAGCGGGGCGCTCACCCGTCCGCCGGCGAGCCCTGGGCGGCGGGTACGGCGCCGAGCGGTCCCTCGGCTGCCTGGTCCGGGCCGGGCGCGGCGAGAAGCCGGGCCACCATGGCGGCCAGCAGCGCGGTGCGCTCCGGCATCCTCGCGACGTCCACGTACTCGCCGCGGGCGTGCGGCAGGCCCCCCACCCCGCCCAGCCCGTCCAGGGTCGGCACGCCGAGCGCGCCGGTGAAGTTGGCGTCGGAGGCGCCCGGGGCGGCGACGCCGCGCACGGCAGGCAGCCCGAGCTCCGCCCCCACCGACTGCGCGACGCGCAACAGCGATGCCGACACGGAGGCCGGCAGCGGGTACCGGTTGATCCCGCCGCCGACCGTCAGCCGCGCGTCGGGCAGCCGAGGGGTCAGCTCGCGGACGAGTCGGTCCACCCGGTGCAGCTCCTCGCGGGTCCAGGCCCGCACGTCGACGCAGAGGACCGCGGACTCGGGGACGACATTCGTCATCGTGCCGGCGGAGAGGACCGTCGGGGTGACACTCGTCTCCCCCGCGGCGAAGGACTGCACCGCGAGGACGTGGTGCGCGAGCTCCACCCCGGCGTTGACGCCCCGGTGCGGCTCGACGCCGGCGTGTGCCGCCCGGCCCCGCACCGCGATCCGGTAGACGGAGCCGCCCTTGCGGGCGACCTTCAGATCGCCGCCCTCGGTGCTCGGCTCGCCGACCAGCACCGCCCCGGAGCGGCGGGCCTGCTCCTCGATGAGCGGTCGGGAGGTGCCGGATCCGCTCTCCTCGTCGCAGGTGAGCAGCAACCCCACCCGCGAGGTGTCCGGCAGCAGTTCCAGCGCGGTGAGCATCTGGACGATCCCGGCCTTCATGTCGCAGACCCCGGGCCCCGTGGCGGTGCTTCCGGTGATCGTGAAGGGCCATTCCCGGATGGTGCCCGCCGGCCAGACCGTGTCGTAGTGCCCGAGCAGCAGCACGCGCTGGTCGGGGGCCGCCCAGAGCAGGTGCGGCAGTCCGTCGAGGACCACCCGACGCCCCCGCCGGCCCAGCGCGGCGTCGCCCCACGCCTGGAGCAGCTCGGCGCAGGCGGTGAGTTCCGGACCCGGTTCCGGCGGCGACTCGCAGGTCACCAACCGGCGCAGACGCGCCGTCATCACCGCCGCCCGGGCCCGCGCCCCGCGCCGAAATACATCGACATCCACCATGGTCTGATGGTGGCACCGCCGCCCCCGGCGACCACAGGGCACGATGCCGAGACCGCACGGATGCGGTGCTGCGGCGCCCAACACGACACCCTGGAAGACAGGGCGGACCGGCCGATCACCACCGGTCCTGCGTCGGGGGCGCCGGCCGGCGGCGTCAGGTCGGGAACCTGCCGGGGCCGAGGACCGCCACACCGGGCCGGCCACCGGCAGCGACGATCCCAGAAGCCGGAAACGAACTCGTCCGCCCCGCCGGTACGGCGGGGCGGACGAGGACGGTACGCCCAGGCGGGACGGCGACGGTACCGCCGCGCCGTGGGGATGTCGTCAGCGGCTGCCTTCGAGCTGGCCGCGCAGCTTGCCCAGGGCGCGGGCGAGCAGTCGGGAGACGTGCATCTGGGAGACGCCGACCTGCGTGGCGATCTCGCTCTGGGTGAGGTTGCCGTAGAAGCGGAGGGTGAGGATCTTCTGCTCCCGCTCGTCGAGGGTGGCGAGGGCCGGGCCGAGGGCGACCCGCAGCTCCGCCAGCTCGTACTCGCTGTCCTCGGCGCCCAGGGTGTCGCCCAGCTCGGTGGCGCTGTCGCCGTCGCCGATGGGAGTGGACAGGGAGACCGCGTTGTAGGCGCGGGCGCCTTCGAGCCCCTCCAGGACCTCTTCCTCGGTGACGCCGAGGTGGGCGGCGATGTCGGCGACCGTCGGCGCGCGGTTGAGCGTCTGGGTGAGGGTGCCGTTGGCCTCGGAGATGCGCAGCCGCAGCTCCTGGAGGCGGCGCGGCACCCGGATGTTCCAGGTGCGGTCGCGGAAGTGGCGCTTGATCTCACCGAGGATCGTCGGGATGGCGAAGCCGGCGAAGTCCACGCCCCGGGAGGCGTCGAACCGGTCCACGGCCTTGATCAGCCCGAGGGCCGCGGTCTGGGCCAGGTCCCCGTTGGGCTCGCCGCGCCCGCTGTAGCGGAAGGCGAGGTGATGGGCCAGCGGCAGCCACGCCTCGATCACCCGCGCCCGCAGCGCCGGCCGGTCGGGGTGCCCCTCCGGCAGGGCGGCGAGGGCGGCGGTCAGCTCGCTCGCGCGGGTCTCGTCACCGGAGACCGTGGTGGCGGCGTCGGTGGTGGTGGTGCTCGGCGCGGTCGTCGTGGTGATCATGCTGCCCTTCCTGTCCCACAGATGCGGCGACGCCGGGAACCGGCGACCGCAGTGCCATCACCCTAGACCAACGGCCGCCGTCATATCAACCGAACGGCTGATGGATGAAAGCGACATAAGCTACTGAAGGAGGCGCGAAGGGTGTGGCTCCCGCCACGCGCGGCCGGTGCCGCCGGCACTCAGGAGGCCGGCGCCCCCCGCTCAGGAGTCCGGCGGCCCCACGTAGAGCCGACTCACCGTCTCGGCGACGCAGACCGGCTTGCCGCCGGCGTCGCACTCCACGGTCGCGGCGGTGACCAGCTGCACCCCGCCGGCCACCGGGGACACCTCGGCGATGGTGGCGACGGCCCGGACCGCCGTGCCGACCCGCACCGGGGCGGGGAACCGCACCCGGTTCAGCCCGTAGTTGACCCCCATCCGCACGCCCCGCACCCGGTAGAGCCGGCCCACCAGCGCCGGCAGCAGGGACAGGGTCAGGAAGCCGTGCGCGATCGTGCCGCCGTACGGGCCGGCGGCGGCCCGCTCCGGGTCGAGGTGGATCCACTGGTGGTCGTCGGTGGCGTCGGCGAACAGGTCGACACGCCCCTGCTCGATCCGCTGCCACGACCCCGGGCCGAGGGTCTCCCCCACCGCCGCGGCCAGCTCGTCGACGGAGTCGAAGGTCCTCATGCCAGGTGCCCTCCCAGTCGGGTGTAGCCGCGCAGCAGGTCCCGCGCGATGATGAGCCGCTGCATCTCGTCGGTGCCCTCGAAGATCCGGTAGAGCCGGACCTGCCGGTACCACCGCTCGACGGGCAGTTCGCGGGTGTAGCCCATGCCGCCGTGGATCTGCAGGACCCGGTCGACCACCCGGTTGACCATGCCGGCGCCGTAGAGCTTCGCCATCGAGGAGGCGTGCCGCGGATCCATGCCCTGGTCGACCGTCCAGGCCGCCCGCAGGATGAGCCAGCGGGCCGCCTCCAGCTCGGTCTCGGAGTCGGCGATCATCCACTGGATCGCCTGGTTGTCGCCGATGGGCCGGCCGAACGTCTGCCGGGTGGTGGCGTGGTCGATCGCCATGCGCAGCGCCCGCTCGGCGATGCCGACGGCGTGCGAGGGGATGGTGTAGCGCCCCTTGCCGATCCACTCCATCGCGAGGGTGAAGCCCTGGCCGGGCTCGCCGAGGATGTTGCGCTCCGGCACCCGTACGTCGTCGAAGACCAGCGCGGCCGGGCCACCCTCGCCCATGGTCTGGATGAACTCCGAGCGCCAACCCATCGCCCGGTCCACCAGGAAGGCCGTGGCGCCGCCGTTGCGGGCCCCCTTCTCCCGGTCGGTGACCGCGATGACGATGGCGAAGTCGGCCTCGTTGCCGCCGGTGATGAAGGTCTTCTCGCCGTTGAGCACCCAGTCGCCGCCGTCGCGGCGGGCGCTGAGCCTGATGTTGGCCGCGTCGGACCCCGCGCCCGGCTCGGTGATCGCGAAGCAGCTGCGCCGCTCCCCCTCGATCGCCGGGATCAGGAACTCCCGCTTCTGCGCGTCGTTGGCCCGGAACAGGATGTTGTCGGCCTCGCCGCCGAAGCGGAACGGCACGTACGAGCGGCCGAGTTCGGTCCAGATCAGCGACTGGGTGACGGCGGGCAGGTCCATGCCGCCGTACTCCTCGGGGGTGGCCAGCCCCCAGAAGCCGAACGCCCGCGCCTTGAGCTGCAACTCGCGCAGCTCGTCGGGCTCCAGCCCGGGCCGGTGGGCGCGTTCGCGCCGCAGCAGCTCCGGCTCCAGCGGCATGACCTCCCTGGTGATGAAGTCGCGGGCCGTGTCGCGGATGGCCCGTTCGGTGTCCGAGAGCGCGAAGTCCATGTCCCCTCCGGGTCGGTGCGGTCGGGTGCGCGGCTCAGCGCGCGCCGCCGTTGACGTACAGGGTCTGGCCGCTGACGTACGAGGCGTCGTCGCTGGCCAGGAAGGCGATGACCGAGGCGATCTCGGCCGGCTGGGCGACCCGGCGCAACGGGGTGTGCTCGGCGACCGCCCGCTGGTGCTCCTCGGGGCTGCTGCCGACCCGCTCGGCGGTGGCGGCGGTCATCGCGGTGGCCACGTAGCCGGGGGCGACCGCGTTGACGGTGACGTTGAACGGGCCCAGCTCGACGGCCAGGGTGGCGGTCAGCCCCTGCACGCCGGCCTTGGCCGCCGCGTAGTTGACCTGGCCCCGGTTGCCCAGCGCGGAGCGGCTGCTGAGGTTGACGATCCGGCCGTAGCGGGCGGCCACCATGTGCTCCTGCGCCGCCTGGCAGCAGAGGAACATGCTCGTCAGGTTGGTCCTCAGCACCGCCTCCCACTCGGGCAGCGGCATCCTGAACAGCAGGTTGTCGCGGGTGATCCCGGCGTTGTTGACGAGCACGTGCAGCCCGCCGTACGCCTGGACCACCTGCTCGGTCATGGCGGCGACCGCCTCGGCGTCGGTCACGTCGCAGCCGATGCCGACGGCCCGGCCACCGGCGGCGGCGATCTCGTCGGCGACGGCCCGGCTGCGCCCGGCGTCGAGGTCGACCACGGCGACCGCCGCGCCCTCGGCGGCCAGCCGGTGCGCGGTGGCCGCACCGATGCCCTGCGCGGCGCCGGTGACGACGGCGACCCGGTCGGCGAATCTGGTCACGGATTCTCCCTGGCTCTAGAAGGCGTTGACGCCGGTGAGCGCACGTCCGATGAGCAGCTGCTGGATCTGGCTGGTGCCCTCGTAGAGGGTGGCGACGCGGGCGTCGCGCAGGTACTTGCCGACGGGGTACTCGTCGATGTAGCCGTACCCGCCGAAGACCTGGACCGCGTTGTTGGCCGCGCGGACGGCGGCCTCGCTGGCGAAGAGCTTGGCCATCGACGCCTCGGTGGCGAACGGCTGGCCCCGGTCGATCAGGTCCGCCACCCGCCACACCAGCAGCCGCGCGGCGTCGGTGTCGACGGCGATGGCCGCGAGCAGTTGCTGCACGAGCTGGTGCCCGGCGATGGGCTTGCCGAACTGGGTGCGCTGGCCGGCGTAGCCGACGGCCGCGTCCAGGCAGCCCTGGGCGATGCCCACGCAGCCGGCGGCCACGGACATCCGGCCCTTGGCCAGGGTGGCCAGCGCGAGCCGGAAGCCGGCGCCCTCCTCGCCGAGGAGGGCCGACTCCGGCACCCGTACGCCGTCGAAGCGCAGCTCCCCGGTGGCCTGCCCGCGCAGGCCCAGCTTGCCGTGGATCTCCCGCCGGGTCAGGCCCGGCGCGTCGGTGGGCACCAGGAAGGCGCTGATGCCCCGGTGCCCCGGGCCGCCGGTGCGGGCGAAGACCAGCGCGACGTCGGCCGTGGTGCCGTTGGTGATGAACATCTTCGCGCCGGTGATCAGCCAGTCGGTGCCGTCGCGGACCGCCCGGGTGGTCAGCGCGGCCGCGTCGGAGCCGCTGTCCGGCTCGGTCAGCCCGAAGCAGCCGAGGGCGGCGCCGGAGCAGAGCCGGGGCAGCCACTGCTCCCGCTGGGCCGGGGTCCCGTGTGCGGCGACGGACTTGGCGACCAGCCCGAGGGAGACCGAGACGATGCCGCGCACGGCGGAGTCGCCCCGGCCGAGCTCCTCCAGCACGAGGCAGTAGGAGAGGTGGTCGCCGCCCGAACCGCCGTCGTCCTCGCCGATGGTGAGCCCGAGGAAGCCGAGGTCGCCGAGCTTGCCGACGATGTCGGGGTCCACGGACTCGCGGCGGTCCCAGGTGGCCGCGTGCGGCGTCACCTCGCGGTCGACGAAGTCCGCGGCGAGCCGGCGGACCGCCGCCTGCTCGGCGGACAGTTCCAGATCCATGAGGCTTAAACTAGCGGTGCAAGTTTAATTCCGTCCAGACCCGGTTGTGGCAGAGTCTGCGACGGACCACCCCGAGCGAAGGAGGACCGGATGCCCCGGCCGCGGCAGGCGCTGCTCAGCCGGCAGCGGATCGTCGAGACCGCCGCCGCGCTGATCGACGCCGAAGGGCTGGAGGGCTTCTCCACCCGCCGGCTCGCCGCCGAGCTCGGGGTACGCGGGCCCTCGCTCTACAACCACTTCGCCACCAAGGACGAGATCCTCGACGCGGTGGCCGACAGCGTCACCGGCCAGGTGGACGTGTCGTTCTTCGGCAGCGTCGACTGGCGGGAGGCGCTGCGCCGGTGGGGGCTCTCCTACCGCGCGGCGCTGGCCGCGCACCCGAACATCGTGCCGTACCTGGCCCGGGGGCCGGGGCGCCGGCCGGCGGCGCTGGCCATGGCCGACGCGGTCTACGGCGGGCTGGTCGCCGCCGGCTGGCCGCCGGCCCGGGCGACGCACATCGGCGCGCTCATGCGCTACTTCGTGGCCGGCTCGGCGCTGGGCTCGTTCGCGCGGGGCTTCGTGGAGGACCCCGGGCTGTACGCGGAGCAGTACCCGCACCTGACCCAGGCCCACCGGCTGGCCGAGCACCAGCAGCGGGTGGACGAGGGCGCCTTCGCGTTGGGCCTCGACGCGCTCATCCACGGGCTGTCGCGCACCTACGAGGAGCACATCGGGCCGCTGCCACCCCTCCCGCCGGCCGACGACGCGTACTAGAGTCAAAACTTGCGCTGCTAGTTTTGGCCGACGTACGTGAGGGGCACGATGGATCTCGCACGGACCGACTTCTACCTCGACGGACAGTGGCTCGCCGCCGGCTCCGGGGAGACCGTCGCGGTGCGGAACCCGGCGACCGAGGAGGTCGTCGCGACGGTGCCGGCCGGCACGGCGGCCGACGTCGACCGCGCCGTCGCGGCGGCCCGGGCCGCCTTCCCCGGCTGGGCCGACACCGCGCCCGCCGAGCGGGCCGCCCGCCTGGACCGGCTGCACGCCGCGCTCTCCGCCCGGGCCGACGAGATCGCCCGCACCGTCGCCCTGGAACTCGGCACCCCGCTGAAGGTCGCCACCCGGGTCCAGGCCGGCCTGCCGCTGACCGTCCTGCACAGCTACGTCGAGCTGGCCGCCCATCCCCCGGCCGACGAGACCGTCGGCAACTCGCTGGTGGTCCGGGAACCGGTCGGCGTGGTCGGGGCGATCACCCCGTGGAACTACCCGCTGCACCAGGTCGTCGCGAAACTGGCCCCGGCCCTGGCCGCCGGCTGCACGGTGGTGCTCAAGCCGAGCGAGCTGACCCCGCTGACGGCGTACCTGCTCTTCGACGCGATCCACGAGGCCGGCTTCCCGCCCGGGGTGGTCAACCTGGTCACCGGCACCGGCCCGGTGGTCGGCGAGGCCATCGCCGCGCACCCGGACGTCGACATGGTCTCCTTCACCGGCTCGACGGCCACCGGCCGGCGGATCTCCCACCTCGCCGCCGACCGGATCGCCCGGGTCGCCCTGGAACTCGGCGGCAAGTCGGCCAACATCGTCCTCGACGACGCGGACCTGGCCACGGCCGTGAAGGTGGGGGTCGGCAACGCCTTCCTCAACTCCGGCCAGACCTGCACCGCCTGGACCCGCCTGCTGGTGCACCGCGACCGCTACGACGAGGCCCTCGACCTGGCCGCCAAGGCGGCGGCGGGCTACCGGCTCGGCGACCCGTTCGACCCGGCCACCCGGCTCGGCCCGCTGGTCTCCGCGGCGCAGCGCGAGCGGGTCCTCGGCCACGTCGCGCGGGGTCTGGCCGACGGGGGCCGGCTGGTCGCCGGCGGGCCGGACGCCCCGCTGCCCGAGCGGGGATACTTCGTCGCCCCGACGGTGATCGCCGACGTCGACCCCGACAGCGCCCTGGCCCAGGAGGAGGTCTTCGGCCCGGTGCTCGCGGTCATCCCGTTCGCCGACGAGGACGAGGCGGTGGCCGTCGCCAACAACTCCCGGTACGGCCTGGCCGGCGCCGTCTGGTCGGCCGACGGGGAACGGGCGCTGCGGGTGGCCCGGCGGATGCGCACCGGCGCCGTCGACGTCAACGGCGCCCCGTTCAACCCGCTCGCCCCGTTCGGCGGCTACAAGCAGTCCGGCCTCGGCCGGGAGCTGGGCCGGCACGGGCTTGAGGAGTTCCTCCAGGTCAAGGCCATCCAGCGATGAGGGCGCTGGTCGTCCGGGCCGTCGACGCCCCGCTGCTGGTGGAGGAGATCGAGCTGCCGTCCCCCGGCCCGCACGAGGTACGGGTCAGCGTCCGGGCGGCGGGCGTCTGCCACTCCGACCTGTCCATGGTCGACGGGACGCTCGCACCGCCGTACCCGCTGGTGCTCGGGCACGAGGCGGCCGGGGTGGTGGTCGAGGTAGGCGACGCCGTCACGCGGGTCGCGCCCGGCGCGCACGTGGTGCTGAACTGGGCCCCGCCGTGCCGCGGCTGCTGGTACTGCGGGCGGGACGAACCGTGGCTGTGCGAGCGCACCGGGTCGCCCTCGGCCCCCCGTGGACGCACGCCGGCCGGCGAGGCGCTGCACGTCACGCTCGGCCTCGGCGCCCTCGCGGAGGAGGTGGTGGTGCCGCAGGAGGCCGTCATCGAAGTCCCGGCGGAGCTGCCGTTCGAGGCGGCGGCGCTGCTGGGTTGCGCCGTGCTCACCGGCGTCGGCGCGGTCCGCCGCACGGCGGGGGTGGCCCCCGGCGAGTCGGTGGCCGTGATCGGCCTCGGCGGGGTGGGGCTGTCGGTGGTCGCCGCCGCGCGCGCCGCCGGCGCCGACCCGGTGCTCGCCGTCGACGTCTCCCCGACCAAGGCGGCGCTGGCCACCGCGGCCGGCGCCACCGACTTCCTGCTCGCCGACGAGTCGCTCAGCCGGGCGGTCCGGCAGCGGACCGGAGGCCGGGGCGTCGACCACGCGCTGGAGTGCGTCGGGCGCAGCGCCACGATCCGCACCGCGTGGCGGGCGACCCGCCGGGGTGGACAGGTGACCGTCGTCGGCATGGGGGCCAAGGACGACATCGTCGGGCTGGGCGCGCTGGACATCTTCCACTCGGCCCGGATCCTGCGTTCCTCGGTCTACGGCTCCTCCGACCCGGACCGGGACGTGCCCGAACTCGCCCGGTCCGTGCTCGACGGCACCCTCGACCTCGGCTACCTGATCACCGACCGGACCACCCTCGACGGCGCCCCCGAGGCCTTCGCCCGCATGTCCCGCGGCGAGGGCGCCCGCACCGTGATCCTCCCCTGACCCCGCTCCCCCCTCCCCGCCCCCACCGGCGTCGATCATGGACTTGTGGTGGGCGGTCAGTGCCACTTCGCGGCTTTCGCGGGGCACCACGACTGCGTGATCGGCGCCGGTCGGGGGTGGGGTGGGAGGGCAGCGGGGGTCAGGAGAGGGCGCGGGCCAGTTCCGTGCGGGAGCGGATGTTGAGGCGGTGGAAGATGTTGCGGAGGTGATGGTCGACCGTACGGGTGGAGAGGAACATCCGGGCGGCGATCTCCCGGTTGGTGGCGCCCTCGGCGACCAGCTGCGCGATCCGCAGCTGCTGGCCGGTCAGCAGTCGCGCCGCCGACTCCTCCGGCGGGCCGACCGACTCCCCGGCCGCCCGCAGCTCCGTGGTGGCCTGCTCCGCCCAGGTGGCCGCCCCGAGCAGGGTGAACGCCTCCCGGGCGGCGTGCAGGTGCTCGCGCGCCGCGCGGGGACGGCGGCTGCGGCGCAGTTCCCGGCCCAGGAGCAGCTCGGTGCGGGCGCGCTCGAACGCGCCGGCGTCCGTCGGGTGCAGCCGCAGGGCGGTGCGGAACTCCCGCTCCGCCTCGGCGCTGCCCCGGGGCGCGAGCAGCCCGTGGCAGCGCGCGGAGAGGGCCCGGCGCGACGGGCTCGCCGTACTGCTGGCCCACCTGTCGAAGACGGCGAGGGCGGCGCCGGCCGCCGGCCGGTCCGCGACGGCGGCGGCGGCCTCCACCAGGTACGGGGTGGCCATCACCAGGACCAGCACCTGCCCCCGGCCCGTGCCGGGGCGGGCCAGCGCGGCCAGTCGCGCGGCGGCGGCGGCCGGCCGGTTGTCGACCAGGTCGAGCACCGCCAGGGCCCACTGCGCGAGGGCGCGGGGCCGGCTGTGCGCGCCCGGGTCCTCGCCGATCTCGCGGATCCGGCGCAGGGCGGTGTCGCGGTCGGCCCGGACGGCGGCCAGCACCGCCAGCATGCCCAGGTGCACGCCGGCCCAGTTCTCCTGGCCGGTGTCCCGGGCGATCCGCAGCCCCTCCCGGGAGCTGTCCGTCGCGGCCTCGTGCCGGCCCAGCCAGTACTCGGCGGCCGCCCGCAGCTCCAGGGCGCGCGGCAGGGCGGACAGCTCGCCGCGCTCGCGGGCCAGCTCGACGGCGCGCTCGGCGAGCCGGTGCGCCGCGCCGTCCACGGCCACCAGCAGCCCGGCGGCCGCCGCGCAGGTCAGGGCACCCGGGGTCAGCGCCGGCCCGGTCAGCTGCCCACCGAGGACGACCGCCCGGCGCAGGGCGGGCCCGGCCTGCTCGTGGTCGCCGCGCAGGGTCGCCGCGGTCCCGGCGACGTAGGCGCTCAGCAGCTCGGTCGCGGGCGGGTCGTCGGGGCGGCGCAACAGCCGCGCCCGCCGGGCGACGTCGGCGTAGCGGTACTGGTCGCCGGTGAAGCAGGCGGCCTCGCCCGCCCGCACCAGCGCGCCGAGGGCCAGCGCGCGATCGGTGCCGGCCAGCGCGTCCGCCGCGGCCAGCAGCGTGGCGGGCGCGGACCGGGGCCGGCCGGCGCGCAGCTCCAGCTCGCCGCGCAGCAGCCCGGCCCGGCCCGCCTCGGTGGCGTCCACGGCGGCGGGCAGGCTCCCCAGCAGCAGTCGGGCCCGGTGCGTCCGGCCGGCCGACCAGGCGTACCGGGCGGCGGCCACCAGCCGGGCGGCGGCGCGTGCCGGGTCGTCGGTGAGTTCGGCGGCCCGTTGCAGCGCGGCCGAGGCCGCCGTTCCCGCGCCCTCGCACTCGGTCGCGGCCTGCTCCAGCTCGGCGGCCAGGGCCGGGTCGGGTCCCTGAGCGGCGGCGGCGAGGTGCCCCGCCCGGCGCAGCCGGTGCCCGGCCCCGTCGAGCACGCCGGCGAGCAGCAGGTGCGCCGCGCGCCGCTCGGCCAGCGGCGCGGCGGCCCGGATCACGGTCCGGACGAGGGGCTGCGGGAAGGTCACCCGTCGCGGCTCGACGCGGACCAGGCCGGCGAGTTCGGCCGGCGCGAGCGCCTCGACCGCCGTGCCGGCGACCCGGGCGGCCCGGAGCAGGGTGGCCGGCTCCCCGTCCTCGTCGAGCGCGGCGAGCAGCAGGACGCGGCGGGTGTCGGCCGGCAGCCGGTCCAGGCGGGCCCGGTAGGCGCGGCCCAGCCTGCCGTCGGGCGGGGGCGTCTCGGGCACCGGCTCCTCCCCGCGGCACTGGCCGGGGGTGAGCACCTCGGCCAGGTCGACGAGCGCCTGCGGGTTGCCCCCGGCCGCCGCGGCGAGCGCGGCGGCCACGGGCGGCGCGGGCGGCCGGCCGGCCAGCCGGTCGGCGAGCAGTGCGGCGCTGTCCCGGTCGTCGAGCGGGCGGAGCCGGTGCCGGGTTATCCCGCCGAGGGGGACGTCCGCGGCCGTGGTGAGCAGGACGGCCACCGACGACCTGCGCAGCCGGCGGGCGACGAACGCCAGCGCGTCCGCGGTGGGCTGGTCGCCCCGGTCCACGTCGTCCATCGTGCACAGCAGCGGACGGTCCCGCGCGGCGGCGGCGAGCAGGCCGAGCACGGCCAGGGAGAGCGCCAGGCGCCGGTGGGCGGGGCAGCCCGCGCCGGCCAGCGCCCGCAGCAGCACCCGTCGCTGCTGTTCGGGGAGCGCGCCGGCCCGGTCGAGCACCGGGTCCAGCAACCGTTGCAGCCCCGCGTACGGCAGGGCCGCCTCCTCGGGCAGCCCGGTGCCGGCCAGGACGGTGCAGCCCCCGGCGTGCCGGTGGGCGTAGTCGACGAGCGCGCTCCGGCCGGATCCGGGCTCGCCCTGGACCAGCAGCGCTCCCCCGCCGGTGGGCAGGTCACCCAGCAGGCGCCGGATCGCGGCGCACTCGTCGGCCCGGCCGCGCAACACGGCTAATTGCACTGACGATGCAGTAACCATGCAATCGAGTGTTACCTATCGGTAGCCCGATGGAAAGACCAGCGGCGCCGCCTTCCCACGTCGCGCGTCAGCGCGGGCCGACGTCGGCCAGCAGGGCGGCGACCGTCCGGGTCATCACCGCGCGGGCCTGGTCCACGCCCAGCCCCAGCCCGTCGCGCAGCATCGACCAGGCCGGCCACATGCTCGCGGCCACCAGGGCGTGCACCACCTGGTCCCGGTCCGGGCCGGCCTGCTCCAGCTCGGCGGCGAAGAGCTGCTCGACCTCGTCGCGCACCCGCGCGATGTGCTTGAGGCGGTTGCGGCGCAGCTGCCCGGAGACCGGCTCGCGCATCTGGGCGGCGCGGGCCGACGGGGCGATGAGCTGGAGCAGCCGGGCCCGCTGCCGGCAGTACGCGTCGACCCGCCGGGCCAGCGGCAGCGCCGGCGAGATCGGCCGGTGGGCGGCGTCCTGCTGCCGGAGCAGCTCCGCGCCGCTGGCCTCGAACAGCGTCTCCATGTCCTTGAAGTTGGTCCAGAGCGTCCGCAGCGAGATGCCGGCCCGCTCGGCGATGCGCTCGCCGGTCGGGCGCAGGTCGCCCTCGGAGATGAGCGCCAGGTGCGCCTCGACGATCGCCGCCCGGGTGCGTTCGGCCCGGGCGGTCCGGCCGTCGACCCGGACCGGCGCCTCGGCACCGCCCATCCGCGCCCGCCTCCTCATCGCCGTCACGTCGCCCGTACCGCCGCGCCGAGTCTAGCCGCGGGCGACCCGGCGACCGTCCGGCCCCGGCCCGGGCCCGGCGCGGTCATCCGGCGGGCCGGCCGGCGAGGCTGACCCCGCCGTCGAGGACGAGGGTCTGCCCGGTGATCCAGGCCGCGTCGTCGGAGGCGAGGAAGGCCACCGCGCCGGCCACGTCGCGCGGCAGCCCGAGGCGCCCCAGCGGGTACGCCCGGGCGACCTCCTCCTCCCGGCCCTCGTGCAGCGCCGCCGCGAAGCGGGTCTTCACCACGGCGGGCGCGACCGCGTTGACCCGGATCCTCGGGGCGAGTTCGACGGCCAGGCACGCGGTGAGGTGGTCGACGGCGGCCTTGCTCACCCCGTAGAAGGCGATGCCGGGCGACGGGGTGCGGCCGGCGATCGAGGAGACGTTGACGACGCAGCCGCCGCGCTCGCCCATCCCCGCGGCGACCTGCTGCACCCAGCCGAGCGTGCCGACCAGGTTGACGTCGAGGATCTTGCGGGCCGCCGCCAGGTCCAGCTCGACCAGCGGCCCGTACGCCGGGTTGATGCCGACGTTGTTGACCAGCACGTCGACCGGCCCGAACGCCTCGGTCACGGCGTCGACCGCCGCCCGTCGGTGCCCCGCGTCGTCGGCCCGGCCGGCGACGGCCACCGCGTGGGCGGGCCCGCCCAGGGCCGCGACCGCCTCGGCCAGGGCCTCCGGGTGCCGCGCGGTCAGTCCGACGCGGGCGCCCTCGGCCACGAGCCGGCGGGCGACGGCCAGGCCGATGCCGCGACTGGCGCCCGTGACGAGGGCGACCCGGCCCGCGAGTCGCCCCGAATCTGCATTCACGATGCAGATAGTAGGAGGGCAATCGGCACTCGTCAACGATGGAACGTCGATGGACAGGTCACATTCCATTGACAGCACCTCGGCATAACAGCACTGTCGATGCAGATAGTTCGCCCTCCGGAGAGGACGCTCCCATGCCCGAAGCCGTCATCGTCGCCGCCGCCAGGTCACCGATCGGGCGTGCGCGCAAGGGCTCCCTGCGCGACCTGCGCGCCGACGACCTGGCCGCCACCATCGTGCGCGCCGCCCTCGACCAGGTGCCGGCGCTCGACCCGCGCGAGATCGACGACCTGATGCTCGGCTGCGGGCAGCCGGCCGGCGAGCAGGGTCACAACCTCGCCCGGGTGGTCGGCACCCTGCTCGGGCTGGACCACCTGCCCGGCACGACCGTCAACCGGTACTGCTCGTCGTCGTTGCAGACCACCCGGATGGCCCTGCACGCCATCCGCGCGGGCGAGGGCCACGCCTTCCTCTCGGTCGGGGTGGAGTGCGTCTCCCGCTACGACCGGGGTCGCGCCGACGGGCACCCCGGCACCACCAATCCCGCCTTCGCCGGGGCCCTGGAGCGCACCGCGACCAGGGCGGCCGGCGACCTGTCGGGCTGGCACGACCCGCGCGAGGACGGCGAGCTGCCGGACGTCTACGTCGCGATGGGACAGACCGCCGAGAACGTGGCGCACCTGCGCGGGGTGTCCCGGCTGAGCCAGGACGAGTTCGCCGTACGGTCGCAGCTGCTGGCCGAGAAGGCGATCGCCGACGGCTTCTGGGCCCGCGAGATCACCCCGGTCACCGTCCCCGGCGGGGCGGTGGTGACCGCCGACGACGGGCCGCGCGCCGGGGTGACCCTGGAGGCGGTGGCGGCGCTGCCGCCGGTGTTCCGGCCCGACGGCACGGTGACCGCCGGCAACTGCTGCCCGCTCAACGACGGCGCCGCCGCGCTCGTCGTGATGTCGGACGTACGGGCGCGGGAGCTGGGCGTCACCCCGCTGGCCCGGATCGTCTCCACCGGCCTGAGCGCCCTCTCCCCCGAGGTCATGGGGCTCGGGCCGGTGGCGGCGTCGCGGCAGGCGCTGCGCCGGGCCGGCATGTCCGTCGACGACGTCGACCTGGTCGAGATCAACGAGGCGTTCGCCGCGCAGGTGCTGCCCAGCGCCCGCGAGCTGGGCATCGACTGGGACCGGCTCAACGTCAACGGGGGCGCGATCGCGGTGGGCCACCCGTTCGGCATGACCGGCGCCCGGATCACCACCACGCTGATCAACTCGCTGCGCTGGCACGACCAGGAGATCGGGCTGGCGACCATGTGCGTCGGCGGCGGCCAGGGCATGGCGATGGTCGTCGAGCGGCTGAGCTGACGCCGACCGGGCGTGGCGGGCCGGGAGACCGACGCGCCACGCCCGGCCGGTGCCGGGTGCGACCGGTCAGGAGGCCGTCGGCACCCCGTTGGCCGGCGGCGCCACCGGCGGGGCCGTGTGCTCGCGTACCGGCCCGTCGCCCTCGTCCGTCTCGTACGTCGGCCCGAAGTAGGCCTGCGTCCCGCCGCTCACCCGGGTCAGCCGCTGCCCGCCGTAGCCGGAGTGGTCGGTGTCGGAGTAGCGCAGCGGGGCCAGGCCGGGCCCCTGGTAGCCGCCCTTGCGGACGGCCTCGGTCACCGCCTCGCGGGTGAGGTCCTTGCCGGCGGCGAGGAGCACCTGCACGAAGAGGTAACCGACCGCCATGCCGTAGACGGTGTTGCCGTCGAACGGCGCGTCCCCGTTGTACTCCTTGTTGACCTTGGTGAAGAGCTGGATCCACGGGTCGGCGGCGTCGTTCTGCATCGGCAGGTAGTTGGCGCCGACCATGCCCTCGAGCAGGCCCGCCGCGGCGCCGAGCTGCTTGGCCAGCGTCGGGTGGTCGGCGCCGACGTTGGAGACCAGCCACTGCGGCTTGAAGTTCAGCCGGGCGGCGGTGCCGACGGCGAGGGCGGTGAAGCCGGGCACGGTGGCGAGGATGACCACCTGGCAGCCGGCCGCCTTGAACGCGCCGATCTGGGGCGCCACGTTGGTGTTGCTGGTGACGTACGTCTGCTTCGCCGCCACCGCGCCGGCGCCGAGCACCTTCTCCACGCCGACCAGGCTGTCCCGGCCGAAGTCGTCGTCCTGGCCGAGGAAGCAGACCTTGCGCCCCGGCAGGCTGGTCTTCACGTGCTGGGCCAGGATCTTGCCCTCCACCGTGTAGTCGGGGTTGAAGCCGAACGTGCCCGGATACCGGTCGGGCTGGTCCCAGCTGCGGCTTCCGGAGGCGACGAAGAGGTCGGGCACCCGGTTGCTCTTGAGGAAGTCGAGCACGCCGGTGTGGGTCGGCGTGCCGAGCCCGTTGAGGATGGCGAAGACCTTGTCCTGCAGGACGAGCTGGCGGACCACCTGCTGCGTGTTCGCCGGGTTGTAGCCGTCGTCCATGATCTTGTAGGTGATCTTCCGGCCGTGCACGCCCCCGTTGGCGTTGACGTGGTCGAAGTACGCCTTCGTGGCGGGAGCGATCTTCGAGTAGCCGGCGGAGGCCGGACCGGTGAGCGGCATGTGCGTGCCGACCACGATCTCGGTGTCGGTGACGCCGGGGACCGTGCCCCCGCCGCCGCCACCGTCGTCCCCGGTGCAGGCGGCGGAGGCGACGAGCAGGGTGATGGCGGTGGCGAGCGCGAGACCGCGCCGTGCCGTTCGTGTCATGTCAGACACCGACCTTTCCTCGGTCCGGGTGGTGGTGGGTGGTCGTGGTGCGGGTGGTGGGTGGTGTGGTGCGGACGGCCGGCGGAGCGGCTCAGGACCGCCGCCGGCCCGCCCGGCGCGCGGAGACGGCCCGGGTCAGCCGGGACAGCAGGCCCTGCACGCCGCCGGGAGCGGCGATCATGACGACGACCAGGGTGATCCCGAAGATCGCCAGCGGCAGGTTGCCCTCGACCCGCTGCGCGACCGCCGGCGACAGGGTGAGCTGCTCGGTGAGGGCGTGCGTCAGGTCGGGCAGGGCGACCAGCAGGACGGCGCCCCAGGCCGCGCCGGCGAGGCTGCCCAGCCCGCCGATGACGACCGCCATCAGCAGGAACAGCGACAGCGTCAGCGAGAAGGCCCCGGGCGACACGCTCTGCGCGAGGACCGCGAGCAGGGCGCCGCCGAGCCCGGCGCCGGCCGCGCTGACCACGAAGGCGAGGACCTGGGTGCGGGCGACGTGGATGCCGGCGAGGCGGGCGGCGACCTCGTCGTCGCGGACCGCCCGGAAGGTGCGGCCGTACCGGCTGCGGACGAGGTTGGCCAGCAGCAGCAGGGCCAGCAGGGTGGCCGCGGCGGTCACCCAGAGCTGCCAGCGCTCGTAGGGGAAGTACGCGCCGAGGGCCACCGGCGGGGGCTCGACCGGCACCGCCAGCCCCTGCTCGCCGTTGAACACGCCGTCGAAGGTGACGGTCAGCGCCGGCACCACGACCGCCACGGCCAGGGTGACGCCGGCCAGGTACGGGCCGCGCAGCCGGGCGGCGGCCACCCCGACCACGGCGCCCACCACGAGGGCGGCCAGGACGGCGGCGCCCAGCGACACCGGGAGCAGCCAGCCGCCGGTCATCCCGGCGTCGGCGAACGCGTTCTGGCACAGGGCCACGGTGTACGCGCCGGTCGCCATCAGCGCGCCGTGCCCCAGCGAGAGCTGACCGTTGAGCCCGGTGAGGACGGTCAGCCCGGCGGTGGCGCACAGGTAGGCGGCCACGGTCGCGAGCTGGAAGTTGCGGAACGGCTCCAGCCCGTAGCTGGCGGCCACCAGCAGCAGCGCGGCGCCGGCCGCGAGGCCGAGGTGACGCAGCAGGGTCGAACCGAGGCGGGGCTCGGCGGGGCCGGTGCGGCCGACCCGCGCCTTCGTGTCCGGCGGGGTCACCGCCCGGGTGGCGCTCACACCCGCCTCGCCGCGACCGGGGCGAACAGCCCGCCGGGACGCACCAGCAGCACCGCCAGCAGCAGCACCAGCACCGCGAGCGGGGTGACGTCGCTGCCGGCGTAGCCGCTGACGTAGGAGAGCAGCAGGCCGACCGCGAGGCCGCCGACCACCGCCCCCGGTGGACTGTCCAGCCCACCCACCACGGCGGCGGTGAACGCCGAGACGAAGACCAGGTCCATCGCGTGCGGGTGCAGGCCCAGCTCGGTGGGGATGACCAGCATGCCGGCCAGGGCGCCGACCCCGGAGGCCAGCGCCCACCCGAGGGTGAGCATGCCGCCGACGTTCACCCCGAGCAGCCGGGACACCTCGG
Organism: Micromonospora sp. DT178; assembly: GCF_049841695.1. Lineage (NCBI taxonomy): Bacteria > Bacillati > Actinomycetota > Actinomycetes > Micromonosporales > Micromonosporaceae > Micromonospora > Micromonospora sp. DT178. Next base: position 73,868 of record NZ_JBNCKV010000015.1, read on the forward strand.
GGGCGAACGCCGCCGCGCGCATCCGCAGACCCACCGCCGTTCGGGTGAAGGTCCAGGCGAGCCCCACGACCACCACCGCGACCGCCGCGAAGACGAACAGGTCGTACGGCGACAGGACGGCGACGCCGCCCACGGTCAGCGCGGTCCGGGAGAACGGCGTCGCGGCGGGCAGGAACTCGCTGCCGTACGCCATGCCGAGGACGGCCTGGATCAGCAGCACCAGCCCCAGCGCGACGATCACCGGGTTGAGCGGCGAGGTGTGGTCGACGAAGCGCATGACGACCAGGTCCACCGCCGCGCCGAGGAGCAGCCCGGCGCCGAGCGCGGCCAGGAAACCCAGCCAGTACGAGCCGGTGGCGGCGGAGACGCTGTAGGCCACGTACGCGGTGGCGACGGCCATCGCGCCCTGCGCGAAGTTGACGATCCGGGCCGCCCGCCAGATGAGCACCAGCGCCAGTGCGAACGCGGCGAGGACCGCGCCCCTGGACAAGCCGTCGAGGGTGAGGAAGACGAAGCGGTCCAACGGTCCTCCCTTGCGGGGACGAGGGTTCAGAAGCCGAGGTAGGCGTGCCGCAGGTCGGCGTCGTCGCGCAGCCGGGCGGCCGGGGCGGTGGTGACGACCCGGCCCAGGGACATCACCACGCCCTGGTCGGCGACGGACAGCGCGCTGCGCACGTTCTGCTCGACGAGCAGGACGGTCAGCCCGGTGTCGTCGCGCAGCCGGCGCAGCAGGGCCATGGTCTGGGCGACCACCCGCGGCGCCAGGCCGAGCGACGGCTCGTCGAGCAGCAGCAGGCGGGGCCGGCCGACGAGGGCCCGGCCGAGGGCGAGCATCTGCCGCTCGCCGCCGGAGAGCTGGTGCCCGAGGTGTCGCCGCCGCCGGGCCAGCGGCTCGAAGAGCTGGTAGACCTCGTCGAGGGCGCGGGCGGCGTCGGCCCGGTCGCGCCGCCACAGCCCGCCGAGGCGCAGGTTCTCGTCCACCGTCAGCTCGCCGACCACCCCGCGGCCCTCCGGCACGTGGGCCATGCCGCGACGCACCAGCTGCTCGACGGGGACGCCGCGCAGGTCCTCCCCGGCCAGGACGACCCGGCCGGCCGCCGGGCGCAGCATGCCGGACAGGGTGCGCAGCAGGGTGGTCTTGCCGGCCCCGTTGGCGCCGACCACGGCCGCGATGGCGCCCCGCGTGACGGTCAGGTCGATTTCGTGCAGCACCGGCGCGCCGCCGTAGCCGGCCACCAGGCCGCGCACCTCGAGCAGGTCCTCGCCGGTCACGCGGCGGCCTCGTCGACCGCCGCGCCGAGGTAGGCGTCGGCGACCGCCGGATCGTCGCGCACCTCGTCGGGGGTGCCGGCGGCGATCACCCGCCCGAAGTCGAGCACCACGATCTCGTCGCAGACGGACATCACCAGGTCCATGTGGTGCTCCACCAGCAGCACCGCGCAGGGGTCGGTGTCGCGTCGGGGCAGCCCCCGGATCAGCTCCGCCAGCTCGGCGATGTCGTCGCCGCCCAGGCCCCCGGCGGGCTCGTCGAGCAGGAGCAGCCGGGGACGCGCGGCCAGCGCGCGGGCCAGGGCGACCCGCTGGCGTACGGCGAAGGGCAGCGTGCCCGGCGCGGCGTCGGCATGCCCGGCGATGCCCAGGGTGTCGAGGACGTCGAGGGCGTGCCGGCGCAGCCGGCGCTCGTCGCGGTCGCTGCGGGGCAGGCCCAGCAGTGCGGCGAGGAAGCCGGCGCGGGCCGTGTGGGTGGCCCCGGTCATCACGTTCTCCAGCACGGTGAGCCCGGCGAACAGCCCGGTGCCCTGCAACGTGCGGGCGACGCCCAGCCGGGTCAGCCGGTGCGGGCGCGGGCGTAGCGGCCGGCCGTCGAGGCTCAGCGAGCCCTCGTCCGGCGTGACGAAGCCGCAGACGACGTTGAACAGCGTGGTCTTGCCGGCCCCGTTGGGACCGATCACGCCGACCACCCGGCCGGGCGGCACCCGCAGCGAGACGTCGTCGAGGGCGGTGAGGCCGCCGAAGCGGACCCCGATGTGGTGCAGTGCGAGCCCTTGCTCCATCACCCGTCCCCCCGGCAGCCGCCAGTATTTACACTGGGAGTGTACGTTTCTGAGGTGGGCCGTCAATAGCTTCGATACCCCGGACGCACACGCTCGTCGGGGGCCGCCCCCCCCCGGACGGCGACCGACGGTTTCTGCACCGGGCGGGCAGCCACGCGCCGAGGGGCGACCGCGGGTGGCGGTCGCCCCGGCAGGCGTCAGGCGCTCGGGCAGGTGTTGCGGTACTCCTGGATGGCGGAGCCGGTCGGGCCGGGGCAGAGGAACTGCTCGTAGCGGGTGTCGTCGTCGACGAACCGCTTCAACCAGGCCACGGCCTGCCGGGCGGTGGGCGTGTTGACCGTCTGCGGGAAGAAGTGGCTCGCCCCGTTGAGCTCCAGGTACGCCTTCTCCGACGAGGCCGGGATGCTGGTGTAGAACGGCTCCGAGTGCGACGAGACCGGCGCGACGCTGTCGCTCTCGCCGCCGATGATCAGCGTCGGCACCCGGACGTCGGACCAGGACTTGTCCAGGTTCCACGGCGCGAGCGGCACGGCGGCCTGCAACGACGGCCGGGCGACCGCGGCCTCCAGGCTGCCGCCGCCGCCCATCGAGTGGCCGGAGACGGCGAGGCGGCTGGCGTCGATCCGGCCGCGCACAGAGCTGCGCTGCGTCAGGTAGTCGAGCGCGGCGAGCAGCTGCCGGCCGCGGCTGTCGGGCTGGTCGAGGCGCGTGTTGGTCTCGATGCCGATCACCACGAAGCCGTGCGAGGCGATCCGCGGCCCGAGCCAGTCGATGCTGGACCAGGCGGCGGTGTAGCCGGGCGAGATGGCGACGGCGCCGAAGGTGCCCTCGGCGGTGCTGGTCGGGTAGTAGATGACGCCCCCGCCGAAGCCGGTGACGCTGAGCGAGGAGACGCTCTGCGACGCGGTGGCGAACGGGCCGCGGCTGGCCTCCAGCAGGGCGACGCTCGGGGCGGGACCGCGCTCGTACGGGTTGGCGGCGGCCTGGGCGGCCGGCGGCGCGGCCAGCGCGCCCACCGTGGCGAGGACGGCGGCCACGGCCAGCCCGGCGAGGCGGGTGGTGGGACGGGAACGGGCGGTGGTGGTGGGTGATGACACGTCGGGCACTCCCTACGGGACGGGGCATATCGACATGCATCAGTCTTCGACGGTGCCGGCGGCGGCGCATCGGTGAAATCGCCAGTCCGGCCCGGGAAAATCGGGCCGGCCGTTTTCGCCCGGACTGTCGGGGTAGGCCGGTCGACACCCCGGCCGAAGAAGGAGACGCCGTGTTCAACCCGTTGGAGCACAAAGGAATCCCGCTGGAGAGCCAGATCCGCAACTGGCGCGAACTCGACGTGGAGCCGATCGACCCCGAGGCGGTCGACCCGTACACCCGCTGCCGCATCATCACCATGAACGGCATCGAGGTCGAGGCGATCAACTTCCAGCACCAGTTCGCCCGCAACTGCCCCGACCAGGAGGTTCCCGCTGCTGCGCCAGCACGTACCCGCCGACCGGCTCCGCACGATGGCCGGCGCCGTACGGATGGCGGAGGCGACCGCGCCGACGCGCCCGCACCCCAGCGCCCAGTCCGCGAAGGGCAACCTCGCGGCCGGACCGGCGCTGGCGGTCATCGACCGCGTGCGCGACGCGATCCGCAGGCCGTCGTCCAGCGGCTGAGAACCCGCGGACGCCAACGCGCCCACCCGGCCGACTCCGGCCGGGTGGGCGCGGCACGTCGGCCGCCGGCGGCAGACGTGCCCGGGTCGGGGCGGGTGCCGCCGTCGCGTAGGGTCGGCACCGCCCCGGTCCGGCCGCGCCGGACGACCCCTGCCCCCGCGGGAGACGCCCATGACCGAGATAGGCGGCGCCACCCGGGTGTACGCGCTGCTCGGCGACCCGATCGCACAGGTGCGCGCCCCCGGGCTGTTCAACCCGGTGCTGGCCCGGCGCGGCACCGACGCGGTGCTCGTCCCGGTCCACGCCGCGGCGGCCGACCTCACCCAGGTGGTGCGGGGGCTGCAACGGGTGGCGAACCTGCACGGGATGCTGGTCACCGTGCCGCACAAGGCCACCGCGCTGGACCTCGCCGACCGGGCCAGCGACCGCGCCCGCCTGGCCGGCAGCGCCAACGCCCTGCGGCGCGAGCCCGACGGGACATGGACCGCGGACACCTTCGACGGCGACGGGTTCGTCCGCGGGCTGGCCGAGGCCGGACACCACCCGAGGGGCCGCCGGGCGTGCGTGGTGGGCGCGGGCGGGGCGGGCAGCGCGATCGCGGTGGCCCTGCTCGACGCCGGCGTGGCGGAGTTGCGGCTGAGCGACACCGATCCGGAACGGCTGGAGACGCTGCGGCGGCGGCTCTCCGCCGCGTACCCCGGCCGGGTCGGCGCGACGACGCGACCGCGCCTGGCCGACGCCGACCTCGCGGTCAACGCCACGCCCCTGGGGCTGCGCCCCGACGACCCGCCGCCGTTCACGGTGGCCGACCTGCCGGCGGACGCCGTGGTCGCCGACATCATCATGACGCCGGCGGAGACGGTCCTGCTGGCCGAGGCGCGGGCCCGGGGCCTGCGGGCGCATCCCGGCGAGCCGATGCTCGCCCACCAGATCGACGCCTACCTCGCGTTCTTCGGGCTGTGACCGGCCGGCGGCCGGAGCCGGGAGACCGGCGGCGCCGGCCGGCTTGCTGATCATCTTGTCGGGCGGACCTGTTACCGTCGCGCCGCCGCTGCACCAGTCGGACCGGAGGTAGGCGTGATCAGCTCGCACGTGTCGTCGTTCGTCGGATTACCGATAGTGACCTTCACCCCGGGAATGACACTTCCCGACGATCCGTCGGCGGTCGCCTGGCGGCTGGAGGTCGAGGAGCACGACGCGGAGCCCGAGGAGTTCCTCGGTCTCGTACGGGCGCTGCGGGAGCAGGTGCCGCCCGAGGCGGTGCGCGCCCTGGTGATCGGCGAGTGGGGCGAGGCCTACGAGCGGCCGCTGCCGATCGAGCCGCTGGTCGAGGTCGCCGCGGAGTGGACGGGGCTGCGGGCGGTCTTCCTCGCCGACCTGACCTACGAGCAGTGCGAGATCTCCTGGCTCACCCACGGCGACATCACGCCGCTGCTCGCGGCGTACCCGTCGCTGGGGGTGCTGTGGGTGCGCGGGGCCCAGGGCCTGCGGCTGGAGCCGATCCGCCACGCCGAGCTGCGGGAGCTGCGGTTCGAATCCGGCGGGCTGCCGGCCGGGGTGGTCCGTGCCGTCGGCGCGTGCGAGCTGCCGGCCCTGCACCGGCTGGACCTGTGGCTCGGCAGGAAGGACTACGGCGGCGACGCGAGCGTCGAGGATCTGGCCGGGGTGCTCTCCGGCGCCGGCCTGCCGGCGCTGCGGTACCTCGCGGCGTGCAACGCCGAGATCGCCGACGCGGTGGCGGCGGCGGTCGCCACCGCGCCGATCGTGCCCCGGCTGGAGGCGCTCGACCTGTCGATGGGGACGCTGACCGACGAGGGTGCGAAGGCGCTGCTGGCCGGCCAGCCGCTGACCCACCTGACGCGGCTCGACCTGCACCACCACTTCCTCTCGGAGGAGACGGCCGCCGCCGTGGTCGCCGCGCTGCCGGGCGTGCAGGTCGACCTGGCGGACCCGCAGACCGCCGACGAGTACGACGGCAAGCGCTACCGCTACACCGCCGTCGGGGAGTGAGCGGCGGTGGCCTTCGGTTCCCACGCAGAGCACTTCGCCGGCCGCCCGGTGGTGGACGTTCCCGTCGACGGGCCGCTGCCCACGGTGGACGGCCCGGTCTCGTGGCGGTTCGCCCTCTGGCACTTCAACGAGACCATGGAGTACAAGCTCTCGGAGGAGTTCCGCGTCGCGTTCGACCGGTTCGTCGCGCAGGCGGGGCCGTCCGTGGACTCCCTGGTCATCGGCTCCTGGGGCTACGCGGCGTTCCACACCGCCCCGGTCGCGCAGCTCTGCGCGGCGGCGTCGCGCCTGCCCGCCCTGCGTGCCCTGTTCCTCGGTGACATCACCGTCGAGGAGTGCGAGGTCTCCTGGATGAAGGTGGGCGACGTCAGCCCGCTGCTGACGGCGTACCCGCAGCTGGAGGTGTTGCGGGTGCGCGGTGGCGAGGACCTCGCCTTCTCCCCGGTGCGGCACGCGCGGCTGCGGGAGCTGGCGGTGGAGAGCGGCGGGCTGTCCCGGGCGTTCGTCGGCGCGGTGCTCGACTCCGACCTGCCCGCGCTGACCGACCTGGAGCTGTGGCTCGGCACCTCCGACTACGGCGGCGACGCGCAGGTGGCCGACCTGGCCCCGCTGCTGGCCGGGGAGCGGTTCCCGCAGCTGCGCCGGCTCGGCCTGTGCAACTCGGAGATCGCCGACGACCTCGCCCGGGCGCTGGCGTCGGCGCCGGTGGTGCCCCGGCTGCAACGCCTGGACCTGTCGATGGGCACGCTCGGTGACGAGGGCGCGGCGGCCCTCCTGGCCGGGCAGCCGCTGACCCACCTGGCGGAGCTCGACCTACACCACCACTACCTGTCGGAGGAGACGGCCGCGTCGGTGCTCGCCGCGCTGCCGGGCGTCCGGGTGGACGACTCCGACCCGCAGGAGCCCGACGAGTACGACGGCGAGAGCTACCGCTACACGGCGGTGTCGGAGTGACATGCGCCTGACCGTCGTCGGCAACCCCGGCAACCGTCGGGTCGACCTGTTCACCCGGGCGGTCGTCGGCGCCGGCCTGCCCCGACCGGCGGTGCTGCCGTGGGCCGACGTGCTGACCGGGGCGGCGCCGCCCGGGGCCGGCGCGCTGGTGCGGGTCGACTCGCCCGGGGAGGACGCGGAGGTGGACCGGCTGCTGCGCCGGTCCGCCGCCCCGGCCCGGCACGGCGAGCTGGTCGGCCTGGCCGACACGTACGCCGGGCTGCTGCGGGGCCTGGACCGGGTCGCCGCCGGCGGCGCGGAGCTGCTCAACGACCCGGCGGACGTGGCGGCGCTCTGCGACAAGCGGCGCTGCCACGCGCGGCTGGCCGCCGCCGGGGTGCCGGTGCCGGCCGCGCTGCCCCCCGTGCACGGGTGGGAGCAGCTGCGAGCGGCGATGAAGGAGGCCCGCTGGAGCCGCGTGTTCGTCAAGCCCGCGCACGGCTCGTCCGCCGCCGGGGTCGTCGCGCTGGCGGTGGCCGGGCGGCGGGTGCAGGCGGTCACCACGGTCGAGGCGACACCCGACGGGCTGTTCAACTCCCTGCGGCCACGCCGCTACACCGACGAGGCCGAGATCGCCGCGATCGTCGACCGGATCGCCGGAGAGGGCCTGCACGTGGAGCGGTGGCTGCCCAAGGCGGGGCTCGGCGAGCGGGTGGTCGACCTGCGGGTGGTGACGGTCGCGGGGCGGCCCACCCACGCCGTGGTGCGCGCCGCCCGGGGGCCGCTGACCAACCTGCACCTGGGCAACGCGCGCGGCGACCTCGCCGAGCTGCGCGCGGCGGCCGGGCCGGCGGCGTGGGCGGCGGCGATGGAGACCTGCGAGCGGGTGGCCCGGTGCTTCCCCCGCACGCTCCAGGTCGGGATCGACCTGATGTTCCTCGTCGGCTGGCGACGCCATGCCGTGGCCGAGGTCAATGCCTTCGGCGACCTGCTGCCGGGGGTGCTCACCGACGGCCGGGACACCTACGCCGAGCAGGTGCGCGCCCTGACCGACGGCCGGTGGGAGCGCTGGCGCGCGGCGGCCGGGCAGGCACCGCCGCGCGGGGACGCGGCGGGACGAGGGCCCACGCGCGGCGACGCGACCGGACAGGGGCCGACGCGCGGGGACGCGGCGGGGCGGGAGGTGCTGGCGTGCGGAGCATGATCGGCAGCCACGACCTGCTCCTGCTCACCCTCGACACGCTGCGTCACGACGTCGCCGCCGACCTGGCCGCGCGGGGGCGCACGCCGCACCTGGCGCGGGCGCTGCCCGGGGGCCGGTGGGAGCGCCGGCACTCCCCCGCCAGCTTCACCTACGCCGCGCACCACGCGTTCTTCGCCGGTTTCCTGCCCACCCCGGTCACCCCCGGCCGGCACGAGCGGCTGTACGCGGCGGCGTTCCCCGGCAGCGAGACGTCCGGCGCCGACACGTGGGTGTTCGACGCGCCGGACCTGCCGACGGCGCTCGCCGACGTCGGCTACCACACGCTCTGCCTGGGCGGGGTCGGGTTCTTCAACCGGCGCAGCCCGCTCGGGGCGGTGCTGCCGGGCCTGTTCGCCGAGGCGCACTGGGAGCCGGAGTTCGGGGTCACCTCCCCCACCTGCCTGGACGCGCAGCTCGACCGGCTGGCCGAGGTGCTGCCGCGGGTGCCGGCGCGGCAGCCGCTGTTCACGTTCCTCAACGTCGCCGCCCTGCACCAGCCCAACCGGCACCACCTGCCCGGGGCGCAGGCCGACGACCTGGCCAGCCACGCCGCCGCCCTGGAGTACGTCGACGGCCGAATCGACCGGCTGTTCGCCCTGCTCACCGGCCGGGGCCGACCGGTGTTCGCGATCGTCTGCTCCGACCACGGCACCGCCTACGGGGAGGACGGCCACACCGGCCACCGGATCGGCCACGACGTGGTGTGGACGGTCCCGTACGCCCACTTCGTCCTGCGACCGGGGGAATGGTGACCAGCACCGACACGGGCCTCGACGGCTCGCCGTACCAGCAGTACCTCTACGCGTACCCGCACAAGACCTCCTACCGGCCGCTGCGACCGCGCCCGCTGCTGGCGGACGTGTGGCGGGCCGAGGCGCGCGAGGCGCTCTTCCTCTACGTGCACCTGCCGTTCTGCGAGATGCGCTGCGGCTTCTGCAACCTGTTCACCCGCGCCAACGCGCCCGCCGAACAGGTGACGGCGTACCTGCGGCAGCTGCGCCGGCAGGCCGGCCGGGTCGCCGAGGCGCTGGGCGACGACGCCGGCTACGCCCGCGCGGCGCTCGGCGGCGGCACCCCCACCTACCTGACCGCCGACGAGCTGACCGAGCTGTTCGGCGTCGCCACCGCGATGGGCGCCCGGCTGCCCGGCGTACCGCTGTCGGTGGAGACCTCGCCGGCGACCGCGACGCCGGACCGGCTCGCGGTGCTCGCCGCGCACGGCACCACCCGGGTGAGCATCGGCGTGCAGAGCTTCCTCGACGCCGAGGCCCGCGCCGCCGGCCGGCCGCAGCGCCGCGCGGAGGTGGAGGCGGCCCTGGAAGCGATCCGCGACGCCCGGATCCCCGTGCTCAACATCGACCTGATCTACGGCATCGACGGGCAGACCGCCGACACCTGGCGGCAGAGCCTCGACGCGGCCCTGGCGTGGCGGCCCGAGGAGCTGTACCTCTACCCGCTGTACGTGCGACCGCTGACGGGGCTCGGGCGGCGGGCGCACGGCCGCGCGGACTGGGACGCCCAGCGGCTCGCCCTCTACGAGCAGGCAGTGGCGACGCTGGGCGCGGCCGGGTACCGACAGGAGTCGATGCGGCAGTTCCGCCGCTCCGACGCGCCCACCCCGGACGGGCCGGACTACTGCTGCCAGGACGACGGCATGGTGGGCCTCGGCTGCGGCGCCCGCTCCTACACCACGTCCCTGCACTACTCGTTCGACTACGCGGTCGGCGTGTCGCAGGTGCGCGCGGTGCTCGACGACTACCTTGCCCGCCCGGCGGACGACTTCCGGTACGCCGAGTTCGGGTTCGTCCTGGACGGCGCGGAGCAGCGCCGCCGGTGGCTGCTCAAGTCGCTGCTGCGCGCCGAGGGGGTCGACCCGGCGGCCTACCGGGCCCGCTTCGGCCGCCCGCCCGGCGAGGACTTCCCCGAGCTGGGCCGGCTGGTCGACCGGGGGTGGGCCGACGACGGCGGGCTGCGGCTGACCCCGGCCGGGCTGGCCCGCTCCGACGCGGTCGGCCCGTGGCTGACGTCCGCCCGGGTGCGTGACGCGATGACCGGGTACGTGCCGAGGTGAACCTGGCGATCCTCTACCGGGGTCCCCTGGCGAGCTGCAACTACGACTGCCCGTACTGCCCGTTCGCCAAGCGGCGCGACCCGCCGGAGCTGCTGCGCGCCGACCGGGCGGCGCTGGACCGGTTCGCCGCCTGGGTGGCGGCCACCACCGACGTGCGGCTGTCGGTGTTGTTCACCCCGTGGGGCGAGGGGCTGACCCGCCGCTGGTACCGGGACGCGATGGTGTCGCTGTCGCACCTGCCGCACGTCGAGCGGGTGGTCATCCAGACCAACCTCGCCGCCCGGGTGGACTGGCTGGCCGACGCCGACCCGCGCGCCGCCGCCCTGTGGACGACCTACCATCCCGGCCAGGTCGACCGGGACCGCTTCCTGGGCCGCTGCGCCCGGCTGTCCGAGCTGGGCGTCCGGTACTCGGTCGGGGTGGTCGGCCTGCCGGAGCACCTCGCCGAGGCGCGGGCGCTGCGGGCCGCCCTGCCCGCCGAGGTCTACCTGTGGGTGAACGCCGCCGAGGGCCGGCGCTACGACGCGGCCGAGGAGGCGACCTGGACGGAGCTGGACCCGCTGTTCGGCTACAGCGTCCGCCCGCACGTGTCGCTCGACCGTCCCTGCCACGCGGGCGAGACGGCGATCTCGGTGCGCGGCGACGGCACGGTCCGCCGCTGCCACTTCATCGACGAGCCGATCGGCAACCTCTACGACGGGTCGTGGCGCTCGGCGCTGCGCCCGCGGCCGTGCGGCAACGCAATCTGCGACTGCCACATCGGGTACGTCCACCTCAAGCCGCTCGGCCTGCGGGACGTCTTCGCCGGCGGGGTCCTGGAACGCATCCCGGCGGCCTGGCCGTCGGTACGCCGCCTGGTGTCCGTGGCCGCGCCGGTACGCCGGCCGGTGCCGTAGCCGCACGGGGTGCGCGGGCCGGTGGCGGTCGAGGCACGGTACGCGTCGGTGGGGGCGGGCCGATCGCCTGCTCGCCCCCACCGACGGCCGGTTCAGTCCGGGTCGCCCGGAACGGCCGGCGGCACCGTCATGGCAGCTGGTCCGCGCCGCCCACCCCCGCGCCCGCGGCGGGCGGGGTGGCGGAGGCGGATCCGGGCGTGTACGCGTACGGGGGCCGGGCGACGGTGTTGTCGATCCGCAGCCAGTCGTCCATCGTCTTGCCGGAGTCGTTCGCCCGGGTGATGGTGGCCTTGTCGTAGAAGTTCGTGCCCGTCCAGGTCAGTCGGGTGTCGCCGTAGTCCTCGGTGATCGTCTTCGCGCTCTTCACGTGGTTGCTCTCGGCGTAGACCTGGCCGCCGACGCCGAGGCCGATGAAGTAGTCGTCGACCTCCACGAAGTTGCCGAACACGTGGGCGTAGCCGAAGCGCACCCGGGGGTGGCGGGTGTTGGAGCCGTCGAACCAGTTGTGGTGGTAGGTCGCGCGCAGGTAGCCGGTGTCCTGGGCGCCGTTGCTGTCGCTGTGGCCCAGCAGCATCGACTTGTCGGTGCCGACGAACCGGTTGTACGACACGGTGACCAGGTCGGAGCCGCGCTTGACGTCCACCGAGCCGTCCGTCGAGGGGTGGAAGGTGTTGTGGTCGATCCACACGTGGTGCGAGTAGCACTGGACGTTGATCGAGTCGTCCGGCGAGCTGCGGAACGTCAGGTTACGGATGATCACGTTCTGGACGTGGGTGAACTGGCTCCGCTCGGCGGGGTCGCAGAGGTCCCCGCCCCAGGCCACCTCGTCCGGGCCCCAGCCGTTGACGTCGAGGCCGAAGCCGCTGATCGTGGCGGTGGAGCCGGCCCCGATGATCGTCTTGTTGGAGCCGACGTCCAGCATCTTGGCGCCGGTGCCGGTGATCGTGCCGGAGACGCGGACGATTCGGGGCGCGTCGTCGGCCACGGCCGCGGCGAGCTGTGCGTAGGTGCTGACGGTCACCGTCGGGCCGCCCGCTCCGCCGTTCGTGCCGGTCCGGCCGTGGCCGGTCATGGTGGCGAAGCCCTGGAGGCCGGGAGCGTTGCCGCCCGGCGGGGGCGTGGTGGGCGGCGGCGGGGTCGGGGGCGGCGTGGTGGGCGGCGGCGTCGTCGGGGGCGCGGTGGTGGGCGGTGCGGTGGTGGGCGGCGCGCTCGTCGGGGGCGCGGTCGTCGGCGGCGGGGTGGACCCGGTGGTCACCACCACGTCGTCGAAGGACGCCGTGGAGTACGCGGTCTGCAGGCCGATGCGGCCGGCGGCGGGGCCCGACGCGGATCGCGAGGCGAACTGCGTGCCGTCGACCGACGCGCTGACCACGGAGCCGCTGGCGGTCAGCGAGAGGGTGTACCAGGTGCCGTTGCTGACGGTCCGCGCGGAGCTGCCCAGCACGGTCACGGAGCCGCCGTTGACGGCCTGCAACTCGACCCGGCCCGGCAGCAGGGCCAGCCGGTGGAACGTCGTCGAGCCGGAGGCGCGGGCGAGCAGCCCGACGAAGCCGTTGGCGCCCAGGCTCACAGGCTTGACCCGGGCCTGGACGGTGTAGTCGGTGAGGGCCGTCGAGGCGTTGAAGAGGCGGGCGTTCTCGCTGGAGGTGCTGGACTGCCGCGCCACCTGGGAGCCGTCGGGCACGACCGACCAGGTGCCGCCCGACTTGGACCAGCCGGCGATGCTGCCGTCCTCGAAGTCGGCCGAGAAGGCGGTGGCGGCGCCGGCCGTCGGCGAGAGGACGAGGCTGGCGGCGGTGAGCACGGCGACCGCGCCGCCGACGACGGGCCACCTCTTCCGGTACGACGGACGTGGGGGGTCCGGCCTTTCCATGACTGGCCTCCTGAAGGTGGTGGGGCAGGCGGGTGAGGTGGAAAGCGCTTTCCCGAGCGACCGTAACGTGCCGTTCATCACCTGTCAATCAAGGGCGTCAATGCGGCTGGCGGGCGGAACGACGTCCGCCGTACTGCCGGACGGGCAACCCGGCGCACGGCCGGACGCAGCCGGTCGGGCGGCTGCCGGCACGCGAAAGGGGGCGGCCCGGAACGGATCCGGACCGCCCCTTCGGCGGGTGACTCAGTGCGCGCCGGGCACGACGGCGGCCGCCTCCTCCCGGGCCCGCCGCTCGTCACCACTGAGGGTGTGCAGCGGCTTCTCCCGGATGAACAGCACCACCACCAGGGCGAGCACCGCGAAGGGGGTGGCCACCAGGAACAGCTCGCCGGTGGCGGTCCCGTACACGTCCTGGATGATCTTCAACACCGGCTCGGGCAGGGCGGACAGGTCGGGCACCTCGGTGGAGCCCTCCCCGCCCGTGGCGCCGCCGGTCAGCGGACCAAGCTCCTCCGCGCTCAGCGTCGCGACCCGGTTCGCCAGCACCGCGCCGAGCGCGCTGACGCCGATCGTGCCGCCCATGCTGCGGAAGAAGGTCAGCACCGAGGTGGCCGCGCCCAGCTCGTGTGCCGGCACGTCGTTCTGCGCCGCGAGCACCAGGTTCTGCATGAGCATGCCGACGCCGATGCCGAGCACCGCCATGTAGACGCTGAGCAGCACGATGCTGGTCTGGGCGTCGATGGTGGCCAGCAGCAGCATGCCGGCGACCATCACGGCCGCGCCGGCCACCAGGTAACGCTTCCAGCGACCGTACTTCGTGATCAGCTGGCCGGCCACCGTCGACGAGACCAGCAGGCCCAGGATCATCGGCAGGCTCATCAGACCCGCCACCGTCGGCGACTTGCCCAGCGAGAGCTGGAAGTACTGGGACAGGAAGACGGTGCCGCCGAACATCGCCACGCCGACCAGGATGCTGGCGACGGTGGTCAGCGAGACCGTCCGGTTGCGGAAGATTTCCAGCGGCACGATCGGCTCCGCCGCGCGGGACTCCACCCAGACCGCCAGCGCCAGCAGGACGAGGCCGCCGCCCACCATCAGCGCCGTCCACCCCGAGGCCCAGGCGAACTTGTTCCCGGCCAGCGACGACCAGACCAGCACGGTGGAGACCCCGGAGGTGATGAGCAGCGCGCCGAGCCAGTCGATCTTCACCTTGCGGCGGGTCACCGGCAGGTGCAGGGTGCGCTGGAGCAGGACGATCGAGAGCAGGGTGAACGGGACGCCGATCAGGAAGCACCAGCGCCAGCCGAGCCAGGAGGTGTCCACGAGCACGCCGCCGATCAGCGGGCCGGCGATGGTGCCGACGCCGAACACGGCGCCGAAGATGCCGGCGTAGCGCCCCAGCTCGCGCGGCGGGATCATGGCCGCCATCACGATGGTGGCCAGGGCGGTCATGCCACCGGCGCCGATGCCCTGCACGACCCGGCTGACCAGCAGCACCTCGACGTTCGGGGTCAGCCCGGCGATCAGCGAGCCGACCACGAAGAGGCCGAGGGAGAGCTGGATCAGCAGCTTCTTGCTGTAGAGGTCGGCCATCTTGCCCCACAGCGGCACGGTCGCCGTCATGGCCAGCAGCTCGGTGGTGACGATCCAGGTGTAGACGGTCTGGGTGCCGTTCAGGTCGGCGATGATGCGCGGCAGCGCGTTCGCCACGACCGTGGAGGCGAGGATCGACACGAACATGCCGACCATCAGGCCGGAGAGTGCCTGGAGCACCTCGCGGCGGGACATGCGGCCGGCGCCGACCTTGGGGGTCTCGGCGGGCACGGTGGCGGTCATTGACCTTCCTTACCGGGTACGGGTTTCACGGCCTCCCGGGCACCTTTCCCGGAAGGGGCTTGCGGGTCAGGGCCGGTCGGGTTGCGGCAGCCCCGCGGCGAGGGCGGCGAACGCCTCGTCGACGAGGTCGGCCAGGTCCGGCCGGTCGGGGTGGGCGGCCCACCGGGTCATGGCGTGGCGCAGCGCCGCGCCCGTCACGGCGGTGACCAGCGCCGGGTAGCCGTGGTCGGGATCGACGCCCACCCGCGCCGCGACGACCTCGACGATGGCGCGTTCCGTCTCGGCGTTGCCCGCCAGCAGGCGGGGCAGCAGCGCGGGATTGCGCGTCACCACGTCCATCCGCAGGCACCACAGCTCGCGCTCGGCGCGCACCTCGTCGACCACCTCGTCGAGGGCGGTCCGCAGCGCGGTCAGCACCGGCACCTCGGGCGGCACGGCGGCCAGCCGGGCCACCAGGCGCGCCGAGTGGCCCGCCTGGTCCCCGACCAGGGCGTCGTCCTTGCAGGCGAAGTAGTTGAAGAAGGTGCGCGGGGAGACGTCGGCCGCCTCGCTGATCTCCTCCACCGTCACCTGGGCCAGGCCGCGCTCGGCCACCAGGCGCAGGGCCGCCTCGGTCAGCGCGGCACGGGTCTGGCGCTTCTTGCGGTCGCGCCGCCCGGGAGCGGGTTCGGTTCCGGCGGATGTCACGCGAGGACCCTACTAGCGATCTTGCAGGTCCTGCAATGTTTTATTCAGTGAAGTGACGCTGGCCATCCGGCGGCCGGTCCGGGGTCGCCAGCGCCGCCGGAAGGGGCGCGGGCCCGGCCGGGACGATCCGGCCGGGCCCTTCGCCGTGCGGGTCACGGGTAGTTCGTGAGGTACACCTGCTGGTTGGCCGCGTTGGCGGTGCCGCCGGTGCCGTTGACCACCCGGTTGATGGTGCCCACGCCACCGAGGGAGACGGTGACCATGTTGGTGAACCGGACGTTCGGGCTCGTCGGTGCCTCGATGGCCCGGTCGGCGACCACCGAGGGATTGACGTTGAAGTAGCAGTAGCTGCCCATCCCCCACGCCTGGTGGGTGCTCACCCCGTCGGCCACCTTGTACGCCGCGTAGCCGCGGGTGGCCCCGTTCATCCAGGCGGCCTGGTTCGGCGGGTCGTACGGCATCTCGTTCTGGTAGAAGTACGTCCGGCCCCCGTTGCCGTTCCACACCGTCTGGTACCGCTGGTAGTGCTCGACGAAGAGGCCGTACATGGTCACGTCGTCGCCGTTGACCGTCAGGCCGGTGTCGGCGGTGTTCACCGTCCAGCCGACCCCGTCGCCGTGGTCGGCGCGCCAGAGCCACATGTGGTCACCGATCACGTGGTCGCTGTTGACGGTCAACGTGTTGGTGGCCCGGCCGACGCCCGGCCCGCCGATGCGGAAGAAGACGTCGTGCAGCGAGGTCGGGTTGGCCGCGTGGCTCGCCGCCGAGCCGGGCGGGCCGACCTCCATCAGCACCGGCGAGTTCACCTGGCCGGCCTCGAACATGATGCCGGCCACCTTCACGCCGTCCACGTCGGCGACCCGCATCGCGACGGTGCCGTTGTCGGCCTGGACGGTCGCCAGGCCGAGGCCGAGGACCACCGTGTCGGGGCGGTCCACCCGGATCGGCTCGGTGACCCGGTGCACGCCCGGGGTGAACAGCAGGTGCCGGCCCTGGGCGAGCGCGGCGTTGATGGTGGCCGCCCCGGTGCCCGGCCGCACGACGTAGAACTGACTGAGGGAGATGGAGGAGCCGGCCGGGGTCCTGCCGTACCAGCTGGTGCCGGTGGAGTTGGTGCGCAGCGCGGGCACGAAGACCCGGTACTCACCGGTGCCGTCGACGTAGAGGAAGGGCTTCTCCCGCACCTGGGGGGTCTGTGGGATGACGGTGTGCGAGGGGTTGGGGAAGTGCGGCGGCGGGGCGCCGGTGACGCCCTGGAAGACCATGTTCCACACCGAGCCGGTCCAGCCGCCGAACTCGCTGTTGCGCGAGTACCACTGCTGCTGCGACCCGGAGACGACCAGACCGTCGATCCTGGTGTCGGCCATCAGGCCGCCGCTGGACCAGCCGTCGCCGCCGTTCCACAGCTGGATCTGGTTCTGCGCGCCGCGCAGGTGCATCCGCCGGTACGGCGCGGCCTGCGAGACGGCCCACCGCTCCACGGTCACCCCGGCCGGCAGGGTCACCGAGAGGTTCTCGGCGGCCCGCCAGAAGTTCTGTGTGGCGTTGCCGCCCATCCAGAACGCCTCGGCGCGTACGTGGCCGTTGAGGTTGACGTCGTCCGGGCTCATGCCGAGGCCGGCGACCTGGGTGAAGAAGCCGAGGTTGACGTCGGCGGTGTAGGTGCCGGGCTTGAACAGCACGGCGTAGCGCTCGGGGCCGAACTGGTTGCGTTCCTGCTGGGTGAAGATCGTGTTCAGCCGGCTCTGGATGGTGGCGGTCGGGGTGGACGGGTCGAAGACGAAGGTGTTCGGCCCGAAGTTCGGGTTGCGGGGGTCGGTGGGCTCCACCGGCGGGGCGTCGTCGCCCGGCACGTTCACCGCCAGCTCCCAGAGCGAGTAGCCGTAGGTGGTGGCTCGCGCCGTGCCGTACACCCGCAGGTAGCGGCCGCTGCCGGTGACGGCGAGCGACTGGCTGCCCCCGGTGCCGGTGGTGGTGCCGTACACGGTGGTCCAGGCGCTGCCGTCGACCGAGGTCTGGAGCTGGAACGCCCGCGCGTGGGCGGCCTCCCAGGTCAGCACCACGCGGCAGATCGACCGCACGGAGCCCAGGTCCACCCGCAGCCACTGGGGGTCCGCGGCGGCGCTGGCCCAGCGGGTGCCCGGGTTGCCGTCGACCGCCGCCGAGGCGGGGAGGCCGGCGTTCTCCACCGACGACGCGGTGGCCGGCCGGCCCTGGGCGACGTTGGCGCTGCCGCAGGTGGGCGCGGTGCCGCCGGCCTCCCCGTAGACCTGGAACTCCCAGAGGGAGTAGCCGTAGCCGGTGCCGCGCGCGGTGCCGTGCATCCGGACGTACCGGCCGGCGCCCGCGACGTCCAGGGTCTGGGTGCCGCCGGTGCCGGCGGTGGTGCTGTGCACGGTCGTCCAGGCCGCGCCGTCGTCGGAGGTCTGGATCGTGAAGGCCCGGCCGTAGGCGCCCTCCCAGGACAGGACCACCTGGCTGAGGTTGGCCCGGGTGCCGAGGTCGACCTGGATCCACTGGGGGTCGCTGAAGGCGCTGGCCCAGCGGGTGCCGGCATCGCCGTCGACCGCGGCGGACGCCGGGGTGCCGGCGTTCTCCGCAGACGAGGCGGTCGCGGGCCGCCCCTGGGACAGCAGGCTCGGGGCGGCCTGCGCCGGGGGCGTCGCGGCGGGGGTGAGCGCCGCGACGAGGAGCAGCGCGAGACCGATGAGCAACCGCCGGGCGGGTCGCCCCGGCGGCGGCGTCGGGCGTACGGATGTAGCGCGAGATGTCATGACTTCGCCTGTCGATAGAGGGTCGCTGACCTCGGGCGTGACGGGATGACGAAGGGGGCCGCAGCGGTGCGGGTGGCGTACGCCGGCCGGCGCCGGGGTGGGAGAGAGCGCTCTCGTCCGAGTGTTGCGGCGTCGTTGCGCAGCCGTCAAGGCATCGATAAATAACGCTGTTATTTATCCGTGAAGTTCGATTTGTTCGGTAACCCGCCGGTTCGCCGACCGCACCCCGCCCGCCGTGAGCAGCCGGGCGATCGGGAGCGTCGCCGCGCCGAGCGCCACCGCGTCGACGCCCAGCAGGCCCAGCTCGATCGAGGCCTGCTCGTACGGCTGCCGCAGCGCCTGGCGGCCGGCGGCCTCCCGGACGGCCGGCAGCAGGCCGCCCAGCGCCATGCCGGCCCACCCCCCGAGCACGACCCGCTCCGGGTTGAACAGGTTGATCAGGTTGGCCACCCCGGCACCGAGGTACTCGGCCGTCTCGTCCAGCACCCGCCGGGCGGCGGCCGAGGTGTCGGCCGCGTCGATCAGGGCCGCCAGCTGCGACTCCTCGTCCCCGCCCGGGACCGCGTGGCCGCCCCGGGCCTCCCGGTAGCGGTCGATGACGGCCTCCGCGCCGACGTACGCCTCCAGGCAGCCGCGGGCTCCGCAGCGGCAGGGCCGCCCGCCGTAGACCAGGGTGGTGTGCCCCCACTCCCCCGCGCTGCTGGAGGCGCCCCGGTAGGTCACCCCGTTGGTCACCACGGCGGTGCCGATCCCCGAACCGACCAGCGCGAAGACGGCGTGCCGGGCCCCCCGGCCCGCGCCGAACCACATCTCCGCCTGGCCGAGCGTCTTCGCCCCGTTGTCGATGTGCAGCGGCAGGTCGGTGCCCGCCGCGATCAGCCGCTCCAACGGCACCCGGTCCCAGCCGAGCGACTGGGCGTGCACCACGGCCTCCCGGCCCTGCTCGACCACCCCGGAGACGCCGATGCCCGCGCCGAGCACCTCGTCGACGGCCACCCCGGCCCGGGCGGTGACCGCGTCGATGCCGGCCAGCACGTGCCCGGCCACCTCCGCCGGCTCCGTCCGCCGCGGATCGAGCGGGTACGCGACGCTGGCCAGCTGGGTCATCGCAAAGTCGAACAGCTCCACCCGGACCCGGGTCTCCCCCACGTCCACCCCGATGACGAACGCGAACCGCGGCGCGACCCGCAGCATCATGCTGGGCCGTCCACCGTCGGACTCGGCGGCGCCCGCCTCGGCGATCAGCCCCTCGTCGATCAGGTCGGCGACCACGTTGCTGACCGCCGGCTGGCTCAGCCCCGTGCTGCGCACCAGGTCCTGCCGGGTGAGCGGGCCGTCCAGGAAGACCTTCGACAGCAGGGCGGACCGGTTTCGCAGCCGGACGCCCCGGTTGGTCGCGCGCGCCAGCTCCACCTGCCACCTCGATCCCCTCGGCCGTCCGGAGCGACTGTACGACCCCGTGCTTGACGGCCCCTCGGCCAACTACTTTAATGACCACATTCATTAAGTCGTGATGGAACTTCTGGAGCGCCGGCCCCCGCCGGCGTGCCCCGCCCACCGTCCGCCGCCGCCCGTCACCCCCGTTCCCCGACGCGACGCCGGCGACCCCCACCACGTGCAACGGAAGGGCCCGAACGTGTCGAGACGACACCTCGCGATACTCACGGCGGCCGTGCTGGCCGCCACCACACTGACCGCCTGCGGTGACTCCGGCGACTCCTCCGGCGCGGCCGGGAAGACCCTCACCTACTGGGCCAGCAACCAGGGCGCCAGCCTGGAGGCCGACAAGCAGACCCTCCAGCCGGAACTGGACAAGTTCGAGCAGCAGACCGGCATCAAGGTCAACGTCGAGGTGGTGCCCTGGTCGGACCTGCTCAACCGGCTGCTCACCGCCGCCACCTCCGGCCAGGGCCCGGACGTGGTCAACATCGGCAACACCTGGTCGGCGTCGTTGCAGGCCACCGGCGCGCTGGTCGAGTTCGACGACGCCACCCTCGCCAAGGTCGGCGGGAAGGACCGGTTCGTGCCCGCGGCGCTGGCCGCCGCCGGCGCGCCCGGCAAGCCGCCGGCCGCGGTGCCGCTCTACAGCCTCGCCTACGCCCTCTACTACAACAAGAAGGCGTTCGCCGACGCCGGCGTCACCAGCCCGCCCACCACCTGGGAGCAGGTGGCCGAGGTCGGGCGCAAGCTGACCGGCGGCGGCCGGTGGGGCCTCGCCGTCGAGGGGGCCAACCCGTCGGAGAACGCCCACCACGCCTTCACCTTCAGCCAGCAGTACGGCGGCGAGTGGTTCGACTCCGCCGGCAAGCCGACCTTCGACACCCCGCAGAACGTCGCCGCCGTCAAGCGGTACGTCGACCTGATGGCCGTCGACAAGATCGTCAACCCGAGCAACGCCGAGTACGCGCAGAACCAGTCGGTCGCCGACTTCGCCAACGGCAAGGCCGCCATGCTGCTCTGGCAGGCCGCCGGGTCCAACCTGAAGTCGCAGAACATGGCCCCCGACGCGTACGGGATCGCCCCCGTGCCGTTCCCGGCCACCCCGCCGGCGGGCGGCAGGAAGGTCAACAGCATGGTCGCGGGGATCAACCTCGCGGTGTTCAAGCACACGAAGAACACCGACGCCGCGCTGGAGTTCGTCAAGTTCATGACCAGCGACGCCGAGCAGGTGGCGCTGAACAGGACGTACGGCTCGCTGCCCGCCGTCTCCACCGTGGCGAACGACCCGGCGTTCGCCGCCCCCGAGCAGAAGGTGCTCCAGCAGACCCTCGCCACCACGGCGGCGCCGCTGCCGCAGGTGCCCGACGAGAGCACCTTCGAGACCCTCGTCGGCACCGCCATCAAGGAACTCTTCGCCGACGCCGCCGGCGGCAAGGCGATCACCGAGGAAAGCGTCCGGCAGAAGCTGACCCGGGCCCAGCAGCAGATGCGCTGACCCGCCGGACCGGTGGCCGTGGGAGGGACGCCGACCCTCCCACGGCCACCCAGCGAGAGGACCACGATGTCCACCACCACGCCCTCCCGGGACGTCGCCGCACCGGAGCGGCCCGCCCGCCGCGCGGCGACCCCGACGGACCGGCGGCCGCCCGGCCGCCGCCGGTCGCTGCTGCCGTACCTGCTGCTCGCCCCGGCCGTCGTGCTGGAGCTGGCGATCCACGTGGTCCCGATGCTCGTCGGGGCGTGGATGAGCCTGCGCGAGCTGACCCAGTTCCACATCCGCGACTGGTCCACCGCGCCCTTCGTGGGCTGGGAGAACTACCGCGTGGTGCTCGACGTCGACTCGGCGGTCGGGGCCGAGCTGCTGCACTCGTTCGGGGTGACCGTCGGCTACACGGTGGCCTCGGTCGGGCTCTCCTGGGTGCTCGGCGCCACCGCCGCCGTGCTGCTGCAACGCCCCTTCCGCGGCCGTGGCGTGCTGCGCGCGCTCTTCCTCACCCCGTACGCGCTGCCCGTCTACACCGCCGTGATCACCTGGAGCTTCCTCTTCCAGCGGGACACCGGCCTGGTCAACCACGTGCTGGTCGACCAGCTCCACCTCCTCGACGAGCGGCCGTTCTGGCTGATCGGGGAGAACAGCTTCGTCGCGCTGCTGACCGTCTCGGTCTGGCGATCCTGGCCGTTCGCCTTCCTCTGCCTGATGGCCGGCCTGCAGAACATCCCCGGCGAGCTGTACGAGGCCGCCGCCATGGACGGGGCCGGATTCTGGCGACGGCTGCGCTCGGTGACGCTGCCCATGCTGCGCCCGGTCAACCTGGTGCTGGTGCTGGTGCTGTTCCTCTGGACCTTCAACGACTTCAACACCCCGTACGTGCTCTTCGGCGGCTCGGCGCCGGAGCAGGCGAACCTCATCTCCCTGCACATCTACCGCAGCTCCTTCAAGACCTGGGACTTCGGCGCGGGCTCGGCGATGTCCGTGGCGCTGCTGCTGTTCCTGCTTCTGGTCACCGCCGGCTACCTGCTGGTCACCAACCGCCGGAGGAACGATGCGTGAGACCGCCGCCGAGCGCTGGGCCCGCCGGATCGTGCTGACCCTGCTCGCGCTCTTCGTGCTCGTCCCGCTCTACGTCATGCTCAGCTCGGCGCTCAAGCCGTTGCAGGACGTGCAGGGCAGCTTCACCTGGTGGCCCCGGCGTCCGACCGCGCAGGCCTTCGTCGACATGTGGTCGACCGTCCCGCTGGGCCGCTACCTGGTCAACAGCCTGGTCGTCTCGACCGTGGCGGCGGTCTTCTCCGTCACCGTGGCGATCTTCGCGGCGTACGCCGTCAGCCGGTACCGCTTCCGGGGCAGGGGGCTGTTCTCGGTGACCGTGCTCTCCACCCAGATGTTCCCCGGGATCCTCTTCCTGCTGCCGCTGTTCCTGATCTACGTCAACCTCGGCACCGCCACCGGCATCCAGCTGTACGCCAGCCGCACCGGGCTGATCATCACCTACCTGACGTTCTCCCTGCCGTTCTCGATCTGGATGCTGGTCGGCTACTTCGACTCGATCCCCCGCGGCCTCGACGAGGCGGCGCAGGTCGACGGCGCCGGCCCGCTCCGGACGCTGTTCCGGGTCATCCTGCCGACGGCGGTGCCCGGCGTCGTCGCGGTCGCCGTCTACGCCTTCATGACCGCCTGGGGCGAGGTGCTCTTCGCCTCGGTGATGACCGACGAGGGCAGCCGCACCCTCGCCGTCGGCCTCCAGGGCTACTCCACCCAGTTCAACGTCTACTGGAACCAGGTGATGGCCGCGTCGCTGGTGGTCAGCGTCCCGGTGGTGGCCGGCTTCCTGGCGTTGCAGCGCTACTTCGTCGCCGGCCTCACCGCCGGCGCGGTCAGGTGAGGCCATGACGGCCGCACACGAGGCCATGTCGGCCGCACATCCGAAGGAGAGCCCACCCGTGCCGGACCTGTCCACGCTGCCGCCCGACTTCCTCTGGGGGGTCGCCACCGCCGCGTACCAGATCGAGGGGGCCGTCCGCGCCGACGGCCGCGCGCCGTCCATCTGGGACACCTTCTGCGACGTGCCGGGCGCCGTCGACAACGGCGACACCGGCGCGGTGGCCTGCGACCACTACCACCGGTGGCCGCAGGACGTGGCGCTCATGCGGCAGCTCGGGGTGGATGCGTACCGGTTCTCGGTGGCCTGGCCCCGGGTGCGGCCCGACGGCGTCGGCCGGGTCAACGCCAAGGGCCTGGACTTCTACGACCAGCTGGTCGACGCCCTGCTGGCGGCGGGGATCCGGCCGTTCGTGACGCTCTACCACTGGGACCTGCCGCAGGCGTTGCAGGACCGGGGCGGCTGGCCGGAGCGCGGCACCGCCGAGGCGTTCGCCGACTACGCCGCCGTCGTGGCCGCCCGCCTCGGCGACCGGGTCGCCGACTGGACCACCGTCAACGAGCCGCTCTGCGTGTGCTGGATCGGGCACCTGGAGGGCCGGATGGCGCCCGGCGAGCGGGACCTGGCCCGCGCGGTGCACGCCTCGCACCACGTCCTGCTCGGGCACGGGCTGGCCACCCGGGCGATCCGGGCCGCCGCCGCCCGGCCCGCCTCGGTCGGGATCGTGCTCAACCCCAGCCCCTGCGAGCCGGCGAGCGACCGGCCCGAGGACGTGGCCGCCGCCCGGCGGATGGACGGCCACGTCAACCGGTGGTGGCTCGACCCGCTGCACGGTCGCGGCTACCCGACCGACATGGTCGCCACGTACGGCGTCGAGCCGCCGGTCCGCAGCGACGATCTGGCCGTCATCGCCACGCCCACCGACTACCTCGGCCTGAACTACTACTTCCGTCAGGTGGTGGCCGACGACCCGGCGGGGCCGCCGCCGTACGCCCGGCAGCTGCCGGTGCCGGGCGCGGTCTGCACGGCGATGGGCTGGGAGGCGTACCCGGCCGGGCTGGAACAGCTGCTGGTCTCGGTGACCGAGGAGTACGCCCCGGCCCGGGTGATCGTCACCGAGAGCGGGTCGGCGTGGCGGGACGAGGTCGGCGCCGACGGCACCGTCGAGGACCGGGAGCGGACCGACCACCTGGAGCGGCACCTCGCGGCGTGCGCGGCGGCGGTCGACCGGGGGGTGCCGCTGGCCGGCTACTTCGTCTGGTCGCTGCTCGACAACTTCGAGTGGTCGTACGGGTACGACAAGCGCTTCGGGCTGGTGCACGTCGACTACCCCACCCAGCGCCGGACGGTCAAGGCGAGCGGCCTGCGCTACGCCGACCTGATCCGCGCCCACCGGCGGCGTACCGGGCGGCTGACGCCGTCCCGGTGAGCCGGGGACGATCCGCCGGGCCCCACGGAGCCCCGGGCGTCACCCGGGGCTCCGCGCGTCACGCGCCGGGCGGGGTCAGCAGAACCAGCCGTCCTGCACCCACCCGCGCCGGTTGACGTGCCCGTAGGCGAAGCCGTAGACGTAGCCGCCGCTGCGCGGCCCCTCGACGAGGAACGTCTGGCCGCGGTAGAGGGTGCCCATCCACGCGCCGACCGGGGCGGTGCGGACGAAGAGGTCCTGGGAGCACACCTCCTCGCGCTGCCCGATCGTTCCGTTCGCGGCGTGCCCGGGCGTCGCCGTGAGCGCCAGCACGGCACAGACGGTCGCCAGCAACGCGCCGAGCCGGCGCGGCAGTCCCCCGCTCACCATGAGTCGTACCCCCCGATGCACTCGCTGCGCACGTAGCCCCAGTCGTTGGGCCCGAAGTCGAAGGTGGCGGCCCAGCCGTTGTAGACGGGATGCGCGCCGGGCGTGTGGCCGATCTTGTTGCCGTACTCCAGCGTGCGCTTGAACCCGTGCGGGCCGCTCGCCGAGTCGTAGTTGGCGTAGAAGCTGGCGCTCTGGCAGACGACCACGGCGTGCCGCGGCACGACCGGGCCGGCCTGCGCGCCGGTGGCGCCGAGCGCCACCAGGGCCCCTCCCGCCGTCAGGACGCCGACCGCGCGGATCACCTGTGTTCGCATCAACACCTCCGGGGTGGGAACCTTCCTTCCCGACACCCTAACCATTACGTCGAAAACCTTCTATGTCTGCGATCCCTGTCGTCCTCGTGCCGGCGTCCCGGATGCCGATAGGGTCGGGGCCCATGCGGACGAAGCAGGAACTGGGCGCGGCCATCCGGCGGGACCGGCGGGCCGTCCTCGTCGTCAACGCCCACTCCCGCCGGGGCCGCCAACTGCACGAACAGGCCCGGGCCCGGCTGACGGCGGCCGGCTTCCACCTGCTGGGCGACCACCCCGTCGAGCAGCCCGGCCAGCTCGAACGCGCCCTCGCCGCGGCCGTCGACCTCGGGCCGGACCTGCTGGTGGCCGGCGGCGGGGACGGCACCCTCAGCGCCGCCGCGCGGGCGCTCGCCCACCGCGACATGGCGCTCGGCCTGCTGCCGCTGGGCACCACCAACAACTTCGCCCGCACCGTCGGCGTGCCGCTGGAGCTCGACCGGGCCGTCGACGTGCTGGCCGGCGGCACGGTGATCGACGTCGACCTGGGCCTCGCCGGCGACATGCGGTTCACCAACCACGTCGGCGTCGGCCTCTCCGCCGACATCATGCTGCGCACGCCACCGCGCCTGAAGCGGGTCACCGGCCGGCTGGCGTACCCGCTCACCGCCCTGGCCCTGCTGGCCCGGCACCGCCCGCTGCGGGTCACCGTCCGCGCCGGGGACGCCCGGCACGAGTTCCTCACCCATCAGGTGTACGTGGCCAACGGCGGCTTCCACGCCGGGCGCCCGATCGCCGCCGACGCCGACGCCGACGACCGGCTGCTGGTCGCGTACCCGGTCGGCGGGGCGAACCGGTGGGGGCTGGTGCGCGACACCGCCCGCAACGCGGCGACCGGGCACCGGCGCTCCGTCGGCGACGAGCCGTTCCTCGCCGTCGGGGAGCTGTGGCTGGAGACCGACCGGCCGGCGCGCGTCGAGGTCGACGGCGAGCTGTGCGGCCGTACGCCGATCCGGATCGGCCTGGACGCCAACGCGCTGCGGGTGATGGCGCCGGCCGGGAGCCCGGACCGCTGACCCGCGCGGCCGGTCGGGCGCTACTTTGCCCGGTCCGCCGCGTCGAGGGCCGCCAGGAAGTCCGCGACGAGGTCCTCGGTGTCCTCGATGCCGGTGGAGACCCGGACGAGCCCCTCGCCGATGCCGGTGGCGGCCAACTGCTCGGCGTCGACGATCCCGGCCCACATCGAGCGCGGGTGCACCACGAGGGTGCTGACGCTGCCCAGGCTGGCCGCCCGCTTGGCCAGCCGGAGGCCGTCGAGCAGCCCGGCCGCCGCCCGCCCGTCGCGCAGCTCGACGCCGAGCACCCCGCCGAAGCCGGTCATCTGCCGGCCGGCCAGCTCGTGCTGGGGATGCGTCGGCAGCCCCGGGTAGCGGACCCGCCGCACGGCGGGGTGGCCCTCGACCGCCCGGGCCAGGGCCAGCGCGTTGGCGTTGTGCCGGTCCACCCGGAGCGACAGGGTGCGGATACCCCGCAGCAGCAGCCAGGCGTCGATGGGGCCGAGGGTGCTGCCGGTGACGACGGCGGTCTGCCAGACCCGGTCGACCAGGTCGGCGGAGCCGACGATCACCCCGGCCGAGACGTCGGAGTGCCCGCCGAGGTACTTCGTCCCGCTGTGCCACACCAGGTCGGCGCCGAACTCCGCCGGCCGCTGGTTGACCGGGGTGGCGAAGGTGTTGTCGACCGCGACCAGCGCGTCGTTGGCGTGCGCCAGCTCGACGACGGCGGCCAGGTCGGTGAGTTCGAGCAGGGGGTTGCTCGGGGTCTCCACCAGGACCAGCCGGGTCTGCGGGCGCAGCGCCCGGACGAAGGCGTCGGTGTCGGTCTGGTCCACCTGGGTGAAGGCCACCCCGAAGCGGGCCAGCAGGCCGGTGACCAGGGACGTCGTGCCGCCGTACGTGCTGCGCTGCACGATGACGTGGTCCCCGGCGGAGAGCAGGGCCAGGGCGATCGTGCTGATCGCGCCCATCCCGGAGGCGGTGACCATGCCCGCCTCGACGCCCTCCAGCTGGGCGACCACGGCGGCGACCTGCGCGTGGTTCGGGTTGCCGTAGCGCGTGTAGAAGGCGTGGCCCCGGGTCTCGGTGGCGACGGCGGCGAACTGCTCGTCGGACTCGGCGCTGAAGGTGGCGCTCTGCACGATCGGCGGCGACACCGCCCCGCCCGGGCTCAACCCGTCGTCGCCGTGGACAGCGATCGTGCCGGTGCCGGTCACAGGTTCTCCTCACGTCGTGGGCTGCCCGCCGTGACGGCGGCCCGGTCGGTGCGCATCCGCGGCGCGTCGCGGCGCCGGCGCAGGACCGCGTCGTCCAGGTCGGCGACGGCGGGCCCGTGCCGGCGTCGGCGAGGACCCGACCGTCGGGAGGGTACACGGCGCCGCGACCGGCGCCGAGGTGGAACCCGCTCCTGCGCCGGGCAGGGCTCATCGCCCTCGATCCGGCCGGGGGCCACGAGGAACATCGCGCCGGCGACCTTCGCGCTGGCGATGGAAAGCGCTTACCATTCCCTTGACATCGATGGGACTGGATTGCTGGCGGCCTCGACGGGGCGGTCGCGCGCCCCTCCCGCCACCCCCGCCAGCCGAAGGAGCCGCATGACGTCCCCCGACCCGAACAGGAAGCCCACCCGTCGACGCCTCGGCCTGCTGGCCACGGCCGTGCTGACGCTCGTCGGCGCCGCCGCGGCCGTCGGTCCGCGGCCCGCCGCGGCGGCCACGGTCGACCCCGGCGCCAACTACGTCCTCGTCAACCGGCACAGCGGCAAGGCCATGGACCTGTGGGGCTGGTCCACCGCCGACGGCGCGCCGGTCAACCAGTTCACCCGCAACGACCTGGCCGTGCAGCAGTGGCGGTTCGTCGACGTGGGCGGCGGCTACCGCCAGATCCGTTCGGCGCACAGCGGCAAGGTGCTGGAGCTGCCGAGCGCCGAGGACGGGGTGCCGCTCGTCCAGAACACCGCCGCCAGCGGCAACACCCGGCAGCACTTCCGGCTCGCCGACAGCGCCGGTGGACACGTCCGCCTCGTCAACCGGCACTCGAACAAGGCGCTCGACGTGTGGCAGTGGTCCACTGCGGACGGTGGGATGATCTCGCAGTACCAGGATCTCGACGGCGCCAACCAGCAGTGGCAACTGATCAGCCTCGGCTCCGGCGGTGCCGGCTGCGGCAGCGGCGCGTTCCAGGCCGAGGCGGTGCTCAGCGGCGGCACCTGGACCGCCCGCAACGGCGGCACCACGGTCTACACCGGCAGCGACATGCGGGCCGCCGTCCAGGCCGCGGTGAACAGCCTCAGCGCCGGGCGGACCAGCAAGCAGCGCGTCGTCGTCCGTGGCTCCGGCTCGATGAGCGCCGGCTCGCGGATCTCCCTGCCCAGCTACACCGCGATCGATGTGTGCGGCACCATCAACGTCACCGGCTCGGGCAGCGGTGACCAGGCGCCCATCTACTCCCGCGGCGCCAGCCACGTCGAGGTCGGGCACCTCACCGTCACCGGCACCCCGCTCTACGGGATCTTCCTGCGCAACGTCACGGACGTCGTCCTCGGCCGGATCGACATGCGGCTCGGCAGCGGGCTCGGGATCCGGATCGACAACCGCGGGGACACCAGCCAGTGGAGCCGCAACGTCCGCATCGACAGCGCGTACGTCTCCGGCGCCAGTTCCCACGCGGTCGAGACGTACGGCGTGGACGGGCTGACCATCGGCACCGTCACGGCGCGCGACGTGGGCGAGTCGGGCCTGCTGCTCAACCAGACGATCAACGCCACGGTCACCACCGTCGACGCCGAGAACGCCGGCGCCGGCACCGGGTACGCCGCCTTCCGGATGGCCAACCGCAACGGGCGCGTGGGCTCCGGCTACCCGACCAACGTCCGGGTGGGCACCGTCCGGGCGCGCGGCGGCGGCCGAGGGATCTTCTGCGTCTCCGAATCCGGCGGAGCGGCCATCGACCGGGTGGACATCGCCAACACCGGAAACAACGCGATCCTGATCGAGAACTGCCAGGGGGTGGACATCGCGGCCGGGGGCGGCACGATCAGCGGCGGCGGCGAGGTGCGGCTGGCCGAGCGCACCGAGTTCCCCGGCAACCGGGGCATCACGCTGCGCAACTTCACCCTGGTGAACAGCCGGATCGTGGAGAACCCCTGCGCGGACGGCCTGACCATCAGCAACGTCGGGTTGAGCAACTCCACGATCGTCCGGTGCTGACCGGGGCGGCCCCGGCGCCCTCGCCCGGGGTCGCTCCGGCCGTCCGGCGTCCCGTCGACCGGGACGCCGGATGGTCGGACGGGGCACGGACGCCGCGCGGGCGACCGTGCCCCGTCCTCCCGCCCTGGACGCTCCCGGCCCCGAGGGGGGCGGGACCGGGACCGCCCGGACGCCGGAGCGCGCCGGTCAGCCCGCGACGGAGCGGAAGACCGGGTAGTAACCGCCGGACTGGCCGGCCGCGGTCGGGTGGTAGGACACGCCGAGGTTGGTGTAGTTGAGGGCGTGCAGCCACTTCTCGCCGTAGCTGCACAGCTGGTGCCCGACGAACTGCGCCCGCACGTCGGCGAACTTGAAGCCGGCGGCGACGGCGGCGCTGCGGGTGATGTCGTCCACCAGGTTGATGCCCTCGTTGATCTTCGCCCGCGAGGTGGCGCTCAGGCCGACGCAGACGGTGCCGAGCTGGTAGAAGACCGGGTACCCGACGACCACCACCCGGGCCGAGGGCGCCCGGGTCTTGATGCCGTTGTAGACGTTGCGCAGCAGGCCGGGCAGCTGGGCGCGGGCCTTGTCCTCGGCGGCCTGCACGGCGGCCACGCACTGCGTGGTGCCCTGGAGCACGCAGGTGGACATGATGTTGGCGAAGCCGACGTCGTTGCCGCCGACCGTGACGCTGACCAGGGTGGTGGTGGAGCTGAGCGCCGACAGCTGCGTGTTGATCAGGCTGGTGGTGGTGGCGCCGGAGCAGGCGACCGAGCGGTACGACGCGGGCTTGATGTTGGCGGCGTACAGGGCCGGGTAGGCGTTGGTGCTGCGCTGGCAGGAACCGCTCTCGCTGGTGTAGCTGCCGGCGCCCACGCCCGAGGCGTACGAGTCGCCGAGCGCCACGTAGCGGTCGGCGGGCGCGGCCTGGGCGGGCGCGGCCAGGGTGAGGCTGACGCCGAGAGCCGTGGCCAGGCTCAGGGCGAGGGAAACGAGACGGGTTCTCCGCACGTCGCACTCCGGGGGTAGAGGAATCGAGTGCGAGATTGATATCACCGAATATTCGCAAACGAAAGATCTTGCCGGAACTTTTAGGGGTGCCGGCAAGGACCTACCGGGTCCCCGTACCGGTTCGTGCGCCGGCAGGGGTCGCGCGCGCCCGGACCGGGGTCCCGACCGCACGGCGACCCCGAGGCGCGGCCCGGCGGACGCGAACCCGGTCGGGGGCGTACGCGGATGGGGCGGAACGTCAGCGGGACGACCCGGACGCCCCCGTGGCCGTCGCCACGAACATCGTCTGCACCTGCTCGGCGGCGTCGAGCCCGGGCACGGCGTGCGCCTGCACGTCGACGAAGCCGGCCCGGCCCAGCGCCGCCCGCCAGCCCGCCACGTCCAGCAGCGGGGACGCCGGCACCCGCGGCTCGTCCTCCGCGTGCCGCCACCATCCCTCGGCCAGGCCGAAGGTCAGCGTGTTGTAGTCGAGGCGGCTGGTCATCTCGTTGATCACCAGGATGCCGCCCGGCTTGAGCAGCGCGTGGCAGTGCCGCAGCGCGGTGGAGATCCGCAGGGTGGCGTGCAGGACGTTGCTGGCCAGGACGACCTCCATCGAACCGGGCTCGAAGCCCTGGTCCTCGGGTGCGCCCTCCACGTTGTAGCGGGCGAAGTCGACGTGGGGTCGGCCGACGCCGAAGCGCTGCCGCCCCAGCCGCAGGAACGCGGGACCCACGTCGGTGTAGAAGTACCGCAGTCGCTCCGCCCGCTCCGCCAGGGCGTCCAGCACCGGCCCGGTGGTGCCGCCGGTGCCGGCCCCCACCTCCATGACCTGGGCGAAGGACCGGGGATAGCGCCTGAGGAACTGCCGGACGTGCTCCCGCACCCGCGCCGCGCAGAGCCGGTTGTAGAAGTCCAGCTGGACGTTGTCCCGGTAGATCGCGGAGACCAGGTCGGCCGAGCCGCCCGGGAGGAGCACCTCGTTCGCCGGCCGGTCGCCCCGTACCACCTCGACCAGCTGCGTCTGGCAGGCGACCAGCAGCGGCACGTATCCGGCGGCCTCCGGGTGCTCCCGGCGCAGCGCCGCCGCAGACGCGTCGACCGCGTCGTCCTCGGCGAACCCGGCCGCCTCCGCGACCCGTGCGGTGACGGCGAGCCCGTCGCCGTGCCGACGCAGCAGGTCGGCGCGTTCCAGCAGGTCGAGCAGGGCGTCGCCGAGCCGCTGGTAGCCGGGTGCCACCGCGAGCCGGGCCAGGATCTCCTCCCGGCCGGCGGTGGTCCCGGGGGCGGGCAGGACGCCGGCGGCGGCCAACCGGGCCGCAAGCACCCGTCGCCCGAAGTCCGTCACCGCCTCGAAGGAGGTACGGAAGCGCGCGTGGCGCTCCTGGTCCACGTCCACGAGCGGCTGCGGCGTCGCCTCGACGTCCGGTGCGGTCACGATGTGCCCTCCACGGTGCGGTTCCGGCGGTGCCGGTCAGGTCAGGTGCGCGGCCACGGATGCCGCGGCACGGGGTGCGCCCGGCCGGCCGTCGAGCTGCGCGGTCAGGTCCGCGAGCAGCTCCGCCCGTGCCGGTACGAGATAGAAGTGGTCGCCGGGGAACGCCCGCAGCCGGAAGCCACCGGTGGTCAGCTCCGCCCAGGCGGAGACCGACTCCCGGTCGCAGGCCGGATCCCCCGTGCCGAGGTACGCCGTGACCGGCGCGGACACCGTCCGCGGCGGGCGCGGCAGGTAGCCGTGGATCAGCCGCAGGTCGGCCCGGAGCGCCGGCACGACCAGCTCCCGCAGCTTCGGCGAGCGGAAGACCACCGGATCCACCTCGCCGAGCGCGGCGATCCGGGCGAGGAACTCCTCGTCGTCGAGGTGGTCGGGGTGCTGGTCGATCCGGGTGACGTGCGGTGCGCCGTGCCCCGAGACGAACAGGTTGGTCGGCACGACGCCGAGCCGCTCCTCCAGCCGGACGGCCACCTCGTAGGCGACCGAGGCGCCCATGCTGTGGCCGAACAGGGCGAGGGGGCGGTCCAGGTACGGGGCGAGCGATTCGGTGACCCGGTCGGCGAGCAGGTCCATCCGGTCGACGCACGGCTCGGCGAGCCGGTCCTGCCGACCCGGGTAGCGCACGGCGAGCAGGTCGACGGAGTCCGGCAGCGAAGCCGCCCAGGTCTGGAAGAAACCGGCCGAGCCGCCGGCGTGCGGCAAGCACACCAACCGCAGCCCCGCGTGCGCGCCGCCCCGGAACACCCGCAGCCAGGGATCACCGCCGGCCGGACGGAGCAGGGACATCTGGGGCATCTCCTCGGTCGCGCCGGTCAGTCCGACATCGCCACCAGCACCCGGCGGTCGCCCGTGTACGGACGCCGGCCGTGCGCGGTCAGCACGTTGTCGATCAGCAGCAGGTCGCCGACCCGCCAGTCGACGTCGACCGCGGCCTCCAGGCCCCGGTCGCGGATCTGGGTGACGTACTCGTCGGGGATCGGGGAGCCGTCGGCGAAGGTCACCGACTGGGGCAGCTCGTCCGGGCCCATCACCTGGGTCATCACCCTGGCGATGTCGTCGTCCAGGCCGGCCGGGTGCCACTGGTCCGCCTGGTTGAACCACACCTCGGCCCCGGTGACGGGGTGCCGCAGCGTGGCCGGCCGGAGCTGGATCACCCGCAGCCCGTCGGCGGTCCACTCCCAGGTGGCGCCGGCGCCGGCGAGGAACTCCTCGACCTCGTCGCGGCTGTCGGTCTCGAACGTCTCCCGCCAGCTCTTGCCCAGCCCCATCCCGTCGTGCAGGTTCTGCTGGTAGCGCAGGCCGCCGGCGAAGTCCGCGCGCAGCTGCGGGTCCAGCGAGTCGAGCCACAGCGCGGCGTCGACGACCGGGGTGGCGCCGCCGGTCTCGGCCGCGATCTGGCAGAAGAAGAGCAGCCGGGCCGGCCACCGGGCGGCGTACGACAGCTCGTTGTGCATCGAGATCGTGTAGCGGGCCGGGTACTCGGTGGACGTGTAGACGTTGCGGCCCACCTTCGTGCGCGGCGAGTTGCCGTGCACGTAGGCCAGTCGCCTCGGCAGCAGCAGGTCCATCACCGGGTCCAGGGTCTCCGGTCGGACGTTGAAGCCACGGAAGACGAGCGCCTTCTCGGCGGTGAGGACCGCCGCCAGGTCCAGCTCGCGGAGGTGGCCGACCAGGCCCTCGGCGTTCGGCGCGCAGCCGGCGCTCTCCGGGGTGATCTCCAACGGTTTCCAGCTCGCGTGCTCGTTCATTCCGGGGCTCCTCACCGTCCCAAGCCGTGCGATCCCTCCCAGGCTCTGCCGCTCCGCTATATTCCGTCCATATCGCCGCGGTCCCGCTCCCGCTCGGCGGCCTCCGCCCGCTCCGCCTCGGCCCGGGCCCGACCGCCGAAGCCGAGCACCGCGAGCACCGCGATCACCCCCATCGCCCCGCCCACGATCAGCATGGCCTTGGTGATGCTCGTCGAGTCGAGCAGGAAGCCCCCGAACAGCGCCCCCAGCGAGTTGGCTCCCGAGCTGAGCAGCATGACGATCGAGCCGGCCCGCCCGCGCAGGTGATCTGGTGCGGACTGGAGCACGTACAACATCCCGGCCACGTTGCTGATGCCGGCGCCGTAGTGGATCAACGCGAAGATCGCGCCGAGGACGACGAGCCCCGGTGCCAGCGCGAGTCCCGGTGCCAGCGCGAGCAGCGGCATCAGCACCGCCCAGGCGATGTTGACCCCCATGATGATCCGGCGGATCCCCCACCGGCTCAGGTAGAAGTTGCTGGTCATCGCGCCGGCCATGCCGAACACGCTGTTCACCATGAGCAACATCCCGACCGTGGATGGCGAGCCGCCCAGGTTCTTGACGATCACCAGGAGGCCCAGGCCCAGCACCTGGAACAGGATGTTGCTCGCCGCGAAGAGGCCGAGGGCACGGCGCAGGTACAGCTGGCCCCAGACGAAGACGAAGCCCTCCCGCATCCGGGCCAGCAGGCCACCGGGCTCGTCCGCGCGCGCCTTCGGCGCCTGCAGGTCCCGCCGCACGAACAGCAGGGTGACCAGCGAGATCACGTGCATCAGCACGGCGAAGCCGAACGGCGCCCAGCGGGTCAGCGCGTACAGCCCGGCGCCGGCCGGCTGGCCGAGGATGCTGGCCGCGTTGGCCCGCGACTCGTTCGCCGCCGTCGCCGCGCCGTACCGGTCGGCCGGGACCACGTTGAACACTGCGGCGCGTTCGGCCAGGGCATAGCAGATGCCCAGGCTGGCCTCCACGAACGCGACCGCCATCAGGTGCGGCAGCCACACCGAGTCCCGGGCCACCGCGACCGCGACGCTGCCGATCGCGACGATCCGCCCGACGTTGCAGAACACCATGGTCCGCCGACGGTCCCAGCGGTCCACCAGCGCCCCCGCCGGCAACTGGGTCACCAGGTTGGGCAGCAGCGCGGCGAAGGTCACCAGGCTGGCCGCCGTGGCCGATCCGGTCGACCAGAAGACCAGCAGGGCGTAGCCGATCGAGGTGGCCCGGGAACCCAGCGCGGAGACCCCGGAGCCGACCCAGAGCAGCAGGAAGTCGCGGTTGCCGGTCAGGCGCCCCGGCTGCCGGGACGTGGCCGTGGGGTGCCCGACCGCGCTCACGCCGGATGCCCGACGGGCGAGGACTGGCACCAGTCGAGCACGGCCATCGCGCTGTAGAGCTTGTTCTCCGCCTGCTGGAAGGCGATGCTGGCCGGCCCGTCCAGGACCTCGGCGGTCACCTCCTCCCCCCGGTGCGCCGGCAGGTCGTGCATGAAGACGGCGTGCGGGCTGCGCCGCCACAGCTCCCGGTCCACCTGGAACGGGGCGAAGCGCACCCGCCAGTCGGGGTCGGGCTTGCTGGTGCCGGTGGTCTGCCAGCGGGTGGTGTAGATGACGTCCAGGTCACCCGGCAGGTCGTCCATGTGGTGCCGTTCGACGAGGTGGGCGCCGCAGCGCTCCGCCTGCGCCCGCGCGACCGCCGCGATCTCCGCCGGCAGCCCGTACCCCGCCGGGGTGCGCAGCTCCAGCTCGACGCCGGGGAAGCGGGTCAGCGCCAGGGCCAGTGCGGTCGCGGTGTTGTTCGCCTCGCCCAGGTAGAGCAGCCGCAGGTGCTCGATCCGGCCGAAGCGCCGCAGCAGGGTGGTCAGGTCGGCCAGCGCCTGCGTCGGGTGCTCCTCGGCGCTCATCGCGTTGATCACGGCCATCCGGCGCTGTCGCGACCAGTCGCGCATCTCCCCCGGGTCGGCGGCGGTCCGCGCCACCAGCACGTCGAGCATGCCCGACAGCACCCGGCCGGTGTCCTCGCTGGACTCCCCGGTGTTGACCTGGAGGTCGTTCGGCCCGTACTGGATGGTCTTCGCGCCGAGCCGCAGCGCGGCCACGGTGAACGCGGTCCGCGTCCGGGTCGACGTCTTCACGAAGTAGGTGCCGACCACCCGGTCGGCCAGCGGGCTGGCGGATTCGCCGGCGGCGAACCTCGCCCCCCGCGCCACGATCGAGTAGAGGTCGTCGTCGGTCAGGTCGCGGATCGACACCAGGTGCCGCACCTGCCGGGTCGGTGGGTCGGTGACCGTTGCGGAGATGCTCGGTACGGTCGTCATCACATTTCCTCCGTCAGTGCGATGTCGGACGCCAGCCGCGACACGACCTCGTGGCCCTGGTCGCCGTTGGTCAGCAGCACCAGCCCGGACCCGTCGGGCACCCGGCCGGCGGTGAGCGCGTGGTAGCCGGGGATGCGGCCCCGGTGGGTGAACTCCACCCGTGTCCCGGCGGGCCCCTCGATGCGGTCCACCATGCAGCCGAGCCCGAAGACGCCGCCCGGCCCGGTGGTCAGTTGCGTCACCGCCAGCTCCCGGCTCAGCAGGGCCGGGCCGCCCCGGTGCGCGACGTGGATCTCCCTGACGAGCTGGGCCAGGTCGGTCGCGGTGCTCCAGAGGCCGGCGGCCGCGAGGTCGGTACGCACCTGCCAGCCGCCCGGGAGCGGCTCGCCCCGTTCGTCGTGCCCGACGGCCACCGGCCGGCCGGACGTCTCCGGGAAGCTCTGCTCGAAGCTGCTGCCGGTCATCCCCGCCGGCCCGAAGACCAGCTCGGCCATCAGGTCGGCGAAGGGCGTCGCGGTGACGTCCTCCATGAGCTGCTGCACCACCACGAAGTGGCTGTTGCGCTCCACCGCGACCGGGTCGGGCGCGTCGAGCGCCCGGACCGGGCCGGTGGGCACGCCCCGGCCGTGCAGCACGTCCGACAGGGTCGGCACGGGCCCGCCGCGCGGGTGCCCGGTGCTGCCGGTCGGGGTCAGCCCGGCGACGTGGCTCAGCAGCTGCCGCAGGCTCACCGGCCGGTCGGCGGGCAGCTGCCAGCCCTTCAGGTACGCGTTGACGTCCTCATCGAGTTGGAGCTGCCCCCGCCCGACGAGGACCAGCGCGCCCACCGCGGTGACCCACTTGCTGACCGAGCCGACCTGGAAGATGGTCGCCGGGGTCACCGGGGCGCCGCCGCCGGCCGCGCGGTGCCCGGCGGCGCGGGCCTCCACCAGCTCACCGTCCACGAGCAGGGCCAGCGAGGCGCCGGGCACCCGGTGGGCGGCGAGCAACGGCTCGACGGCCGACAGCGCCGAGGCGGTCCGTGCCACGCCGGCGCGTACCGCCGGATCCGGCGGGTCGACGGACGCCGCCGCCCCGGTCGGGGCGAGCGAGGCGGCCAGCTCGGCCAGGGTCCGGTCGAGCATCGCCGCCCGCAGCGTCAGCGGGACACCGGCCTGCCGGGCCGCCGTGACCACCGGTACGACCAGCAGCGAGTGCCCGCCCAGGGCGAAGAAGCGGTCGTGCCGGCCGACCCGGTCGACCTCCAGGACGCGGGCCCAGATGTCGGCGATCAGCTGCTCCAGCCCCGGCCGGGGCGGGGTGTGCCCGGCCGCCCCGGCCAGGTCCACCGGGGGCAGCGCCCGGCGGTCGACCTTGCCGTTGGCGTTGAGCGGGATGGCCGGCACCGGGACGAAGACGCTCGGCACCAGTTGGCTCGGCAGCCACCGGGCGCAGTGCGCGGCCAGGTCCGGCGCGTCGCCGACGTGGTAGGCCACCAGGCGGGGCCCGCCGGCGCCCGTCGACTCGACGGTCACCACCGCGTCCCGCACGCCCGGATGCGCGACCAGCACCGCCCTGACCTCGCCGGGCTCCACCCGGTGGCCACGGATCTTCACCTGGTCGTCGACCCGGCCGAGCAGGTCCAGCTGCCCGTCGGGCAGCCAGCGGCCCAGGTCGCCGGTCCGGTACAGCCGGCCGCCGTCCGCGCCGAACGGGTCGGGCACGAACCGGTCGGCGGTCAGGGCCGGCCGTCCGGCGTAGCCCCGGGCGAGGCCGGGGCCGCCGAGGTGGACGTGGCCGACCACGCCCACCGGCACCGGTTGCAGGTCGACGTCGAGGACATAGGTCTTCATCCCGCCCAGCGGCCGGCCGATCGGCGCGACGTCGGCCGGCAGCGGCCCGGTGACCGGATACCGGCTGACGGCCACGGTCGCCTCCGTCGGCCCGTACTCGTTGAGCAGCACGCTGCCCGGCGCGAGCGCGTGCCAGCGGTCGCAGACCTGCCGGGTCAGCGCCTCGCCCCCCACCACCAGCAGCGGGGTCAGGGCGGCGGCCCGGTCCGCGTCGAGCTGGCGGGTCAGCAGGTCGAGGTGGCCGGGGGTCAGCTTGACGAAGCTGAACGGGCCGGCGTCGGCCAGCCTCGGGCCCAGCTCGTCCAGGCCGGCGTCGGGCGGCAGCAGCCACAGCCGCTGCCCGGTGACCAGCGGCGCCCAGATGCTGGTCACCACCATGTCGTACGCGACCGACGAGAAGAGCGCGGCGCCGCCGGTGCGGTCCCCGACGAGTTCCTCGGCCGCCCAGCCGAGATAGTTGGCGAGGCCGCGGTGGCTGATCTGCACCCCGTTCGGCCGGCCGGTCGAGCCGGAGGTGAAGATGACGTACGCGAGGTGGTCCGGGTCGATCCGGCCGGCCGGCGGGTCGGCGGGCAGCGCGGCGATCCGCTCGGCGTCGCGGTCGAGCAGCACCAGCTCGACGCCGGTGAGCCGCTCGGCGTGGCCGGTCGAGGTCACCACCACCGTCGCCCCGGCGTCGGCGAGCATTGCGGCGACCCGCTCGGCCGGGTGACCCGGGTCGATCGGCAGGTACGCGCCGCCGGCCCGCCACACCCCGAGCAGGGCGGCGACGAGGTCGGCGCCCCGGTCCAGCAGCACCCCCACGACCCGCTCCGGGCCGATCCCCGCCCCGCGCAGGTGGTGGCCGATCCGGTTGGCCGCCGCGTCCAGCCCGGCGTAGGTCGTACCGTCGACGGCCTCCGCGTCGGGGGTCGCCGCGGCCCGCGCCGCGACCCGGTCCGGGACGAGGTCGACGCAGCCCGGCGCGGCCGAGAAGTTCCAGCCCACCAGCACGTCGTGCCGCTCCCCGGCGGGCAGGTACGCCGCCCGGGGGTCGCCGTCGGGGTCGGCCACCATGGCCTCCAGCACCAGCCGGTACATGCCGGCCAGCCGCGCGGCGTCGGCCCGGCCCATGGCGTGGCTGTCGGTGCTCAGTTCGAGCCGGCCGGCGCCCGCGGCGACGGCGAGCGCGAACTCCGAGGTGCTCGCGCCGATCCGCTCCACGGGCGCGGTACGCCCGCCGTCCACCTCCGTGAAGTCGAGGTAGCTGAAGTAGACGTCGGTGAGGCGGGCGCCGCGGCCGGGCGTGCGGATGGCCGGCGCCGGGTAGCGGCGGTGCGGCCACAGGTCGGCCTCGCGGGCGTGCACCCGCTGGACCAGCTCCCGCCAGCTGGCCGCCTGCCGGTCGTGCGGAAACGGCAGGGTGTTCAGCGACATGGCGTAGACCCGCTCGCTGCCCACCACGTCCGGCCGGGTGTTGCAGACCAGCCCACTGTAGAAGACCGGCTCGTCGGTGAGCTGGCTGAGCACCTTCAGGTGCGCGGCGTGCAGCACCGCCTTGAGCGACACCCGGGCCGCCGAGGCCAGGGCCCGCAGCCGCGGCTCCAGGTCCGCGTAGGACACCACCTCGGTGTACGGCTCCCGGGTGGCCGGCGCGGGCGGCGCCCACGCGGAGGGCAGCAGGAACCTCGGGTGCCGCTGGACCACGTCCTGCCAGTACCGCTGGTCGTCCGCCGAGGCCAGGGCGCGCAGCTCGCCGGCGACGAAGTCGGCGAAGCGCACCCCGGGCGGGGCGGCGACGTCGGGCTGCGCGCCCGCCCGCCGCGCGTGGTACCGGTCCAGGATCTCCATCACCAGGGCGTGCAGGCTCCAGCCCTCGATGATCACGTGGCAGATGGTGAGCACCAGCCGCCAGCTCCGGTCGGTCTCCAGGCACACGGTGAACCGCAGCAGCGGCGCCCGCTCGACGTCGAACAGCTCCTGGTACTCCTCGCCGACGAGCCGGCGCACCAGGGCCGTCCGGTCCGCCTCGGCCAGCCCGCGCAGGTCGCGGGTGCCGACGGGGACGTCCACCGTGCGGTGCACCAGCTGCATGGGCACCGAGTAGTTTCCGGTGTCCACCGAGGTACGCAGCACGTCGTGCCGGGCCACCACCTCGTCGACGGCGCCCCGCAGGGTCGCCAGGTCGAACGGCTCGTCGTCGGGGATCAGGAACGAGACGACGTTGTGGTAGTGGTTCTGGCCGTTGTCCGCCAGCATCTCCAGCAGCATGCCCAGCTGCACCCGCGACAGCGGGTACGCGTCGTCCAGCCCGGCCGGCAGCAGCGGCAGGTCGGCGGGAGCGACCAGCTCGAAGGGCTCAACGGGGCGTTCGGTCGGCTCCGGCGCGTCCCGGCTCGCCAGCACCTCGCAGAGCGCCCGGACACTCGGGTGCCGGAAGATGTCCGCGACCGTCACGTCCAGCCCGGCCGCGCGCATCGTGCCGGCCAGCACCAGCGCCGTGATGGAGTGCCCGCCGAGGTCGAAGAAGCCGTCGGTGACGCTGACCACCGGCAGACCCAGCACGTCGGCCCAGACGGCGGCCACCCGCTCCTCCAGGGGCCCGCGCGGGCCGACGTGGTCCCGGCCGGCGGCCGTCGCGCCTACCGTCGGCGCGGGCAGCGCCCGCCGGTCCAGCTTGCCGCTGTTGTTGCGCGGCAGCTCGTCGAGCAGCACGAACGCCGACGGGACCATGTACTCCGGCAGGGCGCGCGCGAGCGAGGCGCGCAGCGAGGTGACCTGCGGCGGTTCCCCGTCGCCGGCCACCAGGTACGCGGTCAGCCGGGGATCGGCCGGGTCGTCCGCCCGGAGCACGACGACCGCCTCCGCGACACCGGGCAGCGCGGTCAGCGCCGCCTCGATCTCGCCCGGCTCGATCCGGTAGCCCCGGAGCTTCACCTGGTCGTCGAGGCGGCCGAGGAACTCCACGCTGCCGTCGGACAGCCGGGTGGCCAGGTCGCCGGTGCGGTACATCCGGCTGCCGGCCGGGCCGTACGGGTCGGGCAGGAACCGCCGGGCGGTCAGCTCGGGCTGGTTGAGGTAGCCGCGGGCCACCCCGTGCCCGGCCAGGTACACCTCGCCGGGCACCCCGATGGGGGCCGGGTGGCCGTACTGGTCGAGCACGTACATCCGCACCCCGGACAGGGGCCGGCCGATCCGGCTGCCCACCCCGGGCGCCAGGTCGGCCCGAGTGATCCGGTGGTACGTGGAGTAGACGGTGGTCTCGGTGATCCCGTACATGTTGACCAGCGCCACCCGGGCCAGCCCGAGGCGGGCCGCCCACGGCGCGAGGTCAGCGAAGTCGAGCTTCTCCCCCGCGACCACCACCGCGCGCAGCGACAGGTCCCGGATGCCGGGGGCGTCCTCGGCGGCGAGCCGGACCAACCCGCGCAGCGCCGTCGGGGTCTGCGCCAGCATGGTGACCCGCTGCGTCACCAGCAGGTCCAACAGGTCCTGCGGCACCCGGGCCACCTCGCGGGGCACCAGCACCAGCCGGCTGCCGTGCAGCAGCGCCCCCCACAGCTCCCAGACGGAGACGTCGAAGGCGTACGAGTGGAACAGCGCCCACACGTCGGTCTCGTCGACCGCGTAGTGCTCCTGCGCGGCGTCGAGCAGGCGCAGCACGTTGGCGTCGCTCACGCAGACGCCCTTGGGCCGGCCGGTCGAGCCGGAGGTGTAGATGACGTAGAGCAGGTCGTCCGGGTCGCGGGCGACGCCCGGATCGGTCGCCGGCTGCCCGGCCAGGTCGCCGGCGTCCAGCAGCACCCGCCGCCCGTCGAAGCCGGCGAGCGACTCCGCCTGCGCGGAGGTGGTGACCACGGTCCGCGCCCCGGCGTCGGCCAGCATGTAGCCGATCCGCTCGGCGGGCTGGGCCGGGTCCAGCGGCAGGTACGCCGCCCCTGCCTTGAGGACGCCGAGCAGCGCGGGCACCAGGTCGGCGTCCCGGTCGAGGCAGACCCCGACGACGGTCTCCCGGCCGGCGCCGGCCGCGCGCAGGTGGTGCGCCAGACGGTTGGCGGCGGCGTCGACCTGGGCGTACGTCAGCTCGACGGCGCCGGCCACCACCGCCACGGCCTGCGGATCGCGGGCCAGCTGGGCCTGGAACAGCTCGACCACGGTGCCGGTGACCGGCTCGTCCGCGCCGGTGTCGGTGACGCCGAGCAGCCGGTCGCGCTCGCCCCCGGGCACGCAGACCGCCTGGCAGTCGCCGTCGGGGTCGGCGACCATCGCCTCCAGCACCGCCCGGTACATGCCGGCGATCCGGTCCAGGTTGGCCTGGCTGACCAGCCCCGCCCGCGCGGAGAGCGCGTAGCGGCCCCGCTGGGCGAAGCAGGAGAGGTCGAACTCGGTGGCGCCCTCGCCGGCGTTGCCCGTGACCACCGGGCCGGAGCCGTCGCCGCCCTGCGTCGCGCGGGTGAAGTCCTGGTAGTTGAACAGGACGTGCAGCAGCCGGTGGCCGGCCTCGCGCTGCATCTCGGCCAGCGGGAACCGCCGGTGCGGCCACAGCGCGACCTCCCGGTCGAACACCGCGGCGACG
This sequence comes from Micromonospora sp. DT178, assembly GCF_049841695.1. Lineage (NCBI taxonomy): Bacteria > Bacillati > Actinomycetota > Actinomycetes > Micromonosporales > Micromonosporaceae > Micromonospora > Micromonospora sp. DT178. Next base: position 116,030 of record NZ_JBNCKV010000015.1, read on the forward strand.
AGGTCCCGCCAGCTGCGGGCGGTCCGGTCGTACGGGAACGGCACCGTGTTGAGGTACATGCCCTGCACCCGGTCGGCGCCGAGCACCTCGGGCCGGGCGTCGCAGACGAGGCCGGCGTGGAAGCCCGGCTCGCCGGTGAGCTGGCTGAGCACCTTCAGGTGCGCGGCGTGCAGCACCGCCTTCACCGACACGTCGGTGTCGCGGGCCAGGGCGCGCAGCGCCTCGTCCAGGTCGGTGAAGTCGACCGTGGCGTCGACCGTGGCGTCCGGCGCGTCCGGCTCGCCCCAGCCGGTGGGCAGGGTGAACGGGGCGCGCCCGTCCCACACGGACCGCCAGTGCTCCCGGTCGACGGTCGACTCCAGCGCGGCGAGCTCGGCGGCGATGAAGTCGGCGTAGCGCACGGGCGGCACGTCGGCCGACGCCGGGGTGCGGCCGTCGACCAGCTCGGCGTAGGCGTCGAGCACCTCGGTGACCAGCCGCGCGCTGCTCCAGCCCTCGGTGACGACGTGGCTGATGGTGAAGGTGAACCACCAGCTCTCGTCGCTGTCCGGGTGCGCCGTGACGCGCAGCAGCGGCGCGGTGGAGACGTCGAACGGGCGGGCCCGCTCGGCGGCGACGAACTCCGCGAAGAGCGCGGCATGCCGCTCGGCCGGGACGTCCCGGCCGTCCTCGACGCGCACGTCGGGCTCGGCGTGGGCGTGCACGAGCTGCATCGGCACCGAGTAGCCGACCAGGTCGAACGACGTGCGCAGGATCTCGTGCCGGGCGACCACGGCGCGGACCGCGCCGCGCAGCGCCTCGGCGTCGAACGGCCGCCCGTCGCGGACCTGGTGGGCCAGGACGCTGTGGTAGACCGCGCGGTCGCCGCTGACGGCCGACTCCACCAGCATGCCGAGCTGGGTGCGCGACGCCGGGTAGGCGTCCACCAGGCCGCCGGGCAGCCGGGCCCGGTCGGCGGCGTCGATCAGCGCGTACGGCGCGACCGGGCGGAACTCGTCGGCGTCGGCGTCGCCCAGCGCGGCGGCCAGCCGGCGTACGGTGCGGTGCGCGAAGACGTCCCGCACGCTGGTGCGGTGCCCGGCGGCGCGCAGCGTGCCGACCAGGGTGACCGCGAGCATCGAGTCGCCGCCGAGGTCGAAGAAGCTGTCGGTGACGCCGACGCGGGCCACGCCGAGCACCCGCGCCCAGATCCCGGCGATCTCCTCCTCCACGTCGCCGGCCGGGGCCTGGTAGTCCCCGGTGGCGTACGAGCCGGCGTCGGGGGCCGGCAGCTGGCGCCGGTCGACCTTGCCGTTCGGGTCCTTCGGGACGGCGTCGACGGTGACGTAGGCGGCCGGGACCATCGCCTCGGGCAGCGCGGCGAGCAGCCGCTCCCGCAGCCGGGCCGGGGTCGGCGCGTCGCCGGTGGCGGGCAGCACGTACCCGACGAGGGTGCGGCGGCCGTCGTGCTCGCGTACGGCGGCGACGGCGTCGGCCACGCCGGGGCAGGCCCGCAGGGCCGTCTCGATCTCCCCCAGCTCGATGCGTACGCCGTGCAGCTTGACCTGCGAGTCGAGCCGGCCCAGGAAGTCCACGGTGCCGTCCGGTCGCCAGGCCGCCGCGTCCCCGGTGCGGTAGAGCCGCGACCCGGGCGGGCCGTACGGGTCGGGGACGAACTTCTCGCCGGTCAGCCCCGGCCGGCCCAGGTAACCCCGGGCCAGCCCCGTCCCGCCGACGCACAGCTCGCCGGGCACGCCGACCGGCACGGGGTCGAGCCGCCCGTCGAGGACGTACAGCCGCAGGTTCGGGTGGGGCGTGCCGAGCGGCACCCGGGACAGCCCGGCCAGGGCGTCGGCGGTGCACCGCCAGCTGCTCACGTCGACGGTGGCCTCGGCCGGCCCGTACGTGTTGTGCAGCTCGCAGCCGGGCAGCGCGGCCAGGAACGCCCGCGCCACGTCGACGGCGATCTCCTCGCCGCCCACCGCCACCGACCGCAGCGACCGGCACCCGGCCAGCCCTTCGGCGAGCAGCGCCGGGAGCATCGACGGCACGAAGTGGACGGTGGTGACGCCCTCGCGGGCCATCAGCTCGCACAGGTACGCGGGGTCGCGGTGCCCGCCGGGGCGGGCCACCACGATCCGGGCGCCCGCCGACAGGGCCGCGTAGACCTCTCCCGGCGAGACGTCGAAGCCGATCTCGGTCTTCTGGAGCACGACGGCGTCGGAGTCCAGCCGGTAGACCTGCGCGCCGACGTGCCCGGTGCGGTTGACCAGGGCCCGGTGCGACAGCAGCGAGCCCTTGGGGCGGCCGGTGGAGCCCGAGGTGTAGATGACGACGCTGCCGTTGTCGGGGCCGGTGAGCGGTTCCGGGTCGGTCGGCGGCCGGTCGGCCCCGGCGTCCGGGTCGTCCAGCAGCACCACCGTGGCCTCGACCGGCGGCAGCTGCGCCCGCAGGTCGGCGGTGGTGAGCAGCACCGGGGCTGCCGCGTCGGCGAGCATGAACGCCAACCGCTCCGCCGGGTACGACGGATCCAACGGCAGGTACACCCCGCCGGCCTTGTGCACCGCCAGCATCGCCACGACCTGCTCCACCGACCGGTGCGCACACACCCCGACCAGGACCTCCGGCCCGACCCCCAGCTCGCGCAGGTGGTGCGCCAGCCGGTTCGCCCGGCCGTTGAGCTGCCCGTACGAGAACGACACGTCCTCGGCCGTGATCGCCACCGCGTCCGGCCGCCGCGCCGCCTGCGCCTCGAACGCCGCCGGCACGTACCCGCCGACCTCGACGGTCCGGCCCGGGGTGAACCGGGCGAGGTCGGCACGCTCCCCGGCCGGCAGGCGCGGCGCCGCCGCGTCCCCGTCCGGGTCGGTCACCATCGCCGTCAGCACCTCGCGGAACATCGCCCCGATCCGCACCAGGGCGGCCGGGTCGGCGGTCCGGCTGTCGCTGACCAGGCGGACGGTGCCGCCGCCCGCCCCGACCGACAGGCCGAACTCGGTGGCCCCGGGCCCGCCGACCTCGACGAGGTCGGTGCCGGCGGCGGACGCCTCGGCCACCCCGGCGCCGTCCTGCCGGGTCTCGACGTAGCCGAAGACGACGTCGATCGGGCGGGATCCGGCGTCGGCCATCCGCGCCACGGCCGGCAGCGGGTACCGCCGGTGCGGCCACAGGTCCACCTCGCGGTCGAACACCGACCGCACCAGCTCCCGCCACGTCCCGGCGGTCCGGGCGTGCGGGAACGGCAGCACGTTGATGTACATCCCGTGCACCCGCTCCGCGCCCCGCACCTCCGGCCGCGCGTCGCACACCAGGCCGGTGTAGAAGGCGGACCCGCTGGTGAGCTGGCTCATCACCTTCAGGTGCGCGGCGTGCAGCACCGCCTTGACGGAGGTGCCGGTGTCGCTGGCGAGGCGTCGGACCGCCGCGTCCAGGTCGTTGACGTCCACGGTGTACCGGCAGACCGCCGCCGCGCCGGAGCGGTCACCGAACGCGTCCGGGAGGGTGAGCTTCGGCCGGCCGGTCACCACCGCCCGCCAGTGCTCGGCGGTCTCCGGCGAGCGCAGCGCCGCCAGCTCGCCGGCGACGTGGTCGGCGTACCGGACGGCGGGGGGCTCGACCGGCGTCGGCGCCTCGCCGCGGCTGCGCCGCCCGTACTCGCCGAGCAGCTCGGCGAGCAGGGCGTTGAGGTCCCAGCCGCCAGTGACCAGGTGGCTCACCGCGAGGGTCAGCCACCAGGCCCCGGCGCCGTCGGCGTGCGCGGCGACCCGCAGCAGCGGCGCGTCCGACTCCAGGTCGAAGGGGGTACGCCGCTCGGCGGCCAGGTGTTCGGCGTGGCCGGCGGCCGGGTGCACGGCGACCGGCACGGCGGCGCTCGCGCGCACCAGCTGCATCGGCACCGAGTAGCCGGTCAGGTCGACCGAGGTACGCAGCGTCTCGTGCCGGGCGACCAGCGCGTCGACAGTCGCCTGGAGCGCGTCGGCGGCGAACGGCCGCCCGTCGTCGACCCGGATCGACTGCACGATGTGGTACAGCGACCTGTCGGGGTCCTTCTGGATCTCCACGGCCATGCCGACCTGGGCCTGCGTCGCCGGGTACGCGTCGACCAGGCCGCCGGGCAGCCGGGCCCGGTCGGCGGCGGCGATCAGCGCGTACGGCTCGACGGGGCGAAAGGCCCCCTCCTTGGCGGTGTCGGCCTCGGCGAGGGCGGTGACCAGGCGGCGGATCGTGCGGTGCGCGAAGATGTCCCGCACGGTGACGTCGTGGCCGGCCGCGCGCAGCGACCCGACCAGGGTCACCGCCGTCATCGAGTCGCCGCCCAGGTCGAAGAAGCTCTCGGTGACGCTGACCCGGTCGAGGTCGAGCACCCACGACCAGACGCCGGCCATCGCCGACTCCACCGGGCCGTTGGGGCGCTCGTAGCGACCCCGGGCGTAGGACTTCGCGTCCGGCGCCGGCAGTTGCCGCCGGTCGACCTTGCCGTGCGGGTCCACGGGCACGGCGTCGACGGTGACGTAGGCGGCCGGGACCATCGCCTCCGGCAGCTCCGCCAGCAGCCGCTCGCGCAGCTCGCCGGGGGTGAGCGCGGAGCCTTCGTCGGCGACGAGGTAGCCGACGAGGGTGCGTCGGCCGTCCTGTTCGCGGACCGCGGCGACCGCGTCGGTCACGCCGGGGCAGGCCCGCAGGGCCGTCTCGATCTCGCCCAGCTCGATGCGTACGCCGTGCAGCTTGACCTGCGAGTCGATTCGGCCCAGGAAGTCCACGGTGCCGTCCGGGCGCCACGCCGCCGCGTCCCCGGTGCGGTACAGCCGCGACCCGGGCGGGCCGTACGGGTCCGGCACGAAGCGCTGCGCGGTGGTGCCCGGCGCCCCGAGGTAGCCCCGGGCCAGCCCGAGCCCGCCGACGCACAGCTCGCCGCGCACCCCGACCGGCACCGGTTGCAGGTGCTCGTCGAGCACCCGGACGGTGAGGTTGGTGAACGGGGTGCCGAGCGGCACCCGGGACAGCCCGCGCAGGGCCTCGGCGGTGCAGAGCCAGCTGGTGACGTCGACGGTGGTCTCGGCCGGACCGTACGTGTTGTGCAGCTCGCAGCCGGGCAGCGCGGCCAGGAACGCCCGCGCCACGTCGACGGCGATCTCCTCGCCGCCCACCGCCACCGACCGCAGCGACCGGCACGCGCCGATCCCCTCGGCCAGCAGCGCCGACAGCATGCTCGGCACCAGCTCGACGGCGGTGACGCCCTCGCGGACAATCAGCTCCCGCAGGTACGCCGGGTCCCGGTGCCCGCCGGGGCGGGCCACCACGATCCGGGCGCCCGCCGACAGGGCCGCGTAGACCTCGGCCGGGGAGACGTCGAAGCCGATCTCGGTCTTCTGGAGCAGCACCGCCCCCTCGTCGAGGCGGTTGATCCGCCGGCCGGCGTACGCGGAGCGATTGACCATCCCCCGGTGCGGCACGACGACGCCCTTGGGCTGGCCGGTCGAGCCGGAGGTGTAGATGACGTAGCAGCCGCTGTCGGCGTGGGTGCGCGGCTCAGGATCGGTGGCCGGCTGGCCCGCCCAGGCGTCCGGGCCGTCCAGCAGCACGGTGACCGCCTCGGCCGCCGGGAGCTGACCGCGCAGCTCGGCGGTGGTGAGCAGCACCGGGGCCGCCGCGTCGGCGAGCATGAACGCCAACCGCTCCGCCGGGTACGACGGATCCAACGGCAGATAGACCCCGCCGGCCTTGTGCACCGCCAGCATCGCCACGACCTGCTCCACCGACCGGTGCGCACACACCCCGACCAGGACCTCCGGCCCCACCCCCAGCTCGCGCAGGTGGTGCGCCAGCCGGTTCACCCGGGCGTTCAGGTCCCGGTAGCTCACGCGGGTGCCGTCGCAGGTGAGCGCCACCGCGTCCGGCCGCCGCGCCGCCTGCGCCTCGAACGCCGCCGGGGCGTACCCGCCGACCTCGACGGTGCCGCCGGACGACCAGCCCTCGATCTCGTCGCGCTCCGCCGCCGGCAGCCGGACGGCGACCGCGTCGCCCTCGGGGTCGGCCACCATCGCCGTCAGCACCTGGCGGAACATCGCCCCCACCCGGGCCAGCGCGGCGGGACCGAAGACGTGGCTGTCGCCGACCAGGTCGAGGAAACCGCCGGCGGCGGTCACCTGGAGGGCGAACTCGGTGCCGCCCTCCCCGGCGATGGCCTCGAAGTCGACGGACTCGTCGGCGACGGCCCCGGCCCGGCGGAACTCGGTGTAGTCGAAGACGACGTCGATCGGGCGGGACCCGGCACCGGCCATCCGCTGCACCGCCGGCAGCGGGTACCGCCGGTGCGGCCACAGCTCCACCTCGCGGTCGAACACCGACCGCACCAGCTCCCGCCACGTCCCCGCCGTCCGGGCGTGCGCGAACGGCAGCACGTTGATGTACATCCCGTGCACCCGCTCCGCGCCCCGCACCTCCGGCCGCGCGTCGCACACCAGGCCCGTGTAGAACCGTCCCTGGTCGGTGAGCTGGCTCATCACCTTCAGGTGCGCGGCGTGCAGCACCGACTTGGGCGACACGTCGAGGGTCGACGCGAGCGCGCGCAGCTTCGGCTCCAGGTCCTGGTAGCTGACCCGGGTGCGCAGGCTCTCCCGTGGGCCGTCGGTGCGGCCCCAGCCGTCCGGCGTGGTGAAGCCGGCGTACCCGTCGACGACGCCCCGCCAGTACGCCTCGTCCTCGCCGCCCTTCAGCGCCGCCAGTTCGGCGGCGACGAAGTCGGCGTAGCGCACGGCGATCGGCTCCGGCGACTCGGGCACCATGCCGGCGCTGCGCCGCTCGTAGCAGCCGATCAGCTCGACCAGGAGGGTGTTCAGGTCCCAGCCGCCGGTGACCAAATGGCTGACGGCGACGGTGAGCCACCAGCCCCGCTCGTCGGTGCGGTGCGCGGCGACCCGCAGCAGCGGCGCCGGCTGGTCCAGCTCGAAGGGGCGCGCCCGCTCCGCGTCCACGTACGCCCGCAGCCGGGCCTCGACGTCCCCGCCGGTCAGCTCCGTCACCCGCACGTCGACCGGCGCCTCGGCGTGCACGAGCTGCATCGGCACCGAATAGCTCGTGAGGTCGAACGAGGTACGCAGGGTCTCGTGCCGGCCGACCACGTCCCGCACCGCCGCCCGCAGCGCGTCGGCCGAGAACGGCCGTCCACTGTGCACCCGGAAGCAGCGGACGATGTGGTACAGCGACTTGTCCGGGTCCTTCTGGATCTCCACCGCCATGCCGACCTGCGCCTGCACGGCCGGATAGGCGTCCACGAGGCCGGCGGGCAGGGCGGCCCGGTCGGCGGCGGTCAGCAGGGCGAAGGGCGCGACGGCCTGGAAGGCCGGCGCCGCCGGTGCGGCGTCCTTGGCGCCGAGGTGCCCGGCCAGGGCGGCGACCGTGCGGTGCACGAAGACGTCCCGGACGGCCACCCCGAAGCCGGCCGCCCGCAGCGCGCCGACCAGGGCGACCGCGCGCAGCGAGTCGCCGCCGAGGTCGAAGAAGCTGTCCTGGGTGCTGACCTGTTCGAGGTTGAGCACCTGGCCCCAGATGCCGGCCAGCCGCTCCTCCAGCTCGGTGGCCGGGGCGACGTGCGCCCGCTCGGCGGGCACCGCGGCGTCCCAGAGGGCGGCCCGGTCGACCTTGCCGTTGGCGTTGAGCGGGATCGCCTCCACGGCGACGAACTCGGCCGGGATCATGTACTCCGGCAGGTGTTCCGCGCACCGCTGCCGCACCCGGTCGAGCAGACCGGGGGTCGCCGGCAGGGTCGGCCGGTAGAAGGCCACCAGCCGGGCGTCGCCCTCGGCGGCCGAGCCCGAGACCAGGGCGACCGCGTCGCCGACGCCGTCGGTGCCCTCCAGGACCGACTCGATCTCGCCGAGTTCGATCCGGTAACCCCGGATCTTCACCTGGTGGTCGACGCGGCCGACGAACTCCACCGCCCCGTCGGGCATCCGGCGCACCAGATCCCCGGTGCGGTACATCCGCGCTCCCGCCGCACCGAAGGGATCCGGGACGAAGCGCTCCGCCGTCAGCGCCGGCTGGCCCGCGTAGCCCCGGGCCACGCCCACGCCGCCGACGTACAACTCGCCGACCACGCCCACCGGGGACAGGTGCAGGTCCCGGTTCAACACGTACATCGTCATGCCCGGCAACGCCCGACCGATCGGCACCACCGGACCCGCCTGCTCGGCCACCACCGGGAAGACGCAGGTACCCACACTCGCCTCGGTCGGCCCGTACTCGTTGACCAGACCGCCCGGACCCAACAGACCCAGCCACCGGTTCGCCAACGCCGCCGGCAACGCCTCACCAGCGACCACCACCACCGCCGCCAACGACGCCAACGCCTCATCCGACAACTGCCGACCAAGAATCTCCAGATGACCCGGCGTCAACTTCAAGAAACTGAACGGCCCCGACGACGCCAACACCGCACCCAACTCGGCCAGATCCACATCCTGACCCACCATCACCACCCGCTGACCCGCCACCAACGGCGCCCACAGATTCGGCACCTGCAAGTCGAACGCCACCGACGAGAACACCGCACAACCGCCCACACCCCGCGACGCCAACTCACCCGCCGCCCACCGCACATGATTCGCCAACCCCCGGTGCGTCACCTGCACACCCTTCGGCCGACCCGTCGACCCCGACGTGAAAATCACGTACGCCAGTCCGTCCAGGTCGATCGGCCCGGGCAGGGCCGCGCGCACGGCACCGTCGGCCGTGGCCTCCTCGACGCCGTCGTCCAGGGTCTCGTCCACCCGGAGCACGTCGACCCCGGCGCCGGCGAACCGGTCGGCGTACCGGCCGGAGGTGATCGCGACCCGGGCGCCCGCGTCAGCCAGCATCGCGGCGATGCGGCCCGGCGGATACGACGGATCCACCGGCACGAACGCCGCACCCGCCTTCCACACCCCCAACATCGACGCCACCAGCTCCACACCACGGTCCAGCAGCACACCCACCATCGCACCGGCACCCACACCCCGGCCGGCCAGGCGCCGCCCGACCGCCGCCGCGCGGGCGTCCAGCTCGGCGAAGCCCGCCCCCGCGCCGCCCGGCACCGACACGGCCTCCGCCGACGGCGCCTCGGCCACCCGCGCCTCGAACTCGGCCAGCACCGAACGCGACACCGGCGCCACCGCCGACACCCCGTCGGCCAACACCACCGACACCTCACCCGCCGGCAGACACACCACCGACGCGTCACCGTCCACGTCGGCGACCATCGCCTCCAACACCGCCCGGTACATGCCACCGAGGCGCAGGACGTTGGGGTAGCTGACCTGGTGCGGCCGGGCCAGGATGTTGAGGACGCCGCCGAGCGTGGAGACGTGCAGGCCGAACTCGCCGCTGGCCTCGTAGATCGCGTCGTCGAAGTCGACCCGCTCGGTGTCGACCTGCTCGAAGTCGAGGTAGTTGAAGAGGATCTCGATCGGCCGGCGCCCGTCGCCGAGGCGCTGCACGGCCGGCAGCGGGTAGCGGCGGTGCGGCCACAGCTCCAGCTCCCCGGCGTACGTGCCCCGGATCAGCTCGCGCCAGGTCCGCGCGCCCGCGTCGTGCACGAACGGCAGCGTGTTCAGGTGCATCCCGTAGACCCGGTCGGCGCCGGTGACCTCGGGCCGGCCGTGGCTGACCAACCCGCTGGTGAACACGGGCTCGGCGGTGAGCTGGCTCATCACCTTCAGGTGCGCGGCCAGCAGCACGCTCTTCAGCGACGTGTCGGTACGGCTGGCCAGCTCGCGCAGGTCGTCCATCAGGTCGTGCAGGGGGACGCGGGTGCCGCACTCGTACTCCGGGACCGACTCGTCCTCGCCCCAGCCGGCGGGCAGCTCGAAGACCGGCCGGGCGACGACGCCCTGCCAGTAGTCGCGGTCCTCGGCCAACGCCAGCGCCTCAATCTCGCCGGCCACGAAGTCGGCGTAGCGGACCGGGGGCGCCTCGAACGCGGCCGGTGCGCCGGTGTCGCGCAGGCTGCGGTAGTTGTCGAGGATCTCCATCAGCAGTGAGTGGTGGCTCCAGCCCTCGAGGATGCCGTGCGACATGGTCAGCACGAACCACCACGTGTCGTTGCGGCCGGCCGCCCCGGCGATGCGCATCTGCGGGACCTGGTCTGGGGTGAAGGGCCGGGACCGCTCGGCGGCCAGGTACGCCCGCAGCCGGTTCTCGGCCTCCTCGTCCGTGCCGTCGCGCAGGTCGAGCAGCGTGACGTCGACGGGCACCTCGGCGTGCACGAGCTGCATCGGCACCGAGAAGCCGGTCAGGTCGAACGACGTACGCAGGATCTCGTGCCGTTCCACGACGGTCCGCACGGCCCGGCGCAGCGCGTCGCCGTCGAAGGCGTGCTCGTCGCGGATCGGGAACGCCGACACGTTGTGGTAGGTGCGTCGCTCCGAGTCGGAGAGGGTTACCACCAGCATGGCGAGCTGCACCTGCGCGCACGGGTACGCGTCGGCGAGCCCGGCGGGCAGTGCGGCCCGGTCGGCGTCGTCGAGCAGGCTGAACGGGGCGACCGCCCGGAAGGCGGGCGCGGCTTCGACGTCGTCCCCGCCGGTGAGGTGCTGCGCCAGGGCGGCGACGGTGCGGTGCACGAAGACGTCGCGCACCGAGACCGGGTGCCCGGCGCCGCGCAGCGCGCCCACGAGCGCGATGGCGCTGATGGAGTGCCCGCCGAGGTCGAAGAAGCTCTCCTGGGTGCTGACCTGCTCCAACTGGAGCACCCGGCCCCAGATCTCCGCCAGCCGCGCCTCCAGCTCGGTGGCCGGGGCGACGTGCTGCCGGTGCGCCGGCACCGCGGCGTCCCAGAGGGCGGCCCGGTCGACCTTGCCGTTGGCGTTGAGCGGGATCGCCTCCACGGCGACGAACTCGGCCGGGATCATGTACTCGGGCAGGTGCTCCACGCACCGCTGCCGGATCCGGTCCGCCAGCTCCGTGGCCGGCGCGCCCGGCCGGTAGAACACCACCAGCCGGTCCGACTCGCCGACCAGGGCGACCGCGTCGCCGACCCCGTCGGTGCCCTCGACGACCGACTCGATCTCGCCGAGTTCGATCCGGTAGCCGCGGATCTTCACCTGGTGGTCGACGCGGCCGACGAACTCCACCGCCCCGTCGGGCATCCGGCGCACCAGATCCCCGGTGCGGTACATCCGCGCCCCGACACCGGCGCCGGCCTCGTCTCCGGCTGCGGCGAACGGGTCCGGCACGAAGCGCTCCGCCGTCAGCGCCGGCTGGCCCGCGTAGCCCCGGGCCACACCCACACCACCCACGTACAGCTCGCCGACCACACCGACCGGGGACAGGTGCAGGTCCCGGTTCAACACGTACATCGTCATGCCCGGCAACGCCCGACCGATCGGCACCACCGGACCCGCCTGCTCGGCCACCACCGGGAAGACGCAGGTACCCACACTCGCCTCGGTCGGCCCGTACTCGTTGACCAGACCGCCCGGACCCAACAGACCCAGCCACCGGTTCGCCAACGCCGCCGGCAACGCCTCACCAGCGACCACCACCACCGCCGCCAACGACGCCAACGCCTCATCCGACAACTGCCGACCAAGAATCTCCAGATGACCCGGCGTCAACTTCAAGAAACTGAACGGCCCCGACGACGCCAACACCGCACCCAACTCGGCCAGATCCACATCCTGACCCACCATCACCACCCGCTGACCCGCCACCAACGGCGCCCACAGATTCGGCACCTGCAAGTCGAACGCCACCGACGAGAACACCGCACAACCACCCGCACCCCGCGACGCCAACTCACCCGCCGCCCACCGCACATGATTCGCCAACCCCCGGTGCGTCACCTGCACACCCTTCGGCCGACCCGTCGACCCCGACGTGAAAATCACGTACGCCAGATCGTCGAGACCCGTGGCGCGGGCCGGCAGGGGCGCGTCGCTGGCCCCGATGTCCTCGACGCGCACCACCTCCACGCCGACCGGGGCGAACCGGTCGGCGTACCGGTGCGAGGTCACCGCGACCCGGGCGCCCGCGTCGGCCAGCATCGCGGCGATGCGGCCCGGCGGGTACGACGGATCCACCGGCACGAACGCCGCACCCGCCTTCCACACCCCCAACATCGACGCCACCAGCTCCACACCACGGTCCAGCAGCACACCCACCACCGCACCGGCACCCACACCCCGCGCGGCCAGCCAGCGGGCGACGTTCTCCGCCCGCGCGTCCAGGCCCGCGAAGTCGACCGAGCGGTCGCCCGGGACCGACACGGCCTCCGCCGACGGCGCCTCGGCCACCCGCGCCTCGAACTCGGCCAGGACCGAACGCGACACCGGCGCCACCGCCGACGCCCCGTCGGCCAGCACCACCGACACCTCACCCGCCGGCAGACACACCACCGACGCGTCACCGTCCACGTCGGCGACCATCGCCTCCAACACCGCCCGGTACATGCCACCAAGGCGGGCGACCTGCGCGACGCCCAGGTGGCGCAGGTTGGCCTCCAGCGTGATGAAGCCGAGCCGGCTGATCACGCCCAGCGGGAACTCGTTCGGGCTGTCGTCGATCGAGTCGGCGTAGTCGATCTCGTCGGTGTCGATCTGGTGGAAGTCGTGGAAGCTGAACCGGACGTCGAGCATCCGGCCGCCGTCGCCGACCTCCCGCTGGAGCACCGGCAGCGGGTACCGGCGGTGCGGCCACAGTTCCAGCTCCCCGGCGAACGTCCGGGCGATCAGCTCACGCCAGGTCCGCGCGCCCGCGCCGTGCACGAACGGCACCGTGTTCAGGTGCATCCCGTAGACCCGGTCGGCGCCGGCGACCTCGGGACGGATGTTGCACACCAGTCCGGTGAAGAAGGAGCCCGATTCCGTCAGCTGGCTCATCACCTTCAGGTGCGCGGCCAGCATCACCGACTTGAACGGCACGCCGGTCTGGCGGGCCAACGCCCGCAGGCCCGGCTCCAGGTCGTGCAGCGGCACCCAGTGGTCGTACTGGGCGCCCTCCTCGGCGGTCGGGTCGCCCCAGCCCTCCGGCAGGGCGAACCGGTCCCGGCCGGCGACCCGGTCGTGCCAGAAGGCGCGGTCGACCCCCTCGCCGGTGGAGCGCAGCTCGGCGGCGACCGCGTCGGCGAAGCGCACCGGCGGCGCCGGGCGCGGCTCGACCGGCAGCCCGTCGCGGATCCGGTGGTACGCGCCGACCAGCTCCATCATCAGCGAGTGGTAGCTCCAGCCGTCCATGATCGGGTGGCACTCGGTGAGGGTGAGCCACCAGCTGCCGTCCGCGCAGACCCGCGCGTGCAGCCGGAACAGCGCCGGCCGTGCCAGGTCGAACATGTCGGCCCGCTCGGCGGCGATGAAGTCGCGCAGCTCCCGCTCCAGGCCGGCCCGGTCGGTGGCGCGCGCCCGGTCCATGCCGACGGGCATCTCGGCGGTGGCGTGCACGAGCTGCATCGGCACCGAGTAGCCGGTCAGGTCGAACGACGTGCGCAGCACCTCGTGCCGCCGCACCAGCAGCGCGGCGGCCTCCCGGAACGCGTCGAGCGAGAACTCGCCGGAGTCGGGGATGCGGTAGGTGGTGGCGTTGAGGTAGTGGTTGTGCTCGTCGGCGAGCATCTCCGCGAGCATGCCGAGCTGCACCTGGGTGCACGGGTACGCGTCGACGACGCCGTCGGGCAGCGCGGCCCGGTCGGCCTCGGAGATCAGCGCGAACGCCTCGACGGCCGGCTCCGGCGCGGCCGGCGCGGGGCGGCCGGTGAGGAACTCCGCCAGCTCGGCGATGCTGCGGCGCTCGAAGAGGTCGCGCACCTGCACGTCGAGGCCGGCGGCCCGGATGGCGGCGGCGAGCGCCACGGCGCGGATCGAGTCGCCGCCGACGTCGAAGAAGCCGTCCTCGACGCCGACCCGCTCCAGGCCGAGCAGCTCCGCCCAGATCGCGGCGAGCCGCTCCTCCACCTCGGTACGCGGCGCCAGGTAGGGCCGGTCGGTGGCGGTGACCGTACGGTCGGGCGCGGGCAGCGCCCGCTTGTCGAGCTTGCCGTTGACGGTCAGCGGCAGCCGGGCCAGCGGGACGAACGCCGACGGGATCATGTACTCGGGCAGGGTGCGGGCCAGCGCCGCGCGCACCTGCCCGGGCCGGGGCAGCTCCGCCTGCTCGTCGACGACCGAGTACGCCACCAGCCGCCGGTCGCCGGGAGTGTCCTCGCGGACGACGACCACGGCCTCCCGCACCCCGGGCAGGGCCGAGATGGCGGCCTCGATCTCGCCCAGCTCGACCCGGTAGCCCCGGATCTTCACCTGGTCGTCGATCCGGCCGACGAACTCCAGGCTGCCGTCGGCGCGCCGGCGGGCCAGGTCGCCGCTGCGGTAGAGGCGGGCACCGGGCGGGCCGAACGGGTCGGGCACGAACCGCTGGGCGGTCAGCCCGGGCCGGTTCAGGTAGCCCCGGGCCACGCCGGGTCCGCCGACGTGGATCTCGCCGGTGACGCCGACCGGCACCGGATTGCCGTACGGGTCGAGCAGGTGGATGCTCAGGTCGGCCAGCGGGACGCCGATCGGGTTGGCGGTGCCGGCCAGGTCGTCGGGGCGCACCTCGTAGTAGGTGGCGTGCACGGTGATCTCGGTGATGCCGTAGAGGTTCAGCAGCCGGGGCGCGGTCAGCCCGCGACGGGCCACCCAGGGGCCGAGGTCGGCGTACTCCAGCTTCTCCCCGGCGAAGACGACAGCGCGCAGCGCGAGCCGGTCGATGCGGGGGTCGCCGTCGCGGGCCAGTCCCACCAGGCCGCGGAAGGCCGTCGGGGTCTGGTTGAGCACGGTGGCCTGCTCCTCGACCAGGAGGTCGAGCAGGTCCCCGGGGGAACGGGTGACCTCGCGGGGCACCACCACCAGGCGACCGCCGTGCAGCAGGGCGCCCCACAGCTCCCACACCGACACGTCGAAGGCGTAGGAGTGGAACAGCGGCCACACGTCGGCGGGGCCGAAGTTCAGCTCGTCCTGCGCCACCGTCGTCAGGCGCAGCACGTTGGCGTGGGTCAGGAAGACGCCCTTGGGCCGGCCGGTCGACCCGGAGGTGTAGATGACGTAGATCAGGTTCTCGGGGTCGACGGCGACGCCCGGGTCGGTGCCGGGACGGCCGGCGATCTCCCCGGTGTGGTCGGGGTCGTCCAGCACCACCACGGCGCCGTCGAAGTCGGCGAACCGCGCCCGGTGGGCCTCGGTGGTCACCACGATCCGCGCGCCCGCGTCGGCGAGCATGAAGTCGAGCCGGTCGGCAGGGACGCCGGGCTCCACCGGCAGGTACGCCGACCCGGACTTCAGCACGCCCAGCAGGGTGGAGACCAGCTCCGCGCGGCGGTCCAGGCAGACCGCCACCAGCCGCTCCGGGCCGGCGCCGAGGGCCCGCAGGTGGTGCGCCAGCCGGTTCGCGGTGGCGTCCAGTTCGGCGTACGTCCAGCGTCGCGCGCCGTCCACGACGGCGGTCGCGTCGGTGTGGGCGGCGGCGGTGGCGGCGAAGACGCCGTGCACCGTGCCGGTCACCGCGGCGGCGGGGCGGGCCGGGGCGGGGGTCGCCGCCGCCAGCTCGGCGTCGTCGAGGATGCGCAGCTCGGAGATCCGGGCGTGCGGGTCGGCCCCGACGTGCTCCAGCAGCCGGCCGAGGTGGTCGGCCATCCGCCGCACCGTGACCCGGTCGAACAGCGCGGTCGCGTACTCCAGGTGCCCGCGCAGCCGGCCGTCGGCGCCCTCGACGACGTGCAGTTGCAGGTCGACCTTGGCGACCCGGGTGGGCAACCAGAGCGTCTCGGCGGTGAGGCCGGCCGGCCAGGTGCCGCCGGGGGCGTCGTCGCCGAGGGTGAAGGCGACCTGGTAGAGCGGGGTGCGGGACAGGTCCCGTTCCGGTTCGAACTCGTCGACCAGCAGCGCGAACGGCACGTCGGCGTGCGCGAAGGCGTCCCGCACGGTGGCACGGGTGCCGCGCAGCAGGTCGGCGAAGGTGGGGTCCCCCGTCCAGTTGCCCCGCAGGACCAGGTTGTCGATCCCGTACCCGACCAGGTTGCGCAGCTCGGCGCGGTCGCGTACGGAGGTCACGCTGCCCACGGGGATGTCGGTCCGGCCGGTGTGGCGCGACAGCAGCGCCTGGAAGGCGGTGAGCAGGGTGACGAAGAGGGTGGTCTCCGCGCCGCGGGCGATCTCCCGCAGCGCGGCGGAGAGGTCGGCGGAGAGCGCGAACGGGACCGACGCGCCCCGCCAGTCGCGCACGCGGGGCCGGGGCCGGTCGGCGGGCAGCTCCAGCGGGGCGATGCCGGCGAGGCGGTCGCGCCAGTGCTCCAGGTGCCGCTGGAGCGGCTCGCCGCGCAGCCGGTCGCGCTGCCAGGCCGCGAAGTCGGCGAACTGCACGGCCGGCGGCGTCAGCGGCGACCGCTCGCCCCGGATGAACGCGCCGTACAGCTCGGCCAGGTCGCCGAGGAGCACCGCCGTGGAGGGCGCGTCGCAGGCGATGTGGTGGATCACCAGCACCAGCAGGTGCTCGGCGGGGCCGAGGCGCAGCAGCGTCGCCCGTACCGGCCACTCGGTGGCCAGGTCGAAGCCGGTGCCGGCCAGGTCGGTCATCAGCGCGGCGGCCCGGTCCTCCCGTTCGGCCTCCGGCACGGCGGTCAGGTCAACCAGCGGCAGTTCCTGCGGCCGGGGCTCGTCGACGACCTGCACCGGCGTCAGGTCGGCCATCGCGTACCGGGTGCGCAGGATCTCGTGCCGGGCGATCAGGGCGTTCCACGCCCGGCCCAGCGTGGCCCGGTCCAGCGGGCCGCGCAGCCGCAGCGCCGAGGAGACCAGATACTCCGGGCTGGTGGGGTCCAGCCGGTTGAGGAACCACATCTGCTGCTGGCCGAAGGAGAGCGGCAGGTCGCCCGAGCGGTCGACGGTCGGGATCCCGGCGCGCCGACCGGCGGCCCTGCCCGCCAGCCGGCGTTGGACGAGCGACTCGCGCAGGTTGGGCTGGTTCGCGGTCGAGGTCATGCCTGGTGCTCCTTGGTCTGCCGCAGGTCTTCGGTCAGGTCGGCGTCGGAAAGTGCGTCCACCTCGGCCCGGATGAGGTCCTCCACCGCGACCGCCATCGCCTCGACGGTCGGGTGCTCGAAGACGAGCCGCAGCGACACGTCGAGGTCGAACTCCTCCTGGAGGCCGGCGACCAGCCGGCCCGCCAGCACGGAGTGCCCGCCCATGGCGAAGAAGTTGTGCCGCACGCCGACGGGCACGCCCAGCAGGTCGCTCCAGATGGCGCAGAGGCGTTCCTCGACGACCGTGCGTGGCGCGACGAGGGCGTCCTCGGCGCCGGCGGCGCCGGTCGACACGGCGTGGGAGAGCAGGTCGAGCAGAGCGGCGCGGTCCACCTTGCCGTTGGCGTTGAGCGGGATCTCGGCCACCGGCACGAGCAGGCTCGGCGTCATGTAGTCGGGCAGCAGCCGGGCGCAGTGCGCGGCCAGGTCGGGCGCCTCGCCCCGGTGGAAGGCGACCAGCCGTTCCTCGTGGACGATGACCGCGCACCGGGTCACCCCGGGGTGTTCCTCGACGACCGCGCGGATCTCGCCGAGTTCGATCCGGTAGCCGCGCACCTTCACCTGGTCGTCGACCCGGCCGACGAAGTCCATCACCCCGTCCGGGCGCATCCGGACCAGGTCCCCGCTGCGGTAGAGCCGGCTGCCCGGCGGCCCGTACGGGTCGGGCACGAACTTCTCCGCGGTGAGGTCCGGTCGGCCGGCGTACCCGGTGGACAGGCACTCGCCGCCGATGTGCAGTTCACCGACGACCCCGACCGGCAGCAGCCGCAGCGCGTCGTCGAGCACCCGGACGGTGGTGTTCGCCATCGCCCGGCCGATCGGCACGATGTCGGTCGTCTGCGGCGTCCGCACCGGGTGGGCCGTCATGATGACCGTGGTCTCGGTCGGCCCGTAGCTGTTGGTGAGGCCACCCGGCCCGAGCCGGTCCAGCCACCGGTTGGCGATCTCCTTGCGCAGCGCCGCGCCGGCCGTCCAGATCAGACCGGAGAGCTGGCCCGCCTGCTCGTCGTCGAGCTGCTCGGTGAGCAGCTCCAGGTGCGGCGGGGTCATGATGAACCGGTCGAACGGGCCGGCCTTGACGAGCAGCGCGCCCAGCTCGGCGATGTCGAGGGCGGCGGGCAGCAGCGTCACCGACTGACCCGAGACCAGCGGGCTGAACAGGTTGGGGATGGACAGGTCGAAGGCGATGGTGGTGAACAGCGGCGCGCCGTCGCCCCGCCCCCCGCGCGCCCCCCGGTCGCCCAGGGCCTCGGTCTCGACGGCGCAGGCGAGGAAGTTGGACACCGCCCGGTGCGGCAGGAGCACGCCCTTGGGGCGGCCGGTCGAGCCGGAGGTGAACAGCACGTAGGCCGTCTCGGCCGGGTCGGTGTCCCGGTCCGGCCGGTGGGTGGGGCCGGCGCAGACCATCAGCCGGTGGGTGTCCACGTGCAGGGTCGGCACGGTGAACCTGGGCGCGTACGCCGCCTGGGTGACGCCCAGCTCCACGCCGGCGGTGGCGAGCATGTGCCCGATCCGCTCGGCGGGGTACGACGGGTCGAGCGGCAGCACGGCCGCCCCCGCCTTCCAGGTGCCGAGGATCGCCGCGACCAGGTCGACGCCCCGGTCCAGCAGCACGGCCACCACCGCGCCCCGGGCGACGCCCGAGTGCCGCAGGTGGTGGGCGAACTGGTTGGCCCGGTCGTCCAGCGCCGCGTAGGTGGTGGTGAGGTCGCCGTGGCGCAGGGCCACCGCGTCCGGCGTCCGGCGACGCTGGGCCTCGAAGAGGTCGCAGACCGTGGCGGTGGGGCGGGGCACGGTGGGCCCGTGCGCCTCGTGCAGGAGCAGGTGCCGCTCGCCCGGCGAGAGCAGGTCGAGGTCGTCGAGCGGGGTCCGCGGCTCGGCCACCGCCGCGGCGAGCAGCCGGACGAAGTGGTCGGCCATCCGCCGGACGGTCGGCTCGTCGAACAGGGCGGTGGCGTACTCCAGGCTGCCGGCCAGGATGCCGTCGGGGCGGGGCCAGACGTGCATGGTGAGGTCGGTCTTGGCGATCCGGGCCGCCCGGCGCAGGGCGTCCAGCAGTGCCTCGTCGTCGGTCGACTGGCCGGTGATGCCGCCCTCCTGGGCGTTGAGCATCACCTGGTAGAGCGGGGTGCGGGAGAGGTCGCGGACGTCGACGAGTTCGTCGACCACCCGCTCGAAGGGCAGGTCCTGGTGGGCGAGGGCCGCCAGGGTCCGGGACCGCACGGCCCGCACGGCCGCCTCGAACGGCGCGGCCGGGTCCAGGGTGCAGCGCACCACCACGGGGTTGAGGAAGACCCCGGCGATCTGTTCCGCCTCGGTGGGCCGTCGACCGGAGGTGGGCGCGCCGACGGGGACGTCCCACTGCCCGCTGTAGCGGGCCAGCAGCGTGGCGAAGCCCGCCAGCATGGTCATGAACGGGGTCGCCGAGCAGCGCCGGCCCAGCGCGGTCAGCTTCTCCGCGAGCTCCGCCGGCACCTCGAACTCGACGTGCGCCCCGCGCGGGTCGCGCTCGGCCGGCCGGGGCCGGTCCAGCGGGAGGGCCAGCTCGGGCACCCCCGCCAGGTGTTCGCGCCAGAAGCCGAGCTCCCGCTCGACCCGGTCGTCGGTGAGGTACCGGTGCTGCCAGGCCGCGTAGTCGGCGTAGTGCACCGTCAGCTCCGGCAGGTCGGGTTCCCGGCCGGCGGCACTGGCCGCGCAGAGTTCCCGCAGGTCCCGCTCCAGGACCCCGGCCGTGGTCGCGTCGGAGGCGATGTGGTGCAGGGCCACCAGCAGCAGGTGGTCCGCCCCGGCCGAGGTGACCAGGGTGGCCCGCCACAGCGGCCCGGTGCGCAGGTCGAAGCCCCGGCCGAGCTGCGCGTCGACCAGGTCGACGAGCGGGGTCTCGGCCGCGTCGCAGACCGTGAGGTCGACGGGGCCGGGCGGATCGACGCGCTGGTGCGGCTCGCCGTCGCGGGTCAGGTAGCGGGTGCGCAGCGCCTCGTGCCGGGCCTCCAGCGCGGTCAGCGCCGCCCGTACGGTCTCGGGTGCCAGCGAGCCGGGCAGGCGCAGGTAGAGCGGCACCACCCACTCGGGGCTGCCCGGGTGCAGCTGGTCCAGCAGCCACAGCCGCCGCTGGGCCGGGGAGAGCGGCAGCGGGCCGGTCCGGGGCACCGGGACCACCGCCGACGTCGCGGGGGCGCCGCCGGTCAGCAGGGCGGCCTGCGCCTCGACGGTGGTCGCGGCGAGCAGCTCCCGCAGCTCGATCCGCACGCCGGACTCGGCGGCGAGGCGGCTGGCGAGGCGGACGGTCACCAGCGACGACCCGCCGAGCTGGAAGAGGTCGTCGTGCACCCCCACCCGGTCGACGTCGAGCAGCTCCTGCCAGAGCCGGGCGACCAGCCGCTCGGCGTCGGTGCGCGGGGCCAGGTAGGCCGTCGCGTCGACGGTCTCGACGGGCGGCAGCGCGGCCCGGTCGACCTTTCCGCCGGTGGTGAGCGGGAACTCCGCCACCGGGACGAACACGGCCGGCACCAGGGCGTCGGGCAGCCGGTCGGTCAGGAAGGACCGCAGCTGCGCGGCGGTCAGGGGGCGCCGGCCGGCGACGTACGCGGCCAGCCGGGGGCTGCCGCCGGGCTCGGCGAAGCCGACGACGACCGCCCGCCGGACGTCCGGGTGGGCGGCCAGCGCGGCCTCCACCTCGCCCGGCTCGATGCGCACTCCATTGATCTTGAGTTGGTCGTCGGCGCGGCCGACGAACTCCAGGCTCCGGTCCGAGCGCCACCGGACCTGGTCGCCGGTGCGGTAGAGCCGCGCGCCGGGCGGCCCGTACTCGTCCGGCACGAACCGCTCCGCGGTCAGGTCGGGGCGGCCGAGGTAGCCGCGGCCGAGCCCGGCCCCGCCCACGTACAGGTCGCCGACCACGCCGATCGGCACCGGCCGCCGGTTCGCGTCGAGCACCTGGAGGCGGAGGTTGTCCAGCGGCCGGCCGATCGGCACCGGCCCGGTGCGCTGGGCGAGGTCGACCGGCTGGGCGGTCACGTCGATGGCGCACTCGGTCGGGCCGTAGGTGTTCCAGACCCGTGTCCCGGGCGCCACCGCCAGCCGCTGGCACAGCTCGGCGTGCAGCGGCTCGCCGGCGGAGAAGACCAGCCGCAGCGAGGTGCACCTCGGCCAGTCCGGCTCCTCGGTCACCAGTTGCAGCACCGACGGCACGCCCTGGAGCACGGTCGCCCGGTACCGGACGACCGCCGCCACCAGGGCGGCCGGATCGCGTTCGGCGCCGTCCGGCGCGAGCGCCACCGTCGCCCCGCAGATCAGCGGGGCGAAGAACTCCCAGCCGGCGGCGTCGAAGCTCACCGCGGTCTTCTGCAGCACCCGGTCCGCCGGCGACAGCCCGTGCTGCCGGACCGTCCAGGCCACCCGGTTGCCGATGGCCCCGTGGGTGACGACCACACCCTTGGGGCGGCCGGTCGAGCCGGAGGTGTAGATGACGTACGCCGCGTTGTCGGGGTCGATGCGGACCGGCGGCGCGGTGTCCGGTCCGGCCGCGATCCGGGACCGGTCGGCGTCCAGGCAGACCACGTGGGACGGCCCGGCCAGCGCGTCGTCGCGCAGGTCGGCCTGGGTGAGCACGACGTCCACCCCGGTGTCGGCGACGATCCACCGCCGCCGGTCGACCGGGTGCGCCGGGTCCAGCGGCAGGTACGCGCCGCCGGCCCGCCACACCCCGAGCAGGGCGACCACGAGGTCGATCCCCCGGCGCAGGTGCACGCCGACCGTCGACTCCGGACCGACGCCCAGCCCCACCAGGTGCTGGGCGAGCTGGTTGGCGCGCCGGTCGAGTTCGGCGTAGCCGACCCGTACGTCGCCGGCGAGCACCGCGGTCGCGTCGGGCGTCGCCGCGGCCTGGCGGGCGATCAGGTCCGGCAGGACGACGGGGTCGACCGTGCCCGCTCCGGCGGCCGGCAGGGTGGACAGAGGGGTGCTCATCGGGGTGCTCCTCCGGGGTGGGGGGTCGATCGCGGACGGCCGGGGGTCACGCCTGCCGGGGGCCCGTCAGACGGACGCGCCGTCCATGCGCAGGCGCAGGCTCTTCGGCCGCATGTCGGTCCAGAGCTCGTTGATCCGGCTGAGGCACTCGTCCCGGGTGCCCTCGGTGCCCTCGGCCCGCCAGCCGGCCGGCAGCGCCCGGTCGCTCCACCAGATCGAGTACTGCTCCTCGTCGTTGAGCACCACCAGGTAGCTGCGGTCGTCGTCGCTCATGTTCTCTCCCTCGTGGGTTCCACGGTCGCCACGGCGGCGGCCGGTACGGGTATGAAGTCGTCGATCCGCACGCCGAGGCCACGCCGGGCCGCCGTGCGGCGGACGTGTTCGGCCAGCGCGATGTCCAGCACGCCCAGGCCGAACGGCGAGACCACCACCGGTCCGGGGACGTCGGCCGGGGGCAGCGCCGCGCCGCCGGCCAGCCGGCCGATGGTGGTGTGGATGAATTCCCGGCCGCCGGTGAGCTGCTCGGCCAGGTGCAGCGAGGTGCGCTCCCGGCAGACGTGGTCGGGGTCGTCGACGACGTTGCGGGCCGCCAGCACCGCCCGGGGGTGCAGGTCCCGCAGCGACAGGTGCAGCACCACGCTCTCCGGCTGGCAGGCGGTCAGCTCCAGGTGCGGTTCGCTGGCGGTGGTGGCGATCGAGACCAGCCGGTGGGCGGCCAGGGCCTGCTCGGCGCCCGCCACCACGCTGATCGTCGTGGCGGGCAGCAGGGCCGCCGCGCGGGCGGCGAACGCCTCGGCCCGGCGCGGGTCGGTGTCGTGCAGCACCAGCGAGGCCGGCGGCGCCAGGGCCACCGTCAGGAAGCGCAGCACCTGCTCGTTGATCAGCCCGCAGCCGATCAGCGCCAGGCCGTCCGGGCTACGTCCGGCGGTCAGCAGCTGCGCGGCGAGGGCCGCGCCGGCCGCGGTACGCCGGGCGGAGACGACCGATCCCTCGATGACCGCCTCGGGCCGGCCGGTCTCCAGCGAGTTGAGCACGATGGCGGCGCTGGCGCGGTCCAGGCCCTGCTCGATGTTCGCCGGGAACGAGGAGATCCACTTCATGCCGGCGGCCGGCGGGTCGGCGCCCAGGTACGCGGGCAGCCCGATGATGCGGTTGCGGGCGTTGTCGGGGAAGCGCAGGAAGACCGAGTGCGGCACGCTCGTGCGGCCCTGCTCGTGCAGCAGGTACGCCTGCCGGACGAGGTCGATGACCCGGGCCTCGTCGCCGTCGAGCACGTCCCGGACCACGGCATGGCCGATGATCAGCATTTGTCGCCCTTCCACAGGTGGCTGACCTCGCCGAACTGTTCGGTCACCCAGCGATCGGAGTAGATGGTGTCGAGGTAGCGGTCGCCGTTGTCCGGGAAGATCAGGACGCTGGTGCTCCCGGCGGGCAGGTCCGCCATCCGGCGCCGCAGCGCGGCCACCGTCGCCCCGGAGGAACCGCCGGCGAGGATGGCCTCCCGGATCGCCAGCAACCGGCAGCCGACCACGCAGTCGAGGTCGGAGACGTGCAGCACCTCGTCCGGCCTGGCGTTGGCGGCCAGCGGGGGCACCACCGAGGCGCCGTGCCCGGGGATCAGCCGGGGCGCGGGCGGGTGGCCGAAGATCGCGCTGCCGACGGCGTCGACCGCGACGATCCGGGTGGCGTGGCCGTTCTCGCGCAGGTAGTCGGCGCAGCCGACCAGGGTGCCGCAGGTGCCGGTGGAGCAGAACAGGTAGTCGACCCGGCCGTCCAGCTCGGTCATGATCTCGGCCATGGTCTGCCGCTGTGCCCGGGCGTTGAGCGGGTTGGTGTACTGGTCCGGGCGGTAGGCGCCGGGCACGGTCTCCACCAGCTCGCGTACCCGGCGGCGCCGGACCGCGAGGTACTCGCCGGTCACCGGGTCGGGGTGCTCGATCATGTCGATCTCGGCCTGGTACGCGGCCAGCACCGCCAGGTTCTGCCGGGTGGTCTTCGGGTCCACCACGCAGATGAACCGGATCCCGAAGTACGCGCAGATCTGAGCCAGGCCGATGGCGAGGTTGCCGGAGCTGGACTCCACCACCACGGACCGTCCGGGCACCAGTTCGCCGGATTCGATCTTCCCGCGCAGCATGTTCAGCGCGGCCCGGTCCTTGATGCTCCCACCCGGATTGAACTGTTCGAGTTTCGCGTACGCCCGGGCGGGAAATTCGGGAAACAACCGGTCCAGGCGCACCAGGGGCGTGTTGCCGACCGTGGAGAGAATTCCCTGATCCATTTCAACCCCCTCTCCGGGCTGACGGAAGGTCGCCCGCATCCGCCGTGCGGGCGTCGTGCGGCGCCCGTCGACGACGGGTGCCGGGTGACCGAGGTGCTCAGCTCATGCCGAGTTCGAGCAGCATCCGCTCGTCGACGTCGCCCGCCAGGCGGGCGTCGGCCACCGTCGCGGCCGGGTCGGCGCAGGCGGCGCCGAGCAGGGCCAGGTACTGGTCGAAGAGCCGCTCGACGGTGGCGCGGTCGAGCAGGTCCGTGTCGTAGTTGAACTCGGTGCGCAGGGCCAGGTCGGGCAGCTGGTGCACCGTCACGGCGAGGTCGAACTGGCCCTCGTCGTACGGCACCACCACCTGGCGGACCCGGTGCCCGACGAACCCGTTGCTGGTGTCGGACAGGGTGTCGCCGTGCTGCCGGGTGAGCAGCGTGATGGTGACCCGCACCAGCGGGTCCCGGTCCCGGCGGGCCGCCTGGACCAGCGGGAACGGGTAGGCGGCGCGCGCCACGCCGTCCGAGAGCTGGCGTCCCGCGGCGGAGATCGCCGCCGCGAAGGTGGTCTCCGGGGCGAACGACGAGCGCAGCACGACCGGGTTCACCAGCATCCCGACCACCTCCCGCAGCGCCCGTCCCCGCCGCACCGAGACCGGGCAGCCGATGGTGAACTCGCGCTGCCCGGTGCACCGGTGCAGCAGCGCCTCGAAGACGCCGAGCAGGACGCTGAACGGGGTGACCGCGAGGGCGGCGGCCGTGGCGCGTACCTGCCGGGCGACCTCGTCCGGCAGCATCCGGGCCACGGACGCGCCCCGGTAGGACCGGGTGGCGGAACGGGGCCGGTCGGTGGGCAGGGTGGCGGCGGTGGCCCCGGCGCAGGTGCGGGCCCAGTGCTCGGCCAGCTCGGCGCTGCGGGGGCCGGCCAGCATGGCCTGCTCCCGCGCGACGAACTCGTCGTAGCGGGGTCGCGTCGGCCAGTCGACCGTGCCCCCGCCCCGCAGCACCCGGTACGCGTCGCCGAGGTCCCGCCAGATCAGGTACTGCGAGAGCCCGTCGGTGGCGATGTGGTGGATGACCAGCACCAGCGCGCAGTCCGTGCGCCGGCGCAGCAGCACCACCCGCAGGGGGCCGTCCCGTTCGAGCCGGAGCGGCTGCTCGCCGACGGCGTGGATGAGCGTACGCAGGGCCGCGTCGTCCACGTCGCCGACGTCGCGGACCTCGATCGCGTCGGAGCCGAGGGGATCGACCAGCCGCACCGGCCCCGCTCCGGTCTCGGCGAACCGGGACCGGAGCAGGTCGTGCCGGTCCTGGACGGCGACGAGGGCGGCCCGCAGCACGTCGGTGTCGAGGACCGGCTCGGCGAGCACGGCCGTCACCACGTTGCTGGTCGAGCTCTCGGGCGCGAGTCGGTACAGCGCCCACTGCGCGGCCTGACCGACGGACAGCTCCCGGGCGTCCCCGTCGCCGGCGTTCACTTGGCGCCGAGCACGAAGTCGGTCAGGTCCCGGACGCGGACGAAGTTGCCGACCTCCTCGTCCGGCACCTCGATGTCGAAGTGCACCTCGGCGGCGCCGAGCAGGTCGACCAGCTTGAGCGAGTCGAGGCCCAGGTCCACGAAGGTGTCGTCGGCGGAGATCGGCCGGTCCAGCTCCTCGGTCATCAGCTTGCGGGTCAGCTGCTCGACGTCGGCGGCCACCTGGTCAACGGTCATGTCAGTGTCCTTTCGGGAGGGTGTTCAGGGCATCCGGACGATCTGGCCGGCGTACGCGAGGCCGGCGCCGAAGCCGAGCAGCAGCGCCTTGTCGCCGGGCTTGGTCCGGCCGCTCTCGTGCAGCCGGCTCAGCGCGAGCGGCACCGAGGCCGCCGAGGTGTTCCCCGTGTCGATCACGTCCCGGGCGACCTTCTCCTCCGGGATCTCCAGAATCTCGGCGAGCTGCTCGATGATCCGCAGGTTCGCCTGGTGCGGCACGAACCAGTCGATCTCCGACAGGTCGATCCCGGCGCGGGCGCAGGCCTCCCGCGCGACCGGGGGGATGTTCTTGGTGGACCACCGGTAGACCAGCGGCCCGTTCATCGAGGCGTACTCCTTGCCGTCCTTGGCCCACTTCGTGCCGAGGATCGGGGCCCGCCGGCCGTCGCTGCCCCACACCACGGGGCCGATGTCCTGGTTCTCGGAGCGGGAGATCACCGCGGCGCCCGCGCCGTCGCCGAAGATCACGTAGGTCGCCGGGTCCTCGGGGTCGATGAACTCGGTGAGGTGTTCGGCGCCGACGACCAGCACGTTGCGCGCCTCGCCGAGCCGGACCGCGTTGGACGCGACCGACACCGAGTAGGCGAAGCCCGCGCAGGCGGCGTTCAGGTCGAACGCGCCGGTCGCCGGGATGCCGATCCGGTGGGCGACCTCCGGCGCGCCGCCCGGGATCCGGTCCCGCTTGGTGGCGGTGGCCAGGATGAGCAGGTCGACCTCGGAGGGGTCGACGTTCGCCATCGCCAGCGCCTTCGCGCCGGCCTCCGCCGACATCACCGGCACGGTCTCCCCGGGACCGGCGGCGTGCCGGGTCTTGATGCCCGTGCGCTCCTCGATCCACTCCGTGGTCACGTCCGTACGCAGTGCGATGTCCGGGTTGGTGACCACGCGGGTGGGCCGATAGGCGCCGAGCCCGGTGATCGCCGAACCGAAGATGCTCGACATCGTTCTCCCTTCGTCAACCCGGACGGCAGCCGCGTCGAGGACTGCCGGGAGAGAGGCTCGGGCAGCCGCCTCATAGCTTCTCTACATATCGACGCGGCATAGGAATGCCATAGCCGGCGGGGGAAGTCTGCGTCGGGCGCGGACCGCCGAGGCCCGAAGGCCGAGCGAGAAGGTCCAGGATGAGAGACTTCACTGACAGGGTGGCGGTGGTCACCGGCGCCGGCTCGGGCATCGGCCGCGCGCTCGCCGTCGAGCTGGCCGCCCGGGGGGCCCGGCTCGCCGTCTCCGACGTGGACGACGAGGGGCTGCGGGAGACCGTACGGTGCTGCGCGGGCCTCGACGGCCAGGTGCGCGGGTACCGGTTGGACGTGACGGACCGGGCCGCGGTGCTGGCGCACGCCGAGCGGGTCGACGCCGACTTCGGCCGCGCCGACCTGGTCGTCAACAACGCCGGGGTGACCCTGCTCGCCTCGGTCGCCGACGGGGCCTGGGAAGACCTCGAATGGGTGATGAACGTCGACTTCTGGGGGGTCGTGCACGGCACGCGGGCGTTCCTGCCGCTGCTGACGGTGTCGCGCGGGCACCTGGTCAACGTCTCCAGCGTGCTGGGGCTGGCCGGCGCGCCGATGCAGAGCGGGTACAACGCCGCCAAGTTCGCCGTCCGGGGCTTCACGGAGGCGGTGGCGCAGGAGCTGCGGGCCGACGGGGTGCCGGTCAGGGTGAGCTGCGTGCACCCGGGCCGGATCAGGACGAACATCATGCGCAACGCCCGCAACGACGGCCTGCGCGACTACCAGGCGGTGCGGGAGCACTTCGAGCGCTCGGTCGACATCTCGGCCGAGTACGCCGCCCGCGCCATCCTGCGCGGGGTGGCCCGCAACCGGGCCCGGATCCTGGTCGGGGCGGACGCCTACCGCACCGAGATCCTGACCCGGCTGCTCGGACCGTGGTACCCGAGGGTGGCGGCCGGCCGCGTCCGGCGGCCGGTCACATCGACAGGCCGCCGTCCACGGTGATCACCTGACCGGTCAGGTACGACGCCCGGGAGGAGAGCAGGAACGCCACCACGTCGGCGATCTCCTCGCTGCGCCCGAGCCGGCCCAGGGCCACCCGGTCCCGGGCGATCGCGCCCAGCTCGTCGGAGAGGGCGGCGATCATGTCCGTGTCGACGTAGCCGGGCGCCACCACGTTCGCCCGGATGTCGTACCGGCCGACCTCCTTGGCCAGCGCCTTGGTGAAGCCGATGATCCCGGCCTTGGAGGCGGAGTAGTTCGTCTGCATCGCGTTGCCGGCCACCCCGGACACCGAGGAGACCGTGACGATCGACCCGCCGCGCCTGCGCATCATCCGGCGGATCACCGCGCGGCAGACGTGGTAGGTGCCGTCGAGGTTGACCTCCATCACGGAGCGCCAGTCGGCGTCGGCCATCAGGGCCAGCGGCCGGTCCCGGATGATCCCCGCGACGGTGACCACCGCCTCGGGGTCGCCCAGCTCCCGCTCGGCGGTCGACACGAAGTCCCGCACCGCGGCGGCGTCGGCGACGTCGACCGCCAGCGCGAGCACGCGTCCGCCGTCCGCGGCCGCCTGCGCGACCACCTCGTCGGCGGCGTCCTTGCTGGACTGGTAGCACATCGCCACGTCGTAGCCGTCCCGGACCAGCCGCAGCACCACCGCCTGGCCGATGCCCCGGGAGCCGCCGGTGACCAGGGCGACGGGCCGCCCACCGGCGCTCACCGCGCCGCCCCGGACGCCGCCGGTGTCGGCTCGGCCGGCTGCGCGGGGGCGGCCGCGCGGGACTCCCGGGTCGCCGCGTCGAGGGACGCCCGCAGGGACTCCACCGATCGCATCGCACCGACCAGGCGGCCCACCCGCAACACCACGGTGGACCCGACGACGCTCTCGCCGGTGACGAAGGCGGTGTCGGCGACCAGCCGGTTCATGGTCACGTGGTGCTCCACCGTCTCCCCGGGCAGCACCGGCCGCCCGAACCGGATGTGCTCGAAGACGCCGGCCACCGGCACGCCGTCGGTCAGCACGTCCGGCATCGGCCGGTCGTGCCGGATCAGCACCAGCGCCGCCTGCCCCCAGGACTCCAGCAGCAGCGACATCGGCAGCGGCCGGTCACCGGTGACGGTCAGCGAGCCCACCAGCCGCCGCCGGGGCACCAGCTCGGTGACCCGGTCGACCAGCAGCATCGGCGGCCGGTGCGGGATGATCCGCCTGATCTCCTCGATCCCCATCATGGGGCTCACTCCTCGCTCGCGTAGCGCAGCAGCACCTCGGCGACCGGCACGGCGGCGGCGGCGACCTCGCCCCGCCACAGGTCGCCGCTGCGGCGGATGGTCACGACGAGTTCGTCGTCGCCCCGGAAGGGCAGCAGGAACCGGCAGCTGACGATCTCGGTGAGCGTCAGCCCGGGGGCCGCGGCGCGGACCGCCCGGTGCACGAACTCGAAGATGTGGACCCCGGGCAGCAACGGAAATCCCGGGTAGTGGCCGGCGAAGACCGGATCGCCGAGGTCGGGGCGGATCCTGGCCACGATCGTGTCGGGTGCGACGTGCTCCACGTCGATGGGAACGGCCGTCGCGCAGTCGGCCGATGTCAGGGCGTTCACCAGGCCACCATGGGGTCGGCGGCTATATCTTCTCTACTGTCCCGGCCCGCCGCGTGCCCGCAGGGATCGAGACCGGCGTGGGGGTCAGTTCCCCACCGCGCTCAGCGCCCCGGCGCCGGCCACCAGCACCCGGTCGGCCTGGTCGGCCTTCTCCCGGGCGAAGACGCGGACGAGGTCGTGGAAGCGGAACCGCTGCCGCCGGCCGCCGTCGGACTCGACGATCTCCAGCAGCCGGGCGTCGACCAGGTTCTCCCCCACCTCCTCGCCGGCGTGCCGGGACACGCCCAGCACCTCCGCGGTGCACCAGCTGGGGAAGGCCGGCGTACGCAGCAGCGCCAGCCGGCGCAGGGCGAGCTGGCCCAGGTCGGCCAGCTGGTGGTAGCTGCTGTCCAGCCGTTCCCGGACGTCCAACGAGCCCAGCCGGAGCTCGTCCAGCCGGTACCGCTCGTCGGCGAGCCGGTCCGCCAGGTACCCGAGCGACCAGTGCGGGCGCGCCAGCAGCCGGGATCCGGCGACCCGGACGCCGAGCGAGAGCCGGCCGCACAGCTCGACGATCCGGCCGGCCGCCTCGGTCTCCTCGGCGACCCGCTGCGCCCCGATGATCCGGCCGAGCAGCGCGAGCGCCTGCCGCCGGTCGAGGGTGCCGACCTCGATCGACGTGGCGCCGGCCAGCTCGGGCATGCGGAGCCGGCTGGTGACGATGACCTGGCAGCCGGGGTCGCCGGGCAGCAGCGGGCTCACCTGCGCGTAGTCCGCGGTGCCGTCGAGCATGACCAGCAGCCGCCGGCCGGCGAGCTGGCTGCGGTAGAGCCGGACCCGCTCGTCGAGCCCCTTCGGGATCGCCGACTCGGCGTGGCCGAGGCTGCGCAGGAACCAGCCGAGCACGTCGTACGGCTCGACGGCGTTGCCCCTCGCGCGACCGAGGTCGGCGTAGAGCTGACCGTCGGGGAAGGCGGTCCGGGTGAGGTGGGCCGCGTGCAGGGCGAGCGTGCTCTTGCCGACGCCGGCCATCCCGGTGACCACGGCGACCGGCGGGCAGGCCCTCGGCTCGGCGGTCAGCACCCGCAGCAGCCCGTTCAGCTCCTCCTCCCGCCCGGCGAAGTCACCGACGCCGGGCGGGAGCATCGCGGGCCGTACCCCGTGCCAGCTCGGCTCCGCGACGACCGCCGGGGCCGGGGGGCCGGCGAGGATCGACCGGTACGCCTCGGTGAGCAGCGGCCCCGGGTCGACGCCCAGTTCGTCGGCGAGCACCCGGCGGCCCTCGTGGTAGGCGGCCAGCGCGTCGGCCTGCCGGTCGCTGTGCAGCAGGGCGGTCATCAGCTGGCCCCGCAGCCCCTCGTGCAGCGGGTGCTCGGCGACGAGCTGGGTGATCTCGGGGACCAGCCGGACGTGGCGCCCCAGCCGCAGGTCGGCCTCGATCCGGCTCTCCAGGACCGCCATCCGCACCTCCGCCATGCGGTGCGCCTCGGCCGCCGCGAGGTGCTCGGTCACGTTGGACAGTGCGGGCCCGCGCCACAGCGACATGGCGGCGTGCAGCCGCTCGGCGGCCTCGGCGTGCCGCCCGTCGCGCAGTGCCTCGCGACCGGCCTCGGCCAGGCGTTCGAACTCGTCGAGGTCGAGCCGGGCGGCGCCGATCCGGATCTGGTACCCCGACCACTGCCGGACGATGTCCACCTCGGCGCCGAGGTACTTGCGCAGCCGCGAGACGTAGTTGTAGAGCTGGGCGGCGAAGGTGGCCGGCGGGCGCTCCCCCCAGAGCAGCTCGCACAGCCGGGTGTCCGGCACGGTACGCCCCTCGGCGAGCAGCAACGCCGCGAGCACCGTGCGCTGCTTCGCACCGTCCAGCGCCACCTCCGAGTCACCCTTCCAGGCCCCCACCGGCCCCAGTACCCGAAACTCCATCCCTGGCTCCGTTCATCGCGCCGCCCCGGGTAGAACAGTCGCCCGAAGACTCATCGGCACCGGCACTGTCCACATGCGTGGGCGGCACTCAATTTCCCGGCGGCGTCACGCTGGCTGTTCAATTGATCACTGATCGTGACTAGGATGGGGCGGGTCACATGTGGAGCGAGGAGCCGCTACCGACCCGGTCGGTCCCGCCGTCCGCGGGCCCCGGCGGGCTCGCGCGCACCGGCGCGGCCAGCGACGGGGCACGAATGTGAGTAGTTTCCACGCATGAACTCCGCGCTCCCCTCTGGCACCGTGCAACGGTGACCTCGACTCCCCTGGCCGGCGCCACCGATCACGCCTGCTCCGGCGTACGGCTGGCCCCGCACTGGTGGGCCTCGGGGCTCGCGCTGCACGAACGCGCGCCCGGCCCGGCCGGCGGCGCACCGGGCCGGCGCCCCGCCGACGCACCGCGCGACGCCGACGGCCCGGATGCGGGCGACCCGGGCAACGCCGACGGCACGCGCGGCGTCGACACCACGCGCGGCGCGGCCGGCACGGCCACCGACGGCACCGACCGCACGGGCAACGCCGACGGCACGGGCAACACCGGAGGCGCGGGCGACATCGACCGGCGGCTGGCCCGGTGGCGGGACGGGCACGGGCCCGGCCTCGGGGCGCGCCTCGCCGAGGTCGGCCTGGACGAGGCGGCGCTGCGCGCGCTGCTGGCCGAGGACCGGTCCGCGCTCGCCGCCAGGACGGCCCGCCCGGGATGGGCGCAGAGCGTCGAGGCGGCCCTGGCCGCCGCGGCCACGCCCCGGCCGCCGGCCGATCCGGCGGACTGGCGGGCCGCCCTCGCCGCGCCCCTGCGGCCGTTCGTCGACGTCGCCGCCGACCGGTTCCTCGCCGGAGCCCGTCCGATCGCGACGGAGAAGACGGTCGACCTGGCCGCCCTCACCGACCAGTTCGCCGCCGCGCTGGGTCGGCGCCTGCTCGCCGTCGCGGCCCGCACGCTGGTCTCGGAGCTGCACCGACGCCGGGCGGCCGGCCGGCTCGCCGGCGCCGACGGCCGGGCCCGCTTCGCCGACTTCGTGGCGCAGCTCTGCGTCCCCGCCGGGCTGGTCGAGCTGGTCGACCGCTATCCCGTGCTGGCCCGCCTGCTGGCGCAGGCCGGCACGGCGGCCGCCCGCTCCGGGCTCGAACTCCTGACCCGGTTCGTCGCCGACCGCGACGACCTGGTGGGTACCCTGCTCGGCGGCGACGACCCCGGCCCGCTCGTCGCGGTCCGCAGCAACCTGGGCGACGCCCACACCGGTGGCCGTACGACCACCGTGCTGCGTTTCGCGGACGGCCGACGCGTCGTCTACAAGCCGCGCGACCTGGCCTCCCAGGTCCGCTTCACCGGGTTCGTCGACTGGTTGGAGCGGCGGGCGCCGGGGCTGGGGCTGCGCGGGGTCGCCGCCCTGACCCGGCCGGGCTACGGCTGGTCGGAGTACGTGGACGCGACCGCGCTGCGCCACCCGGGGCAGGCGGACGGGTTCTACCGCCGGCAGGGCGCCCTGGTCGCGCTGCTGCACGCCCTGCACGCCACGGACATGCACTACGAGAACCTGATCGCCGCCGGCGACACACCGGTCGTGGTGGACACCGAGACGCTCTTCCACCCCGCGCTGGGCGAGCCGGTGGGCACCGGCGACCCGGCGGCGGACCTGCTGACCGCCTCGGTGCACCGGACCGGCCTGATGCCGGTGATCGTCGTCGGCGACCAGGGGGCGATGGACCTGTCCGGCGTCGGCGGCGACCGGGGCGGGACCGCACCCGTGAGCGCGCTCGACTGGGCCGACCCGGGCACCGACCGGATGCGGCTGACCCGCCGGGCCGTCGACTTCGCCGGCGGCCGCAACCGCCCCCGCGTCGGCGACTCCCCGGTCGATCCCGCCGCCCACGAGCCGGCGCTGCGGGCGGGGTTCCGGCAGGCGTACGAGACGATCCGGGCACACCGGCGGGAGTTCACCGAACTGGTCGCGTCCTGCGCCGACGTCCCGGTACGGCTGGTCGCCCGGCCCACCTCGGCGTATTACACCCTGCTCACCGAGACCACCCACCCGGACGTGCTCGGCGACGCGCTGGAGCGCGACCGCGCGCTCGGCGTCCTCTGGTCCAGCGTGGACGGGCACCCCTTCCTCGCCCAGTTCCCGCGACACGAGGCAGCCGCGCTGTGGGCGGGCGACGTCCCGCTGTTCGAGGGCACTGCGGGCAGCCGCACCGTCCGGGTCGCCGGGGGCGGCGAACCGCTGCCCGTGCCGCTGGCCCGCTGCGGGCTCGACGCCGCGCTGGGCAAGATCGCCGCGCTGGACGAGGCCGACCGGCGGCACCAGGAGTGGATCGTCGCGGCGACGCTGGCGACCCGTCGCCCGGTCGACGGCCGGCACGTCGGGACACCGATGTCCCGGCCGGTCGCGGACGCCGCCGCGTCGCCGGAGCGCCTGCTCGCCACGGCGTGCGCGCTGGCCGACGAGATCCAGGCCCGGAGCGTGACCGGCACGGACCGGGTGAACTGGCTCGGCCTGGAGCTGGTGGACGACCGGCAGTGGCTCGTCCTGCCGATGGGGGCCGGCCTGGCCAACGGGCACCTCGGGGTCGCGCTCTTCCTCGGCCAGCTCGCCGCGGTGACCGGCACCGCCCGCTACGCCGAGCTGGCCCACCGGGCCGTTGCCGGGGTGCCGAGGCTGTTCCGGTTGCTCGGCGCGCGCCCGGACCTGACCGCCGCGATCGGCCCCGGCGGGCTGTACGGCCTCGGCGGCATCGCGTACGGGCTCGCCCGACTGTCCACCCTGCTGGCCGACCCCGGGCTCGCCGGACAGGCCCGCGTGGCGGTCGACCTGGCCGCCGCCGCCAGCGCGGGCTCGGCGGCCGTGGCCTGGGCCGACGGCGGCGCGGGCTGCCTCGCCGCCATGGACGCGGTGCACGCCGAGCTGGGCCACGCGCCGGCGGCGGCGCTCGCCCGGGGCTGGGCCGACCGGCTTGTGAACGTGGTCGAGCGGGACGACCTGCCGACGGAGCCGGGCTTCGCCGACGGGCTGGCCGGCATCGGCTGGGCGCTGGGCCGGCACGCCCGCACCGGTGGCGCCCGCTACGCGCGGGCGGGCCGGCGCGCGCTGCGCCGGGCGGGCACCCCCGGCGGCGACGGGCCGGCGGGGTACGGCTGGTGTCGCGGCGCGGCCGGCCTCGCGCTCGCCCACCACGCCCTCGCCCCCGACGCCGGCACCCCCGACGCCCCTGCGCCCGGCACCCGGGGCGCGGCCGACCGGGTCGTGCCGCCGGGCGGCGGACCCGGACCCGCGCCCGACGGGGCGGTACGCCTGCTCACCGACCGCCCGCTGCTCGGCGACCTCAGCCTCTGCCACGGCGAGCTGGGCGTCGCCGAGGCGACCGGTGTCCTGGACGGCGGCGGCGCGGCGCGGCGACGTGCCGGTCGGATCCTGGACGCCGTCGACCGGTACGGGCCGTCCTGCGGGACCCCGGGCAACGTGTCCACCCCCGGCCTGCTCACCGGCCTCGCCGGCATCGGGTACGGCCTGCTCCGGCTCGCCGAGGCCGGGCCGGTGCCGTCGGTGCTGCTGCTGGAACCGACCCCTGAACCGGGCCCCACGGGTTGAGGACCGCCGGGCGAGCGACGACGATCTCCAGAGGAGCCGCCAGCTCCGGAAACGACCGACGAAGTCACCAACAGGAGGAATGACAGTTGTCCGAGAACCAGCTCCCCCCGTACCGCGTCGACGAGACCGACTCCGCGGCGCCCGTCGACGACCCGGCCGGGGCGATGTGGCTGCAGCCCGTCGTGACGTTCGGGATCCGCGCGGCCGCCCTCGCCAGCCTGGTCGTGCCCGTGGGCATGGTGATCGGCGGTCTCGTCGGTGACGCCGGCGCGGCGGCGGACTCCGCGCCCCTGACGACCTGTTGCCCCGAGAAGCCGCTGTGATGACGGCGCGGTAGCCGCCCGGGGGCAGCGTCGGCCCGCACCGCGTTGGGCCGAGGCCTGTCCCCTCGGATAGCGTGCGCAGTGTGTACCGCTCCTCGAAGTTCATCGGCAGGGACGCCGAATTGCGCGCGGTGCTGAACAGCCTCGAATCGGCGCGGGCGGGGCGGGGCGGCGCGGTCTTCGTGGTCGGCGAGAGCGGCGTGGGCAAGTCCCGCCTCGCGTCGAGGGTCGCGGAGCTGGCCACCGCGGCGGGCATGCGGGTGATGCGGGGCCGGGGCAGCACGATCGGTACCGCGGTGCCGCTGCGCCCGCTGACCGAGGCGCTGCTGTCGTTGCTCCGGTCCGGGCCGGTCGACCCCACCGTGCTCGGACCGTACGGCCCGATCCTCGGCCGGCTCGTCCCCGACTGGGGCCGGCCGCCGGCCGACCAGGAGAACGCGTCCCTGGTGATCCTCGCCGAGGCCGTCCTCCGGTTGACCGGGGTAGCCGGCGCGGGGCGGGGTTGCCTGATGCTGCTGGACGACCTCCAGGACGCCGACACGGAGACGTTGGCCGTGCTGGAGTACCTGATCGACAACCTCGCCCTGCAACCGACCCTACTGCTGGGTGCGATCAGGGCGGAGCCCTGCGCCGCGTCGACGATCGCCCGGTCGGCCGCCCAACGCGGTCAGTGCACCCTCATCGAGCTGGGTCGGCTCGACGACGACGGGCTGCGGCAGATGGTCGGCGCCTGCCTCGACGCCGACCCGGAGCGGGTGCCGGCGGCCGCGCACGCCCTCGTGGCGACGGGCAGTGCCGGCAACCCCTTCCTGATCGAGGAGCTCGTCGCCGGCATGGTCGACGGCGCGCTGCTGATCGGCGGCCCGCAGGGCTGGCGGCTGTCCGAGGAGCTGCCCGCCGCCCTGCCGGGCACCCTGGCGCGGGGCATGGCGCAGGGGGTCGAGCAGCTCGGTCCCCAGGCCCGGGAGCTACTCTCGATGGGCGCGCTGCTGGGCCAGCGGTTTCCGCTGGCCGTGGTGCAGGCGGCCACCGGGCTGAGCGACCACGAGGTGCTCGACCACCTGTGCGGCGACGTCGCCGGGCGGCTGGTCACGGTGGACGACCAGCTCACCGACTGGTACGCCTTCCGGCACCGGCTCACCCGGGAGGCGCTGCTCAGCCTCCTCGGCCCCGCCGACCGTGCCCGGCTCGCCCAGCGGATGACCGACGCGGTGGAGGCGGTCTTCCCCGGTCTGCCCGGCGAATGGTGCCAGGTGTCGGCCACCCTGCACCTGGAGGCCGACAACCCGGAGGCGGCCGGCCGGCTGTTCACCGAGGCGGGCCGGCGGGCGATCGCGCAGGGCGGCGCCACCACCGCGGTCTCCCTGCTCGACCGCGCGATCGGCCTGCTCGGCGACAATCCCGTGGCCCGCGCGGCCGCCCTCGAAGCCCTCCTGCACGCCTTGGCGGAGGCGGGGCTGGTCGAGCGGGCGCTCGCGTCGGTCAGCACCCTCGACCAGATCGGTGGCGTCGACCCGCGCCGGCGGGCGCAGCTGCACACCCGGCTGGCCTGGGCCGCGACGGTCGCCGGCCGTTCCGCCGAGGGGTTGGCACAGGTGGCGCAGGCGCGCGCCCTGCTCGGCCCGGACGCCGCCGCGGAGGACACCGCGCCGGTCGACGTGGTCGCCGCCCACCTGGTGCTGGACACCGCCGGGCAGGACCAGCTCGCCACCGCCGAGGCGCTGGCCCGCCGGGCCGCCACCGTCGCCGAGACCGTCCCCCTGCCGGTGGTGGCCTGCCAGGCCTGGCAGCTGCTCGGCGCGTTGATCCGGCACCGCGACCCGGCGGAGGCGACCCGGTGCCTGGAACGGGCCCTGGCCATCGCCGCGCAGCACCGGCTGCCGATCTGGGAGATCCACGCGCTGATCCGGCTCGGCAACGACGACGCGCTGCGCAACGCGCGCCTGGACCGGCTCGAACAGGCCCGGGAGCGGGCCTCGCAGGCCGGCGCGGTGACCGCGCGCCACCAGGCGGAGGCGAGCCTCGCCCTGCACGCGGTGCTGCGGGGCGACTTCGACACCGCGAACGCCCTCGTCCAGCAGGTGCTGGCCGCGACCACCCGGCTGAAGCTGCTGGAGACCACCCAGTACGTGCTGCTGGTCAGCGCGGTGCTCGCGGCGCACCAGGGGCGGCGCCGGGAGATGGAGCACGCGCTGGCCGAGTTCCGCCGGTGGAGCGGCGACCAGGCCCTGCACGCCTCCCGCGTACACGGGCTGGCCAGGGCCTTCTGCGCGCTGCTGGAGGAGGACCGGCCCCGCGCCCTCGACGAGTTGGCCCGCGCGTTCGACGCCGAGGCGCAGAGCCCGACGGTCTTCCACCTCTCCGGCCGGCACGGCCTGCACGTGCTGCTCCAGGTCGCCTCCGGCGAGGCCGGCTGGCCGGCCTACGAGGCGGTGCAGGGCGACTCGGCGAGCAGGCTGCGCTGGGATCTGCAGTTCGCCCTCTTCGCGAAGGCGGTGCTGCTCGGCCGGTCCGGTCGGCAGGAGGAGGCGGAGGCGGCGGCGGCCGAGGCGATGCGGGCCGGGGCGCCGTACGCGATGGGCCGGCACCTCGCGTTGCGGCTGGTGTGCGAGTCGGCCCTCGCCGACGGGTGGGGGACGCCGGTGCAGTGGCTGCGCGCCGCCGAGGAGCACTTCCACCGCAGCGACGTGCCGGCCGTGGCCAGCGCCTGCCGGGCCCTGCTGCGCCAGGCCGGCGTACGCATGACGCAACGCCGCTCCGGTGCGGGCGACATCCCCTCCGGCCTGCGGTCGGTGGGCGTGACGGTGCGGGAGTTCGAGGTGCTTCGGCTGCTGGTCGGGCGGCTGAGCAACCGGGAGATCGCCGGCCGGCTGCACCTCTCCCCGCGCACCGTGGAACGGCACGTGTCCAGCCTGCTCGGCAAGACGGGCCTGCCGAACCGGATCGCGCTCAGCGAGTACGCCGCCGAGGTGGAGAGCGGCTGAGCGGCCACGCGGTGCAACATTCCTGCAATCGACGAACGTTGACGTCGATGTCCGGGCGGCCCTAGCGTCACGGGAGGGAAAGCCCTTTCCCATATGGCCCGGTGCCCCGCCGGACGGCGCACCGCCGCCCGCCGGCCAGCCCGGACCGCTCCCCGCACCGCACCAGGAGGACCCCCGTGCGTGACAGGCGCATCAGACGTACCCGCGGCGCGGTCGCCGCGGTCGGCGTGTCGGCGACCGCGCTCGCCCTGGCCGCGACCATGGTCTCGACGGCCCACGCCGCCACCCTCTTCTCCGACGACTTCGGCGACGGCGACAGCGGCGGCTGGTCGAAGTCGGGCGGCACCTGGTCGGTGACAACCGACGGTTCGCCGGTGCTCCGCCAGTCGAACACCGGCAGCGAGCTGGCCCGGATGTTCGCCGGGCAGACGAGCTGGACCGACTACGAGGTACGGGCCCGGGTCAAGCCGGCCTCGTACGGGAGCGGCGGTCTCGTCGCCATCGCCGCCCGGGCCAGCAGCTCCACGAAGATGTACCGGCTGTCGCTGCTCGCCGACGGTCGCGCGGAACTGCAGGCCGTCAACGGCAGCGCGGTCACCGTGCTCGGCTCGGCGGCCGGCGTCGGCTCCACCGGCGCGTGGCACACGCTGCGGATCGAGGCCGCCGGCAGCACCGTACGCGGATTCGTCGACGGCGTGCGGGTCGGCGACACGAACGGCACCCTGACCGGCGCGGGGCGGATCGCGCTGGTCACCGCCCACGCCGGCGCGAGCTTCGACGACGTGGTGGTCAGCTCCGGCGGCACCGGCCCGACCACCCCGCCGACCACCGCCGCCCCGACCACCGCTCCCCCGACCACTCCACCGCCGACCACGCCGCCCCCGACCACGCCGCCGCCGGCCGCCGGCACCCTGGTCGTCGCCACGAACGGCGACGACGCCGCCCCGGGCACCCTGGCCCAGCCGCTGCGGACCATCCAGCGCGCCCACGACCTCGTGCAGCCCGGCGGGACCATCGCCGTGCGCGCAGGCACCTACGCGCCGGCCAGCACCATCAAGATCCTCAAGGACGGCACCCAGTCCCAGCCGATCACCCTCACCGCCTACCAGGACGAGCGCGTGGTCATCGACGGCGAGAACATGCCGTACACCCCCGGGGCCGTGGGATCCTCGATCCCCCGCGCCGACCGGGGCGCCCTACACGTCGAGGGCGACTGGTGGCGGTTCGTCGGCCTGGAGATCGTCAACGGCCCGTACGGCATCTTCGGGGTGGACACCAACAACGGCCGCTACGAGCGCCTGGTGACCCGGGACAACTACGAGACCGGCCTGCACCTGCAGGGCGCCTCGTCGGGCAACCACGTCGTCGACCTCGACAGCTACGGCAACCGCGACCCGCGCAAGAACGGCGAGAGCGCGGACGGCCTGGCCATCAAGGAGGGCTCCGGGACGGGCAACGTCGTCCGGGGCGCCCGGCTGTGGCGCAACGCCGACGACGGCTTCGACGCCTGGCTGTTCCTGTCGCCCGTGCTCATCGAGAACAGCGTCGCCTACGACAACGGCTACAACTACTGGGGCCTGCCCGACTACACCGGGGACGGCAACGGCTTCAAGAACGGCGGCGGCACGGATCCGCGCCCGGCGGTCGCCCACGTCACCCGCAACAGCATGGCCTGGGGCAACTCGGCCGGCGGGTTCATCGACAACGGCAACCCGGGCTCGCTGGTCTTCGAGCGCAACACCGCCTGGGACAACGGCAAGGACGGCTTCAACGTGTCGCGCTCCGCCTCGGTGCTCACCCGCAACCTCGCGGTCGGCAACACCACCGACGTGTCGCTCGGCGCCTCCACCGGCTCCGGCAACTCGTGGAACCTCGGCGGGTCGTGGTCGCTCGTCAGCACGGACCCGGCCACGATCACCGGCCCCCGTACGGCGGACGGCGCCATCCCCACCTCCGCGTTCCTGCGCCCGGCCAACGGCGCGGACGTCGGCGCCCGGATCTGAGCCGGACCGGCCGGGGCGGTCGGCGGTGGCTCCGCCGGCTCCCCGGCCGCCCGGCGGCCTCCCGCACCGGCGCGGGAGCGTGCCGTGCGGGTCGCCCGTCGGGGCCACCGTCCGGCGCCGCGCGCTGGCAGGATGACCGGATGGACCTCGACACCGGGGCCGGGCTGCTGCACCGGCTGACGTCCTACGAGCCGAGCCGCGAGTGGGACGTGCCCGTGGACGATCCGCGCGTCCGCCAGGACCTCGTCCCGAACGACCCCGAGACCCTGCCGCCGCCCATGAAGGGCTACCCGGACGGTCCCGCCGTCCTCGCCCTGCCGCGCGACCTGCCCGACCCCGGCGTCCCCGCGACCGCCGTGCTGGCCGGCGTCGCGTCCCCCGCGCAGCCCCTCGACGCGGCGCAACTCGGCCGCGTGCTCTTCCTCGGCGCCGGCGTCGTGCGCACCGCCGAACGCAACGGCCACCCCTTCCTCTACCGCGCCTCCGGCTCGGCGGGGGCACGGTTCCCGCTGGAGGTCTACGCGAGCACCCGGGGCGTCGCGGGGGTGCCGGACGGCGTGCACTGGTACGACGCGCGGCGGCACGCGCTCGTCCAGGTGGCCCCCGCCGCGACCGGGGCGGTCACGACGCTGGTGGTCACGGGCGTGCCGTGGCGCACGGGCTGGCGCTACGCCGAGCGCGGCTGGCGGCACCTCTACTGGGACGCCGGCACCCTGCTGTCCCAACTGTCGGCCGCCGCCGACAGCGCCGGCCTGTCGCCGCGGCTGCGGTCGCTCTTCCCGGACGCCACCGTGCGCGCGCT
Organism: Micromonospora sp. DT178; assembly: GCF_049841695.1. Lineage (NCBI taxonomy): Bacteria > Bacillati > Actinomycetota > Actinomycetes > Micromonosporales > Micromonosporaceae > Micromonospora > Micromonospora sp. DT178. The sequence goes on from NZ_JBNCKV010000015.1 coordinate 157,226, forward strand.
CGTCGGCGCGGACGGGGTGCACGAATACCCGCTGGCCCTGCTGTCCCTCGGCGACGGTGCGCCGGCGATCGGGCCCACCGGGCCGGCGGTCCCCGGCGAGCTGCCGCCGGTCGAGCTGCCGCTGTGCACCGCCGCCCAGCGCGCGGGCGACCGGGAGGTGCTCGGCGCGCCCTGGCCGCGGGCGGAGCCGCTGCCGGCGTACCCGCCGTCCGACCCGCTCGACGAGGTCGTCCGGCGGCGCGGCTCGCAGCGGCGGATGGACAGGTCCCGGACGCTGCCGCGCGCCCTGCTGGAATGGCCCCTGGCGGCGGCCCTGCGCGGCGTGCCGGTGCCGCACTGGGTCGCCGTGCACGGGGTCGACGGCGTGCCGCCCGGCCTCTACCGGTGGCCCGACCTGTCGGCGCCGCTGCGCGCCGGTGACCTGCGCGACGAGCTGCTCCGGGTCTGCCTGGACCAGGCGCTCGCCGGCGGCGCGGCCTACGTCGTCATCGCCGCCGCGCCGCTGGCGGCCCTCGACGACCGCGGCTACCGCGACGCCCAGCTCGCCGCCGGGCTCGTCGAGGGCCGGCTGCACCTCGCGGCGTACGCCCTCGGCGCGGGCGCCAGCGGCATGACCTTTCTCGACTCGGACGTCCCGGGGCTGCTGGGCGAGCCGGACGACCTCGCGGCGCTGCTCTTCACCTGCGTGGGCGTCCCCGAGTACCGGTCGCGCGCGGGCGGGCGACCGGGCGCCCCGGTCGCGGTCCGCCCGGTGGTGCCCCGCGTCGGCGGTTCGTGACGCCGCTCAGCGGGGCACCCACCACAGGCACCGCCGACCGGCGGTAGCTCAGCAGGTTGGCAGGGCCGGGACCACGCCGCCGCGCCCGCTTCGTCGGTGCGCATGCGCCCGCGGGCGGCTCGACGCGTCCACCGTTGAAGGTTTCCGCCATTCAGCCACACCGGCACGGCAGCCGTTTACATCAACACCCGTCGCGGTGTACGTTACCGCCACCCGCCGATACTCATCGATGGCGGCGGATATCTGGAGGGGTGCAGATGACTGCTCGACCCGCCGTGCGACGCAGGCGTGGGCTGCTCAGCGCCGTGCTGGCCGCGACCCTGGTCCTGACTGCCGAATCAGCCCTGGCCGCCGCGCCGGTGTCGGCCGCCCCGGAGGGTGCCCCACCGGCGTCCGCCCGGCTGGCCACCGCCTTCGACACCGCCGCCGGCCGGTACGACGTCCCCCGCGACCTGCTCGTCGCCCTCGGCTACGCCGAGACCCGCCTGGACGGGCACGGCGGCGCTCCCAGCGCGGCGGGCGGCTACGGCATGATGCACCTGGTCAGCAACCCCAAGCTGCACACCCTGGACGAGGCGGCCACGCTGACCGGGCTCAGCCGTGCCGCGCTGCGCGCCGACCCCGCCGCGAACATCGCCGGAGCGGCCGCCGTCCTGCGCTCCTACGCCGACCAGGCGGGCCTGACCGCGGCCGAGCGTGACGACGTCGACGAGTGGTACGCCCCGATCGCCCGCTACGGCGGCGCGTCCCAACCGTCGCTCGCCCGCCTCTACGCGGACGCCGTCTACGACCTGCTCGGCACCGGCTTCGAGACCGGTCACGCCGGGGTGGCGAAGGTCCCCGGCCGGCAGGTGGCCCCGGAGCGGGACCTGCCGGGCGCCGCGTCGGACGGGGCCGGCATCCTCAGCACCGACTACGGGCCGGCCGCGTGGGCGCCGGCGAGCACCAGCAACTACACGGTGGCCAGCCGACCCACCAGCCACTCCGTCAGGTACATCGTCATCCACGTGACGCAGGGCAGCTACGCCGGCTCGATCAGCTGGTTCCAGAACCCGGCCGCCCAGGCCAGCGCGCACTACACGTTCCGCTCCTCCGACGGGGCGGTCACCCAGTCGGTGCGGGAGAAGGACATCGCCTGGCACGCGGGCAACTGGACCTACAACACCCAGTCCATCGGCATCGAGCACGAGGGTTACGTCGACAACGCGGCCTGGTTCACCGACGCGATGTACCGGGCGTCGGCGACGCTGACCCGCAGCCTCGCCAACAAGTACGGCATCCCGAAGACCAGGACGCACATCATCGGCCACAACGAGGTGCCCGGGGCCACCCACACCGACCCGGGCCCGAACTGGAACTGGGCCTACTACATGCAGCTGGTGAACCAGCAGACCGGCGTCGGCTCCGGCACGGTGAACACCGAGGGGGTGAGCCTCAACGTGCGCTCCGGGCCCGGCACCGGCTACGCCGTCGTGGGTTCCGTCGCCGACGGCGCGACCGTCAGCATCTACTGCCAGGCCGTCGGCACCACGGTGACCGGCCCCTACGGCACGAGCAACATCTGGGACCGCATCGGCACCAACCGGTACGTCGCAGACGCGTACGTCCTGACCGGCCACGACGGCTTCATCCCCGGCGTGCCACGCTGCTGACCACCACGGCCGGTGCCGTCCATCCCCGCGGGTGGACGGCACCGGCGCGTCACAGCCGCGCGACGACGAGTTCGTGGATCGCGGCGAGCAGCTCCTGGTCGCGCTCCGCGTGCGCGGTCACCGTGACGGCGGCCCGCCGCGCGGGGCTGACCACCACGTACTGGCCGTAGCGGCCGTCCAGCCGGTACGTGTCGGCCCGGTCGATCCACACGCCCAGCCCGTACCCGTGGGTGTACGGCTCGCCGTACGTGACGGCGCTCGTGTCGACCCGCTCCCCCGCCATCCGCCGCACGTACTGCGCGGGCAGCACCTGCCGGCCGTTCCACCTGCCCTCCTGCACCAGCAGCTGGGCGAAACGCGCGAGTTCCTCGGTACGGAGGAAGAGGTCGCTCTCCGCGAGGGGGTGACCCAGCGGACACGTGTGCCAGGGCGGGTCGTGCAGGTCCAGCGGCGCGAACAGGCGCGGCAGCAGGAACGAGCGCAGGTCGGCCCCGGTGACCCGGGCGATCACCCGACCGAGGGCGTACGGGCCCGAACCCGTGTAGGCGAAGCGGGTGCCGGGCGCGGCGGCGAGCGGCGCGGCGACGATCTCGTGGAGCAGGTCGGCGGCGGTGATCGGCTCGTCGGCGAACCAGCGGTGGCTGGTGCCGCTGGTCATCGTCAGCAGCTGGCGGAGCGTGACGGCACCGAGCCCGTCGGCGGCGATCGGCCGCAGCTCGGGCAGGTGGTCCAGGAGGCGGTCGTCGAGGCTCAGCCGCCCCTCCGCCTCGGCGAGCCCCACGGCCACGGACGTGAACGTCTTGGCGACGGAGTACAGGTTCACCCGGTCGTCGGAGCGGAAGCGGTGTTCCACGGGCGGGCGGCCCTCGCGGTGCACGCGGATGCCGTACGTGCCCAGCGCACGGTCGCGGTCCGCCCGCACGAAGTCGTCGAGGAGGTCGGCGCTCACGGGCGGACGATACGCGAGCCGGCGGGCCGGCGGCGCGTCCCCGTTTCCGCCGCCCGGCTCGGGGTACGGGCCAGGACGCCTGCTCAACACCGTTCTCGTGGAGGAACTCGCCAGATGGATGCCAGCAAGCCCGCCAAGGCGGTCAAGGACGTGGTGGAGGCCGCAGCCGGGAAGGTGGCCGACGCGCTGACCCCGGACGTGCCCGGCGCGCCGGGCAGCGCCCCGCCAACCGTCGAGGAGCCGACGACGCCACACGATCCGCTGCCGCCCAAGAAGGAACAGGGCGCCCCGGAGACCCGTACGCCGACCGGCGCGGCGACCGGCGCGCCGACGACGGCGAACGGTCAGCAGGGCGCCTTCCTCACGACGGCGCAGGGGGCGCGGCTGCGCGACACGGACCACTCGCTGAAGGCCGGGCCGCGCGGTCCGGTCCTGCTCCAGGACCACCACCTGCGCGAGAAGATCACCCACTTCGACCACGAGCGCATTCCCGAGCGCGTCGTGCACGCGCGTGGGGCCGGCGCGCACGGCGTCTTCGAGGCCTACGGCACGGCCGAGGGCGTGACGAAGGCCGGCTTCCTGGCGAAGGGCAGGACGACCAACGTCTTCGTGCGGTTCTCCACCGTCCTCGGTTCGCGCGGCTCGGCCGACACGGTCCGCGACACCCGCGGCTTCGCGACGAAGTTCTACACCGACGAGGGCACCTTCGACCTGGTCGCCAACAACATGCCGGTCTTCTTCATCCAGGACGCCATCAAGTTCCCCGACATCATCCACGCCGGCAAGCCGCACCCCGACCGGGAGATCCCGCAGGCGCAGAGCGCGCACGACACCTTCTGGGACTTCGTCTCCCTGCACACCGAGGCGCAGCACCACACCATGTGGAACATGTCCGACCGGGGCATCCCGCGCTCGTACCGGATGATGGAGGGCTTCGGCGTCCACACGTTCCGGCTCGTCAACGCCGCCGGCGAGACGGCGCTGGCGAAGTTCCACTGGAAGCCCAAGCTGGGCGTGCACTCCCTGACCTGGGAGGAGGCGCAGCTGCTCGGCGGCGTGGACCCGGACTTCCACCGCCGGGACCTCTACGACGCCATCGAGGCCGGCGCCTTCCCCGAGTGGGAGCTGGGCCTCCAGGTCTTCCCCGACACCCCCGAGGAGACCTTCGCCGGCATCGACCTGCTCGACCCGACCAAGATCGTGCCGGAGGAGCTGGCGCCGGTGCAGCCGCTCGGGAAGCTGACGCTCAACCGGACGCCGACGAACTTCTTCGCCGAGACCGAGCAGGTCGCCTTCCACGTCGGCCATCTGCCGCCGGGCATCGACGTCACGAACGACCCGCTGTTGCAGGGCCGGCTCTTCTCGTACGTCGACACGCAGCTCACCCGGCTGGGCGGGCCGAACTTCTCGCAGATCCCGATCAACCGTCCGCACGCCCCGGTCAACGACATGCTGCGCGACGGCTTCCACCAGCAGGCCGTCCACGCCGGGGTCGCACCGTACCGGCCGAACTCGCTCGACGGCGGCAACCCCTTCCCGGCCGGGGACACCGACGGCGCGTTCGTCGACGTGCCGGTGACGGTGACGGAGGCGCCCAAGGTGCGCGCCAACCCGGCCTCGTTCGACGACCACTACAGCCAGGTCCGCCTGTTCTGGCTGAGCATGTCGCCGGTCGAGAAGGAGCACATCGTCCGCGCCTACACCTTCGAGCTGGGCAAGTGCTACCACCAGGCGATCCGGGAACGCCAGCTCCGGTGCCTCGCCAACATCGACCCGGTGCTGTGCGCGGAGGTCGCCACCGGGCTGGGTCTGCCCGCGCCGGAGCCGACGGTGCCGCTCGTCGACCCCGCGCCCAGCCCCGCGCTGTCGCAGGTGGGCAGGCAGTGGCCGGCCGACGGCCGCACCGTGGGCATCGTCGTCGACCCCACCGCCGGGCTCGACGACGTCGACGAGGCACGCCGGGCGGTCTTCGCCGCCGGCATGGTGCCGCTCCTCGTCGCCCCGCACGGCGGCCTGGTGGGCGGCCTGCCCGTGCAGCGGACCTTCGCCACCGGCCGCTCGGTCGAGTTCGACGTGCTCCTGCTGGCCGGGGCGCCGGCGCCCGCGTCGGACGCGTCGCCGGCGCGCGACGCCAAGGCCGGCGCGGCGGACTCCGCCGCCGTGGATCCGCGGGTGCTGCTGCTGGTCGACGAGTGCTGGCGGCACGCCAAGGCGATCGGCGCGTGGGGCGCCGGCGTCGACGTGCTGCGGCAGGCGGGGGTCGCCGGCACGCCCGGCGTCGTCACGGGCGGCTCCGGCGCCGAGGTCCTCACCGCCGTGCAGCAGCTGCTGGCCGCCCACCGGGTGTGGGAGAGGTTCCCCGCCTCGGTCGCCTGACGCGCTCGTCCGCCGACGAGGGCCGTCCCCCGCAGCACCGGGAGGACGGCCCTCGTCGCGTCCGGTCCGCGCCGCGCCGCCGCCCGTGCGGCGGGTGCGGCGGGGCTGTCGCGGTCAGTCCCACCTGTCCTGGTTGAGGAAGCGGGCGAAGCCGCGCCACGAGTTGGGCCCCATGACCCCGTCGATCGGGCCGGTGTAGCCGTAGCCGGAGGCGAGGCGCTGCACGGCGCGCCAGGTGTTCGGGCCGGGCTGGCCGTCGATCGGTCCGGTGTAGCCGTAGGCCCGCATGGCCCGCTGGAGGGCGGCGTAGGTGCCCGGCCCGGGCGCGCCGTCGATGGGGCCGGTGTATCCGGCGGTGAGCCGCAGCCAGTTCTGCATGCGCTGGTAGAAGATGGTGCCGGGGATGCCGTCCTGCTCGGTGGAGGTCTTGGGCAGTCCCCCGGGTGCGGGGTTCTGCCCGACGTAGGCCAGCGGGTTGATGCGTACGCCGGCCGGATTGATCATGTGCCAGTGCACGTGCGGCCCGGTCGACGAGCCCGAGCCCGGCGCGCCGGCCGCGCCGCCGGAGAGACCGACGACGGTGCCGCTGGACACGGCCGCGCCGTTGCCGAGCAGGAACTGCGACAGGTGCATGTACTGGCTGCGGTACCCGTCCGCGTGCTGGATGGTGACCGTGTGCCCACCCGTGCCGTTGTACGGGATGTTCTGGATGGTGCCCGCGCCGCAGGCGGGCAGGCGGGTGCCGACCGGCATGCCGAAGTCGACGCCGCCGAGCGAACCCCGGTTCAGGTGGTCCTGCCAGGTGCCGGTGACGGGATAGCCGGAGAAGGGGTTGTAGATGGCGGGCGCGGCGTACGCGCGGCCGGGAACGGCCAGCCCGGCCAGGGCGCCCGCGCCGAGGGCGGCGCCGAGCAGCACCGCGCGGCGGTCGACACCGGCGGCCGCCGGGCCGTCGCCGCAGCATCCGGGTTGGTCGAGATGGTCCATCGCGTGCTCCCTGCTGATCGGTACGCCGGTCGGGCCAGTGACAATACATAGCCACGAATGAATCTGTCGACAGCCCGCTCCGCCACGGCTTCGGGTCACGGGCGACGTCCCGTCCGGCGCCGGAGATCCGCGCCGGCCGCTTCGACTCACCCAGCCGCCGCCGCAACCGCACCGCCGGGTCGCTCAGCCGCCCGGGCAGCGGTTGTCACCGCCGCTGTGCTCCTGGCAGGTCGTCGGCGCCGGGACGGGCGCGACCGGCGGCCTGAGGGTGCGCGCGGCATCCACGGCCGCCGGCGTCAGCGCCGCCGCGACCACGACGGCCAGGAACAGGTAGACCAGCCCGGTGCGGCGGTACCGGCAGCCGAACGCCACCAGCGCGATGACGGCCGGCCCGCCCGCTGCCGTCGCCGCGAGGAACAGCAGCACCCGGGCGGAGCGCCGCCCGATCTCCGCCGCCCGCCCGTCACCGTTCGAATGGTGGTCGGCCCACCCCTCCATGCCGATGGTGAACAACCACCACAGCAACGCCAGGCACGCCCCCACCCAGACCACCGTCAGGAGCACGACGGCGTACCGGGACCGGGCGGCGGGTGTCGACGAGGTCATGCCGTACAGCCTGCCCGGGCCGGGGCCGCGGGACGTGAGCCCGCGTACTCACCGCGGGGGCGAATCCTGCGCACCCGGGCGCACGCGCGGGGGCCGGTCGGCGGTGGCCACGCGCCGGACGGCGGTCGTCGCGGCGGTAAGGGCCGCCGCCGGCGAGGACGGCGGCCCGCCGGTGCGGTCGCGACGGCGACCGCACCGGCGGGCCTGGCCTCGTCACCGACGGGCCGGGTCGGGAGGTCCGCTCACCACCCGCGGCACTGGCCGGACGTCGGGCCGCTGACCGTGTTGGCCACCCCGCCGTCCACCGGTGGCGGCTGGTTGCCGACGCACCGCAGCGGCCCGTCGATCCGGTTGCCGGACACCACGACCGGCGTGTCGCCGGTGCGGCTGTCGACCACGCTGACCGGCCCGGTCACCCGCGTCCCGCTGATCAGCACCGAACCGGTGACGCCGGTGACCGACAGCGGGCCGTCGACCGTGCTGCCCGTCAACTCCACCACCGTGGCCCCGGTGGCGGTCACCGGGCCGCTGACGCTGGCGTCGAGCGCGATCAGGCCCGCGCCCTTCGCGACGTTGACCGGTCCGAACACCGTGGCACCCGGCGCGAGGCAGGTCACCCCGCCGTTGACCGGCAGCGGACCCCGACGCTCACCGCTGACGACCTGGGCGCAGGTCTGGTCGGTGACCTCGAGCGTCACCGGCAACGTCGTCAGCGGGTTGGACGGGTCGTCGCTGGTGACGCAGAGCTGGGCCCGGTAGGTACCGGCGGCCAGCCCGGTGCTGTCCATCGAGAGCGTCACCTCGGTGGACCGGCCGGCACCGGTGCCGGCCGACGTGCGGGACGCCGTCAGCCACGGCACCTCGTCGGGCGTCACGCACGGCTGCAGGTCGGGCAGCCGGACGTGGGTGATGAACCGGGCAGCACCCTTGTCGTTCTCGACCTCGACCAGGCGGCCGGAGCGGTCGATCTCGTGGACCCCCTTGGAGCTGGTGGTCAGGATGTTGCCGTTACCGAGCGGGTGGACGCCCTGGTATCCGCTTCCGCCGGGCGGCGTGTAGACGCCGATCAGCTTGCCGTCGCGGTCCATCTCCCAGACTCCCGGGGTGGAGCCGCTGCCCCAGCTCGCCGCGAGCACGTTGCCGTTCGGCAACTCCACGAGCTGGCCGGGCCAGCTCAGCCCCTGGAAGAAGCGGGCGTTGGCGGCGGAGCCGTCCTTCTTGAAGCTGTGGATGGCGTCACTGTCGCTGGCCGAGACGAGCACGTCGTCGCCGCGGAACAGGATGCCCCACGGTCCCTTCAGCCCGTCGGCGCCCGGCGCGATGAACGTACCCAGGAACTTCCCGTCGGCGTCGAACTCGACCACCGAGTTGGCGTTCGCCTGGGAGGCGACCGTCACCAGCACGGTGCCGCGCGGCGAGAGCGCGATGCCCCGGGTGTTGCCCATGACCGTCGGATCTCCCGCACCGCCGGCGGGGGCGAAGACGCGCCGGAAGCTGCCGTCCAGGCCGTGCTCGGTGACCACCGAGTTGACCTGGTCGGACATGAGGAAGCCGCTGCCGTCCGGCTTGGCGACGACCTGGAACGGCGTGTAGAGGTTGCTGGTCGGGTCGAACTTGAAATGCGGGATGAACTGTGGGTCGATCTGCTTGCCGGTCTGCGGATCGAACGCCATCACCCCACGGGTCGCGCTGCCCGAGTTGGGGATCAGCAGGACACCGTCACGCAGGAGCCGGATCCGCTCGTCGCTCGGGCCGGCGTCCGGGTCGTCCAGCCGCCAGTCCAGCACGCCGTGCCCGGCGTTGCGTACCGCGAACTTCTGGCTGGTGACCAGCCCGGCCGGCTGCCGCGCGGAGAGCGACTTGGGTGCCACCTCGATCTTCGGCACCGGCACCACCGTCAGTTCCAGCGCGATCTTGGTCGTCGGCTGGTCCTGGTCGTTGCTGGCCAGGCACAGGTCGGCCCGGAACACGCCACCGTCGTCCAGGCCGGTCGAGTCGAGCGTGATCTGGATGTCCTGGCTCTTGAACGCGCCCAGGGTGCCCTGCGCCGGGGTCACCTTGACCCAGGTCGGCCAGGCGCAGTCGGCGCCGCCGCCGGTCGCCCGCCAGGTGAGCTCGGCGCCGCCGGCGTTGCCCACCTTGACGGTGTGGCTCTCGTTCTGCGCGACGTCCATGCTGGAGCTCAGCGCGGTCCTGTCGACCGTCAGGTCCGGGGCCGCGGGAAGGACGGCGACCGGGAAGTGAGCCTGGGCGATCGGCTGCCCGTCCGGCGCGTGCCGGGCGTCGGTGCTCAGGTTGATCGCGCCGAAGAGCCAGTTCTTGCGGGCGGTCCCGGTGACGTCCACGGTGACGGTCAGCGCCTGACTGGCGCCGGGCGCCAGGGTGAACTGCGTCGGCGCGACCGTGATCCGCGCCCCGGTCGGGGCCTGCGGCGCCACCTGGTAGGTCGCGGACACCTTGGCCACGCTGGACACCGTCCGGGTGAAGGTGCAGACCTTGAGGCAGTGGTGCTCGACGACGGCCGGCAGGTTCAGCGTCTGCGGGTCGCCACCGGCGTCGGGGTTGGCCGCGACGAAGTTCGCGGCGGTCTCGTCGAGCACGATGCCGGTCCGGGCGGCCTGGGCCAGGTTGATCCGGCCGGAGCCGATGTCGAACGCGTCGGCCGGCGTGCGGCCGTCCTCCTTGACCACCCCGTCGCGGTCCGCGGTGACCGCCAGCGCGGACCGGATCCGCGTCGGCGACCAGTCGGGGTGCAGCGCCGCCAGCAGCGCGCCGGCGCCGGCGACGTGCGGCGACGACATGGACGTGCCCTGCATGAAGGCGTACGTGGCCGGGTTGTCCTTCGCCGCCATGGTGGCGGCGAGGATGTTGCGGCCCGGGGCCGCCACGGTGGGCGCGAGCATGTCGAACTTGCTGGGTCCGCGCGAGCTGAAGTCGGCCACGACGTCGGTCCAGTCGCCGTCGCGCAGCACCTCGCTGCCGGGGTCGACGCGCACGGTGACGGGGCCGTCGGTGGCCGCCGCGTGGTCGCGCAGCCGCTGCCCGTCGGCGAGGGAGACCATCACGGCGGGGATGGTGGTCCCGGCGAGCGCGCCCATCGTGATCGGCGGGCCGCTGTACTGGTTGTGCACCACCACGCCGGTCGCGCCGGCGGCGGTGGCGTTCTTGACCTTCACGGAGAAGTCGCAGCCGCCCCGGGGCAGCAGGGCGACCTTGCCGCTGAACGCCGCTGCCGGGAACGGAACGCAGGCCTGCACGTTGTTCGCGTCGACGGTGCCGGAGTACCGGATCTCACCCTCGATGGGCGGGTTCGGCGAGTTCTCCCCGATCACGGCGGCGATGCCGGTGAGCGCCGCCGGGACGGGCGTCGGGCCCGTCACGTCGAGCCGGTGGGCGATGACCCGCTCGTGGCTGACCGCGGCCACGGACATGTTCCACGGCGCGGTCTTCGCGACGGTGCTGGCGCCCGGGCCGCTGTTGCCGGCGGAGGCGGCGACGAAGATGCCGGCCGAGTACGCCTCCAGGAACGCCTGGTCGACGAGGTCCTTCCAGGGGTCGTCGCGGCCGGAGATCGAGTAGTTGAGGACGTCCACGCCGTCGGCGATCGCCTGGTCCACGGCGGCGATCGTCGCCGAGGAGAGGCAGCCGATGGCCATGCAGACCTTGTAGGAGATGACGTTGGCCCGCGGCGCGACCCCGGAGACCGTGACCTTGTGCGTGCTGGTGCCGACGGTCATGGTCGCCTCGTGCCGGTTGCCGGCGGCGGTCGAGGCGGTGTGGCTGCCGTGGCCGTTGTCGTCCCGGGCGTCGGTGCCGACCATCGACCAGGCGCCGATCAGCTTGTCGTTGCAGATCGCCTTGTGCTGGGGATGGGTCGGGGCGCAGACGCCGGTGTACGTGCCCGCGCCGTACGGGTTGGTGTGCCGGTAGCCGTCGCCGTCCACGGCCGCGAACGAGGGGTGCTCGGGGTTGATGCCCGAGTCGAGGATCCCGACGATGGCACCCTCGCCACGGGTGCCGACGTTCTCCGCCGTCCTGCCCTCCCACACCGCGGGCGACTGGATCAGCGCGTTGCTGGTGTCGGTCGTCAGCTCCAGGACCTCGTCGGGTACGACCGCGCTGACCCCCGGCAGGCCGGACAGGTGCGCCGCCTCGTCCGCGCTGACCTCGACCGCCAGGCCGTTCACCACGTTGCGGTAGGTGTGGGCGACCCGCACGGAGCGGCCCAGGATCGCCTCCATCTCGTCCACCAGCGTGTCCTGCTGCCGCGCCAACTCCTGCGCGTAGGAGGTGCTCGCCGCGGACCGGGTGTCGATCCCGCCGGTGCGTGCCGCCCTCGCCTGCGAGGCGGCCACCACCGACGGCTTGTCCATCTTCACCAGCCAGAGCCCGCTCTTGGGCTGCGCCTTGCTCGACGCCGGGCGGGCTGACGCCTCGGCTGTCGTGTCGCCCGCCGGCAGCGGTGCCGCCACGGCCGGGACGGGGGCCACGGCGAGCAGCATGGTGCTCGCCGTCACCGCCACGACCAGACGGGCCGGTGTCCGCCGACGGGAGGGGAACCTTCTTCGGGAGGGGGGATGTGCCACGGTGAGCTCCTAAGTCACTGAGCGGCGCGATCGGTGCTGTCTCGCTGCCTCGCCAGAGCCGGGGAGTGCTCGGTGCGGCTGGGTGCGATCGTGTGAAACCTAGGTGATCACGCAGGCCAAGGCAATGGCGTCCGTCCATCCGCGCACCTCACCGGGGCGCGCGGGGGAACACCGCCCGCCGGCCTGCGGGACAGGTCCTCACCGTCGGGTCAGTTCGGACAGCCAGCTCTCCAGGGCCGCCGGGGAGCGGAACAGCAGCACCGGCGGCCCGGCCGGATCGGCCTGCCAGGCGCGCATCCGCCGCCGGGCCCGGCCGAACGCGGTGGCGTGCCACACCAGGATCGAGTCCCGGGACAGCACGCTGCGCAGCGACTCGCGGTTGCCGTTGCAGATCTCCTCGCCGCTGACCAGCCGGTGGGCGGTGCGCCGCAGCAGCCGCCAGAAGGAGAGCCAGCGCGGGTAGTCCAGGCCGACGACCAGGTCGGCGCGCGCCAGCACCACGTCGCGCCAGCCGTGGTACGCCCCGTCGAGGATCCAGCGGTCGCGTCGGCAGACCGCCTCGATCCGGCTGCGCTGCTCCGCGACCGGCACCTCCACCCAGCCCGGCTGCCACAGCAGGTCGTCGACCGGGTGCCACGGCGAGCCGAGGCGCTCGGCCAGCCGCGCCGCCAGGGTGGACTTGCCGGCGCCGTACACCCCGTAGACGAGGATGCGGGCCGGTGCGGTCATCGCGGCAGCGTACGCCGCCGGTCGGGTCCCGGCCCGGTGGCGCCTCGATCCGGACGGATGCGGGCGGGCGGTGGCGTCACCGGTCCCGGTCGCGGCGACGGCGACGGCGACGGTCCGGGTCGCCGGCACGGCGGGCCGTGACCGGGGCCGCGCCACCGGGTCATACACTCATCCCCTGGTCACGCGCCCGGACGCGCTCACGTCGGGGCGGCGACGCAGCGGAGCCGGGCGGACGGCAGCCGGTCCCGGCACACGGCGTGACGCCCGGGTCGGCGGGTGTGGATCGCCGGTGCGCGCACCGGCACCGAATTGCCGGACGGAGCGGACCGGCACTGAAAGGGACTGCTGGTGAGGCGACGAGGCAACGGGACCTGGCGGCTGCGGGTCGCGGCGGGGACGGTCGTCGTCCTCGCCGTCGCGACGGCCCCCGGTGGTGCCGTGGCCGACCCGACACCCGCGGCGGCCCCCGGGACGCCGGTGTGCGAGGTGCGTGGCGGCCGGCTGAGCGAGATCTCCGGCATGGTCGCCACGGACGACGGCTTCGTCATGGTCAACGACGGCGCGGACGACGAGGCCCGCCGCCGCATCTTCTTCCTGGACGATCGGTGCTCCGTCGTGCGGACCGTGTCCTATCCGTCCCGGCCGCGCGACACCGAGGACCTCGCCGTCGGCGCGGACGGCACGGTCTGGGTGGCGGACATCGGGGACAACGACCGGTCGCGGCAGACGATCGCGGTGTGGAAGCTGCCGCCGGGAGCCGACCGGCCGGTGTTGTACCGCATGGCCTATCCGGACGGTCCGCACGACGCCGAGGCCCTGCTCGTGACCGGCGACGACCGGCCGGTGGTCGTGTCCAAGTACTCGGCCAACGTGTACGCGCCGAGCGGCGCCCTGCGTGCGGGTGCGACGACGCCGCTGGTGAAGGTGGGGCAGGTCCGGCTGCCGGCCTCCACGACGAGCAACCCGTTCGGGGCGCTCGGTCGCACGGCGGTCACCGGCGCCGCCACCGCACCGGACGGGCGCCGGATCGTCCTGCGCACCTACGCGGACGCGTACGAGTTCGACGTGACCGACGGCGACGTGGTCACCGCGTTGACCGGCGGGACGCCACGGATCATCGCGCTGCCCGACGAGCCGCAGGGCGAGTCGGTCACCTACAGCCGCGACGGGCGGTCCCTGCTCACCGTGTCCGAGACCGCCGACCAGCCGCCGGGGACGATGCCCGCGGTCCGGCGCTACCCGCTGCCGGCGGCCGCCGGGTCCCCCGCCCCGTCCAGCACGCCCGGGCCGACGGCCCGCGCCGCCGGCGACGGGACCGGCCGCTCCAGTGCCGTGGGGACCTACCTCGTGGCGGCCGGAGCGCTCGGGCTGGCCCTGATCGCCGTGGGGCTGCTCGCACTGACCCGCGCGCGGCGCGCCAGATCGCACTGACCCGCGACCGGGGTACCCGGGTCGCGCCGACCCGGACGCGGCGGGTCAGGTCCCGCCACGCGGTTTGCCGGGTCGCCTATCCGCGCGGCGGGCCGGGTCGCGCCAGCCGCCGCGGCTTCCGGGGTGCGCGCCCGGGTCAGGCGCCGTCCCCACGGCACGGAGCCGCGGTGTGGAGGCCGGTGAACAGGGCGGCCAGCAGGTCGCTGCGCGCGTCGATGCCGGCCGCCGAGACCCACTCCTGCCAGGCGTGTGCGCCGCCACCGGGCGGGGCGAGCCCGTCGACGGTGGGGCGGCCGAGCGCACCCGTCGTGTTGGTGTCGGCGGCACCGTCCGCCGGGCGACCGGCGAGGCCGCCCTGACCGAGGTCGGCGGCGATGCCCACGATCCGGTCGAGCAGGTGCGCCCCCGCCTCGTCCGGCCGCCAGGTGGGCCGGTGCGAGAGCAGCCGGGTGTCGAGCCGGGCGCGGTCGCGCACCGGACGCAGCGACCGCAGGCCGGTGAGGACGGCGTCCTCGTCCGCCGGGTCGCTGAAGCGCAGTCCCAGTTCGACGTGGGCCTCGCCGGCCACCACGTTGGTCCGCCCCCCGCCGGCGATGGTGCCGGTGTTGAGCAGGACCGGCCGGCCCCGCACGAGTGCGCGGAGCCGCACGAGCTGGTCGACGAGCTCGTCGATGGCGTTGACTCCGGCGTCCGGGTCGAGCGCGGCGTGCGCCTCGATCCCGGTGACCTCGATGCGGACCCGGGTGCTGCCGCGCCGGCCGGTCTTGAGGTCGCCGCCGGGGTGCGGCGGTTCCAGGCCGAGCACCGCGCGGGCCCGGGCCGCCTCGGCCCGGACCAGCCCGGTGGCGGTGGGCGAGCCGATCTCCTCGTCGGCGACGACGAGGACCCTGATCTCGGGGTGCGGGGCGCTCTGCCGCTCGACGCGTGCCGCCGCCGCGAGCAGTGCGACGATCCCGGCCTTGGTGTCGTACACGCCCGGGCCGCGGACGACGTCTCCCTCGACGGACCACGGCATGCCGGACAGCGTGCCGACCGGCCAGACGGTGTCGTAGTGGGTCAGCAGCAGCACCGGGTCGCCCGGGACCCCTCGCGCGGGAAGGGTCCAGACCAGATGGTCGCCGCTCGGGTGTGGCACCCGGGCGGTGTCGAAGCCGGCGCGGGCGGCGTCGGCGTCGAGCACGTCGGCCAGCGCGGCCAGCGCCCGCCGGTCACCGGTCGGCGACTCGTGCAGCGTGTAGCGGTGCAGCGCGTCGAGCGCGGGGCTGGATTCCGAGGACGACATATGCGGACCATATGATTCACTCGAACACCTTGTCAACGGGCCAGATCGGCGGCAGCATGGGCGACATACGATCGCTATCTTTCACAAGGGAGTGGCTGATGACCGCTGACCCGCAGGGGATCGTGGCGCGTGACCTCGCCGGGCTCGCCGAGTGGACGGCGGCATCGGCGCTCTACCGGACCGTCTTCGGTTACCAGGGCCCCGAGCACGCCGTCAGCCCTCGCCTCCTGGCCGCGCTGCGCGAGAACGCCGGGACCGTGGTCGGCGCGTTCGACGGGGACGGCTCCCTCGTCGGCTTCTGCTACGGCTTCACGGGCGTCGAGCACGGCGAGCTGTACCACTATTCGCAGGCGGCCGTCGTCGACGCGCGGGCGCAGGGGCGCGGCGTAGGCCGCCTGCTCAAGCACGCCCAGGCCGAGGCGGCACGACGCGCGGGCGCGCGCACGATGCGGTGGACCTTCGACCCGTACGCGCTGCGCAACGTCCACTTCAACCTGAACGTGCTGGGCGCCGTCGGAATCCGCTTCCTGCCCGACTTCTACGACGACGGCGACAGCGACCGGGTCCTGGTCCGGTGGGACCTCGACCGGCCCGGGGGCGGCACCCGGGCGCCCGGGCACGCGGCGGTGGACTCGCCCGCCGACGACCGTACCGCCGCCCGGAGGCCCGACGACCGGGCGCGACTGCGCCAGGAGCTGGCCGACCGGTTCGCCGCGGGCGGGCGGCTCGTCGGCGTCGCGCGGCGGGCGGACCGCCCCGGCCGCGTCAGCTACCTGTTCGCACAGGATTGAGGCATGACCACGAGAAGATCGACGCCCTCGGAGCGCTTCGACCGCAACGTGCAGCGCAGGTCCGCGCAGGTGCTCAAGCAGCGGGTCCTGGAGCAGCAACGCACCGAGTTCGCCACGGCGCTGGCGTGGGCCGCCGAGCAGGACGCCATCGAGCGGGCCGCGGCGCTCATCGTGTCGGCCCGGCGGCGTTACCTGCTCGGCCACGGCAAGTCGCTCGGCTTCGCGTCCCTGCTCGCTTCCGACCTCAGCGCCGGGCTCTCCGGCGTCCACCTCGTCGACGGCGCGGCACTGCGGCCCCTCGACGTGCTCAGCGACATCCGCCAGGGCGACCTGCTCGTGGCCGTCTGCATGGCGCGCTACCGGCGCGAGACCATCGACGTCGCCTCCGCCTACGTCCGGCACGGCGGCCAACTGGTCCTCGTCACCGACGCCGAGGACGCGCCGCTGGCCGAGAGCGCCGCCGTCCGCATCGTCATCGGCACCGACAGCGCCTCCTACGCCAACTCCCCCACCTCGGTGGTGCTCGCGCTGCACCTGCTCGCCACCCTGACCATCGCCAGCTCGAAGGGGGCCGGCCGCCGCCTGCGCGAGCGCGACGCCCTCGCCGCCGAACTCGATCTCTACCAGGAGGAGCCGTGACCGATTCCAGGCGAGGCGGAGGGAGCGGCGACGGGCCGGCCCGGGACGACCGGCACGGTCACGCCGGGCGCGGCGAGGTGCCGGCGTGAGGCGGATCGAGGCGGTGGAGCTGCGCCGGGTCCGGCTGCCGCTCGTGCACCGGTTCCAGACCAGCTCCCACGCCAAGCGCGAGCTGGAGCACATCCTGGTCGCGCTCACCGACACCGACGGCGCCGTGGGGTGGGGCGAAATCGCCTCGCCGAGCGGCCCGTTCTACTGCGCCGAGACCGTCGAGAGCTGCTGGGCGGTCGCCCGTGACCACCTCGCGCCGATGGTCCTGCGTACCGGCTGGGAGCACCCGGCGGACCTGGCCGCGACGCTCGGCAGGGTCCGGGGCAACCACTTCGCCCGCGCCGGTTTCGACATCGCCGCCTGGGCGTTGTGGTCGGCCGCCGAAGGCACCTCCCTCGCGCACGCGCTGGGCGGCACGCGCGGCAGCGTCGAGGCGGGGGTGTCGCTGGGGATCGAACCCACCGTCGACGACCTCCTCACGCAGGTGCGGCTGCGGGTCGACGAGGGCTACCGCAGGATCAAGCTCAAGATCGCGCCCGGCTGGGACGTCGACCCGGTGCGGGCCGTGCGCGCGGCACATCCGCGCGTGCCGCTGCACGTCGACGCCAACGGCGCCTACGAGGACACCCCGGAACACCGGGCCGTCCTGGCGGAACTCGACGGCCTGGGCCTGCTGATGATCGAGCAGCCGTTCGCGCCACGGGCGCTCGTCGCGCACGCCGCCCTCCAGGAACGCATCGACACCCCCGTCTGTCTCGACGAGTCCGTCGAGGAGCTGGACGACCTCGTCACCGCGCTGCGCCTGGGCGCCGTACGCGTGCTCAACGTCAAGGTCTCGCGGATGGGTGGGCTGACCCACGCCGTACGGGCGCACGACCTCGCGCGCGAGCACGGCGTCCCGGTGTGGTGCGGCGGCATGCACGAGTTCGGGATCGGACGGGCCGCCAACGTCGCGCTGAGCGCGCTCGCCGGCTTCACGCTCCCCTCGGACGTCTCCGGCTCCGACAAGTACTACGCCCGCGACGTCACCACCCGCCCGATCGTGAGCGCCGACGGGCTCGTCGAGGTGCCCGCCGGGCCCGGGCTCGGGTGGGACGCCGACCTGACGTACATCGGGGAGAGGACCACCGACCGGCTCGTGCTGCGCGCGGACGACGCGGCGTGACGGGCCGAAAGGTGCTCCCGGTGGTGCCACCACCGGTCGGTGAGCTGACCTACCCTGCCGAGCTGGTGGGACGCCGCCCCGTGACGGATCACCGTCGTCGCCGGTCCGGCTCGCGCGACGCGTACGGCTGCCGGTGTCCTGCGGGCGGCGTCCCACCGATCAGGTCACGACGTGGGGCTGTTGGCCACGACTCCGATGTCGACCGTGGTGGTCTCTCCCGCCACCGCGGACAGGACCGCCGTCTCACCGTTGCTGGTGTAGGTGGTCTCGGAGACCTGCACCACGTCCGAGTCGACGGTGTCGTCGGCGCCGACGTTCGGTGTGGTGAACCGCCAGTTGCTCTTGTACAGCTGGACTCGGCCGACGTAGTGCTTCGCCGGGACGTCGAAGCGGTAGGTGCCGTCGTAGGAGTTGGAGAAGCCGTACTGGTCGTCGTCGACGACGCTCCAGAAGCTCAGCCCCACGTTGGTGACCAGTGGCTCGCCCGCCTCCCGGATGCCGTCGGCGTCCAGATCGTTCCAGATCACGCCGCGGAGGGTGCCCTTGCCGACAATCTGGAACTGCTTGGTGCCCGTGTTGTTGCCGACGGCCTGCTCGGGCGTCGTGGTGGACACCGTGGCGACGGCCTCGACCGGCGCGCCGATCGGCGCACTGTAGAGGTATCCGGTGAGGTTGACGGCGGGCGCCGACGCCCCCGGGGCCAGGTCCCCCACCAGGTCACAGGTGACGGTGGGCGTGGTGAAGCCGCAGGTCCATGCGTTGGTCGTGGCAATCTGCCCGATCTGGAAGGGCTCGGGCAGCGTGAAGACCAACCGGACCCCCGCCGCAGCCTTGGTGCCGGCGTTGCGCGCCACCGCGTCCACCGAGGTCCAGCCGTCGCTGGGCAGGACGAAGCGCTCGCTGGTCACGGTCACGGTCACGTCCGGCAGCTTGGGTGCGGCGACCGCCGGGACCGCAGAGAGCACGACCGAGCCGAGGCCGGCCGCCGCGGCGACGGCCATTCTTACAGACATCATTGATCTCCCCGTGTCGATGAGTGTCCACCATATGTGACCCGGTCATCTCGGCGAGCTGCAAGCCGGGCGGCCATGGGCGCGCGCCGGGCGATCGACCGCCGCCGGTTGCCCGCCGCCGGTGGGCGGACGCAGGGCAGCGAGCCTTCCCCGCGGCACCGGACCGGGCCCGCGCGCCGGGTCGGCGACGCCACCGGAGGCGACCGCCCGGGTAGCCTGACCGGCACCATGGACGGTCACCGATTCGCCGCGTCCCGGCTCCTGCCGCCGCCCGGGCTGCCCCGGGCGATCGCGTACCAGTCCGCCATGGTCGCCGTCGGCAGCGGCACCTTCCTCACCGGCAGCATCGTGTTCTTCACCGAGGTGCTCGGGCTCAGCGCCGTGCAGATCGGGGTCGGCTTCTCGATCGCGGGGCTCGCCGGGGTCGCCACCTCGCTGCCGCTGGGCGCGCTGGCCGACCGGATCGGCGGGCAGCGGTCCTGGGCCGTCGGCGCGCTCGGCTCGGCGCTGACCTTCGCCGCCTATCCGCTCGTGACGTCCTTCGTGGGCTTCGTGGTGCTGATGGTGGTGGCCGCCGTGACCGACTCGTTCGCCAACGCCGGGCGCACCATCTACACCGCCGACGCCATGCCGGCCGGGGACCGGGTGCGGACGATGGCGTACGCGCGCTCGTACCTCAACGCCGGGTTCACCCTCGGCACCGGGCTCGGCGCGGTGGCGCTGGCGTTCGACTCCGCCACCGCGCTCGTCGCCATGGTGCTGCTCAACTCCGCGTTGTCCCTGCTCAACGCCGCCCTCGTGACCCGGCTACCGGCCGCGCCGGTGGTACGCCACGACCGGGCGGCCACCGCCTCGCGCTGGGCGGTGCTGAAGGACCTGCCCTACGTGACGACCGCCGTGCTCCTCGCCGTCATGATGTTCCACTCGGTGATCCTCGTCGAGATCCTGCCGCTCTGGGCGATCACCCACACCGACGCCCCCAAGCCGCTGCTCGGCGCGATGCTGGCCCTCAACACGGTGCTGGTGATCACGTTGCAGGTGCCGGCGTCGCGCGGCGCGGACTCGCTTCCCGGCGCGGCCCGCCTGATCCGCCGGGGCGCCCTCGTCACCGCGCTCGCCTGCCTGGTGGCCGCGCTCGCGGGCCGGACCGGCGGCGGATGGACCGTCGTCGCGCTCCTCGGCGTCGTGGTGCTGGTGACCACCACCGAGTTGTGGTTCTCGGCGGCGCTCTGGTTCGTCCAGACCAATGTGCCGCCCGCCGCGTCGCGCGGGGTGTACCTCGGCACGGCACAGACCATCAGCTCGGCGGCGGACGTCTTCGCGCCGGTGGGCCTGACCCTCCTCGCGATCCAGACCGGCGGCTGGGGTTGGTGGGTCGTCGCGGCGATCTTCGTGGGCTGCGCGCTGGCCGCCGGCCCGGCCGTCGGCTGGGTCGCCCGGACGTCGCGGATCGACGCCGGCGCCGACGCGCCGGCACCGTCGTCCACACCGGACTCCGAGGCGGCCGTACGGCCCACCTCCGCGTGACGTCGGAAGATCGACCGATCCTTGACACGGAATCGACGTGGCTGAAATCCTTCCCGGCGAAGGGGGTCCGATGAGCGCTGACGACGACGACACCCGGACGTACGCCGTGGTCGTGAACGACGAGGAACAGTTCTCGATCTGGTGGGACGACCGTGAACTGCCCGCCGGCTGGCGGCGTGAGGGCACCACCGGGACACGCGGCGAGTGCCTCGCCCGGATCGACGAGGTGTGGACGGACATGCGGCCGCTGTCGTTGCGGCGTTGGATGGACGAGCACGCCGCCACCGGCTGACGCCGCACCGGACGAGGGCGCATGAACGACAGTTGCCAGCGGTATCCGGCCCTCGCCGTGCAACGCGGGATGGTGCTGCAGACCCTCCGGCAGCCCGCCGGAGGGGTGGACGTCCAGCAGGTCACGATCAGGTGGGACGGTCCGCCGGACCGGGACGCGTTCACCGCCGCCTGGCAGGCCGCGACCCGGCGGCACGCGGTGCTGCGTACGGCCTTCGAGGTCGACGGTGACCACGGCGTCGCGCAGGTCGTCCGGTCCACCGTGGCGCCGGACCTGCGGTGGCGGGAGGCGACGCTCGACGACTTCCTGCCCACCGACCGGCACGAGCCCTTCGACGTGGGTCGGGCGCCCCTGCTGCGGGTCACCGCGCTGAGCGACCACCACGTCGTCGTCACCTTCCACCACGCGATCCTCGACGGCCGCTCCACCCGGATGCTGCTCGACGAGGTCCTCGCCGACTACGCCGCGCGCCGGGCCGGCCGGGCGCCGGACCCGCCGCGCCGGCCGCCGTTCGCGGACTTCGTGCACTGGTGGGGCACGCGCGACCCGAGCAGCGGCGACGCGTTTTGGAAGGGGTACCTCGGCGACGCCCCGATGCCCCGGACGCTCCCGGGCCGCCTCGACGCGGACCCCGGCGCGCGCGGCGTGCCCGCCTCGCACGAGGTCGCCCTCACCCGGCCGGAGTCCGACCGGCTCCGCGCCACCGCCGCAGCGGCGGGCGTCGGCGTCGGCGCCGTGGTCCACGCGGCCTGGGCGCTGCTGCGCGGCGGCTACGGCGGGGTCGACGACGTCACCTTCGCGGTCACGCGATCCTGCCGGTACGACAGCGTCCCGGACGCCGAGAAGATCCTCGGGCTGCTACTCAACACGGTGCCGCTGCGGATCCGCCTCGATCCACGGTGGACGGTGCGGCGGTTCCTGGCCGACGTGGCGGACCGGATCCGGCGGATCCGCGAACACCAGCTCACGCCGCTGCACACCATCCTCGACCAGGCCGGCCTGCCGCCCGACACGCCGCTGCTGGACAGCCTGGTGGTGTTCGAGCGGCAGCGGCTGTCCACCGCCCTGGCCGAGGGCGGGCCGGAGGGGGCCCGGCGCTCGGCCCGCGTGCACCGCATGCCCGGCTACCCGCTGACGGTGCACGCCTTCGACGAACCGGAGCTGCGCCTCGGCGTGACGTGGGACGGCACCAGGCTGCTGGACGCGGCGGCGCGGCGGATCCTCGCGCAGTTGCACGGCACCGTGCGCGAGTTGGCGCAGCGACCGGACGCCCGCCTGGCCGACCTGGACCTCGGCGCCGCCGGCGAGGCGCCCCTGCGCGCCGCCTGGAACGCCACCCGGCGGCCCTACCCCCGCGACGCCTCCGTCCCCGAGGTCTTCGCGGCCCGCGTGGCCGGCGACCCGGCCGCCACCGCGCTGGTCCTCGACGACCGCACCGTCTCGTACGCGGAGCTGGACCGGGCAGCCGACCGGCTGGCCTGGACGCTGCGCCGGCACGGGGTCGCCGGGGAGACCCCCGTCGCCGTGCTGCTCCCCCGTGGCGAACCGCTGATCCGGGCCCTGCTGGGCGTGCTCAAGGCCGGCGGGGCCTACCTCCCCGTGGACCCGGCCGCCCCACCCGCCCGGATCGCGGGCCTCCTCGCCGCCAGCGGCACCCGTGTGCTGCTGACCGCCTCCGCGACCGCCGCCGGCCTGCCCGACCTCGGCCCGGTCCGGGTGCTGGACGTCGACGCGCCGGACGGGGAAGCGGCGCCGGCCGGCCCGCCGCCGGGGCGGATCCACCCGTCGCAGCTCGCCGCCGTCCTGCACACCTCCGGCTCGACCGGGGCGCCCAAGCGGGTCGGGATCACCCACCGGGGCGTGGTGCGGCTGGTGACCGACCCGGACTTCGCCACCCTCGGCCCCGGCGAGCGGGTGCTCCAGTTCGCCCCGACCGCGTTCGACGCGTCCACCTGGGAGATCTGGGGCGCCCTGCTGACCGGCGCCACGGCGGTGGTCGCGCCGCCGGACCCGGTGGACCTCACCCGGCTGACCGCGTTGATGCGTACCGGCGGGGTCACCGTCGCCTTCCTCACCGCCGGGCTCTTCCGGCAGCTCGCCGAGGAGGACGTCACGGCGCTGGCGGGCGTGCGGCAACTGCTCACCGGCGGCGACGTGGCCGACCCGGGCGCGGTCCGCGCCGTGCTCGCCGCGCGCGGCGGGCTTCCGCTGGTCAACGCGTACGGGCCGACGGAGAACACGACGCTGACCAGTTGCCACCTGATGAGCGGCGCCGGGCCGGTGGGTGACCGGGTGCCGATCGGCCGTCCCGTGCCGCAGAGCACCGTCCACGTGCTCGACGCAAGCGGCCGGCCGGTGCCGGTCGGGGTCGCGGGCGAGCTGTACACCGGCGGCGACGGGCTGGCCCGCGGCTACCTCGGCGACCCGGCGGCGACCGCCCGGGCGTTCGTGCCGGATCCGCTGGTGCCCGGTGGGCGCCTCTACCGCACCGGTGACGTCGTCCGCTGGCGCGCCGACGGGGTGCTGGAGTTCCTCGGCCGCCGCGACGACCAGGTGAAGATCCGGGGCTTCCGGGTCGAGCCGGGCGAGGTGGAGGCGGTGCTCAGGACGCACCCGCGGGTCGCCGCGGCGGCGGTGGGCGTACGGGGCGACGGGCCGGAGCGGCACCTGGTCGGCTACGTCACGCCGGCCGGCGCGACGGTCCCGAGCGCGGCGAGCCTGCGTGAGCACGTCGCCGCCCGGCTGCCGGCCCACCTGGTGCCGGCCGCGTTCGCCGTCCTCGACCGGTTGCCGCTGACCGCGTACGGGAAGGTCGACCGGGCGGCGCTGCCGGCGCCCGACCTCGCCGGGACGGATCCGGACGTCGCCGGGCCCGCCACGCCGACCGAACACCGGCTGGCCGGGCTCTGGTCCCGGCTGCTGCCCGGCGGGCCCCCGCCCGCGAGCATCGGGCGGGAGACCGGCTTCTTCACCCTCGGCGGCAACTCGCTGACGGTCACCCGGCTGATGTTCCGGATCCGCGAGGCGTTCGGCGTGGAACTGGGCGTGGGCCCGTTCTACCAGGCACCGACCCTGGCCGCGACGGCGGCGGCGATCGACGCGGCGACCGGATCGGCACCGGACGGCCGGGTGGGGACGGGGCCGGCGCTGCGCCGCCGCGACCGGGTGCCGCACCGCAGCGACCGGGACCTGCCCGCGCACCTGGCCCGGCTGACCGACGGATGGGCCCTGTGGCGGACCGTCTGCCTGCGGGGCGCGGGCCTCCCGGTCGACCTGCTCGCCCCGCTCGGCGACGCGGCGCTCGCCGCCGCCGCGGACCGCGTGGTGGCGGCCCGGGCCGACGGCGACCCGGCCGGCGTCGCCGGCGCCGAGGCGGCGTACGCGGCCGCGTACCCGGGGGCGGTCGACCGGCTCACGGTCGCGCTGCACGCGGTGGCGGCCCACCCCCGCTTCCGCGAGGCGGTGGCCTGGCAGAACCCGCACGCGCTGCGCACCGGCGTCGACGCGCTGCTGCGCCGGGGCCCCGGCAACCCGACCCGCAACACCAAGCACCGCCAGCACGAGGCGCTGGTCACCAGCTACCTCCAGCGCTACTGCGCGAAGAACGACACGATCGGCTTCTTCGGGCCGGTCGGCTGGGCGCGGATCGAGCCGGGCGCCGGCGTGCGGGTCGACCCCGCGGACCCACCGGCGCTGCTCGCCGGGCGGACGGTCTACCTGGAGGGCTGGGCGGTCGCCGCGGTGCTGGCCCCGTACGCGGAACGGCTGCGCCCGTGGCTCGTACCCCGGCTCATGCCCTTCCTGGAGCTGGCCGGGACGACGCTGCGGGTGCCGCTCGCCCCGCCGGTGGCGCTGACCGACGCCGAGGCGGCGGTGCTGCGCGCCTGCGACGGGGTCCGGGACGCCGACGAGGTCGCCGGGGCCGTGCTGGCCGAGCCGGGTCCGGGACTGCGGTCGACGCGGGAGGTGCACGAGGTGCTGGAGACGTTGGCCGGGGCCCACCGGATCGCGTGGCGGCCGGAGGTGGCGCCGCACGACACCCGGCCAGAGCGGACCATGCGGGCCCGGCTGGCCCGGGTCACCGACGAGGCCGTGCGCGGGCCCGCGCTCGCCGCCCTGGACGAGCTCTGCGCCGCCCGGGACGCGCTCGCCTCGGCGGCCGGCGACCCGGAGCGGCTGACCGGCGCGATGGCCGACCTGGAGGCCACCTTCACCCGGCTGGCCGGCGTCCCGGCCACCCGGCGCGCCGGCACGATGTACGCCGGCCGCACCCCCGTCTACGAGGAGTGCCTGCGCGCCGGCACGGTCGGCGTCGGCGAGGCGGGCCTGGACGGGATCCGCGACGCGCTCGGCCTGGTGCTGGAGAGCGCGCGCTGGTTCACCGCCGCCGGCGCGACGCTCTACCGGCGCCTCTGCGCGGACATCTACCGGCGCCGGGCCGCCGAGCTGGGCACCGACGTGGTCCCGCTCGCCGACTTCTGGCTGCTGGCCGGCGAGGCTCTGTTCCATCCGCCGCAACGGCTGACCGCCCTGCTGACCGCCGCGCTGCACCGGCGCTGGGCCGACGTGCTGCCGCTTCCGGCGGACGGGCGACGCGTCCGGCTCACGGCGGCGGAGCTGGCCCCGGCGGTGGCCGCCGCCTTCCCGCCGGGACGGCCCGGCTGGCCGACCGCGCGGCAGCACAGCCCGGACCTGATGCGCGCCGGCGACGAGTGGGTCCTGGGCGAGCTGCACCCGGGCGTCAACACCCTGCGGTACGCCACCTGGGTCGCCTACCACCCGGAGGTGGACGCGCTGCGCGCCGCGCTGGCCCGGGACGTGGGCACCGGGGCGGTCTATCCCGCCGAGACCGGCCAGGAGGGCGGCGTGCCGACCAGGCAGAGCAACGCGCTGACCGGACCCGACGACATCCGGTTGGTGTTCGCGCACGACTCGTTCGGGCACGACCCGCGCCGCAGCCTGCGCGTCGGCGAGTGCGACCTGGTCGACACGCCCGGCGGGCTGCGGGTACGGTCGCGCGACGGGCGGTTCGACGTGGACCTGATGCACGTCCTCGGCGACGTGGTCGGCGCCGGGTTGTCCCAGCTCTTCCGCGTCCTACCCCCGGCGGCGCACCAGCCCCGGATCACCATCGACTCCCTCGTGGTCAGCCGCGAGGCGTGGACGTTCGCCGCCGCCGACCTCGCCTTCGCCGACACCCGCGACGAGGCGCTGCGGTTCCGGCAGGCGCGGGCCTGGGCGGGCGCCCACGGCCTGCCGCGTCACGTGTTCCTGCGCTGCGCGGGCGAGCGGAAACCGGTCCACGCCGACCTGACCAGCCTCGCCTCGGTCGACCTGGTGTCCCGGTCGGTCCGCCGGGCCCGCCGGCACGCCGGCGACGACGCCACGGTGGCGGTGGTGGAGATGCTGCCCGCGCCGGACCAGCTCTGGCTGACCGGTCCCGACGGCCGGTACACCGCCGAGCTGCGGGTCGTCGCGGTCGACGGGCAGGTGCGCTGAGATGGCCGTGTTCGAGTTCCCGGCGTCGGCCGCGCAACGGCGGATGTGGCTGCTCGACCAGCTCGACCCGGGCCAGCCGACCTACCACGTCGGGTGGGCGGTGTGGCTGGACGGCCCGCTGGACACGGCCGCGCTCGACGGGGCCTGGGCGGCGGCGGTCGAGCGGCACGAGATCCTGCGCACCAGCTTCCGGGCCAACGGCGGGCGGCCGATCCAGATGATCGACGACACCGCCCGCGCGAGCGCCATCGAGGTCGTGGCCCTGGACGAGCTGCCCGAGGCGGACCGGGAGGCGGCGGCCCGGGTCGCGCTGCGGGAGCACGCCCGCACGCCGCTGCCGCTGGAGCGTGGCCCGCTGACCCGGGTCACGCTGCTGCGGCTCGCCCCGCAGCGGCACGTCCTGGCGCTGGTCGCGCACCACGCGATCGTCGACGGCTGGTCGTTCCGGCTGCTCTTCGACGAGATCTCCGCCGACTACGAGGCGCTGCACGCCGGCCGGGCGCCCGTCTCGGTCGAGCCGCCCCTGCAGTACGCGGACTTCGCCCTCTGGGAGCGGGAGCACGACGACGCGGGCGGTCACGCCGAGGCGGAACGCTTCTGGCCGGCCGAGCTGGCCGGCGCCCCGCCGGAGGTGCCGCTCCCGGTCGACCACCCGTACCCCGACCGGCTGTCGCCGGCCGCCGGCGAGGTGGCGGTGCCGGTCGACGGGGAGCTGGCCGGGGCGCTGCGCCGCCTGGCCGGGGAGCGGGGCAGCACCCTCTTCACCGTGCTGCTGACCGCGTACGCGGCCCTGCTGTCCCGGCTCAGCGGCGCGGACGACGTGCTCGTCGGCGTGCCCGTGGCCGGGCGCACCCGGATCGAGACCGAGCCGATGCTGGGCCTGTTCGCCAACACCGTCGCGATCCGGGCGGTGCTGCACGGCGAGCCGACGCTCGCCGAACTGCTCGACCGACTGCACGCCGCCACCGCGCGCGCCCAGGCCCACCAGGACCTGCCGTTCGCCCAGGTGGTGGAGCTGTGCCGGCCGCAGCGGCAGCCGTCGCGGGCGCCGCTGGTGCAGGTGATGTGCACGGTCGAGGAGGCCCTGGCGCCGCTGGAGCGGGGGGCGCTGCGCTGGCGGCCGGAGCTGGTGCCCACCGGCACCGGCAAGTTCGAGCTGGAGCTGGCCGCCGTCGCCGGCCCCGACGAGCTGACGGTGCGCCTGCGGTACCTCACCGACCTCTTCACCCCGGACAGCGCGGGCCGGTTCGCCGACGCCCTGGGCGCGATCCTGACCGCGCTGGCGACCGCCCCGCAGACCCGCGTCTGCGACGTGGACGTCCTCTCCCCCGCGACGGCGGACCTCGTCACCCGGGTGTGGCCGGCCGCCCGGTCCGGGTCGGTCCCGCCGCCGGGCAGCACCGCGGCGGCGCTCGTGACCGGGATCGACGCCGGCGACCGGGTGGTGATCGCCGGCGACGACGTGACCCTGACCGGCGCCGCGCTGCGCGGGCTCGCGGGCCGGATCGCCACGGGGCTGCGCGGGCTCGGCGTACGGGTCCAGGAGACCGTGGGCATCGTCCTGCCCCGGGGAGCGCGTCCGCTCCCGGCGCTGCTGGGCGTCTGGTGGGTCGGGGCGGCGTACCTGCCGCTCGACCCGACCCATCCGCCGGGGCGGCTGCGCGGGATGCTCGCCGACGCCGGGGTGCGGGTGGTCGTCACGGACAGCGGCGCCGTCCCCGCGCCGCTGCTGGCCGAGCTGGCCGCGTCGGTGACCCTGCTCGACCTGGCCGGACCGGAGCCGACCGGCGCGGGGGCGGAGCTTGCGGTGGCGCCACCGTGCGCGGTGCCGGCGACGGCGGCGGCGTACGTGCTGTTCACCTCGGGGTCGACCGGCCGGCCGAAGGCGGTCACCGTCACCCAGGGCGCGGTGGCGCACCTGCTGCACGCGTTCCGCGAGATGATCCCGCTGGGGCCGGCCGACCGGGTCCTCTCGGTGAGCCCGTTCGCGTTCGACATCGCCCTGCTCGACCTGCTCCTGCCGCTGCTGTGCGGGGCGCCGGTGGTGGTCGCCGGCGACGACGACGTGATCGACGGCAACCGGCTGCGCCGGCTGCTCACCACGGCCGGGGCCACGATGCTCCAGGCGACGCCGACGACCTGGCGGATGCTGGTCGCGGCCGGCGGGGTGCCGGCGGGGGTGCGGCTGCGCCTCAGCGGCGGGGAGGCCCTGCCCCGGGCCCTCGCCGACGCCCTGGCCGAGCCGGGCACGCGCCTGTGGAACCTCTACGGCCCGACCGAGACGACCGTCTACTCCACCGGGGCCGAGGTCGAGCCGGGGTCGGCGCCGCCGGACCTGGGCCCGGCGCTCACCGGCAGCCGGGTCTACGTGCTGGACCGGTGGCTGCGGCCGGTGCCGCCGGGCGTCGTCGGCGAGGTCTGCATCGGCGGCGCGGGGGTCGGCCGGGGCTACGCCGGCGCGCCCGGCTGGACCGCCGAGCGGTTCGTCCCCGACCCGTTCACCCCCGGCGGTCGCCTCTACCGCAGCGGCGACCTGGGCCGCTGGCTGCCGAGCGGGCGGATCGAGCCGCTGGGGCGGGCCGACCGGCAGGTGAAGGTGCGGGGGTTCCGGGTCGAGACGGCGGAGGTCGAGGCGGTGCTGCGCGGCCACCCGCAGGTCCGCGACGCGGTCGTGACGACCGCGTCCGACGTGGAGCACGACGGCGTGCGGCTGGTGGGGTACGTGGTCACCGACCCGCCCGGGACCGATCCGCCGGCGGGGCTGGCCGAGCACGCGCGCCGGATCCTGCCCGCGCACATGGTGCCGGCGGTCCTCGTGGCGCTGCCCGAGGTGCCGCGGACCTCCCGCGGCAAGCTGGACCTGCGCGCCCTGCCACCGCCCGGCGGGGGTTCCGGCTCCGGCGAGGCGCCGGTGGCCCCGCGTACCCCGTTGGAGCGGGAGCTGGCGGGGTTGGTGGCCGACCTGCTGGGCCTGCCCGGCCCGGTCGGCATCGCCGACAACTTCTTCGTCCTGGGCGGGCACTCCGTGAAGGCCACCCAGCTGATGGCCCGGGTGTGGACGACGTACGGGGTCGACCTCCCGGTCCGGACGCTCTTCGACGACCCGACCGTGGCCGGGCTGGCCGCCGCGGTCACCGCCGCCGGGGCGGGCACCCGCGCGGGGTCCGACGCGACACCCGCCGGCGCCGCAGCGGCGGGGGCCGGCGCTCCGGCTCGGCCCGACGGCGCGGGATACCTCGACACGTTGACCGACGACGACGTCGACGACCTCCTCGCCGGCATGGACGGGCCGTCGAGGTGGGACGGGTGAGCGGTCCGCCGCCGGCCTGGCTGGCGGCGGTGCTCGCCGCGCTCGCCGAGGGCCACGACCCGGCCGCGCCGCCGGCCTGGCGTCGGCGGGTCGACGTCGAACTCGACCGGCTCGCCGGCCGGGTGCCGTTCCCGGTCGTGCACGACTGGCACGCGCGCGTGCTCGCCTCGACGCCCGGCGGGGACGCCGGCCGGGCGGTGGGTGACCTGCACCGGCGGGCGCTGGCCGGCGACCGGGTCGGGGCCGACGAGTGGCGCGGCGCGCTCCGGCCCGCCCTGCGCGAGCTGTACCGGGCCGCCTACCCGTACGCCGAGGCCCGGGCGGTCGCGTACGCCAACGCCGAGGTCTACGCGAGCGCCAACGGCTACGGTCCCGACGAGGTGGTCGAGTTCGCCGCGCACTACGCCGACCTCAGCACCGGGGCCAACGCCGAGGCGTTCGCCGACGCCAACGCCCTCGCGAACGCCGACGCGCTGGCAGGCGCCCTGTCACGGGCCGACGCGTCGGCGTACGCCGAGACGTACCCGGCCGCCCTGGTGCGCGCGTACGCCCTGGCGGCGGCGCACCGGGCCGGCGCGGCGGGTGCGCCGCACGTGCTCCGGGCGGCGTACGGACGGCTGGCCGACGTGCTGGCCGAAAGTCTGAGCCACGTGTCGGATTGAGGTCTCCGGACCGGTCCGTCGGTCCCTGGTCTCGGCCTGTCGAGTCGTCTACTGTGGATCCACTTCGGCCGATGTCAGGTGGCGCAGTCTGGTGGCGCGGCGGGCCGGCGGGGAATCGAGGGGGCACACTTGCCGGACGACAAACCGACCCGCGTTCCGGCCCCCGGTCGCGTCCCACCGGCACGGACACCCGCCGAGGTCGAGCGCCTGCCGGACCGGTCCGGCCTCCTGCCGCTCTCCTTCGCGCAGCGGCGGTTGTGGTTCCTGGAACGCCTCGGCAGGGTCGGTCACGCGTACCACATGCCCCTCGCCCTCCAGCTCGACGGCCGGCTCGACCGGGACGCGCTGCGGGCGGCCCTGGACGCGCTGGTCGCCCGGCACGAGGTCCTGCGTACCCGCATCGTGCCCGACGGCGCCGAGGCGGGCCAACGCATCGATCCGCCCGGGGCCGCGTTCCCGCTCGGGCTCGACGACCTGACCGGGCACGCCGATCCCGCCGCCGCCCTGGCCCGGCTCCAGCAGGAGGAGAGCACCGCCCCGTTCGACCTGGCGGCCGGCCCGCTGTTCCGGGGCCGTCTCGTCGTCCTCGCCCCGGACCGGCACGTGCTCCTGCTGACGATGCACCACATCGTCTCCGACGGCTGGTCGCTGGGGATCCTGACCCGCGAGCTGGGGGTGCTCTACGCCGCGCACCACCATGGCCGGCCCGACCCCCTGCCGCCCCTGCCCGTGCAGTACGCCGACTACGCCGCCTGGCAACGCCGATGGCTCACCGA